>NZ_CP022316.1:0-691946 GCF_002216795.1 Brachybacterium avium | reverse complement strand
TGGGGCCAGCCGCAGCCCGCTCCCGAGGCGACGCAGCAGCCCGCATGGGATGGTCAGTACGATCTTGCGCCGCAGCAGCAGTCCTGGGGCCAGCCCGGCGCCGACGCCACAGCTGCGTCGTGGGGGTCCCCGGTGGATGATGCCCCGCCCGCCGCACCCCGGCAGCAGCCCTGGGGCCAGCCGCAGTCCGCCCCGGAGGTTCCGCAGAGCAGTGCCGGTCAGGGGTGGGCCCCGCCACCGTCCCCGGCGGAGTCGATGCAGGCCGCTCCCGCCTCGTACGGCCAGGGAACCGAGAACCCGCCGAACGATCTCACCGTTGACGCCTGGGATGCCGCCGAACATGGTGTGGACGAGCAGACCCGGCTCACCGCGGCGGATGATCCGCTGGGGGACCTCGAGCAGACCCGCATCTCCGCAGTCCAGCTGCCGGAGATCAAGAAGCTTCGCCTGACCACCGATCATGGCGATGGGCGGATCGTCGAGAAGGCGGTCGTCATCGGGCGCAACCCGGCGGCACCGGGTGACGAGGTGCTGTTCGTGATGAAGGACGACACCCGCTCGGTCTCCAAGACGCACCTGCACCTCGACGGTGCCGGGGACGACGTGATCGTGACCGATCTCGGGTCGACCAACGGTTCGAGCATCCTGCGCGAGGACGGTTCCCGGGAGAACCTGGTGCCGAACTCCCCGACGGTTCTGCCCACGGGGGCGCTGGTGACGCTGGGAGATCGGACAGTCAGCGTGGAGAGGATGCAGTGATCGACCGCTCACTGTCGGACCCGGATCTGCACGGCACGATCCGGGTCGTCTCCGCCGCTGCCACCCATGTCGGCCACGTGCGGGCCACCAACGAGGACAGCATCCTCGATGCCCCGCCGATCTTCCTGGTCGCCGACGGGATGGGCGGCCACAATGCCGGAGAAGTGGCCAGCGCCATCGTCGTCGAGGAGTTCGAGAAGCTCACGCTGCAGGAGAACGTCACCGTCGAGCAGCTGGGGGAAGCCCTCCTCTCCGCTGCGGTGCGCATCGGGGAGCTCAGCGGCGAATCGACGCTCGGCGCCGGGACCACGGTCGCGGCAGCCGCCACGATGGTCCTGGACGGGGTCGGCTACTGGGTGGTGCTCAACCTCGGCGATTCTCGCGTCTACCGCCTCTCCGGGGAGATCTTCGAACAGGTCAGCGTCGACCACTCGGTGGTCCAGGAGCTGATGGACCGCGGAGAGATCTCCGCTGAGCAGGCGAAGGTGCATCCGTATCGGCACATGGTCACCCGCGCCCTGGGTGCCGGGCCCGAATCCGATCCCGACTACTGGCTGATCCCCGCCGAGACGGGTGACCGGATGCTCATCTGCTCCGACGGACTGACCGGGGAGGTGGATGACACCGGCATCGAACGGATGCTGCGCAGTCCCGCGGATGTGCGCACCGTATGCGGCGACCTGGTCAGCCGTGCGCTCGACGCCGGCGGGCACGACAATGTCAGCGTCGTCGTGGTCGAAGCCGTCGAGGTGGTGGGCCAGTCCCTGGCCTCGGAGGACACCGCGGGCAATGAGACGGTTTCCCCCGACAGCGTCGAACTCGAGGTCGATGAGGACACGCTCCCGCGCGCTGTCACCGAGGGCGGCACCGGACGATGAGCGAGGAGACGGAGGGCGAGGGCACGCCCCTGCTCGGTGCGGGGACCTGGACCAAGCAGGGCCCGGCCACACTGGTGCTGCGGGAGAACGCCTGGGTGGTGCTCGTCCCGGGCCTGCGCAAGCAGGTGATCGAAGCGGCCTGGACCGTGCTGGGGGAGAAGCCCGCCCCGGAGGAGTTCCTTGACAGACTGGTGGAGGCGGGCGAGCTCGAGAGCGCCGACAAGCTGACGGCGCTCCTGTTCGGATTCCACGACGGCGACCACGGCGTCTTCGGGGTGAAGGGGACGACCCCGATCGCGGTGTACACCGCTGAAGGGGCTCAGCAGATCGCGGGCACCGAGGACGATCCGTTCGTGGTGCGCACCCTCGACGGCGTCCGCCGGACGGCCTTCGGAGACCTTCCGCTCGAGGACGGGCTCGGAGCGCCGCGACTGGAGGCCGGGATCGTCCCGATCCGCGGATTCGTGCACGTGACGATGGATCCCGCGGATCTGGAGGAGGGCGAGCGCGCCGCTCTCGCCGAACAGGTGGAGCAGGACGGGCGCTCGATCGAAGATCCCGAGGTGAAGAAGCGCCGCGCCGAGCGCCCCGCCCCGAAGCCCGTCAGAGCACCGGAGGTCTCCAGGCCCGCCGCCGGCACGACGACACCGGGTGGCGCGTCCCCGGCAGTCTCCCGTGGCGGCACCGGATCGAGCGCACCCTCCGCCACCGACGCAGCCCCTGTGTCCGAGGCCTCGGCGCCCAACATGTTCGACGGCCTCTTCGGCGGCGGTGCCCCGCCATCGAGAGTTGAGGCCCCGGCACCGCCGGAGACCGCGGTGACGGCGCCGCCCGCCACCGCCGCGCCCGCCGCCGCGCAGCCCGCGACGACCCCGGGGGCAGCGCCCGCGCCGTCCCCGCAGCCGGCACCACCGGCGACTCCCGCCTCACCGGCACCTGCGCCGGCGACGACCCCGAGCCCCGGCGCCGCGCTGACGGAGGCCTCTGCCGCTGCCGTCGCGCCGGGCGCCACCGAGGCCGGCCAGTCGCCGACGGTCCGCAAACGCCGCCTCGTGAGCTCCTCGCTCTTCGACCGCAAGGACCGCAGCAGGCCCACGGGAGCGAGTTCCGCCGCGGAGGCTGCCACAGCGCATCCCGACCCGGCGACAGCCAGCCCGGCCGAGCCCCCTGCCGCCTCTCCCTCGCCTGAGGTCGCTCCGGCAACGGCCGCGGCGTCGCCCCGGACTGCACCGCTGCCGGCGCCCCCGTCCTCGAACCCGACCCCGGAGCCACTGCGGGACGACAACGTCCCACACATGACGGCGGGGGACGAACTGAGCTCGCCGGTGACGAGGATCGAGCCGATCGATGACCCGGACGGACCAGAGCGTGAGCCCGCTCCCGCACGGCGTCGCGCCCCGGACGCTCGCGGCACTGCAACGGCCTCGACAGCGGGCGACCTGGAGAACTCCGGCGCGTACGACGATCTCTTCGGCAAGACCGTGTTCCGTCGCATCGAGGACGCAGCGGTCCGCCGGGGCGAGGAGGGGGACGAAGCCTCCGAGAGCACGCAGGCTGAACCGGAGACCGCGGCCGCCGGCACGGCGACCGCCACCTCGCCCTCGCCCATGAGCTCGAACCCTGAGCCCGACACCACGGCCGTGCCGGAGCCGGAGCCGGCCCCGACCTCCGCACCGAGCGAATTCATCGACTGGGTGCCCGGCGTGGGCCGCACCGCCCCGGAGATCGCCCAGACCGCGGCGCGACGAGCCTCCGCGCGACCGGCACCGGAGCCGGCGTACCCGCAGGTCCACATGGCAGAGCGCCCGCCCGCCCCGAACACCGGTTCCCGTCCCGCCCCGACCCCGCCACCGATGCCGATGCAGCCGCCGGCACCGTACGAGCAGGCCGGATCCTATCCGCCCCGCAGCGGCACCATGAACACCGGGGCCGCCGGCCAACAGATCGGTGACCAGCCCCGCCCGGGCCAGCCATCGCGCTACCCCCAGGGGCCGGTGAACCCGGGTGCCGCAGGTCATCACCTGGGCTTCCGCGGGCCTCAGCCCGCCCCTGGCCACAGCGGCGGCTCCGGGCAGCACGCACCAGGTGGGGCTCCCGACCGGAACGCTCCGGCGCCCGGCTGGACCGGCTCCCCGAATCCGCCCCGCCCGCCGCAGCACGCGGCCGTGCCGCCGCAGCACATGCCGCGGCAGCAGGGGACGCCACCGCAGCAGGGCTCACCCGCACCGCAGAACGCGGCACCACGACCCCGGCAGGCCCCGGCCGCGGCGGCCGGCGGAGCCGGCCACAGCACCGGCAACGCGGTGTCGCTGCCCGGCCTCGTCTGCGTGAACGGCCATCCGGACTCGTCCGAGCGGGCGGCCTGCCGCTTCTGCGGCGCACCCCTGCAGGGGCTGCCACGAACCGTCACCCGCCCGCCGCTGGGAGTGGTGCAGATCTCCGGGGGCGATCGTTTCGTGCTGGACCGCACGGCGATCGTCGGCCGTCGGCCGCGGGCCTCCCGGGTCAGCGGGAACGACGTGCCCCAGCTGGTCACGGTGCCCAGCCCGCAGCAGGACATCTCCCGCTCGCACCTCGAGCTGCGACTGGAGGGCTGGCATGTGGTGGCGCTCGACCTCGGGACCACCAACGGCACCACGCTGCACCGAGAGGGGTTCGAGCCGGTCCGACTGCGACCGCGTGAGGGTGTGGTCCTCTACGACGGGGACCACCTGGACCTCGGCGATGGCATCCTGCTGGAGTTCGGGGAGCGGGTATGAGCTCGAGACCCCCGTCCCGCCCTCCCCGGCTGCCCGGCTACGAGTACGAGCAGCTGCTGGGCTCCGGCGGCTTCGCCGACGTGTTCCTGTACCGCCAGTTCCGCCCGCAGCGGCGCGTGGCGATCAAGGTGCTGCTGTCCAACGTGCTCGACGAGTCGGTGCGCCGTCTCTTCGACGCCGAAGCCAATGTCATGGCCCAGATGTCGACCCACCCGTCGATCGTGACGATCCACCAGGCCGAGGTCTCCGACGACCACCGCCCCTACATCGTCATGGAGTACTGCCCGCGACCGAACTACGGGCTCCGCTTCCGCAAGGAGAGGATCACGGTCGCCGAGGCGCTGCGAGTGGGCGTGCAGATCGCAGGTGCTGTCGAGACCGCCCACCGCGCCGGGATCCTCCACCGCGACATCAAACCGGCGAACATCCTGGTCACGGACTACAACCGGCCCGCGCTGACCGACTTCGGCATCTCCATCGCCACCGGGCAGGGCGATGACATCGAGGACTCCCAGGGGATGTCGATCCCCTGGTCGCCGCCGGAGTTCTTCGCCGACCCGCCCCGCTCCGACGTGCGCTCCGATGTGTTCTCGCTGGCCGCCACCGTCTACTCGCTCCTGGCGGGCCAGACCCCCTTCGAGCGGCGAGGACAGCGCAACACCGCGTCCGACCTCATCCATCGCATCTCGAGCGAACCGCTGCACCCGCTGGAGCGGCCCGATGTGCCCGCGGAGCTGAACCGGCTGCTCTCGATCGCCATGGCGAAGGAGCCGATCGGCCGATACGACACCGCGCTGGCGTTCGGCCGGAGCCTGCAGCAGGTGGAGCTCTCGCTCTCCCTGCCCGTGACGCAGATGGACGTGCTCGATGACCGGGCCTCCGGGACCGCGCACAGCGCTGAGGACGACGAGCTCGACATGCATACGCGGATCCGGAAGGTCGCCACCGTCGATCCGGACTCCGCGGGCACCACCGGTCCCGGCACCAAGCGACGGCTGGACCCCTATGCGGGGGTCGCTCCCGCGCTGGGCTCGCCCGCCGGTCCGGGCCGGGCTCCGCACCCCGGAGGGGTCGATGGTGCCGCCGTGGGTGCCGGCGCGGTGGAATCGACCATGCTGCGCCCGGCCAGCAGTGCCCTCGGCTCACCCTCGACGGCTCCGCCCGACCCGGGCCCGGCCGGCGGCGAGTGGCAGCGTGCCCAGAAGCCGTCGACCCCGGCCTGGCCGTTCGTCCTCCTGGCTGCGGTGTTCGTCGTGGTGCTCGGCGTCGGCACGAGCCTCGGTGTGCGTCACTTCCTGGTCCCGGAGCCGGATCCGATCGAGACCACGCAGATCAACGTCGCCACGCAGAAGCCGAAGGCTCCCGGGGAGCCCACGAGCATCGATCTCCAGCTCATCACCGAAGGTGAGGGGACGGATCCCGGGATGGTGAGGGTCGCCTGGGAGCCGCCGGACAGCGTCACGCAGGATGACTACTACCAGATCCGGTGGAAGGACATGCCGGAGGGCTACGCCGACGAGTACGGCGTCTGGCGGGAGGCCTATGGACGCAACTCGATCACGCTGCCGATTCCACCGCAGCTGCCGGATCCGTGCATCGAGGTGCGGACGGTCAATCCCAGCGGCCTCGCCAGCGCACCGGTGGAGGAATGTCTGTCCACGGACTGACAGGTACGGTGCATCCATGAGCGGCGAGAATGACAACAGAGGGGACGACTGAGGATGGCGTCGACGATTTCGGTCGAGTTCTGCGGGGAGTGGTGGCGCGTCGAGGACGATGAGGAGCTGACCATAGGCCGGGAGGCCGATCTCATCGTCGATGAGGACAATCCGTTCCTCCACCGGCGATTCCTCACGATCGTCCAGGTCGAGTCGATGTGGTGGCTGGTCAACATCGGGTCTCGGCTGTCCGCCACGATCACCGACGGCTCCGGATCGATGCAGGCGTGGCTTGCGCCGGGTGCACGGATCCCTCTGGTCTTCGACGTGACCAAGGTGGTGTTCACCGCCGGCCCCACCACCTATGACCTCGCGGTGCACGCCGACTCCCCGGAGTTCGCCCGCATCGCGGGTCCGGACGACCCGGTGGGGGAGACCACCATGGGGTCGGTCCAGCTGACCCCGAGCCAGAAACTCCTGATCCTCGCGCTCGCCGAGCCGATGCTGGTGCGGGAAGGGTCGGGGATGAGCTCGGTGCCGACCTCGGCCCAGGCCTCGCAGCGGCTGGGCTGGCAGCTGACGAAGTTCAATCGGAAGCTGGACAATGTCTGCGACAAGCTCGACCGGCTCGGGGTGCGCGGACTGCGGGGCGGCCCGGGCAAGCTCGCCAGCAACCGCCGGGCACGCCTGGTCGAGCATGTGGTCTTCTCGCGCCTGGTCACCAGCGAGGACCTCCCGCTGCTGGAGCAGTCGGAGGAGCCGGACGAGGACTGACCTCTCGGCCCTCTCGCGACCGGCACCCCGGCGCCGACGACCACCGACGACCGCTGACGAACACTGACGACCGCTGACGAACACTGACGGAACGGGCCGCCCCGGCGGGGCGCCCCAGCAGGCGGGCGAGGGGCCCACCAGGGGGAGGAGCATCGATGCGCATCAAGCTCACGCTGCGCAGGCCCGAGGATCGGCTGACCGATCTGGAGGTCACCGCCGATGCCACGGCGACGGTCGCGGACGTCGCGAACGCGCTGTACGTGGCCGATCCGCTGCGCGCGGACGGCGAGGCGCCGGAGGGGCTCACCCTCCAGGTCCAGGATCCCGGCGCAGGCCCGGGCGCGAAGGGCGTGCGCTCGCTGGACCGAGAGATCGACCTGATCCAGGCCGGGCTGCGCTCCGGCAGCATCGTCTCCATCGCCCGGTCCTCGACCGAGTACGCCACGCGTTCGGAGTCCCGCGGCGCGGCGGTCGCCCTGCTCCGGGTGCTCTCCGGCCCCGAGGCGGGCAGGGAGTTCCCCCTGCCCTCCGGTTCGAGCGTCGTCGGCCGGGAGGGCGATCTGGACATCCGGATCGCCGACCCCATGCTCTCCAAACGGCACGCCCGCATCAACGTCGGCGACTCGATCGAGATCGTGGACCTGCACTCCTCCAACGGTGTCGTGCTCGGCGGCGAGCAGGTGCAGCGTGCGGTGATCGGCCCGGCGGACACGGTGCTGATCGGTCAGACCACGTTCTCGGTGATCGCGCTGCACCGGCTCGGGGGCACCGCGCCCAGCTCGCCGGTGGTGGAGTTCAACCGCTCCCCGCGCGTGGTGCCACGCTTCCCCTACCGGCCCCTGAAGGCGCCCACCCCGCCCAAGGAGCCACAGCCGCAGTTCTTCCCGATCTTCATGATGTTCGCGCCCATCCTCATGGGCGGTCTCATGTTCTCGATGACACGCAGCCCGTACTCGCTCATGTTCGTGTTCATGATGCCGATGATGGCCACGGCCGGGTACCTGAACCGCAAGTTCCAGCAGAAGAAGATGCTCGAGCGGCAGATCGAGAACTTCGACGAGGGCCTGGCCTCCCTCAAACGACGGGTCACCGCGGCGCAGGACCTCGAACGCGCGGTGCGCCTGGTCGAGACCCCGTCGGCGGCGGACACCGTGGACGCCGCATTCCGGCTGGGCCGGCTGCTGTGGACCCACCGCCCCGAGCACAATGCCTTCGGCGCGGTGCGGCTGGGCCTGGGCATCGCCGAATCGCGGGTGGGCATCGAGATGCCGGGGGAGAACGATGCGATCCCCAAGTACTACGACATGCTCGACGACATGAACGAGGAGTACAAGCTGATCGCCGGGGTGCCGGTGGCGGCGGAGCTCCGGTACGCCGGCAACATCGGGGTGGCCGGCGGAGGGGAGGAGGCCGACGGGGTGGCGCGCGGCATCGTCACCCAGATCTTCGCCCTCCACTCCCCGGCAGAGGTGGCGATCGCGGCGATTACCTCACGCTCCAGCCGTGAGATGTGGCAGTGGCTGAAATGGCTCCCGCACACCTCGAGCGCGCATTCGCCGCTGCCCGGGGACCACCTCGCCGACACCCCTGGTCGAGGCACCTCCCTGCTCTCGCGCATCGAGGAGCTCATCGAGCAGCGTGCAGGGGATGCCCCGGCGAGCCTGCGCACCCCGATGACCGTCCAGATCGAGGCGGAGCCGGAGATCCCCCCGGAGCCGATCACCCCCAGCCTCGTGGTCATCATCGAGGACGACGCCCCGGTGGACCGCGCCCGGCTGGTGCGCCTCGCCGAGCGCGGACCGGACGTCGGGATCCATGTGATCTGGTCCGCCTCCAATGTCGCGGCGCTGCCGGCCGCCTGCCGCACGTACGTCTCCGTCGAGGAGTCCGTGGAGGGGGCGAGCGCCGGGCATGTGCGCGTGGGGGAGCGCTTCTACCCGGTCACGGTCGAGACCGTGTCGGTCGAGGTCGCTTCCGGCGTGGCCCGCCATCTGGCCCCCGTGGTCGACGCCGGCGTCCCGATCGACGACGACTCCGACCTGCCCCGTTCGATCTCCTATCTCAAGCTCGGCGGCATGGCGATGGCCGAGGATCCGAACCACATCATCGAGCGGTGGAAGGAGAACAGCTCCCTCACCCCGCGGGACGGCTCGGAGCCGCAGCGGCGCAAGCATGACGCGAACCTGCGCGGGCTGGTCGGCCACAACGGCCAGGATGCCTTCCACCTCGATCTGCGCACCAACGGTCCCCACGCGCTGGTGGGCGGTACCACCGGTGCCGGCAAGTCGGAGTTCCTCCAGGCCTGGGTGCTGGGCATGGCCACGGCGCACAGCCCGGACCGCGTGACATTCCTGTTCGTGGACTACAAGGGCGGCGCCGCCTTCGCCGACGCCGTCGCACTGCCGCACACCGTCGGCCTGGTCACCGATCTCTCCCAGCACCTGGTGCGGCGCGCACTGACCTCGCTGCGGGCCGAGCTGCACTACCGCGAGCACCTGCTGAACCGGAAGAAGGCGAAGGACCTGGTCTCGCTGGAGCGCACCGGTGACCCCGAGGCCCCTCCCAGCCTGATCATCATCGTCGACGAGTTCGCGGCGCTGGCCAAGGAGATCCCGGAGTTCGTCGACGGTGTCGTGGACGTCGCCGCCCGAGGCCGCTCCCTGGGCCTGCACCTGATCCTCGCCACCCAGCGGCCCGCGGGCGTCATCAAGGACAACCTGCGCGCCAACACGAACCTCCGCATCGCGCTGCGCATGGCCGACGAGGCGGATTCCAAGGACATCCTGGGGGACAAGCTGGCCGCGCACTTCGACCCCGGCATCCCGGGCCGCGGCGCGGCCAAGACCGGGCCCGGACGGATCGCGACCTTCCAGTCCGGGTACGCCGGCGGATGGACCACCGATGAGCCCGAACGGGCCCGGATCGACATCGTCGAGAAGGACTTCGGCACCGGGGAGCAGTGGGACATCCCGGCCCCGCCCGCCAAGGAGATCGAGGACCCCGGCCCCAATGACATCTCCCGGGTCGTCGCGACGGTGGTGGCCGCGGCGGAGAACGCCGGCGTGCCCGCACCGCGCAAGCCGTGGCTGTCGGAACTGGCCGATGCCTACGACCTCTCGCGGCTGCCCAGCCGACGCACCGACGAGGAGCTGCTGCTGGGCGTGGTGGATGTCCCCGAGGACCAGGCACAGCCCACGACCTCGTACTTCCCGGACCGGGACGGCAACATGGCCATCTACGGCACCGGCGGCTCGGGCAAATCCACCACGCTGCGCACCCTCGCGATCTCGGCCGCCTCCACCGTCCGCGGCGGACCCGTCCATGTCTACGGCCTCGACTTCGGGGCCTCCGGGCTGACGATGCTCGAGGAGCTCCCGCACGTGGGCACGATCGTCCCGGGTGACGACGAGGAGCGGGTGATCCGCCTCCTGCGGACCCTGCGCCAGCTGATCGACGAGCGGGCGAAGGAGTTCGCGAAGCTCCGCGCCGGGTCGGTGGCCGAGTACCGCGAGCTGGCGGGGAAGCCGGACACCCCGCGCATCCTGCTGCTGGTCGACGGCATGGCGGCGTTCCGCGAGGCCTATGACTACTCGAACCTCTCGAAATGGTTCACCACCTTCGTCCAGATCGCGACCGACGGACGCCAGGTGGGTGTGCATGTCGTCGTCACCGGCGACCGCCCCAACGCGATCCCGACCTCGCTGGGGTCCTCGATCCAGCGCCGTCTGATCCACCGGATGGCGAGCGACGAAGACTACGTCGCCTTCGGCGAACCCAAGGACGTGCTGGATGGCACCTCACCCCCCGGGCGTTCCATCCAGGACGGCCATGAGGTGCAGGTCGCCGTGCACGGAGGTGACGCCAACGTGGCCATCCAGTCCCGCGAGGTCTCCAAGCTCGCCAAGGCGATGCGCCGGGCCGGGATGCCCGAGGCGCCGGAGATCAAGCGACTTCCCGAGCGCGTTGAGTTCACCTCTCTGCGCCCGACGGTCGGCGGCATGCCGGTGCTGGGGCTGGCCGACGAGACTCTGGCCGAGCTCACCTTCGAGCCGCGGGGCGCCTTCATGGTCACGGGCCCGATGGGCTCGGGACGCACCACCGCGATGCTGACCATCGCCACCGCGCTGAAGGCGATGGATGAACCGATGCGCCTGGTCCGCTTCTCCTCGCGCCGCACACCCCTGACAGGGCTGCCGATCTGGGACGTGGAGGCCTCGGACCCGGATACGGTCCGTGAGCTCGCGGGCCAGCTGCGCCAGACCATCGAGTCCGGCTCCGTGGGGGAGGGCAGGCTCGCCCTGTTCATCGACGGTGTCGCGGACTTCACCGGCAGCGGGGTCGAGAGCGATCTGGACAAGCTGATCCGGGCGAGCACCCGTGAGGGCCAGTTCGTGGTCGGAGAGAACGAATCGGCCTCCTGGTCGCAGGCCTACGTGCTCGCCCAGCCCTTCAAAGCGGGCCGGCGGGGCCTCCTGCTGCAGCCGAGCGACATGGACGGCGACTCCTTGCTCGGCACCGGGCTGGGGAGGATCCGTCGAGCGGACTTCCCGCCCGGGCGCGGATTCCTCGTCCACAGCGGCCGCGCACTGAAACTGCAGGTCGCGCAGGTGACGACCGGCTGAGTGAGCCCCGGACGGGCTGCGAGGCGACGGAGACGGCGCCGCAGCGCGTGCGTCGCAGGACCCGCGGGAGGGTCTGCATCCCCATGGGGACTCCTCCCCATGGTCCGGGCCCGCGGATCGCTCTACAGTGAATCCTGTCGACCATGACATCACGCCGGTGCACCGCAACGGGGCGCGGGCGGGAGCCATCAGGAAGGGGAACCCGAACAGTGAACGCCACGAAGGGTATGAACGTCGAAGAGGTCCGGCGGATGTCGGCCCAGCTGCGTGACGCAGCCGAGGAGATCACCAGGATCGAGCAGGAGCTGACCGGCGGCCTCGCTGAGGTCGACTGGACCGGTCCTGATGCGGATCGTTTCCGCGGCCAGTGGCAGAGCGAGATGGTGCCGGCGCTGCAGCAGATCATGAACTCGGTCAACGAGCTGGGGGAGTCGGCCGAGCGGAACGCCTCCGAGCAGGAGACCGCCTCGTCCCAGTGACGAGAAGATCTCCGGAGCGCGCGATCGACAAGCGGCGGGGCTCGAGCGGGTGCTCTGCTCGAGCCTTCGTCATGCCTGGGACATGCCTGATATGTTGACCGGCGTCAGTGGTGGGACGAACGGAGCATATCCATGGCAAAGAGCATCGAATACCCGAGCGCGGATTTCCCCGGACCGCCCCGCATCGCGATCGAGGTGCCGGAGGACTGGGAGACGCTGACCGTCCCCGGTGTCCAGGTCGCCGTCGCGCAGCCTCGGGTGGAGGGGAGCTTCCGGGCGAATGTCGTGGTGACGGTGCAGCGGTTCGGTCCGGAATTCACCCTCGAGTCGGCCCGGGCCGGCCTCGACCAGCGCAAGGCGGCGCTGCCGGAGCTCGAAGAGCTCGGCACAGGAGAGATCGAGGTCGCCGGCTCCACCTGGATCGCCAGCGAGTACGGATACACGCAGCCCGGGCGGCCGACCGTGGTCCAGGCGGCGCGCTATGCGGTCATCGACCGCGGCGGGGTGGCCACGGACGTCCTGGAGGTCGTGGGCAGCTGCGGCGCCGAGAGCGCCGATGATGAGATCGAGACCGTGCGCACCATCCAGGATTCGCTCCGCGTGACGGTGGACTGAGCACGCCCCGTCCGTCCCGGCCCCGGCCCCCGTGAAGGGAGCCGGGGCCGTCGCCATGTCGAGGCAGCTGCGACCTGACCGGTGCCCCCGGACGGAGCACGATGGGGAGTCCTGGACGGGGAGTTGTCCCCATCGCCAAGTGGGGGTGGGGGTTCTAGGGTGGTGTCATCACCTGGGGGACAGGGTCGAGGAGGCGGTGTGAGGCCGCGGAGGTCCTCTCCGGTGGGTAGGGCTAGTCTTCACTACGACATGGAGGACACCATGAAGAAGGGTATGAACCCTGAGGCCGTCGATCAGATGAGCCAGCAGATCCAGCAGGCCGGCGATGATGCCTTGCAGGCTTTTCAGCAGGTGGCGAGCAGGGTCGAGGGCTTCGACTGGACGGGTGAGGACCGGGATCGTTTCGTCGGTGAGTTCACCGGGACGCTGCAGGATCTCGCTCAGCGGGTGAAGCAGAGCTGTGATGAGTTCTCGGAGCGTGGGAAGACGAACGCGGCGAAGCAGCGCGAAGCGTCGTCCTGATCGTCTGGGTTCAAGTTTCTTTTCTTTTGTAGTTCTGTAGCCCCGGGTCGGGGCGAGAGGGGTAGGTCATGGCTTTCAAGGGTATGAATCCGGAAGAGGGTCGCGAGGTCGCGCAGGCGGTGTCCGATGCGGGTCAGCAGATCATGGAGATCGTCGGCGATATGAGCAGCGTCGTGAACTCTGTGGAGTGGGTCGGTACGGACTACGACTCGTACCGTGAGGATTGGGGTTCGTTCGTCGGTGGGGGGCTGGCGAACCTGGTCAATGCGCTGGAGGAGAAGGGCAAGGCCCTCAACCAGCACGCGGAGGAGCAGGACACCACGTCGAACCAGGGCTGAGTGCTCGGTTCAACGTTCGTCTCGCGGAAGGCCCCGCACCCGTTTCGGGTGCGGGGCCTTGTGTGTGCTCGGCGTCGTGCGGGCGGGGTTCCTCGTGGGTGGCGCCGTTGTGGGCGGGTGCGCCGGGAGCGTCACCACAGCCATGCCGGTGCAGCCGGCGACGCGTGATCATCCACAGCCGGAACACTCCCCCGATCGCTCTCCAATCCTTTATGACCTGGTGTGATGACTGATAGAGGGAATGGGGAGGAGCATGGGGAGTTGTCCCCATCGCCAAGTGGGGGTGGGGGTTCTAGGGTGGTGTCATCACCTGGGGGACAGGGTCGAGGAGGCGGTGTGAGGCCGCGGAGGTCCTCTCCGGTGGGTAGGGCTAGTTTTCACTACGACATGGAGGACACCATGAAGAAGGGTATGAACCCTGAGGCCGTCGATCAGATGAGCCAGCAGATCCAGCAGGCCGGCGATGATGCCTTGCAGGCTTTTCAGCAGGTGGCGAGCAGGGTCGAGGGCTTCGACTGGACGGGTGAGGACCGGGATCGTTTCGTCGGTGAGTTCACCGGGACGCTGCAGGATCTCGCTCAGCGGGTGAAGCAGAGCTGTGATGAGTTCTCGGAGCGTGGGAAGACGAACGCGGCGAAGCAGCGCGAAGCGTCGTCCTGATCGTCTGGGTTCAAGTTTCTTTTCTTTTGTAGTTCTGTAGCCCCGGGTCGGGGCGAGAGGGGTAGGTCATGGCTTTCAAGGGTATGAATCCGGAAGAGGGTCGCGAGGTCGCGCAGGCGGTGTCCGATGCGGGTCAGCAGATCATGGAGATCGTCGGCGATATGAGCAGCGTCGTGAACTCTGTGGAGTGGGTCGGTACGGACTACGACTCGTACCGTGAGGATTGGGGTTCGTTCGTCGGTGGGGGCTGGCGAACCTGGTCAATGCGCTGGAGGAGAAGGGCAAGGCCCTCAACCAGCACGCGGAGGAGCAGGACACCACGTCGAACCAGGGCTGAGTGCTCGGTTCAACGTTCGTCTCGCGGAAGGCCCCGCACCCGTTTCGGGTGCGGGGCCTTGTGTGTGCTCGGCGTCGTGCGGGCGGGGTTCCTCGTGGGTGGCGCCGTTGTGGGCGGGTGCGCCGGGAGCGCCACCACAGCCACCCCGGCCCGGTGTCAGCGGTAGTTGATGAACTGGAGCGCGACGTCCAGGTCCTTGCCCTTCAGCAGGGCGATGACGGACTGCAGGTCGTCACGGCTCTTGGAGGAGACCCGCAGCTCGTCCCCCTCGATCCGGGCCTTGACCGCCTTGGGTCCCTCATCACGGATCAGCTTCGCGATCTTCTTGGCGTCCTCGGTGCTGATGCCCTCCTTGAGCGCCGCCGCCAGGCGCATCTCCTTGCCGGACTGCTTGGGCTCACCCACGTCCAGGGACTTGAGCGAGATGCCCCGGCGGATGAGCTTGGACTGCAGCACGTCGAGGACGGCGAGCACCCGCTCCTCCGCATTGGCGGTCATGACGATCTCATCCCCGCTGAGGGTGATCGAAGCTCCGGTGCCCCGGAAGTCGTAGCGCTGACCGACCTCCTTCACTGCCTGATTGACAGCGTTGTCGATCTCCTGACGATCGAGCTTGCTGACGATGTCGAACGATGAATCTGCCACGGTGGGTCCTTCCTTCGTGCGGCCGCCCGGATGGGCCGCCACCTCATTGTCCACGAGCACCGGGAACAGCTGTGACGCTCTTCATGCGCCGAGGGGCCGCTCCCGGTTCGCATCGGCGACGCGGCGCCGGTATGCTGGTCCAGGTCCGCTTCCGGCGGCCACGCGATCCAGGTCGTGTGGACAACGGCAGCGGTCACGGCAGATTACCCGAGCGGCCAAAGGGAGCTGACTGTAAATCAGCTGGCATTGCCTACGTGGGTTCGAATCCCTCATCTGCCACGGCGGAGGATCCATGTGATCCGAAGCACCGGGACCAGCCTCCGAATTGCCTCCGGGCGAGGAGATGGGTAAAGTTCACCGGGTTGCCCTGATAGCTCAGTCGGCAGAGCGTCTCCATGGTAAGGAGAAGGTCAAGGGTTCGATTCCCTTTCAGGGCTCTGATGGATGCGGCGGCCCGGTCTCATTCGAGATCGGGCCGCTTCATCGGTCACGCCGGGGTAGCTCAGACGGTTAGAGCGCACGACTCATAATCGTGAGGTCGCGGGTTCGATCCCCGCCCTCGGTACCACACCGGTTCCCGCCGGAGTGCTGAATCCACATCCCCGAGCACGGGGACCCACGAGGTGTGCCGCTGGGCGCGCCACCCGGACGAAAGAGGCGAACCGTGGCGAGCAAGAGCTCTGACGTGCGTCCCAAGATCACCATGGCTTGTGTTGATTGCAAGGCGCGCAACTACATCACCAAGAAGAACCGCCGTAACACCCCGGATCGGCTCGAACTCTCGAAGTTCTGCCCGACCTGCGGCAAGCAGACGGCGCACCGCGAGACCCGCTGAGCGGGCGCAGCACGCTTTCGCGAAGGCCACCCGGGATCATCCCGGGTGGCCTTCGTCGTTCGCGGACCCCGCTGGGTCCCTGGACCGGGGCGGAGCCACGCCACCTGCTCACCCCACCGGTCCTGCGGTGAGATGATCGTGGGGTTCGTACCCGTCGGCCCCGGCCGACCAGACCTCGGGAGACGCCATGCCCCTCACCCCCGACCCCGCCTTCGCCGGGCGCACCTACCCGGCCGGGCCCGTGCACACGGTCTCGGCCGCGAAGGTCGCCGAGTTCGCGCGCGCCACCGGCGCATCATCGCCGCTGCACACCGATCCTGAGGCGGCACGCCGCGCCGGCCATGCGGGTGTGCTGGCCCCGCCGACCTTCCTGGTCTCCCTCGCGCAGGCCACCGAGGCGCAGTACATCGAGGACCCCGCCTCCGGGATCGACTTCTCCCGGGTGGTCCACGGCGAGGAGACCTTCACCCTGCACCGCCCCGTGGTCGCGGGGGACCGGCTGGTCCCCACCCTCACCGTCGAGTCGGTCCGCGCCGCCGGCGGTCACACGATGGTCACCACCCGCGTGGACCTCGCCGACGAGACCGGCGCCGAGGTCGCCGCAGTGCGCAGCATGCTGGTCGTCCGCGGCGACTGACCCCATCGGCACCAGCGGTCCTCCGCCCACCACCTCGGCCGGAGGCCCGCAGCATTCCCGTCCCGCCCGACTCCACGGATCCAGGAGCACACATGACCGCCACGCCCGCCGCCCCCGCGGACCTCTCCGCGCTGAGCATCGGCCAGGAGCTCGCCCGCACCCGCCACGAGATCACCCGTGACACCCTGGTGCGCTATGCCGGGGCCTCCGGTGACTTCAACCCCATCCACTACAACGACACCGTCGCGACCGCGGCCGGGCTGCCCGGCGTCATCGCCCACGGGATGCTCACCATGGGCACCGCGATCACCGGCCTCCTCGACGCCATCGCCGACCCCGCCGCCGTGCGCGGCTTCACCACGCGGTTCACCAGCCCGATCCCGGTGCCCGCCACCGGGGCCGCGACCCTCGAGGTCGTCGCCGTCGTCGGCGCGATCGACGAGGAGGCGGGCACCGCACGAGTGGATCTCACCGCCGAGGTCGACGGGACCAAGGTGCTCGGCCGTGCCCGCGCCACCCTCGCCCTGCCGGATGCCGCATGAGGCTCGCGGACCTCACCACGCTGCGCATCGGCGGCGAGATCAGGAAGCTCGTCGAGGCCCGCACGGCCGATGAGGTCATCGATGCGGTGGCAGCGGCGGACGCCGCCGAGGAGCCGCTGCTGGTGCTCGGCGGCGGCTCCAACCTGGTCGCCTCCGACGAACCGTTCGCCGGGACCGTCGTGTTGCTGCGGGATCCCGAGGAGCCGCCGCTGCTGGACGCCACCTGCGAGGTCGGTGCGTCCGGAGAGCCCGACGGCATCCCCGTCGACCCTGCGGAGCTGACCCCGCTGGACCCCACCTGCGGTGGCGCGATCGTCGAGTACTTCGCCGGGGTGAACTGGGATCGGGCGGTGCGCTACGCGATCGCTCGCGAGATGGTCGGGATCGAGGCGCTCTCGGGGATCCCCGGCTCGGTCGGGGCCACCCCCATCCAGAACGTCGGCGCCTACGGCCAGGAGGTCGCCGCCACCATCTCCCGGGTGCGCACCTGGGACCGGGAGAAGCGCGCGGTGCGCACCTTCTTCGCCGCGGACTGCGGCTTCGCCTACCGCGACAGCATCTTCAAACGCACGCGCTACTCCGGAGCCGCCCCCTCGGCCACCGGACGCTACGTGGTGCTCTCGGTGACCTTCCAGCACACCCTCGGCAGCCGCTCGGCCCCGATCCGCTACGCCCAGCTCGCCGACGCCCTCGGCGTCGAGGTGGGAGCGCGGGCACCGATGCACGAGGTGCGCGAGGCGGTGCTGCGCATCCGCGGCGCCAAGGGAATGGTGCTGGATGCGCGCGATCACGACACCTGGAGCGCCGGTTCCTTCTTCACCAACCCGATCCTCGACAGCGGGGAGGCCGCCCGCCTGCCCGCAGACGCCCCTCGTTACGACGTCGGCGGCGGGCAGGTCAAGACCAGCGCCGCCTGGTTGATCAGCCACGCCGGGATCGAACGTGGGCACGCGGTGGGGGAGCGGGCCGCCGTCTCCAGCAAGCACTCGCTGGCGCTGACCAACCGCGGCGGCGCCGGCAGCGCTGATCTGGTGGCCCTCGCCCGGGACGTCCAGTCACGGGTCCAGAGCAGCTTCGGGATCCGGCTGGAGCCCGAACCCGTTCGCCTCGGCCTCGATCTCTGAGCCGGTGCGCGGCCCGGGCGCAGTCCGTCCTAAGATGGCGGGACGGCGCCCGCCGGCGTCCCGCCCCGACACTGCAGGAGGCCCTGTGAACGTCCTCGACCAGTCCATCGCCGATCTCGACCCGGACATCGCCCAGGTCCTCGACAAGGAGCTGGCCCGCCAGCAGCGCACCCTGGAGATGATCGCGAGCGAGAACTTCGTGCCGCGTGCGGTGCTCCAGGCCCAGGGCTCGGTGCTCACCAACAAATACGCCGAGGGGTACCCGGGTCGCCGCTACTACGGCGGCTGCGAAGAGGTCGACGTCGCTGAGCAGATCGCGATCGACCGCGCCAAGGAGCTGTTCGGCGCCGAGCACGCGAACCTCCAGCCCCACTCCGGCGCCACCGCCAACGCGGCGGTCATGCACGCCCTGGCCCGTCCCGGTGACAAGCTGATGGGCCTCTCTCTCGCCCATGGCGGCCACCTCACCCACGGCATGAAGATCAACTTCTCCGGCCGCCTCTACGACATCGTCGCCTACGAGACCGAGCCGGAGACCGGCCAGATCGATATGGCCAAGGTGCGGGAGCTGGCTGTCGCCGAGCAGCCGAAGGTGATCGTCGCGGGCTGGTCCGCCTACACCCGCCAGCTGGATTTCGCCGCCTTCCGCGAGATCGCCGACGAGGTCGGGGCGGCGCTCTGGGTCGACATGGCCCACTTCGCAGGACTGGTCGCCGCGGGCCTGCACCCCAGCCCCGTGCCGTACGCGGACGTCGTCTCCACCACCATCCACAAGACCATCGGCGGGCCCCGCTCCGGCATGATCCTGTGCAAGGAGAAGTGGGCCAAGAAGATCGACTCGGCCGTGTTCCCCGGCCAGCAGGGCGGCCCGCTGATGCACGTCATCGCCGCCAAGGCCGTCGCGCTCAAGGTCGCCGCCACGGACGAGTTCAAGGACCGTCAGGCCCGCACCCTGGAAGGCGCGAAGATCATCGCCGAGCGGCTCCAGGCGAAGGATGCCCGGGCCGCCGGGGTGAAGGTGATCTCCGGGGGCACCGACGTGCACCTGGTGCTGGTGGACCTGGTCGACAGCGAGCTGGACGGCCAGCAGGCCGAGGACCGTCTCCACGAGGCAGGGATCACCGTCAATCGCAACGCCGTCCCGAACGACCCGCGGCCGCCGCGCGTCACCTCGGGCCTGCGCATCGGCACGCCCGCCCTGGCCACCCGCGGCTTCGGTGCCAAGGAATTCACCGAGGTCGCCGACGTCATCGCGCTGGCGCTGACCGGTGGCGCAGACCTCGAGGCGCTGCGCGCCCGCACCGCGGCGCTGGCCGAGTCGAAGCCGCTGTACCCCGAGCTGCAGCAGTACTGAGAGGCACCGTGGGGCCCGGTATGTCAGCGCCGGGCCCCACGCCCGTCCCCCCGCCACGCCCGCACCACACCCCCAGGAGCGACATGACTGCCCAGACCCTCGACGGCAGGGCCACCGCGAAGGCCATCAAGCAGGAGCTCGCCGCACGCGTGAGCCGCCTCCTGGAGGCCGGTCACGAACGCCCGGGCCTGGCGACCGTGCTGGTCGGGGACGACCCCGGCAGCGCCGCCTATGTGCGGGGCAAGCATCGCGACAGCGAGCAGGTGGGGTTGGCCTCGATCCAGAAGCAGCTTCCGGCCGACGCCACCCAGGCGGATGTCGAAGCCGTGGTCGACGCACTGAACGAGGACCCCGCCTGCACCGGATACATCGTCCAGCTCCCGCTGCCGCCGCAGATCGACACCGATGCGATCCTCGAGCGGATCGACCCCGCCAAGGACGCCGACGGACTGCATCCGATGAACCTGGGGCGCCTGGTGCTGAACGCCAACAAGCCCATCCACACCCCGCTGCCCTGCACCCCGCGCGCCGTGATCGAGCTGGCCGAGCGCCACGGCCTGGACTTCCGGGGCAAGGATGTCGTGGTCGTCGGTCGCGGCATCACCGTGGGCCGCTCCATCGGTGCCCTGCTCACCCGTCGCGAGCACAACGCGACGGTCACCCTGTGCCACACCGGCACCGCCGACCTCCCCGCTCACCTGCGTCGCGCCGATGTCATCGTCGCCGCCGCGGGCGCCGCGCACCTGGTGCGCGCCGAGGACATCAAGCCCGGAGCGGTCGTCTTCGACGTCGGTGTCTCCCGCCGCGAGGACCCCGAGGGAGGCAAGGCCGCACTCGTGGGCGACGTCGACCCGTCGGCCTCCGAGGTCGCCGGCTGGCTCAGCCCCAACCCCGGCGGCGTCGGGCCGATGACCCGCGCGCTGCTGCTGAAGAATGTCGTCGAGGCGGCCGAGCGCGCCGCCGGAATCGAGGATCCCGCGTGACCTTCACCCTCGCCACCGTCAACGTCAACGGCCTGCGCGCCGCCGCCCGGAAGGGGATGGGCGACTGGCTCGCCTCCACCTCCGCCGATCTCGTCACCCTGCAAGAGGTCCGTGCTCCCGAGGAGCTGCTTCCCGGGCTGGTGGGTCAGGAGTGGACCATCGTGGGGGAGGTCTCACAGCTGAAGGGCCGTGCCGGCGTCGCGATCGCCGCCCGCACCTCGCTGCAGGGCGCCGACCTGAACGGTGTGCGCCGCGGCCTGCCGGGACTGGACGCAGATGCGCACACCGGCCGCTGGCTCGAGACCGACCTCCAGGACCCGCTCGGCGACGGCGCCGCGATGACCGTCATCTCCTGCTACATGCACTCGGGCAACACCGAGAAGCCGCAGACCATGACGGACAAGTATGAGTTCCTCGACGTGATGATGAAGCGCCTGGAGAAGCTCCGCGCGGAGGGCCGTCATGTCGTCCTCACCGGGGACATCAACATCGCCCACACCGAGTGGGACATCAAGAACTGGAAGGGCAATCGGAAGTCCGCCGGGTTCCTGCCCGAGGAGCGCGCCTACCTCGACCGGCTCACGGAGGAGCTCGGCTGGGTGGATGTGCACCGCACCCTGCACGGTGAGGGCCCCGGCCCGTACACCTGGTGGTCGCAGCGGGGCAAGGCCTTCGACAACGATTCCGGATGGCGGATCGACTATCAGCTGGCCACCCCGGAGCTCGCCGCCCGCGCCTCCTCCGCTCAGGTGGACCGTGCTCCCAGCTACGACACCCGCTGGTCGGATCATGCGCCGCTGGTGATCAGCTACTCCTGAAGAGTGCCGCCCGGCTCTCCCGCGACCGCCGACGGTGCTATCCTCGCTCCGTCAGGCGGGCCCGTGACGGGGCTGGCGCCGGTGCTCTCACAAGGGGCACGAACCCCCGGGCGGCCCCGGGGCGAGACATATACGGACTGCACACTGCGTTCGCATATCTCTCGGAAGGACCCCTCCATGGCCATCGTCTCCAACCATGTCGCCCGTACCCTCGCCCAGCACGTCCACGAGGTGTTCGGTCTCATGGGCAACGGCAACGCCTACTTCCTGGACGCCCTGCTGCGCGAGACGGACACGACGTTCACCGCCGTCCGCCATGAGGCCGGAGCCGTGGTCGCCGCCGATGCGTACTTCCGCACCTCCGGTCGGATCGCCGCGGCGACCACCACCTACGGTGCCGGGTTCACCAATACCCTCACCGCGCTCGCGGAAGCCGCCCAGGCGCGCATCCCCCTGGTGCTGGTGGTCGGTGACGAGCCCACCTCCGGGCGTCGCCCCTGGGACGTGGACCAGATCGCGCTGAGCTCTGCGGTCGGGGTGCGCACCTACACCGTCGGCCGGATGGACGCCGCAGCCGCGACCGTCACCGCGATCGAGCATGCACTGGCCTACCGGGTACCGGTGGTGCTGGCGATCCCCTATGACGTCGCTCAGCGAGAGATCGGCGAGGTGCCCACGGTCCCCGGCCCCGGGCGTCCCGCCCCGCTGGCCCCGACGGCGGATTTCACCCGCGCCGCGATCGAGCGGTTGGCGTCGATGCTGGCCGTGGCGGAGCGGCCGCTGCTGCTGGCCGGGCATGGTGCCTGGCTGGCCGGCGCGGGCCCCGCCCTCGGCGAGCTCGCGGCCGCGACCGGCGCGGTCACCTCCACCACGGCGCTGGGGCGAGGCATCTTCCCGAGGCCCGTTACGACATCGGGGTCTCCGGCGGCTTCGGTGCCCCCGGTGCGATGGAGCTGGTCCGCTCCGCTGACCTCGCCGTGGTGGTCGGAGCAGGGATGAACCAGTTCACGATGCGTTTCGGGGAGCTGTTCGCCCCGCAGACCGCGGTCTGGCAGATCGACACCGCCGCTTCCGCCACCAACGCCCGGGTGGGCGGATTCGTGCGGGCCGACGCCCGTCTCGCCGCCGAGGCCCTCACCGCGGCGCTGCCCGCGCGGGAGCGAGCGGCCCAGCCGTGGCGCGAGCGCATCGACGCCTCGGCGCTGCGCGCCCAGGTCGCCGCCCCGAATTCGCCGAGGACGGTCTGCTGGATCCGCGGGCCGCCGCCGCGCGGCTGGCCGAGCTGCTGCCCGAGGACCGCGTGGTCGTCTCCGACGGCGGCCACTTCATCGCCTGGGCGAACATGTACTGGCCGGTCTCCGCCCCGCACCGAATGGCGATGGTCGGGACCGCTTATCAGTCCATCGGCCTGGGCTGGCCCAGCGTGCCCGGTGCCGCCCGCGCCAATCCCGACTCCACGATCGTGCTGACCACCGGTGACGGGGGAGGAGTGATGGCCCTGGCGGACCTGGACTCCGCGGTGCGCACCGCCGGCGGTCGGGGTCTGGCCGTGGTGTGGAACGATGCCGCCTACGGTGCCGAGGTGAACCTCTACGGCCTCAAGGGCCTGGCCGCCGAGCCGATGCTGATCGACCGGATCGACTTCGCCGCCTACGGTGCCGCCGCCGGCGCGGAGGGGATCGTGGTCCGCACGTTGGAGGACCTGGAGCGGCTCCGCACCTGGAGCCGGGAGGACCCCGCGGAGCGCCCCTTCCTGGTGCTGGATCTGCAGATCTCCCGGACGATCATCGCGCCGTACCAGGAAGAGGTCATCCGCGTGAACTCCTGAGCGGGAGGCCGCCGGCCGGCAGCACCCCGCCGAGCCGCTGCAGATCGCACGAGGCCCCGCCCGGAGCATTCCCGGGCGGGGCCTCGTGCGGACAGGCGGAGCGGTCAGATCCGGCCGGTGATCACCGCCTGCTTCACCTCGGCGATCGCCTTGGTCACCTGGATCCCGCGCGGGCAGGCCTCGGTGCAGTTGAAGGTGGTGCGGCAGCGCCACACACCCTCCTTGGAGTTCAGGATCTCCAAGCGCTGCTCACCGGCGTCGTCGCGCGAGTCGAAGATGAAGCGGTGCGCGTTGACGATCGCGGCCGGGCCGAAGTACTGCCCGTCGGTCCAGAACACCGGGCACGAGGAGGTGCAGGCGGCGCACAGGATGCACTTGGTGGTGTCGTCGAAGCGCTCCCGCTCCTCAGCGGACTGCAGTCGCTCCCGGCTGGGCTCCTGCCCGCCGGCGACCAGGAAGGGCATGACCTCTCGGTAGGAGTCGAAGAACGGCTCCATGTCGACGATCAGGTCCTTCTCCACCGGCAGGCCCTTGATGGGCTCGATGGTGATCGGCTTGTTGATGTCGAGATCCTTGAGCAGCGTCTTGCAGGCCAGACGGTTGCGGCCGTTGATCCGCATCGCGTCCGAGCCGCACACGCCATGGGCGCAAGAGCGACGGAAGGTCAGCGACCCGTCCAGATGCCACTTGATCTCGTGGAGGGCGTCCAGCACACGGTCGGTGCCGTGCATCGTGACGGTGAAATCCTCCCAGCGGGCACCTTGGGAGGTGTCCGGGTCGAAGCGTGAGATACGCATCGTGACCTGGAACGAGGGGATCTCTTCCGCGCCGGTCTCGGCCTCGGGCTTCTCAGCGACGGCAGTCATCAGAACGTACGCTCCTTCGGCTCGTAACGGGTGATCACGACGGGCTTGGTGCCCAGCCGGATCGAGGTGCCCTCGAGGCCCTCCTCACCGGGAAGGGTGCGGTAGGCCATGGTGTGTGCGAGGAAGTTGACGTCATCGCGCGTCTCGAAATCCTCCCGGAAGTGGCCGCCGCGGGACTCCTTGCGCTCCAGCGCGCCGAGCGCCACGATCTCCGCGAGGTCCAGCAGGAAGCCCAGCTCCACCGCTTCCATCAGGTCCAGGTTGTAGCTGCGGCCCTTGTCCTGGATGGCGACGGTCTCGTAGCGCTTCTTGAGATCCCGGATATCGGCCAGGGCCTGACGGCAGGTCTCGTCGGTGCGGAACACCTGCACGTTGGTGTCCATGGTCTCCTGCAGCGCGATCCGGATGTCGGCGATGCGATCCTCGGTCGCGGGCCGGTCGCGCAGACGCTGGAGCAGCTCCACGGTGGGGGTCTCGAGGCCCTCGGGCAGCTCGGGCAGGTCCACCTCGTCGGCGTGCTCCGCGGCGGCGATGCCGGCGCGGCGGCCGAAGACGTTGATGTCCAGCAGGGAGTTGGTGCCCAGGCGGTTGCCGCCGTGCACCGAGACGCAGGCAGTCTCTCCCGCGGCGTACAGGCCGGGGATCACGTCGGTCGCGTTGCGCAGCACCTCACCACGGATATTGGTGGGGATGCCGCCCATGCCGTAATGCGCGGTGGGGAACACCGGGATCGGGTCCGTGTACGGCTCCACGCCGAGGTAGGTGCGCGCGAACTCGGTGATGTCCGGGAGCTTCGCATCGATGTGCGAGGGCTCCAGGTGGGTGAGGTCGAGGTAGACGTAGTCCTTCTTGGGACCGGCACCGCGGCCGTCACGCACCTCGTTGGCCATCGCCCGCGCGACCACGTCGCGAGGTGCGAGGTCCTTCAGCGTCGGGGCGTAGCGCTCCATGAAGCGCTCCATCTCGCTGTTGCGGAGGATGCCGCCCTCGCCGCGGGCCGCCTCGGAGAGCAGGATGCCCAGCCCGGCGAGGCCCGTGGGGTGGAACTGGAAGAACTCCATGTCCTCCAGCGGGATACCGCGACGGAACGCCATCGCGGGGCCGTCACCGGTGAGGGTGTGGGCGTTGGAGGTGGTCTTGAAGATCTTGCCGAAGCCGCCCGAGGCGAACACCACGGACTTCGCACGGAAGATGTGGATCTCGCCGGTGGCCAGCTCGTAGGTGACCACGCCGGAGGCTCGCACGCCCTCGTCGCTGCGGGGATCGCCGGTCATCAGCACATCGAGCACGTAGTACTCGTTGAAGAACTCCACGTCCTGCTTCACGCAGTTCTGGTAGAGCGTCTGCAGGATCATGTGACCGGTGCGGTCTGCGGCGTAGCAGGAGCGGCGCACGGGTGCTTCGCCGTGGTCACGGGTGTGCCCGCCGAACCGGCGCTGGTCGATCTTGCCCTCGGGGGTGCGGTTGAAGGGCAGACCCATCTTCTCGAGATCGAGCACCGCGTCGATGGCCTCCTTCGCCATCACCTCCGCAGCGTCCTGATCCACGAGGTAGTCACCGCCCTTGACGGTGTCGTAGGTGTGCCACTCCCAGTTGTCGTCCTCGACATTGGCCAGCGCGGCGCACATGCCGCCCTGGGCCGCGCCGGTGTGGGAGCGCGTGGGGTAGAGCTTGGTGACGACAGCGGTGCGGGAGCGCTTGGAGGACTCCAGGGCTGCACGCATGCCGGCGCCGCCGGCGCCGACGATCACCACGTCGTAGTTATGGGTCTGCATGTCGGGTGACTGCTCCGTTTCGGGTCGACCGGGAAGTGTGGAGGGGCGACCGGTGGGCCGATCGTCCCGGGCGTCAGCCCTCGCAGAAGGAGGGCAGCAGGCTCGGCTCGGCGCCGACCGGGCACGGCTCGAAGGTGAAGATCACCAGCGTGCCGAGGATGACCGTGACGACCACGGCGAAGTAGAGCAGGCCCTTCAGGACCATGCGGAGACGGTCGCCGCGCGCGTAGTCGTTGATGATCGTGCGCACGCCGTTGCCGCCGTGGATCAGCCCCAGCCACAGCATCAGCAGGTCCCAGACCTGCCAGAAGGGGGAGGACCACTTGCCGCCGACGAAGGCGAAGTCGATCCCCTGGACACCCTGGCCCAGCCAGAGGTTCACGAACAGGTGGCCGAAGACGAGGATGACCAGCAGCATGCCGGAGGCACGCATGAACAGCCACGAGAGCATCTCGGCGTTGATGCCGCGCTGGCCGGTGCGGCGGTAGCGGGTGCTCGGATCGGGGATGGAGGTGGTGGACATCGTGATCACGCTCCGAACATGTGCATGAGGTGGCGGGGGAGGAATCCGGCCATGAGGACGACCCACACGATCACGACGCCCCAGAAGAGGGAGCGCTGACGCTTGGGACCCTGGGACCAGAAGTCCACCAGGATGAGGCGCAGGCCGTTGAGGGCATGGAAGAGGATCGCGGCGACGAGGCCGACCTCGCCGAGGCCGAACACGACGGTCTTGTAGTGTCCGATCACCTCGTTGTAGGCCTCGGGGGAGACGCGGACGAGAGCGGTGTCCAGGACGTGCACGAGCAGGAACAGGAAGATGAGCATTCCTGAGATGCGGTGGGCGACCCAGGACCACATGCCCTCGCGTCCGCGATAGAGCGTCCCGGATTGGGCTGAAGCCACGGAGATCCTCCAGAAGCGTCGGGATGGTGCCGGGAACGGTGAGGAGATGCCGTGGAGCGGCCAGCAGAGCTCCGGAGGAACGCTCCGGACGGCGGTCGCGACGTGGACCGCCCGCAGGGGCATTTCACGACACGGCGACATCATCATCGCCCCCGACAGGGGCCCGTTCAGCGTAGCACCAGGCAGGGGCTGTGCCGTGCCTTCCGGAGCGAGTCGGGCGCGGATGCTGCAGAACGCCGTGGGGACGAGGGTGGACATCGATACGCTGGACGAATGCCTCAGCTTCCCTTCGTGCCCGTGATCCCGGCAGGTGGCGCCGGAACACGACTGTGGCCGCTCTCACGCCGTTCGCGCCCGAAGTTCCTGCTGGACCTGACGGGCGAGGGGCGCAGCCTCCTGCAGAGCACGGTGGAGCGTCTGATCCCGCTGGCCGATGGGCCGCCGATCGTGGTCACCGGGGCGGTGCACGAGGCGGCGGTGCGGGAGCAGGTGGGCGGTTCGGGCGCCGTACGGGTGGTCGCCGAGCCGTCGCCGCGCAACTCGATGCCGGCGATCGCCCTCGCTGCGGCGCTGGTCGAGCGGGAGCAGCCGGAGGCGATCATCGGATCCTTCGCCGCTGATCATCTGATCGACGACGACGCGGCCTTCACCCGGGCCGTGGCGCTCGCCCGCGAGACCGCCGAGCGCGGATACCTGGTCACCCTCGGGATCACCCCCACTCATCCCGCCACCGGATTCGGCTACATCGAACGGAGCGGACAGCGGGCACCGGGGTCGCAGGAGGGGCGCGATGCCGCTGCCGGGCCGCTCAGCGGGACCACGGGGCTGGGCGCGCTCCCGCCCGGAGCGCATCCGGTGGCCCGTTTCGTGGAGAAGCCGGATCGTGAGCGCGCCGAGCAGTTCCTGAGCACCGGGCGCTTCCTCTGGAACGCAGGGATGTTCGTGGTGCGGGCCTCGCTGCTGCTGGACGAGCTGGCGGTGCAGATCCCGTCCCTGGCCGCCGGGGTCCGAGAGATCGCCGCCACTGCCGGGACCGAGCGGTACCCGGCGGTGTTCGAGCGGGTGTGGCCGCGGCTGACCGCGATCGCGATCGATCATGCTCTGGCGGAGCCGCTGGCTCTCGAGGGCAAGGTCGCGGTGGTGCCGGCTGCGTTCGGCTGGGACGACGTGGGCGACTTCGCCGCACTCGCCCGACAGCTGCGCGAGCATCCGGTCCGGGCCCTCGGCGAGGGAGGTGAGCGCGCTTCGGCAGATGGTGGGGACGGTGATGTCCGGGTGCTGGGAAGCGCCACGGTCGATGCCGTCTCCTCACGCGCCACGGTGTACGGTTCCACGGATCGCCACATCGCCCTGGTCGGGCTGGACGGCATCAGCATCGTCGACACCGAGGACGCGCTGCTGGTGCTCGCCGACGAACAGGCGCAGGACCTCTCGGTGCTCGTCGCCCGCCTCGAGCGGTGCGGGCTGGGCCGCCTGCGCTGACGTCGACCGCCCGCAGCGGCCACCGCGAGGGCGTCGGCCCGCTCCGCACCGGAGCCGCGGCCGTCCCGACGGAACGCAGGGGAGTGCACAGGTGGAGCAGTCACAGCAGGTCCTGCTGGGGACCGCGCAGCAGCGGTCGATGCTGGGTCCGACGGGGCTGATCGCCCGGACGGTCACCGAATCCGCGGGGCGCTGCGCGAGGTGCGACGCCACCTGCACCGCCACCCCGAGCTCTCGCATCAGGAGCACGCCACCACCGACTTCATCGAGGAGCATCTGCGCGGCCTGGGTCTCTCCCCGCAGCGGATGGCGCACACCGGCCTGGTCTGCGACATCCCGGGCGAGGACCCCTCCTTGGAGCTGATGGCCCTGCGCGCCGACATGGATGCTCTCGGCATCCCCGAGCTGGCCACCGTCGCCTTCCGCTCGACCGTGGAGGGCGTCTCCCACGCCTGCGGTCACGACGTCCACATGAGCGCGGTCCTCGGCGCGGCGACGGCGCTGGTCCGGGCCGCCGACGCCGGCGGCCTCCGCCGTGGGGTGAGGCTCGTCTTCCAACCCGCCGAGGAGATGCATCCCTGCGGCGCCCTCGAGCTGATCGGCCAGGACGTGCTGGCCGGGGTCGACTCGATCCTCGCGCTGCACTGCGATCCCGGGGTCGATGTCGGCCACGTGGGCCTGAAGTCCGGCCCCATCACCTCGGCCACCGACCCGGTGAAGGTCCTGGTGCGCGGCGCCGGCGGGCACACCTCGCGCCCCCACCTCACTCAGGACCTCGTCTACGCGCTGGGGTCGATCGCCACTCAGCTTCCGGCGGCGCTGAACCGGCGGATGGACCCGCGCTCCGGCGTGAACCTGACCTGGGGCAGCATCCATGCCGGCTCCGCCTTCAACGCGATCCCCAGCAGTGGCACGCTCGAGGGGACCCTGCGCTGCCTGGACCACGAGGCCTGGGATCAGGCGGAGGAGCTGCTGGAGACGATCCTGGCGGATCTCGTGCGCCCCTGGGGCGTGGAGGCGCGGGTGAGCCATGACCGGGGCGTGCCGCCGGTGTCCAACGCCCGTTCGAGCGTCGACGTGCTGGCCTCTGCGATACAGGGCGTGCTGGGCAGGGACAACCTCGATCCGACCGCGCAGTCGCTGGGCGGTGAGGACTTCGCCTGGTACCTGGAGAAGGTCCCCGGCGCGCTCGCCAGGCTCGGCACCCGCACCCCCGGCGGCCGTACCTATGACCTGCACATGGGTGATCTCATGATCGATGAGCGAGCGATCGGGATCGGTGCCTCGGTGCTCGCCGCGGCATGCGTCCAGCGAGACCTGCTGCCCGCCTGAGACGCCCTGGCCGGCGCGGCGGCCCGGTTAGCGGCTGCGACCCGCCCATACGCCACCACCGCGTCGATTTCATAACGGTTCACGGAGTGGGACCGAAGTGGCCCCGGAAGGCGCTGCGCGCGGATATGGTCCCAAGCGCACTGCGACAGCGCTGTCGCGACGGACCCCTCGGGGCGATTCCGGCCCCGCACCTGACCGAAGGAACCTTCATGAAGAGCATCACGCGTGCGCTCGCCCTGGTCGGCGCCGGCGCCCTGACCCTCGCCGCCTGCGGCACGGCCCCGGAGGAGACCGCCGGCGGCGGTGGCAGCGATGCCGGCGGTGCCTCGAGCGACTACAAGGCCTGCATGGTCTCCGATGCCGGCGGCTGGGACGACAAGTCCTTCAACGAGTCCAGCTACAAGGGGCTGCAGAACGCGGTCGAGAGCCTGGGGATCGACCACTCCACCGCGGAGTCCACCGACGACTCCGACTTCGCCCCGAACATCAACAACATGGTGACCCAGGGCTGCGACCTGATCATCACCGTCGGCTTCCTGCTGGCCCCGGCCACCGGTGACGCCGCGCAGGAGAACCCCGACACGGACTTCGCGATCGTGGACTCCACCGCTCAGGACGCCGACGGCAACCCGATCGAGCTCGACAACGTCAAGCCCCTCGAGTTCAACACCGCCGAGGCGGCGTTCCTGGCCGGCTACCTGGCCGCCGGCATGACCGAGACCGGCAAGGTCGCCACCTACGGCGGCGTGGACATCCCCACCGTCACCATCTTCATGGACGGCTACGCCGACGGCGTCACCCACTACAACGAGACCCACGACGAGGAGGTCGAGGTGCTCGGCTGGAACAAGGAGTCCCAGTCCGGCTCCATCGTCGGCACCTTCGACGACCAGTCCAAGGGCAAGGCCGTCTCCGACGAGTTCTACAACGCGGGTGCCGACATCATCATGCCCGTCGCGGGCCCCGTCGGCGCCGGCACCCTCGCCTCCGCCAAGGAGGGCGAGGACCGCATGGTGATCTGGGTCGACGCCGACGGCTACGAGACCAACGCCTCCGACGCCGATGCCCAGTCCGTCATCCTCACCTCCGTCATGAAGGAGATGACCGTGGGTGTCGAGGACGTCATCACCGGCGCCGCCGGTGGCGAGTACGACGGGACCCCGTACGTGGGCACCCTCGAGAACGGCGGCGTGGGCCTGGCCCCGTTCCACGATTTCGAGGATGATGTCCCCGCCGAGCTCTCCGAGGAGCTGGACTCCCTCGAGCAGGAGATCATCGACGGCACCGTGACGGTGGAGTCCAAGGCTTCGCCCCAGGGCTCCTGACCCACCGCTGACCGGCGCGGTCCCCGCCCGCGAGGGCGGGGGCCGCGCCCCATGTCCGCATCCTGAGTCCGAACTCCGCAGGGCCGGATGCCCGGCCCGCACCGACGGAAGCGAGCGCTGTGAAACTCGAACTGCGCGGGATCACGAAGACCTTCGGGACCTTCGTGGCCAATGACGCCATCGACCTGATCGTCGAACCGGGGGAGATCCACTCCCTGCTGGGCGAGAACGGGGCCGGGAAGTCGACCCTGATGAACGTCCTGTACGGGCTCTACCGGCCCGACGGCGGACAGATCCTCATCGACGGCAGGCCGGTCACCTTCACGGACCCCGGCGATGCGATGGACGCCGGCATCGGCATGGTCCATCAGCACTTCATGCTGGTCCCCGTCTTCACCGTCGCCGAGAACATGGTGCTGGGGCACGAGCCGACCAAGGGCGGTCTGCTCGATCTCGGCGCGGCGCGGAAGCTGGTGCGCGACATCTCCGCCCGCTTCGGCTTCGACCTGGACCCCGATGCGCTGGTCGAGGACCTGCCCGTCGGCGCCCAGCAGCGCGTCGAGATCATCAAGGCGCTCAGTCGCAGCGCCGAGGTGCTGGTGCTGGACGAGCCGACTGCGGTGCTCACCCCGCAGGAGACCGATGAGCTGATGGAGATCATGCGTCAGCTGCGCGACGAGGGCACCTCGATCGTGTTCATCACCCACAAGCTCCGTGAGGTCAAGGCCGTCTCCGACCGCATCACCGTGATCCGTCGCGGCAAGGTCGTGGGAGAGGCCGATCCCTCGGCCGACCAGGCCGAGCTGGCCTCGCTGATGGTGGGTCGCCAGGTCTCGCTCAACCAGCACAAGACCGAGGCCGCGCCCGGCGAGGTGGCGCTCGAGGTGACCGGTCTGCGGGTGATCGACCAGGCCGGCACGCGGACCCTCGACGGGGTCTCCTTCGCGGTGCGCCATGGCGAGGTGCTCGCCGTCGCCGGAGTGCAGGGCAACGGCCAGACCGAGCTCACCGAGGCGCTGCTGGGCCTGCAGGAGACCGTGCACGGCTCGGCGAAGCTCGAGGGGAAGGAGCTGGTGGGCCGGACCACGAAGCAGGTGCTCGACGCCGGCGTCGGCTTCGTCCCCGAGGACCGCACCCATGACGCCCTGGTCCCCGACTTCTCGGTCGCCGAGAACCTGGTGCTGGACCAGCACGACCGACCGCCCTTCGGCAGCGCGCTGGCGATGAAGCTGCGCACCATCCGGGAGAACGCGGAACAGCTGATCCCGGAGTTCGACATCCGCACCGGTTCCTCCGCCGCGGCGGTATCGACGCTGTCGGGCGGCAACCAGCAGAAGGTCGTCATGGCGCGGGCGCTCCACCGCGAGCTCGCCCTGCTGATCGCCTCCCAGCCCACCCGCGGTGTGGACGTGGGCTCCATCGAGTTCCTGCACCGCCGCATCCTCGATGAGCGGGACCGGGGCACCCCGGTCGTGATCGTCTCCACCGAGCTGGACGAGGTCACCCAGCTCGCGGACCGCATCGCCGTGATGTACGGCGGGAAGATCCTGGGGATCGTCCCCGGTGACGAGGACCGTGACGTGCTCGGCCTGATGATGGCCGGCTACACCGTCGATGCCGCTCGCGAGGCCGTCGCCTCCGGCGCCCGCACCACCGACTCCCAGCTCGCCGACGAAGGAGACATCGCATGAGCACCGTGGTGCGTCGACGAACTGCGAGGGACGAGCGGGAGAAGACGAAGGACGTGGGCGCTGTCGGCCGACGAACTGCGGGGCACGAGCGGAAGGAGAGGAACGCATGAGCAGCCTTGAGACGGCCGATACCGGCTCCGCTCCCGGCGTCGGAGCGGGCAGCTCCGACAACCCGCCGCCGCCCGAGCAGACCGCGGAGACCGCTCTGTCCAGGACCCTGCAGAAGCTCGCCCGCGGCGATCTGCTGGTCGTCGTGATGAGCTTCGTGTTCGCCTTCCTGATCGGCTCCGTGCTGATCGTGATCGCGGACCAGGAGGTCCGCGAGTCCCTCGGATACTTCTTCGACCGGCCCGCCGACTCCCTGACCTCCGTCTGGCAGTCCGTCACCCACGCCTACAGCGCCATGTTCCGTGGCGCGATCTTCGACATCCCCGGGTACGCGCGAGTGGCCGAGAGCCTCCGGGAGGCCGGCGGCAGCGGCACCTACGTGCTGCTGCCCGCGCTCGCCGCGGGCCTGCGCCCGCTCACCGAGACCCTCACCGTCGCCACGCCGCTGATCATCGCCTCCGCCGGGATGGCCGTCTCCTTCCGTGCCGGCCTGTTCAACATCGGCGGCACCGGGCAGCTGATCGCCGGCGCGATGGCCGCCGGATACGTGGGCTTCACCTTCGACCTGCCCATCGTCGTCCACCTGCTGGTCTGCCTGATGGCCGGCACCCTCGCCGGTGGCGTCTGGGGCGGCATCGCGGGCTTCCTCAAGGCTCGCTTCGGCGCCAACGAGGTGATCAGCACCATCATGCTGAACTGGATCGCCACCTATCTGCTGTTCTTCGCGCTGAAGACCGCGGCGTTCACCGGCGCCAACCAGTCCCAGCCCACCTCGCCCTCGGTGGGTGACCACGCCGTGCTGCCGCTGCTGCTGGGCTCCGGCTTCCGCCTCCACGCCGGACTGTTCCTCGCCGCCGGCGCGGCCGTCGTGCTGTGGTGGCTGATGAGCCGCTCCACCATCGGCTTCCATTTCCGGGCCGTGGGCTCCAACCCCCGCGCCGCCCAGGTCGCCGGCATCTCCCCGGCACGCACCGCCTTCCTGGTGCTGGCCGTGGCCGGCGCCCTGGTGGGCCTGGCCGGCGCCGTGCACGTGCTCGGCACCGAACGCAGGCTCACCGAGGGCGTGGCCGGGAGCATCGGCTTCGACGCCATCACCGTGGCGCTGCTGGGCCGCTCGGGCCCGGTCGGCATCGTCCTGGCCGGCCTGCTGTTCGCGGGGCTGTCCACCGGCGGGCGCTTCATGGAGTCCAGCCAGGGCGTCCCGCTGGACCTGGTGCAGGTGATCCAGGTGCTCGTGGTGCTGTTCATCGCCGCCCCGCCGCTGGTGCGCACCCTGATCGGCCTGCGCCGCGTCGACCACCCGGGAGCGAGGTCCCGCGTGCGCGGTGCCCGCCGCGCCCGCACCGGCGCCGAGAAGGCCGCCGTCGCCTCCGGCGCCGCGGTGACCGCCGATACCTCGAGCGAGGCTGCCAGGACCGACGCTACCGGGACCGGTGCCCCCACGGGCGACCGCGCCGCAGGCGGCGACCCGGAGCCCTCGCCGCCGGATCCGCCCGCGACGGACGGACCGGCACCCGCAGCAGGAGCACCAGAGGACCGCACCGAGGAGGAGGAGCGATGAGCACGACACCCCTCGTCGCCACGGACGACTCCGTCATCGCCAGGACGCTCGATGACACGCGCCCTTCCAGCTGGTGGCACCTGCCCGCGAGCACCACCGTGATGGCACTGCTCGCGCTGGTCGTGTTCGGTCTGCGCGGGATCCCCGGGGTCGAGTCAGCCTACGTGGTGGTCCACCCCAGCGACATGAACCCCTTCGGAGTGATCCCCGAGCGGATCGTCCTGCCCTCGATGGTCGGCTCGATCGTGCTGTCGCTGATCGCCCTGCTCGCCTCCGCCGGGCTGTGGGTGCTCCAGGCTCGCGTGGCCCGGCCGCCGGCCCGGCTGCGCCTGACCCTGATCGCCGTGTTCGCGGTGACCTGGATCCTGGCGTTCTTGACCTGGGTGATCTCCGAGCGCACCCTCGACGTGACCACGCTCCTGCAGGGCACCATCGTGCTCGCGGTCCCGCTGGCCTTCGGTGCCCTGTCCGGGGTGCTCTCCGAACGCTCGGGCGTCATCAACATCGCGATCGAGGGGCAGCTGCTGTTCGGCGCCTTCGGCGCCACCCTGGTCGGCTCCCTCACCGGCAGCGTGTGGATCGGTCTGCTCGCCGCCCCGGTGATGGCGCTGTTCATGGGAGCGATGCTCGCCCTGTTCGCCGTCGGATATCACGTCCAGCAGATCATCGTCGGCGTGGTGCTGAACGTCCTGGCGATCGGGATCACCTCGTTCTTCTTCGGCAGCGTGATGCGGGACAACCCCGGCCTGTTCAACGCCCCGATGCGCCTGCCCACGCTGCGGATCCCGGTGCTGGCCGACCTCCCGCTGATCGGTCCCGCGCTGTTCGAGCAGAACATCCTGGTCTACCTGATGTGGATCATCGTCGCCGGGCTCACGGTCGCACTGTTCCGCACCCGCTGGGGCCTGCGGGTGCGCTCCGTGGGCGAGCACCCCAAGGCGGCTGACACCGTCGGCATCGCCGTGAACCTCACGCGCTGGAAGAACGTGCTGCTCGGCTCGGCCGTGGCCGGGCTCGGCGGCGCGACGCTGACCATCGGCACGGGGGTCGCCTTCGGTGAGGAGATGTCCGCCGGCAAGGGGTACATCGCCCTGGCCGCGATGATCCTGGGCCGCTACCACCCCGTCGGCGCCCTGCTGGCGGCGCTCACCTTCGCCTTCGCGGACTCGCTCCAGCTCCGGCTGGGCACCATGTCCGCAGCAGAGGGAGGCGTGTCCATCCCCGGCGACTTCCTGCTCATGCTCCCGTACATCGTCGCCCTGTTCGCGGTGGCGGGCGTCGTGGGGCGGGTGCGTGTGCCCGCCGCCAACGGCACGCCGTACATCAAGCAGTGAGAGCAGCGTCGAGCAGTGAGGGCAGCGTGGACATGAGCACGGGCGGGACCACCGTCGAGAGCGTCGGCGAGGCCGGGTTCGAGGACCTGCTCGCCGTGGCCCGCGAGATCGCCGAGCGCGCATACGCCCCCTACTCTCGCTTCCGGGTGGGTGCGGCGGGCGAGACCGAGGACGGGCGCCTGGTGCGCGGATGCAACGTCGAGAACGCCGGCTACGGCGTCACCCTGTGCGCCGAATGCGGGCTGATCAGCGAACTGATCGCCGGCGGCGGAGGGAAGCTGAGCCGCTTCGTCTGCGTGGGCGGCGATGAGCAGCTCGCCCGTGATGAGCGCGGCGTGGTCATGCCCTGCGGCCGCTGCCGCCAGCTGCTCTCCGAGCATGCGGCACCGGACCTCGTGATCCTCACCCCCGAGGGGCCGCGACCGATGGAGGCCGTGCTGCCCCAGGCCTTCGGCCCCGCCGACCTCCGCCCCTGACCCCGACCACCCCATCCGACCCGAGACGCCCGGCCCGCCGCAGCGCGGCGCGACCCCGGATACGTCGCCCGATCCTGAGGAGCACCCCATGACCGACGCCCCCGCAGCCCCCGCCGTCGAACCCTTCGACGTCGTCGACGTCATCCGCACCAAGCGCGACGGCGGACGCCTCGCGGACGAGCAGATCGACTGGGTGATCGATGCGTATACCCGCGGCGTCGTCGCCGAGCAGCAGATGGCGGCCCTGGCCATGGCGATCTTCCTGCGCGGCATGGAGCGCCCCGAGATCGCCCGCTGGACCCGCGCGATGATCGACAGCGGTGAGCGGATGGACTTCTCCACGCTGTCCAAGCCCACCACGGACAAGCACTCCACCGGTGGGGTGGGGGACAAGATCACCCTCCCCCTGGCACCGCTGGTGGCGAGCTTCGGGGTGGCGGTCCCGCAGCTGTCCGGCCGCGGACTCGGCCACACCGGCGGCACCCTCGACAAGCTCGAGGCGATCCCCGGCTGGCGTGCAGACCTCAGCAACGAGCAGATGATGCGCCAGCTCGAGAGCGCGGGCGCCGTGATCTGTGCGGCCGGCTCCGGCCTCGCCCCGGCCGACAAGAAGCTCTACGCTCTGCGCGACATCACCGGGACCGTCGAGGCGATCCCGCTGATCGCCTCCTCGATCATGTCCAAGAAGATCGCCGAGGGCACCGCCGCGCTCACGCTCGACGTCAAGACCGGCGCCGGCGCCTTCATGAAGGATGAGGCCGATGCTCGCGAGCTCGCCCGCACCATGGTCGAGCTCGGCACGGATGCGGGCGTGCGCACCGTCGCCCTGCTGACCGACATGTCTGCCCCGCTGGGCCGCACCGCCGGCAACGGCCTGGAGGTGCGTGAATCGCTCGAGGTGCTCGCCGGCGGCGGCCCCGCCGACGTGGTCGAGCTGACCTGCGCGCTCGCCCGGGAGATGCTCGAGGCCGCCGGGGTCCGCGACGCGGACGTCGAGGCCGCGCTCGCCGACGGCCGTGCCATGGACTCCTGGCGGGCGATGATCTCCGCCCAGGGCGGAGACGTCGATGCCCCGCTGCCCGTCGCGCAGCACGTCGAGGAGTTCCGGGCGAGCGAGGACGGCGTGGTGACCGGCCTGGACGCGATGGGCGTCGGAGTGGCCGCCTGGCGGCTCGGAGCCGGCCGCTCCCGGCCCGGCGAGGCCGTGCAGGCGGCGGCCGGGGTCGAGATCGAGGCCCACATCGGCGACGAGGTGAAGGCCGGGGACGTCCTGGCCCGCCTGCACACCGACACCGCTGAGCGGATGCCCCGCGCGCTGGAGTCGATCGCGGGGTCCTGGACCCTCGAGGCCCCCGGCACCGAGGTGCCGGAGCGCAGGATCGTGAAGGACCGCATCGCCTGAGCGGAGCGCCGACCGGGACGCTCAGCCCCGGCGAGTCGGCTCGGCGACCTCCGCGGTGGGGGCATCCTCGTGGCCAGGTCCCTCGCGGCCGCGCAGAGCGGGCAGGATGTGCTGGACCAGCAGCGGCGCCAGCCGTCCGAGACCGCTCGGCGCGGTGTTCTCGTCGACCGGGATCCACTGATGCTCGGCGAGCTCTGCCCGCACCTGCAGCGTCGCGGGCAGCAATGCGCGGGTGGTGAAGACGCTCGAACGGACCACGGTCGCGGGTTCGTTCGCCGCGACGGCATCGAACTCGCCGAGCTCCTCGAGATCCGAGGCGCGCAGCACCGCGCCGAGCTCCTCCTCGACCTCGCGCAGCGCCGCCTCGCGGGCGCTCTCCCCGGGATCGAGCTTCCCGCCCACCTGCATCCATGAGCCGGTGCCGTGCTTGCGCACGCACAGCAGCTCGGTGCGGTGGGCGGCTCCGGCGGGTGCATCGCGCAGGAAGCACACCGCGGCGATCCGCAGCCGCGCCGAGGGCGCACCGACCGCACGGCAGCGCCGTTCCGCCTCGGCGAGCTGGACCAGCTCGCCGAGGCGGCCCACCGCCGCTCGCAGGCTGTAGGGGCGCAGCCCTGCCTGCTTCCAGCGCACCATGTCCCGCCCCTGCTGGCGGGCCAACGCGATGCCGCGCTGCACGAGGATCGGGACCGACTTGCGGCGCTCGCGCAGGTCGCGCAGCAGCCGCAGCACGAACACCACGGGCACGGACCGGTCCAGCACGATCGCCTCGGCCAGCAGCCCGGCCGCCGCGAGCGGCGCGATCAGCTCGGCGGCGAAGATCCCCTCAGCGATGAACAGGGGAGCGTCCCCGATCTCGAGACGGGCCGTGCCGGTGCGTCGGGACTGCGAGATCGAATAGGTGGGGATCTCGGCGGCACCATCGTGGGCGAGCGCCGTGAGCGCTGCCAGCGCCGCGCCGTCGTCCCAGGCGGCGGGCAGGTCCCAGTCCGGGATACCGAAGCGACGCGGCAACGAGGGGTCCTCGCCGTCGCGATAGAAGTCGTCGAGATTCAGGGCGGGCACCCCGGAGCGACGCACGACCATGCCCTTGCCGCTCCCGGAGGGGCCGGTCAGCAGGACGATCCGGCGCGGGGCCCGGGACGGTGGCGGAGAATCGGTCACGGCCGTCAAGTCTAGGTCAGCGCCCGCCCGGACGATTCGTTCCTCGCAGCACGTCACTCAGTTCGTGCTCGCTGGGCTGAGTTCCTGCCGCTCGTGCCTCGCAGCACGTCACTCAGTTCGTGCTCGATGGGCTGAGTTCCTGCCGCTCGTGCCTCGCAGCACGTCACTCAGCCGATACGCAGCACCACCTTGCTGCTGGTGGGATCCGAGACCTGGGTGGAGAAGGCGTCGGCCGCGTCCGCGAGGTCCAGGACGTGGCTGATGACGTGCTCGGCGAGATCGTCCCTCGCCAGGAGCTCCACCGCGTCCCGGATCTCGGTGACGAAGCGGTAGGTGCCGCGGTAATCAATCTCCTTGGAGACCACCGGGCCGAGAGTCACCGAGACCTGCGTGGGGGGCAGATTCCCCACCTGGACCACGACCGAGGCGCACGGGATCGAACGGAAGATGGCATCGAGGGAGGCGGGCGCGCCCGAGGCCTCGAAGGCCACGGTGATGGTGTCCGGCATGCCCTCCGCGCTGTCGACCGCCTCGTCGGCCCCCACCGCGAGGGCCCGCTCACGAGCCGGGCCGGCCAGATCCACGGCCGTGACACGGGCCGCCCCCGCAGCGCGGGCAGCCACGATCACCAGCAGCCCGACCGGCCCGCAACCGGCGACCAGCACATGCGCGCCCCGGACATCCCCGGCACGGCGCACCGCGTGCATCGCTACGCCCAGCGGCTCGGCGAGGACCGCGCGGCGGGTGTCCAGTCCCTCCGGCAGCGGCACCACCTGCTCGGCGTCGACCGTGATCACCTCGGCGAATCCGCCGTCGGTGTGCGGGGTCTGCGCGGCGGAGCCGAGATAGGTCAGCTGCGGGTGGAGGTTGTCGCGGCCCGCGAGACGCTCGGGCAGCGGCCCCGTGGTGCGGGCTGGATGCACCGTGACCGGCTGTCCCTCCACGATCCCGGTGACGCCCTCACCGAGGCGCAGCACCCGGCCGGAGACCTCGTGGCCCAGCACGAAGGGATGCGACATCACGGCGGTGCCGGAGATCCCACTGCGCCAATAGGCGATGTCCGAACCGCAGACGCCTCCCCACTCGACAGCGATCTGGACCTGCCCGGGGCGGGGTCGATGGCGGGACGGTCGACGATGCGGAGGTCGTCGGGGCCGTGGATCTCGAGTGCACGCATGGGGAGGCCTTTCGGGTCGGGTCGATGTCGCAGTGGAACGGAGGCAGGTCAGGAGGTGATGTCGAAGGACTCCACGGCAAGCATGTGGTGTTCCATCGCCGTGGCGGCCGTCGCCGGATCGCCCGCCAGGATCGCGTCGATGATCCGCAGGTGGTCGGTGTGCTCCGAGCCGACCATGTCGTGCAGATCGCGGGCGGCGCGCACGTCCTGCATGGCATGGAACAAGGGGATGCTGACCGCCTCCAGCAGACCCTGCAGGGCCCGGTTGCCGCTCAGCAGCGCGATCTCCTGGTGCAGGCGCAGGTCCAGCCGCGGATAGAGCTCCGAATCGGTCAGCGCGGCATCGAGCTCCTCCCGCAGGGCCAGCAGGCGCTCCCGGCCCGCCGGCACCTCGCCACCATCGGCGAAGCGGTCCGCGGCGCGGAGCGCGGCACGCACCTCGAGCGGTCCTCGCAGGTCCATCAGGGTGGTGAAGCTGTCGTCCCGGGACTCGCGGATCGCGCGGGCGAGGTAGAAGCGCACCAGCTGTGGGTCCGGTGCCCGCACGGTGGCGCTGCGCCCATTGCTGACCTCGATGATGCCGAGGGCGGCGAGAGCGCTCAGTGCCTCCCGGATCACCGTGCGGGAGACCCCGAACCGTGCCGCGAGGGCACCGGTGGAGGGCAGGGGATCCCCGTCGGCGAGATCCTCCTCGTCGATCATGCCCAGCACGGCGTCGCGCACACGATCGGCGAGCGAATCGCGCTCGAGCCGCTCCCCGTCGGCGGTGGGGGCGGGGGCGGCGAGGTGCTTCCAGGCGGTGCTGGCGAGGTCTTCCATGGGGCAGCTCCTGATGTGCGGCGCCCGGGACCGTGCGGCCCGGGCGCCAGGGGGTCTCAGAACGAGTTCAACAGACCATAGATGCCGACGAAGGCGATCGCGATCGCTGAGAGCCACAGCAGCACCATGGTGGGGGCGCCGTCCCGGATCCGCGGATCCGTCTGCGTGTACGAGAGGTACAGCGTGGCAGCGGCGACGCCGATGAGGTAGACGGCATTGAGGATGCCCGCGATGATCACCAGCGCCAGCGGCGACGAGATGGCGGTGCCGAGGACGCCCCAGACGATCGGCAGGATGATCATGATGATCCGCTGCCAGCGGATCCGCACCTGCTGGTCGTTCCAGTCGTAGGCGCCGAAGATCGCCAGGGTGTGACCCACCTGGCGGCCGAGGCTCGGCACGTTGGCGATGATCGTCTTGAACAGGGCCAGCCCCGCGCCGATGAGGAACAGCACGCCGCCCCAGCGGCCGACGGCCGAGTCGAAGATCGAGGAGATGGTGAGCATGACCTGGTTGCCCTCGGGGAGCAGCCCCTGAGGGTGCAGCACAGCCGCGCCGAGGATGTAGAAGGCGGCGGTGGAGAGGGTGTAGATGATCCAGGAGACCCAGGCATCGACCTTCATCACCGAGATCCAGCCCCGGGCGCGGCTGATCCAGCTCTCGGAGCCGTCGTTGGGACCGGTCCAGGCCGCGTAGCCCTTCTCGACCACCCAGTAGGTGTACGCGGTGGTCTCGCCCGCGCCCACCCCGGTCATGCCGAACATCGCCAGGGCCACGCCGAAGGCGCCGCCGGCGATCTGGAGGCGCATGCCACCGCCGAGGTCGGCGAGGCTCCACGCGAACTCGGTGCCGCCCAGCAGGAACACCATCACGATCGCGAAGAAGGTCACCAGCAGCACCAGCACGGTGGAGATGTTCTCGACCACGGCGTACCGGTTCACCGCATGGATTCCGATCGCGATGACCACGAGGATCCCCACCCACACGCCGATCGAGAGCAGGGAGTAGGGATCCGGGCCGATCGGGAACAGGGTGCTGAAGGCGAAGGCGGAAGCGCTGATCACCCCCGCCTGACCGATGAAGAACTGCAGGAACATGAACAGCACCAGCCAGGAGATCCAGCCGCGACCGGCGATCTTCGGGGCACGTCCTGATAGCCGTCCAGCGCCACGCGGCCGGTGGAGATCGACCAGCGCGCCAGCTCGATCTGCACCCACACCTTCAGGAACGTCGAGACCAGCACGAGCCACAGCAGCATGAAGCCGACCTGGGCGCCCAGGGTGGTCGCGGTGAGCAGCTCACCGGAGCCGACGACGGCGGCGGAGGTGATCATGCCCGGGCCCAGGAAGCGGAGCTTCCCGCCCAGCCGGCGGGGCGGTTCGGTGATCTGCGAGCCGTCGATCAGGTACGGATCGATATCGGCGCCGAGCGTGGTGGTGCGGGGCGAGCTCACGGTCTCGGCTGTTCTCGGCGGTGGTGCGGTCGTCGACATCGACGGTTCTCCTCGGGGCCTGGACGGAATGGCGGAGGTGCCGCGCGACCGGTGTGCCACGGTGCAGCTCCGCGCCGCAACCTATCAGATAGGTAGATAGGTTGGGGAGGGGGTGTGGGGCAGTCGTGACCCGATCGAGGCCGGTGCGGATGCGCCGGGGCAGGTGCGTCTGCCAGGATCTCCTCATGACCTCTCTGGACAACGGCCAGCTCGCCGCACTCATCGACCACACCCTGCTCAAGCCCGAGGCCACCGCCGCCGACGTCACCGCGCTGCTGCGCGAGGCCGAGGAGCTGGGCACCTATTCCGTCTGCATCTCCCCCTCGATGCTCCCTGTGGAGACCACCGTGAAGGTCGCGACCGTCTGCGGATTCCCCTCGGGCCAGCACTCCGCAGAGGTCAAGGCCTTCGAGGCCCGCGAATCGGTGGACAAGGGCGCGGACGAGGTGGACATGGTCCTCAACGTCGGCCTGGCCCGCGCCGGTCAGTTCGATGCCGTCGAGCACGAGATCCGTACGGTGCGGGACGTGGCGGAGTCCGTGGTGCTCAAGGTGATCATCGAGTCCGCAGCGCTGACCGACGAGCAGATCGTCGCCGTCTGCGAGGCGGCCGAGCGGGCCGGCGCCGACTTCGTGAAGACCTCCACCGGGTTCCACCCCGCCGGGGGTGCGAGCGAGCATGCCGTCGCGCTGATGCGCAGGACCGTCGGCGACCGGCTCGGGGTCAAGGCCTCCGGTGGGATCCGCACCCGGGAGGCGGCCGAGGCGATGGTCGCCGCGGGCGCCAGCCGGCTGGGTCTGTCCTCCTCGCGGGCGATCCTCGAGGGCGGCACCGGCTCGGGCTACTGAACCGACCGGCGGATGCGGCGCCGCGCGATGGCGGCGCCGCGGGCCTCAGTCCGCGCCGAGCACCTGACGCATCTCGTCCTTCAGTGCCTCCAGCCGTTCACCGGCCCGGCGCCGGAGGGCACCCATCTCCGCGGGTGAGGTCCCCGCAGGCACTGCGGTGACGACCTCGAGATAGCACTTCAGCTTCGGCTCGGTCCCGGAGGGGCGCACCACCACCCGGGTGTCGTCCTCGCTGCGCAGCAGCATGCCCTCGGTCGGGGGCAGCCCGGTGGTCTCCACCGACCCCTGGGAGAGGTCCTGGTTGGTGAGCACCGGCGAGCCGAGCAGCGCCGTGGGCGGCGCCGCGCGCAGCCGCTCCATCATCGCGCCGATCAGCGTCAGATCCTCGACCCGGATCGACAGCTGCGCGGTCGAGTGCAGTCCGTGCTCTTCGGCGAGCTCGTCGAGACGGCCGATCAGCGTCGTGCCCTCGGCTCTGGCCAGCGCGGCCATCTCGGCGACGATCAGCGCTGTGGAGAGGCCGTCCTTGTCGCGCACCACCTCCGGCAGCACGCAGTAGCCGATGGCCTCCTCGTAGCCGAAGACGATCCCCGGGGCACGGGTGATCCACTTGAACCCGGTCAGCGTGGCCGCGGCGTCCAGCCCCGCGCTCTGCGCGATCGCGTCCAGCCAGCGGCTGGAGACGACCGAGCGGGCGATGACGCCGCGGTAGCCGTGCCGACGCACCAGATGGTCTCCCAGGAGCACTCCGAGCTCATCACCGGTCAGCATCCGCCAGTCGCCCCGATGCGGATCGAGCACCGCCGCCGCGCAGCGGTCCGCATCCGGATCGTTGGCGATCACCACATCGGCCTCGAGGGTGCGGGCGAGCTCGAGCGCGAGGTCGATCGCGCCGGGCTCCTCGGGGTTGGGGAAGGCGACGGTGGGGAAGTCGGGGTCGGGATCGGCCTGCTTCGCGACCGGATGCACCTCGGCGAACCCGCTGCGATGGAGGGCGGCCAGCGCGGTCTCGGAGCCCACGCCGTGCATCGCGGTGTGCACGATCCGCACCTGCCGCGGACCCTCTGGGTCCGGCAGCGCGCAGATCGCCGTGAGGTAGTCCTCCCGCAGCTGCTCCCCGAGCAGCTCGATCCCGGAATCCGTGACGGGGATGTCCCGCACCGGGCCGACGGCCGCGATCCGTGCCGCGATCTGCGTGTCCGACGGCGGCACGATCTGGACGCCGCGACCCTCGGGTTCGGCGGCGCGCCCTCCCAGATAGACCTTGTAGCCGTTGTCCGCCGGCGGATTGTGGGAGGCGGTCACCACGATGCCTGCGTCCGCCTCCAGCTGCCGGACCGCGAAGGCCACCAGGGGAGTGGGGCCGAAACGCTCCAGCAGCTGGACCCGGCAGCCCGCCGCCGCCATGATCTGCGCGGAGCGGCGGGCGAAGTCGTGGGAGTTGTACCGGGCGTCGTAGCCGATGACCACCCGCGGCTGCTCCAGGCCCAGATCCTCGCGCAGGTGGTCTGCCAGGCCGCGTGCGGCACGGGAGACCACGGCGAGGTTCATCCGGTTCGGACCGGGTGCCATCGCCCCGCGCAGTCCGGCGGTGCCGAACTGCAGATCGGTGGAGAACGCATCGGCGAGCTCCTCCTGTGCCACGGAGCTGCCGGCGGCGGCCTGCTCGAGCAGGTTCTCGAGCGCTGCCCGGGTGGCCGGATCGGGATCATCCTGGATCCAGGTCTCGGAACGGGAGCGCAGGGCGCTGTCCAGGCTCATGCCGAGGCCCCCGCAGCGCTGCTCGGCGCCGACGAGCCGGCGGTGATCCGGCGGACGGTCTCGGCCAGCAGGCGGGAGATCCTCGGGCCCGCCTCCCGACCGGCCTCGAGCACCTCCTGATGGCTCAGCGCGCCCCCGCTGATGCCGGCGGCGAGATTGGTCACCAGCGAGATGCCCAGCAGATCCATCCCGGCCTCCCGGGCCGCGATCGCCTCGAGCGCGGTGGACATGCCCACCAGATCGGCGCCGATCACCTTCGCCATCTGCACCTCGGCAGGGGTCTCGTAGCTCGGGCCCGAGAACTGCATGTACACCCCCTCGTCGAGGCTGCTGTCGACCTCGTGTGCGAGGTCGCGCAGCGCCGGGGTGTACAGATCGGTGAGATCCACGAAGTTGGCGCCGGTCAGCGGGGTGGCGCCGGTGAAGTTGATCTGGTCGCGGATCAGCACCGGGGTGCCGGGAGCCCAGGAGGGATCGATCCCGCCGCAGCCGTTGGTCAGCACCATGGTGCGGGCGCCGGCGGCGGCGGCGGTGCGCACCCCGTGGACCGTGGCGTCGACGCCGGCGCCCTCATAGAAGTGGGTGCGGGCCCCGAGCACCAGGGCCCGAGCGTCGGTGCCCTCCACCCGGATCGATCGCAGGGTGCCGACGTGGCCGGCGACCGCCGGCGGGCGGAACCCGGGGATGGTGGTGGCGTCGGCCTGCCACACGGTCTCGCCGAGCAGGTCAGCGGCGCCGGACCATCCGGAGCCGAGCACCAGGGCGAGATCGTGGGCGGGGACACCGCTGGCCTCGGCGATGGCGGCGGCAGCATCGCGGGCGAGCTGGTACGGGTCGGCAGCGGAAGAAGTCATGGACCGAAGGTAGCGCAGACGAGCCGACGTCGGGAACGTCCTGACGGGTTCCGGCGGCGCTTCTGGGCGCGCGTCACCCGGGAAGTGCGTCCGGGGTGCCGGCCACCCTCGGCCGGTGTCCGAAAAGGGCTCCCCACCGTGCATTCTTTGCCACAATGGCGGCGTGACCGATCCCAGCACCGCCCTTCCTTCGGACCCCCGTCGTCTCACCAGCGCAGGGGGCCGCGTCCGCGTGGTGATCGTCGGGGCGGCCCGGGGGGCTACGAGGCCGCGCTGACCGCCGCACGGCACGGCGCGCAGACCGTGCTGATCGAGGATCGCGGGATCGGCGGCGCCGCGGTGATCACCGACGTGGTGCCCTCGAAGACACTGATCGCCACTGCCGACGTGCTCGACCTGGTCGCCGGATCCCAGCAGCTCGGCATCCGCGACGCCGACAACGGCACCGCCCCCGCCGCCCACTCCCTGAACGTCGACCTCGCCGCCGTCAACCACCGGGTGCGGGAGCTCGCCGCCGCTCAGTCCGTAGACATCCGCTCCAGCCTGACCGCGGCTGGGGTGCAGGTCATCGATGGGACGGGGCGACTGGACGGGCCGGACCGCGTGGACGTGCTCGACGCTGCCGGGACGCGCGTGGACACCCTCGAGGCCGATGTGATCCTGCTGGCCGTCGGTGCTCGTCCCCGGGAGCTGGAGAGCGCACCCTGCGACGGTGAGCGGATCCTGAACTGGACCCAGCTGTACGCGCTGGACCGCCTGCCCGAGCACCTCATCGTGGTGGGCTCCGGCGTGACCGGCGCCGAGTTCGCCAGCGCCTACCGATCCCTCGGCAGCGAGGTCACGCTGGTCTCCTCCCGGGAGAAGGTGCTGCCCGGCACCGACGCGGAGGCCGCGGACGTCCTCGAGGAGGCCTTCGCCAGGCGCGGTGTCACCGTCCGCTCCCGCTCCCGCGCCGAGACCGCGCGCCGCACCGAGGACGGGGTCGTGGTGACCCTCACCACCGGCGAGGAGATCGCCGGCAGCCATGTGCTGATCGCCATCGGCGGGATCCCCTGGACCTCCGACCTCGGGCTGTTCTCCGCCGGGATCAGGGTCAAGGAATCCGGCCACATCGAGACCGATCGGGTCTCCCGCACCTCCGTGCGCGGCGTCTACGCCGCCGGGGACTGCACCGGGGTGTATCCGCTCGCCTCGGTCGCGGCGATGCAGGGACGGATCGCCATGCACCATGCGCTGGGTGATGCCGTCTCCCCGCTGATCTCCACCCAGGTCTCCTCCGCGATCTTCACCAGCCCGGAGATCGCCGTGGTCGGCGTCAGCGAGCAGGACGTCCTCTCGGGTGAGGTGTCGGGCGAGGTGATGATGCTGCACCTGGAGACGAATCCGCGAGCGAAGATGCAGGGGATCACCGAGGGTTTCGTGAAGCTCATCGTGCGCCCCGGCTCGCATACCGTGATCGGCGCCGTGGTGGTGGCGCCGCGGGCGAGCGAGCTGATCCTGCCCTACACCCTCGCGGTCGCGCATCGGCTCACCGCCGAGCAGGTCGCCGGCACCTTCACCATCTACCCCTCGCTCACCGGCTCCCTGGCCGAGGTGGCGAGGCAGCGGGTGCTCGCACCGGACGCCTGAACCCGGCCGCGCCCGCAGCGGGCCGGCGCCCGGAGCCGGGACACCGCGGACGGTCTCACCCCAGCGGGGATCGAGCCGCGGACCGCCCTCCCGATGTGAAGGCGGTCCGCGGCTCGATCCCCGGGCAGCAGGTCGGTGGTCAGTCCTCGATGGTGCACAGGACGGCGCCGGCGGAGACCGTGGCCCCGATCTCGGCGCTGAGCCCCGTGACGATCCCGGAGCGATGTGCGGTGATCGGCTGCTCCATCTTCATCGCCTCGAGCACCACCAGCAGGTCTCCATCGGCCACCGACTGGCCCTCCTCGGCGACCACCTTGACGATGGTGCCCTGCATCGGAGCCGAGACGCTGTTGCCGCCGCCGGCGACATCCCCGGACGCCCGGTGCTGACGCTTGCGGCGCTGCCGTACTGCGGCCCGGGGCGCACGCAGCGAGGCGGGCAGGCTGATCTCGACGCGTCGACCATCCACCTCGACGACCACGGCCTCGCGATCCTCGGTGTCCTCCTGCTGGCCCGGCAGCGGCGCGGCCGCCAGATCGTTGTCGAACTCCGTCTCGATCCAGCGGGTGTGCACGGAGAAGGCCTGCTCGGGATCCTCCGGCGCGAAGGCCGGGTCCTCGACCACCTTGCGGTGGAAGGGGAGCACGGTCGGGATCCCCTCGATCTGGAACTCCGCGAGCGCCCGACGGGAGCGCTCGAGCGCTTCCCGGCGGGTGGCACCGGTGACGATGAGCTTGGAGAGCATCGAGTCGAACGCCCCGGAGACCTCGTCCCCCGCACGCACGCCCGTCTCCAGGCGCACGCCGGGGCCGGTGGGCGGATCGAAGCGCTGGACCCGCCCGGGGGCGGGCATGAAGCCGCGGCCCGGGTCCTCGCCGTTGATGCGGAACTCGAAGGAGTGGCCGCGCGCGAGGGGATCCTCGTCGCTGATGCGCTCGCCGGCGGCGATGCGCAGCTGCTCGCGCACCAGGTCCACTCCTGCGACCTCCTCCGTCACCGGGTGCTCGACCTGGAGACGGGTGTTGACCTCGAGGAAGGAGATGGTGCCGTCCTTGCCGACCAGGAACTCACAGGTGCCGGCGCCGGTGTAGCCGGCCTCGCGCATGATCGCCTTGGAGGAGCTGACCAGCTGGGCGTTCTGCTGAGCGCTCAGGAAGGGCGCGGGCGCCTCCTCGACCAGCTTCTGGTGGCGGCGCTGCAGCGAGCAGTCACGGGTGGAGACCACCTGGACATTGCCGTGCATGTCGGCGAGGCACTGGGTCTCGACGTGGCGGGGGGAGTCGAGGTAGCGCTCCACGAAGCACTCGCCGCGGCCGAAGGCGGCGATGGCCTCGCGCACTGCGGAGTCGAACAGCTCGCGGACCTCGGACTCCTCACGGGCCACCTTCAGACCGCGGCCGCCGCCGCCGAACGCCGCCTTGATCGCGATCGGCAGTCCGTGCTCCCGGGCGAAGTCCACGACCTCGTCGGAGTTCTGCACCGGGTCCTTGGTGCCGGCGACCAGGGGTGCGCCGGCCTTCTGGGCGATGTGGCGCGCGGAGACCTTGTCCCCGAGCTTCTCGATCGCGGCGGGGGAGGGACCGATCCAGGTCAGACCCGCATCGATGACCGCCTGGGCGAAGTCCGCCCGCTCGGAGAGGAAGCCGTAGCCGGGGTGGATCGCGTCGGCACCGGAGCGGTGGGCGATGTCCAGGATCTTGTCGACCACGAGGTACGAGCTCGCGGCAGTGGTGCCGCCGAGGGCGTAGGCCTCATCGGCGACCTGTGTGTGCAGGGCATCGCGGTCCGGATCGGCGTACACCGCGACGGAGCGGAGCCCGGCGTCCCGGCAGCCCCGTGCGATCCGCACCGCGATCTCTCCACGGTTGGCGATCAGCACCGTGGACAGGGGACGGAGCTTGGGGGAGCGAGCGGGCATCGGCGATGGATCCTTCCGAGGGGGTCAGCAGAGGTCGAGTCTAGTACCGAGCGGGCTCAGCCGTCGGCAGGGTCCGGCAAGACGGTGACGGGGGTTTCCTCCCACAGCTCATGGACGCCCACCCCGATCTCCCCGAGCATCCTGCGCAGCAGGGGGAGGGAGAGGCCGACCACGGCGTGGGGGTCGCCCTGGACATGCTCGATGAACGGGCCCCCGATGCCGTCGATGGTGAACCCTCCGGCCACCCCGAGCGGCTCGTCGGTGGCGACGTAGGCATCGATCTCCTCATCGGAGAGGTCGGTGAAGCGCAGCTCGCAGCTGGCCGTCGCCCCGAGAGTGGCGCCGGTGCCGCCGTCCTCCTCATCGCGGTCGTCGACCAGCCAGTGCCCGGAATGCAGGATGCCGGTGCGGCCGCGCATCGCGCGCCAGCGCTCACGAGCACGGTCCGCGGTCAGCGGCTTCCCGATCACTTCGCCGTCCAGCTCGAGCATCGAGTCGCAGCCGAGCACCACGTAACCGCCCTCGCTGCGTGCCGTCGCCGCGAGCGCCTTCTCCCGGGCCAGCAGCAGCACTTCGTCGGCGGCGGTGGGGAGGGAGTCCGGGTCCCCGGAGTCGGCTGCCGCCGCACGGGCGCGAGCGAGGATCGCCGCCTCGTCGAGGTCGACCGGCAGCGTCGAGTGCTCGATGCGGGCCGCCCGCAGCGTGGCTCGGCGCCCCGCCGAGGCGGAGGCGAGCAGCAGCAGCGGGTCATGGCCCGGGGCCTCCGCCGGCTCCGGGGCGGGAGCGGGGACCGGGGAGCTCATCGCAGCGCCTCCTCGAGGACGGACAGCGGCAGGCCACCGAGCTCGAGCGCCCGGCGGTGGAAGTCGCGGACGGGGGTCCCGGCACGCTCGGCATCCCGGCGGAGCTCCTCCCAGACCCGCTGGCCGATCTTGTAGGAGGGGGCCTGGCCCGGCCAGCCCAGGTAGCGGTGCAGCTCGAAGCGCTGCTCCGCCTCGGTCACGCCCCAGTGGGCGCTCATGAAGTCCCAGGCCTTCTCGAAGCTCCAGGCGCCACCCGCAGACCCGGCGAGGCCCTCGGGCATCAGCAGCCCGCAGTGCAGGCCGATGTCCAGCACCACACGTCCTGCCCGCAGCCGCTGCGCATCCAGCATCCCCAGTCGGTCGCCGTCATCGCCGAGGTATCCCAGCTGGTCCATCAGCCGCTCGGCGTACAGCGCCCAGCCCTCGCCGTGGCCGGAGACCCAGCACAGCATCGCCCGCCACCGGTTCAGGGTGCTGGCCTGCAGGGTCTGGGTGCCCACCTGGAGATGATGGCCGGGCACGCCCTCGTGGTAGACGGTGGTCGTCTCCAACCAGGTGTGGAACTCGGTGGTGCCGGCCGGCACGTCCCACCACATCCGGCCCGGCCGGGTCAGGTCCTCGCTGGGGCCGGTGTAGTAGATGCCGCCGGAGCCGGTGCGAGCGATCCGGCACTCCAGCCGCTGCAGCGGCTCGGGGATGTCGAAGTGGGTGCCGGCGAGCTCCTCGATCGCGCGATCGCTGAGCTCCTGCATCCACGAACGCAGCTCCTCGGTGCCGTGCAGCACGCGGGAGGGATCGGCGTTCAGCGCCCGCTTCGCGGCCTGGACCGAGCTGCCGCCGCCGTTGCCAGCGCGGTGATTGATCCGTCGGGCCACCTCCTCCTGCTCGGCGACCACGCTGCGCAGCTCCTCGATGCCCCAGGCGTAGGTCTCGTCGATGTCGATCGAGGTGCCCAGGAAGGTGCGAGAGGCCAGCGCATAGGCATCGCGCCCCACTGCGTCCTGCTCGGGGGCGTGCGGGGCGAGCTGCTCGAGCGTGTCGGCGAGGGCGAGATAGCCCTGCGCGGCAGTTCCGGCGGCTGCGGCGACGCGTTCCCGCTGCGTCCGATCGCCCACCGCGTCGCGGGCGAAGGCGGTGAAGAAGCCGTCCTCGGCGGCGTAGCCGCGGGCCTGCTCCGCGCCGAGCAGCAGCTGCCGCTTCGAGGAGAGCACGCCATGCTCGGCCGCCTCGTGCAGGGACTCGGCCCAGGTGCTGAGCGAGCGCGGCATCCCGGCCATCCGCTGCGCGATCACCTGCCAGTCCTCAGCGGTGTCGGTCGGCATCTGGTCGAGCGCATCGCGGGACTGCAGGGGCGAGGCGAGGTTGTTGACCGAGGCGATGTCCAGCCGCTGCTCGGCGCGCTCGATCTCCAGGCCCAGCCGCTCGGCGAGCGCGGCCCGGGTGATGGCGTCCACCGCATCCTCGTCCGGGACCTCGGCGGCGCGGGAGAGCAGGGTGCGGGCGGCGTCGGTGCGCTCGGAGACGGCGGCGGGGGAGTAGTCGGTGACCTCCGCGTCGTGGCCGGGAACGCCCAGAGCGGTGGCGAGGAACGGGTCCAGCCGGGCGCTGAGCTCGACGTACTCGTCGGCCAGACGGTCCAGGGCGGTGGCAGGGCGGGGCGGGGTCGCGGCCGACGGGGCGGGCGGGGTCTCAAGCATGCGGGGCAGTCTAGTGCGCGGCAGGCCGCGCCCCGTGCGGCGGCGGTGCGGACTCAAGCCTGTCGGACGGTCGGCGCCGTGCTCAGCGGTCGGAGAACTGCCAGGCGGCGGGGGAGGGGCGACTGCGCAGGCCGTGGGCGCGGGGGTGGCAGTGCACCGCGTCGTTCCAGGCGCCGGCGCCTGCGCCGCGGCCCTCGGCCAGCAGCCGCTCCTCCGCCTCGAGCCGGCTGGTCACGCTCATGGCGGAGACCACCACCGCGATGGCGGCGAGCTCGTCATCGCGCAGATAGCCGTGCACCAGGCGCACATCGGAGGGGGAGACGCCGGAGGACTCCTCGGCACCCGCGGCGCCGGCCGCGACGGGACCGAAGGACTGCGGGCCGCTCACAGCGGGATGTTCCCGTGCTTCTTGGTGGGCAGTGAATCGCGCTTGGTGCGCAGGGCGCGCAGGGCGCGAGCCACTTCGAGACGGGTCTCGGCGGGACGGATCACGCCGTCGATCCAGCCCCGCTCAGCCGCGCTGTAGGGGGTGGCGAACTGCTCCTCGTACTCGGCCTCATAGCGGGCGCGGGCGGCCGCGACATCGCCGCCCTGCTCGGTGACCTCCCGCAGATCGCCGCGGTGGAGGATGTTCACCGCGCCCTGGGAGCCCATCACCGCGATCTGCGCGGTGGGCCAGGCGAGGTTGATGTCCGCCCCCAGCTCCTTGGAGCCCATCACGATGTAGGCGCCGCCGTAGGCCTTGCGGGTGATGACGGTGATCAGCGGGACGGTCGCCTCCGCGTAGGCGTACAGCAGCTTCGCGCCGCGCCGGATGATGCCGCCGTACTCCTGGTCGGTCCCGGGCAGGAAGCCCGGCACGTCCACGAAGGTCAGCACCGGGATGTTGTTGGCGTCGCACAGGCGCACGAAGCGGGCCGCCTTCTCCGAGGCGTCGATGTCCAGCGTGCCGGCCAGGTGCGAGGGCTGGTTGGCGATGATGCCGACGCTGTAGCCCTCGACCCGGCCGAAGCCGACCAGGATGTTCTGCGCGAACAACGGCTGGACCTCGAGGAACTCCTCGTCATCGAGCGTCGCTCGCAGCACCGAGAGCATGTCGTAGGGCTGGTTCGGGGAATCGGGCACCAGGGTGTCCAGCGCGGTGTCCGAGGAGGTGAGGTCCTCCTCGAAGGGGACCGGGAACGAGGGGGCCGGGCTCAGCGTGTTGGCCGGGAGATAGCTCAGCAGATCCTTGACGTACTCGATGGCCTCGGCCTCGTCGGGAGCCATGTAGTGGGCGACACCGGAGCGGGAGGAATGGGTGCGCGCCCCGCCGAGCTCCTCGAAGCCCACGTCCTCACCGGTGACGGTGCGGATCACGTCCGGTCCGGTGATGAACATGTGGGAGGTCTTCTCGACCATCACGATGATGTCCGTCAGCGCCGGGGAGTACACGGCGCCGCCCGCGGCCGGGCCCATGATCAGGGAGATCTGGGGGATCACCCCGGAGGCGCGGGTGTTGCGCTTGAAGATGCCGGCGAACATGGCCAGCGAGGCCACGCCCTCCTGGATGCGGGCGCCGCCGCCATCGAGGATGCCGATGATCGGCACTCCCGTGCTCAGCGCGAGATCCTGGATCTTCTGGATCTTGCGGCCGTGGGCCTCGCCGAGCGACCCGCCGAAGGCGGTGAAGTCCTGCGAGTACACGCAGACCTGGCGGCCGTCGATGGTGCCGTACCCGGTGATGATCCCGTCACCGTCGGGCCGCTTGCGATCGATGCCGAAATTGCGGGCCTGATGGCGCACGAAACGATCGGTCTCCACGAAGGAACCGTCGTCCAACAGGTCGGAGATGCGTTCGCGAGCCGTCTTCTTGCCACGGGCATGCTGCTTCTGCACCGCGATCTCGTCAGCGGCGGCGACCGCAGCGGCATCGCGCTCGCGCAGGTCCTCGAGTCGCTGGGCGGTGGTGAGCGGCCGCGGGGCGTCGGTCACGGAGCCTCCTGCTGCGGCCTGCGAGGCCGCCATCTGTTCCGGCGGATGGACACCGGGATACTACGCTACCCACGCCCGACGGCGACGGCCGGTCCTGCGACCGCGCGTGGCGTCACCGGGGTGCAGAGCAGAGCGCCGGGCACGACAGGGCCGGCACCGGCGAGATGGGAGGGGGAGGCGTGATGGAACGGACAGATGCCACTGCGCACGGGCCGCTGGAGATCCTCCGCCTGGAGGAGGTGGACTCGACCCAGGACGAGGCCGCCCGCTGCGCGACCGACGGGCAGCCGGTGCCCTTCGCCCTCACCGCCCGGCACCAGCGCGGGGGTCGGGGCCGGCTGGGCCGATCCTTCGAGAGCCCCGACGGTGTGGGTCTCGCCCTCACCTACGTCCACCGCAGCCGGCTCACCCCGGACCGTCGCGGATGGTTCTCCCTGGCCGCCGGGGTCGCGGCGCTCACCGCCCTCGACCAGGTGCTGGGGGAAGCCGGGGCCGAGCAACACCGGATCGGGCTGAAATGGCCCAACGATCTGCACACCGAGGACGGCCGCAAGCTCGGCGGGATCCTCGTCGAGGGCCGCGGTCCGGACCTCGTGCTGCTCGGCATCGGCATGAACCTGCGCGGGCCGGTCCTGCAGGCCGACGGCCGGGCGGTGCCCGGCGCGGCCTGGCTGTGCGGTGTCGACGGCGTGGCGGCGGGGCACGGCGAGGAATCGGGCCGCATGCTCAGGGAGCGTCTCGAGCAAGCACTGACCGCAGCGCTGTGGACGGAGCTGGACCGGCTGGAGTCCGCAGAGGGAGACGGTGTCTCGGCGGGCACTCACGGGCGCTACACTATGACGTGCCTCACACTGGGGCGTGCGGTGCGGGTCGACCCTCTGGGGGAGACGGGGACGGGCGGAACGCACCCGCCCTCCCTGCACGGCATCGCGCAGGCGATCGATGCGCAGGGCCGTCTGATGGTCGACCTCGCGGGAGGCGGCAGGACGGCCGTGGACATCGGCGATGTGCGGCATCTGCGACCGGACGGACCCGCCCGGCCCACGACACATGATGCGATGGGCATCGAGCAGGAGGAGCACGGCACGTGAGCGGAGGCATGGAAGAGCTGGAGAGCACCACGGATCCTGCGGAGGCCCCCGCGGAGCGGGAGCCGTCGGCGCCGCAGGAGGCCGTCCCGGTGGAGACGGCGGAGCTGCCCGACCTCTCACAGGGTGAGGCCGGGGCGGGCTCCCTGGGCGATCAGGAGATCCTCGACCTGAACCGTCGCTTCGCAGCGGTGCGCCGCAGCGTCGGTGCGCTCGAGAAGATCCTGCTGCAGGGCCCGCGCAAGTACTCCCGTCGTGATCTCGCCCAGCAGCAGGACATCCCCGAACGGCTCACCTCCGTCTACTGGCGCTCCCTCGGCTTCACCCCCGTCGACGAGGACACCGTGGTGTTCACCGATGAGGACGCGTATGCGATCGGTGACCTCGCCGCGATCGTCGAGGAGGGGGTGATCAGCGAGCGCGCCTTCTCGAGCATCTCGCGCGGCATGGGCTTCCACATGGGCCGCCTGGCGATGTGGATCACGGAAGCGCTGGTGGATGAGGCGAAGTACGCCGACGGGCTCGACGACGCCCAGGCGCGCCAGCAGATGCTCGACTCCATCCCGGAGCTGCTGGAGACCTTCGAATCGCAGGTGATGTTCACCTTCCGCCGACAGCTGTCCGCCTATGCGGCCCGCGCCGGCAGCGAGGTGCTGCATCGCGACACCGACGAGCTGTTCCCGCTGCAGCGGGCCATCGGCTTCGCCGACCTGGTCCAGTTCACCCGGATCGCCCAGGACCTTCCCGGCACCGAGCTCGCCGACATGGTGGGCCGCTTCGAGTCCCTCAGCCGCGACGTCATCTCCGTCGGCGGCGGCCGAGTGGTCAAGACCGTCGGCGACGAGATCATGTTCCTGGCCGACACGCCGGAGGACGGTGCTCAGATCGCCATCAGCCTCGCGGAGGCGATCACCGAGTCCCCGGACCTCCCACCGATCAGGGTGGGCCTGGCCTGGGGATCGATGTTCTCGCGCTACGGGGACGTCTTCGGCCCGGTGGTGAACCTCGCCGCACGCATGGAGTCGGTGGCCCGGCCCGGCTCGGTGGTGGTCGACGCGGAGACGTGCACTGCGATCGAGCAGGCCCTGCCCGGTGGCTTCTCCTTCACGGACGGTGAGGAGGTCGAGCTGCACGGGATCGGTGACATCCATGTCCGGGAGATGCGGCGCGACCGCTCCGCCCCACTGGATCTGGGCCTGTGAGCGCGCCCGGTGACCTCATGGAGGTTGCTGCGCCGGATCGACCTGTGATGATGGGGCCATGCCCGACCGGACACCGGATCGGGGAAGACTCTGCCGGCATCGTCATAGGATGGACCGCGTGACACGACTGCTTCTCGTCGAGGACGACTCCGCCATCGCTGAACCGCTCTCCCGCGCGCTGGACCGGGAGGGGTACACCGTCACGCGCGCCTCCCGAGGGATGGACGCGCTGGCGATCGCCGCCGGAGCGGAGTCGATCGACCTGGTCATCCTCGATCTCGGCCTGCCCGACCTGGATGGTCTCGAGGTCGCCCGGAGACTGCGCAAGGGCGGGCTCGAATGCCCGATCCTGATCCTCACCGCCCGCGCGGACGAGGTCGACGCGGTGGTGGGCCTCGACGCCGGCGCCGACGACTACGTCACCAAGCCCTTCCGTCTCGGAGAGCTGCAGGCCCGCATCCGCGCCCTGATGCGGCGCTCCCAGGCGACGGAGGACTCCGGCGACACCTACGACGTCAACGGCGTGACCCTCGAGGTCTCCGCCCGCCGCGCCTACGCCGACGGCGAGGAGCTGAGCCTCTCCGCCAAGGAGTACGACCTGCTCACCGTCCTGGTGAGGGAATCCGGCAGCGTCGTCACCCGCGACGACCTGATGCGCGAGGTGTGGGGCGCGGAGTGGTGGGGCTCCACGAAGACCCTCGACATGCACGTCTCCTGGCTGCGCCGCAAGCTCGGCGACGACGCCACCGATCCCCGCCGGATCACCACGGTGAGGGGTGTGGGCTTCCGCTTCGAGACCGGCGCGGAGAGCTGACCCGTGCGGCAGCGCGTGCTGCAGGCCACCATCATCACCGTGCTGCTGGCCGTGCTCATGCTCGGCATCCCGCTGGGCTACTCCTGGCTCCAGCTGAACAAGCAGACCCTCAGCAACCAGGCGAACGTCATCGTGGACAAGGTGCGGGTGGACACCGAGACCCGGCTCCAGGAAGGCGGGGAGATCGACGAGACGCTGCTGCAGCGTCGTGTCGATGAGCAGTCGGACCTGAACATCGCCATCACCGTCACCTACGAGGACGTCACCTACACCGCCGGAGACCCGCCGGGGCAGGACCCTCTGAAGACGAACACCAACGGCGCCTTCGGCCAGTCCGTCTCGGTGTACATCCCGCAGTCCGACGTGCGCGCCCACACCGCGAGCGCCTGGGTGCTGATCATCGTCGCGGGACTCGCTGCGCTGTCGATCGGTGTCTCGGTGGCGCTGTGGCAGGCGCAGCGCATCTCGATGCCCCTGGCCCGGCTCAGCCGACGCGCCGAGGAGATGGGATCAGGTCGTTCGCGCGGTCCGTGGTCCGTCTCGGGCATCGCCGAGATCGACGATGTGGCCGAGGAGCTCGCCCGTTCCGGCGCGATGCTCAACGAACGCCTGGAGGCCGAGAGCCGGCTCGCCTCCGACGCCTCCCATCAGCTGCGCACGCCGCTGACCGCCCTGTCGATGCGGCTGGACGAGATCCTGGCCGTGAGCTCCGAGGAATGGGTGCGCGAGGAGGCCCGCATCTCCCTCGAGCAGATCGATCGTCTCACCGAGGTCGTCCACGATCTCATCAACGCTCCTCGTTCCTCCCAGCGCCGCACTCCGGGGGTGGTGGAGCTGCGCACCGTGCTGACGCAGCAGAGCGAGGAGTGGTCCCCGGCCTATCGTCGGGCCGGCCGCGAGCTGCGGGTGCAGGTGCCGCGCTCTGCAGCGGTCTGGGGGTCGACGGGACCGCTCACCCAGGTCATCGCGACCCTCATCGAGAACGCCCTGGCCCACGGGGGCGGACGGACCACGGTCAAGGTGCGCCGCAACGACCACTCGACCGTCGTCGAGGTCGCCGACGAGGGTGGCGGCATCGATGCGGAGCTCGGGGCCCAGATCTTCGAACGCTCCGTCTCCGGGAGCAGCTCGAGCGGCACGGGCGTCGGCCTGGCGTTGGCCCGCACCCTGGTCGAGGACGACGGCGGTCGGCTCGAACTGCTCACCGAACAGCCCGCGACCTTCGGCGTCTTCCTGATCTCCGCACCGGGCGAGGAGGACGGGGAGGGCGACTCCGAGGACCTGCGATCCGGGCGGCCCCACCGCGGCGGGCGTGAAACCCGAGCCGGGCGGAGCGGCCGCGCCCCGCGCACCGGGCGTGCCGACATGTCACCGAGCGGTGTCATCGGCGCCCGCTCCGGTGGGGACGACCTGGATTCCCTGCCCCAGGGGTCCGTGGTGCGACGCCGCCCCCGCTCCCGGGACTGACCTCGTACACTGGCCGCCGTGCCAGAGACCCCGCCCCGTCCCGTCCCGTCCTCCGCCACCTCCGATGCCGCTGCCCGCGGCGCCCGCAGCGTAGGCATCATCGGTGCCGGGCAGCTGGCCCGGATGATGCTCGGTCCCGCCATCGAACTGGGGCTGACCACACCGGTGCTGGCCACCGACCCTGCCGAGAGCGCAGCGGCTGTCGCGGCGCGGGTGAGGCTGGGAAGGCACGATGACGAACAGGCCGTCAGGGCGCTCGCCGCGGACGTGGAGGTGATCACCTTCGACCATGAGCACGTGCCCACAGAGATCCTCGGACGGCTCGAACAGGAAGGTGCCACCGCCGTGCGCCCCGGGCCCGCTGCCCTCGTCCACGCCCAGGACAAGCTGGTCATGCGCGAACGACTCACCGCGCTCGGCCATCCCTGCCCGCGCTGGTGGCGGATCAGCAGCGCGGACGATCTCGCCGCGGCGCTCGCCGAGACCGAGGGGCGGATCGTGGTCAAGACCCCGCGCGGTGGATACGACGCCCACGGAGTGCGGATCGTGGACGGCGCCGACCAGGCGGATGACTGGCTCGCCCAGCACGGAGAGCTGCTCGCCGAGGAGCTGGTGCCCTTCACCCGGGAGCTCTCCGCCCAGGTCGCGCGCCGGCCCGGAGGCGAGGCCGTGGCCTATCCGGTGGTGCAGTCCGTGCAGAAGGACGGGGTCTGCTACGAGGTGGTCGCCCCTGCCCCCGATCTCGATGCCTCCGCCCAGCAGCGGATCCAGGGCCTCGCTCTCGCGATCGCGGAGGACCTGGGAGTCACCGGGATGCTCGCTGTGGAGCTGTTCGAGACTGCGGAGGGGGAGGTGCTCGTCAACGAGCTCGCCATGCGCCCCCACAACACCGGCCACTGGTCCATGGACGGCGCGGTGACCGGCCAGTTCGAACAGCACCTGCGCGCCGTCGCCGATCTTCCGCTGGGATCCACCACTCCGCTCGCCCCGGTCTCGGTGATGGTGAACCTCCTCGGCGGCGCGGCGGAGGATCTCGCCCCCGGTGCTCATGCCGCGCTCGCCGCGAATCCCGCACTGAAGATCCATCTCTACGGCAAGTCCGTGCGGCCCGGGCGGAAGATCGGTCACGTCACCCTGGTCGGTGACGATCCCGAGGACCTGCTCGCCCGCGCCCATCGCGCCGAGCGGCTGATCATCGACGGGCCCGAGACCCCCGTGGGCACCTGACCCGCTCCCACGACCCTCTCGCGACCCGACGACCCACCCATGACCGCACGATCGCGGACCCGACGACGGAGGAACCCATGACGCAGCACCCCGGTAACGACACCGCTCCCAGCCCGCGGGTTGGCATCGTGATGGGCTCGGACTCCGACCACCCGGTGATGAAGGCCGCCGAGGAGGCGCTCGCGGAGTTCGGGATCGCCTGCTCCGTCGAGGTGGTCTCCGCCCACCGGATGCCTGAGGACATGATCACCTGGGGGCGCAGTGCCGCCGAGCGCGGGCTGCGGGTGGTGATCGCCGGGGCCGGCGGCGCCGCGCACCTGCCCGGCATGCTCGCCTCCCTCACTCCGCTGCCGGTGATCGGGGTGCCGGTGCCGCTGAAGCACCTCGACGGCATGGACTCCCTGCTCTCGATCGTGCAGATGCCCGCCGGGGTGCCGGTCGCGACCGTCTCCATCGGCGGTGCCCGCAACGCCGGCCTGCTCGCCGCCCGGATCCTCGCCGCCGGTGGGGACGCCGAGGCCGAACGCCTGCGCGCCCGGATGGTGGCCTTCCAGGCGGAGCTGCGTGAGATCGCGCTGGCCAAGGGGGAGAAGCTGCGCTCCGCGCGGTGAGCGGAGGGGCAGGCTCGCATGAACCCGGATCGATCACCGCGTGAACATCCTGTGGATGATCATCCATCCCGCGTGAGCGCGGGGCGTTCCTCCCGGACCGTCACGGCTGCTCGCGGTATCGTCGGCTGCATGAGCGAAACCCCTGCCTACCGGGTCGCCCCGGGGGCCGATATCTCGAACGACGCGACCATCGGCGACGGCAGCTCCGTCTGGCATCTCGCCCAGGTGCGCGAGGGCGCCCGCCTCGGCGCCGGCTGCGTGATCGGCCGCGGTGCCTATATCGGCTCGGGCGTGCAGCTGGGCGACGGTTGCAAGGTCCAGAACTACGCGCTGGTCTACGAGCCCGCGAGGCTGGCCGATGGCGTCTTCGTCGGCCCTGCCGCAGTGTTCACCAACGACCACTTCCCGCGAGCGGTGAACCCTGATCTCACGCCCAAGTCAGCCTCCGACTGGGAGCCCGTCGGTGTGGTCTGCCAGACCGGTGCCTCGATCGGAGCCCGCGCCGTGTGCGTGGCCCCGGTGACCATCGGGGCCTGGGCGATGGTCGCCGCCGGTGCCACGGTGGTCAAGGACGTTCCGCCGCACGCCCTGGTGGCGGGGGTTCCCGCCCGCCGGCTGGGGTGGGTCGGCCGCTCCGGTGAGAAGCTGATCCCGGCCGCCGACGGCACGGATGCCTGGGTGTGCCCGGCCACGGGGGAGTGGTACATCCCCGATGACTCCACCGGCGGGCTGCTCCTGGCCTCCGCCTCTCTGGCCGACGCGCCGCGCCCGGCCGAACTCACCGACGACGTACAGGATGGTCCCGCCGTATGAACACCGAACTTACGATGATCCCTCCGGCGAAGCCGTTGATCGGTCAGGAGGAGCGGGACGCGGTGGATCGCGTGCTGGCTTCGGGCATGGTGGCGCAGGGGCCGGAGGTGGCGGCGTTCGAGGAGGAGTTCTCGGCGGCGTTGGCGGGTGGCCGGGAGGTGGTGGCGGTGAACTCCGGCACCTCGGGGCAGCATCTGGGGATGCTGGCGCTGGGTCTGGGGGTGGGTGATGAGGTGATCGTGCCCTCGTTCACCTTCGCGGCAACCGCGAACACCGTCGCCGTGTGCGGGGCGACGCCGGTGTTCGTGGACGTGGATCCGGAGACGTTCACCATCGATCCGGCGGCGGTCGAGGCCGCGATCACTAAGCGGACGGTGGGGATCCAGCCGGTGCACCTGTACGGGCATCCGGCGCCGATGGATCAGCTGCTGGCGATCGCGGAGCGGCATGGTCTGTGGGTGTTCGAGGATGCGGCGCAGGCGCATGGCGCGACGTGGCAGGGCGCGCAGGTGGGGACCTTCGGGCAGGGCGGGATGTTCTCGCTGTATCCGACGAAGAACATGACCTCGGGGGAGGGTGGGATGGTCTCCTGCGCCACGCCGGAGATCGCGCGTCAGGTGCGGCTGCTGCGCAACCAGGGCATGGAGGCGCAGTACGCGAACGAGGTCGCCGGCTTCAACAATCGCATGACGGATATCCATGCGGCGATCGGTCGCATCCAGCTGGGCAAGCTCCCGGCATGGACGACGATGCGGCAGGAGAACGCACAGTTCTTCGATGCGAACCTGGCCGGGGTGGTGACGCCGGTGGTGCGCGAGGGGGCTACGCACGTCTACCACCAGTACACGATCCGGATCGAGGGTGCCTCGGCACAGGAGCGGGACGCGTTCGCGGCCGCGCTGCGGAAGGAGCACCTGGTGGGGTGCGGGGTGTATTACCCGACCCCGGTGCACCGGTTGGCGACCTTCCGGACCGAGGTGGATCTGCCGGTGACGGAGATGCTGGCTCGTGAGGTGCTGTCGCTGCCGGTGCATCCGAGCCTCTCGGACATGGATCGGGAACGGATCGTGGCGGCTGTGAACACTGTGGCGAAGGCGGGGGCATGAGCATGGGGACGAAGCAGACGCTGCGGGCCGGGCTGATCGGTCTGGGGATGATGGGGCGCCATCATGCCCGCAACCTCCAGTCCCTGGAGGGGGTGGAGCTGGTCGCGGTCGCGGACGCCCATGGGGATCCGCACGGCGCGGCCGCGGGGCTCGAGGTGCTGCCGGATGTGGAGTCGCTGATCGCGGCGGGCATCGACTATGCGGTGGTGGCGGTGCCCACCCAGTTCCATCGGGACGTGGCGATCGCGCTGGCGGAGGCGGGGGTGCACACGCTGGTCGAGAAGCCGCTGGCTTTCGACATCGGTGAAGCGGAGGAGATCACCGCCGTGTTCGAGAAGGCCGGGCTGGTCGGAGCGGTCGGTTATATCGAGCGGTACAACCCGGCCCTGCAGGAGATGCGCAAGCGCATCGCTGACGGTCAGCTGGGGGAGATCTATCAGATCGTCACCCGGCGCCAGGGCGGGTTCCCGGCCCGGATCGCGGATGTCGGGGTGGTCAAGGATCTGGCTACCCACGACCTGGATCTCACCGCCTGGGTGGCGCAGTCCCCGTACGCTTCGGTCGCGGCGACGTCCACGCGGCGCTCCGGCCGCCAGGACGAGGACATGGTCTCGATCGCGGGCCGGCTCGAGGACGACACGATCACCAACCACCTGGTGAACTGGCTGACTCCCTTCAAGGAGCGCGTCACCGTGGTGACGGGGGAGAAGGGTGCCCTGGTGGCCGACACCCTCAACGCCGACCTCACGTTCTTCGCCAACGCCGATGCGGCCACCAATCTGTGGGAGTCGATGGCCTCGTTCCGCGGGGTCAGCGAGGGTGACTCGATCCGGTACGCCCTGCAGCGCCAGGAGCCGCTGGCCACCGAGCATCAGGCCTTCCGCGACTCGATCGGTGGCGATGCTTCCAACATCGTCACCATGCGTGAGGGCCTGCACACCGTCCGCACCGTCGAGGCCGTGCTCGAGAGTGCGCGCGAGGGGCGCGTGGTCCGTCCGGACGGACCCGCCGGCGGTGCGTGACCGGCCCCGTCGGCTCGTCGAGCGGGTGATCCGTGTCGGGTCGCGGCTCGCCCGCCGTCTGCCCGGCGCCATCGGAGGGAGGGGCACCTATTTCTCGGCGCAGCAGCGGCTGACGGCTGACCCTCACCGCGCCGACTGGCCCCGGGACGTGGAGACGCTGCTCGCCCTCGCCGACCGCGACCTCGCCCGCGGCCGGACCGACGCGAGTCTGCGCTGGTACGACAAGGCGCTGCGCATCAGCTTCGATCCCTCGCTGCACCAGGCCGGTGGCTCTCCGCTGGCGGCCGACCCGGAGACGTTCCTGGAACCGTTGCGGAGCTCGGAGACGGGGGCCCTCATGCTGGGTGCCCCCGTCCCGGCGGCGAGCGTGCCCGTGCGCCCGGCTCCCCGGGAGCGCGGCGGCAAGCGGACCCGCCTGCTGGTGATCGCGCAGGAGAACTGGACCTTCATCCGTCCCGTCCTCGACGCCCTGCGCGGAACCGGCCGCTTCGAGGTGCGCGAGATCGAGGTCGACGATCTCGCCGGGCCGGGTTTCCCGGACCGGGAGCGGATCCTCCGCGGCCGCTACGACCTGGTGGTGTCCGGGCGACGGATGCCCACGCCGCCGGAGATGGCCGAGGCCTACGACTGGGCGGACGTGGCACTGGTGGAGTGGAGCCATCATGTCCTGACCTGGGTGACCCTTCTGGACCGTGCGCCGCGGAAGCTGATGGCACGCCTGCATCGCTTCGAAGCCTTCACGCCGTTCCCCCTGCTGCACGACCATGCCCGCATCGACCGGATGCTGTATGTCTCCCCGCCGGTGTGGAATCTGCTCCGGAGCGCCGTCCCCGCCTTCGCCGACGTCGAGGGGGTGCAGGTGGGCAACCTGCTTGCGCGGGGGCTCGGCCCGACACCCGGACCGGATCGGGATCGTCACCTGCTCGTGCAGGTCGGCTGGCTCCGGGAGGTCAAGGACGTGCTGTTCTCTCTCGAGGTCCTCGCGCGCCTGCGGACGCATGACCCCCGGTACCGTCTGCGCCTGATCGGTCCGGGGCTGCCTGCCGCCTCCTCTGCCGACGGCGCGTATCGCCGACGAGTCCGTCGCAGGTTGGAGGAGCTGGGCCCCGAGGCGGTCCAGCAGCTCGGCCGCCGCGACGACGTGCCCGCCCTGCTCGCGGGATCCGGGGTGATCCTCTCGTCCTCGCGCCACGAAGGGACCCACGAGTCCGTGATGGAGGGCCTGGCCGCGGGATGCCCAGCCGTCATCCGGGACTGGCCCGATGCGGCGGACTACGGGGGTCCGGGCACGCTCTACGACAGCGGCTGGGTGGTGGCAGACGTCCAGGCCGCCGTGCAGCGCGTGCTGGAGCTGTCCGTCCCTGAGCGCTATGCCGAGGAGAGCCACCGGGCGCGGCGATTCGCTCTCGCCCATCGCGACCCCGAGATCCTGGTCGCCGCCTATGAACGGGCGCTGACCGAGGACTCTGCCGCCGCATGAGCGCTCCGACCCGCTCTGTCGCCGCAGCGGAGCAGCAGCGATGAGCTGGGTCCTGCCCGTGCTCGCCGCGTGGGCCCTGCTCGCCGTCCCCGGTCTCTTCCTGCTGCGAACGGTCGGGGCCCGGGTGCCGGTGCCGTGGGGCGTCTCCCCGGTGGTCACGGTGCTGCTCGTCGTCGGCCTCGGGGGCCTGTTCCATGTCCTGCACATCCCGTGGAGCGCGGGGACCGTGCTGGCGGCGACGACAGGCATCTGCGCCCTTGCCGTCCTGCTGCGCCGCGCCCGGTGCCGGCGCAGCCGGGGCGCAGGACGCCATCTCGCGGAGCGGTGCGAGGACGCCGGACGACGGCATCGCGAGGACGGTCCCCGGACCGCGGCGGTCACCGCGGTCGGCGTGCTCGGGGGCCTCGCAGTGGTGGCCGCGGCCACGCGGCGGATGGGCGGGATCTCCACCCTCAACGGCAGCTACGACTCCTTCTTCCACCTCTCGGCGATCGCGACCATCCGCGATGGCGGCGATGCGTTCCTCACCACCGCCCTGGTCGACATCTACGGCACCCCCACGTACTACCCGGTGGTCTTCGACGCCCTCGCCGCGCTGCTGCCGTGGGACCCGATCCCCGCCGCGAACGCACTCCTGCTCGCGATGCTGGCGGCGAGCCCCTCGGCGGTCGGGGCAATGCTCATGATGCTCGCGCCGGCGGGACGCGCGGGCGTGGCCCCGGCCGTCCTCGCGACCGCCGCCTCGACGCTCTTCCTGAGCGTTCCGGCGATGGGGCTGGTGATGGGTCTCTGGCCGATCGTCCTCGGTGCCCTCTGCCTGCCCGTCGCGATCGGTGCGGTGCTCCGACTCCTGGAGCGGCGGCCCGGCGGGCTCGCGCCGACAGCGGTGATCGGGCACGGCGCCCTGGTCCTCGGTACCGCCCTGGCGCACCCCTCGATGCTGTTCTCGGCCGTCGTGGTGGCAGGGCTGCGCCTCCTGGTCGGCGGGGTGCTCCGGATCCTCGAGGGCCGGTATCGCCGAGGGGCGGTCCAGGTGGTCGCCGCGCTGACGGCGGCAGCGGCGTTCGTGCTCGTCTCGGGGGCGGTGCTGGGCGGGATGGACATGACCAGGTCCGCGCAGGGACGGGGGGAGGTGCTGTGGGAGATCCTCGTCGACTCCCCGCGCATCCCGGTGATCGGCGCCCCCCTGTGGCCGGTCGCGGCGATCTGGTTGTTCGCCCTGCTGGGTGCCGTGTTCGCACTGCGGGCTCGAGAGGCAGTCGGGATCACCGCCGCCACCGGAGTGGTGGCCGCAGTCGTCCTGGGCATCGCCACACAGGCCGACTCGCCGCTCGCGGCCGCCTTGGTGAACCCGTGGTACGGAGCCCGTGAACGGATCGCTCCGCTGATGATCTGCCTGCTGCTGCTCCTGCTCGCGCGGGGGATGCGAGCGCTGGCGGGCGCGGAGCGCGGTCGGGCCCATGCCCTGCTGGCCCCGACCGGCACCCTGCTGGTGGTGCTCACCGTCGTCGCCGGGGTGCTCGCGCCGTCCCGGCTGCCGCTGATGGGATCGCTCGCGTACACGGCCTACGGCGTGCAGCTGTCCCCGTACGTCACGCCGGAGGAACGCGCGTTCATCGAGCGCACCGCCGCCGAGCTGCCGCAGGACGCGGTGGTGCTCGCGGACCCGCTGGACGGCGCACCGCTGTACTGGTCGGTCGGCGGGATCAAGACGGTGTTCCCGACCATGTCCCAGCCGCTGACCCCGGAGGCCGCCCTCCTGGCACGGTACGCTCCGCGCGTGGACGCGCCGCAGGCGAACGCGCATGCAGAGGTCTGCGCGGCCGCGGCACAGATCGGCCCCACGCACCTGTACCGCGACACCTCCGAGCACAACGGACGGGCGATGAACCCGGAGGCCTCTGCACGGTGGAGTGGCGTCCATGACATCCCCCGCACCGGCTCACGCTGGTCGCCGAGGATGGACCGTACGCTCTGTACGAGCTGGATCTCGCCTGTTGAGCGGGCACCGGACACGCCGGTGCCGAGTCCCGCACGGAGGGCGAGCATCGATGACCGAGGAGAACACCCCATGAAGCAGACCATCCGGATCGTCCGGCGCACTCTCTCGGTGCTGCCCCGGGACTCCCGACGCTTCCTGGTCACCTTCGGTCTGGTCATGAGCGTGCTGGCACTGCTGGACGTGGTCGCCCTGGGCGCGATCGCGCTGGTGATCCCGGCCCTGATGTCGCCGGGGACCACCGTCACGATCCCCGTCGTCGGCTGGCGCCTGCAGACCTTCGAGGAGATGATGGTGATGGTCGCGGCCTTCGTCGGGCTGATCATCATCAAGAGCTTCCTCAACCTGCTCACGATCCGGATCGCCACCCAGCGCTTCGCGCAGCACGAGGTCGCGATCGGCCAGCAGCTGTTCCGCTCCTACATGTCCGCCTCCTGGGTGGACCGCACCTCGAAATCGACCCAGGAGATCATCCGGATGGTCGACTCCGGGGTGGCTGCCGTGGTGGCGAACGTGCTCATGCCCTCGATGACCGTGGTCGCGGAGTTCGCCACGATCTCCGTGATCAGCATCGGCCTGGTGATCGTGGACTGGAAGATCGCCCTGGCGACCTTCGCCTATCTCGGCATGATCGCCCTGGTGCTCTCCCGTGTGGTCACCCCGCGGGCGGTCGCCAACGGGTCGAGCAACCGTGACAACTCGCTGCGGGTGGTACGGCTGCTGGGCGAGGTCCTCGCCTCCCTGAAGGAGCTGACGCTCAAGGGCAACGAGGGAGAGGTCGCCGACATCGTCGCCGAGCGGCGCGCGACGGCCTCCCGCACCCGCGCCTTCGCGCAGTACTACAACCAGATGCCCCGCTTCGTGCTGGACGCCGGGATGGTCGGCGGCTTCGTCGTCGTCGGCGGTGTCGGCTACCTCTCGGGCCTGCCCGACGATGCGCCCGCCACCGCGATGGCCTCGGTCGCGCTGTTCGCCGTGGCCGGCTTCCGACTGGTGCCCTCGCTGACCCGCTTCCAGTCCACGCAGAACCGGATCCTGACCAACGCGGCGTTCGCGGACTACATCATCGACGACATCGAGTTCGCCCGGGAGGCCGTCGCACGGCAGGAGGAGCCGGACAGCGGCACCCTCGCGCCGGGGCTGCACGACATCGTCCTCGAGGACGTCGCCTTCACCTATCCGGGACGGGAGGAGCCGGCGGTCGACGGCGTCTCCCTGCAGATCCCGGCCGGATCGTCCGTGGCTGTCGTCGGGACCTCCGGGGCCGGCAAGTCGACGCTGGTGGACCTGCTGCTGGGCCTGCTCACCCCGAGCTCCGGCCGGATCCTCATCGGCGGCACCGACATGACCACCGTGCTGCGTCAGTGGCGCACCTCGGTCGGGTACGTGCCCCAGGAGGTCGCGCTGTTCGACGTCTCCGTCGGCGAGAACGTGGCACTGACCTGGGAGCCCGATCAGGTCGACGCGCAACGGGTGCGCACCGCCCTGGACCGGGCGCAGCTCCTCGAGGTGATCGAGGCTCGCCCCGAGGGGATCCACGGTCGACTCGGAGAGCGGGGGGCCACTCTCTCGGGCGGGCAGCGCCAGCGCATGGGCATCGCGCGCGGGATGTACTCCGAGCCCACCGTGCTGGTGCTCGATGAGGCGACCAGCGCCCTGGACACCAAGACCGAGGCGGCGGTGACCGACGCGATCCGGGATCTCGGCGAGGACGTCACGACCATCACCATCGCCCATCGCCTGGCGACCATCCAGCACAGCGACATCGTGTTCTACATGTCCGAGGGAGCGGTCGCCGCCGCCGGCAGCTTCGACGAGGTCGTGGCCGCCGTCCCCGCCTTCGCGGAGCAGGCCGCGCTCGCCGGGCTCACCGGGGGCGGCGGGTTCCTGCCGAACCCGCAGGACGACGGCGAGGTGCAGATCGATCCACCCGTCGAGGCACGAGGCCCGGGAGAGGGCTCCTGATGCCGACGATGCTGTTCCACGCCCCGTACCCGATCCACGGGAGGCAGACGGGCTCCGGCGTGCGGCCCGCGAAGATGCGCCGAGCCTTCGAGGACGCCGGCTTCGACGTCCTCGAGATCGCCGGGCACGGCGCGGAGCGTGCGCGGGCGCTGCACCGGCTCCGCCGGAGCCTGCGGCGGGGCCTGGAGCTCGACTTCGCCTACGCGGAGAACTCGACCATGCCCACCCTTCTCACCGAGCCGCATCATCTGCCCACGCATCCCGCGGTGGACCTCATGCTGCTGGGCCTGCTGCGCCGCCATCGCGTCCCGACCGGTCTGTTCTATCGCGACGTCTACTGGCGGTTCCCGGCCTACCAGGCGGACGTCGGCCGACTGATCGCGACCGGGACGAAGACCCTCTACCGCGCGGAGCTGCTGGCCTACCGCGGGCTGGACCGGGTCTACCTGCCCTCGACCAAGATGTCCTCGTTCGTGCCGTGGATCCGGCAGGAGCAGGTCGCCGAGCTCCCTCCGGGGGCGGCGATCCATGACAGTCGTCGGGACCCCGACGGCGAGCTGACGCTCCTGTACGTCGGCAACGTGTCCGACTACTACCGGATGCACGAGCTGTTCCGGGCGGTGGATGCCACGGACGGGGTGAGACTGCTGTTCTGCACTCCGCGCGAATCGTGGGAAGCGGTGGCGCACGAGTACCCGCTCGCGAATTCGCAGCGGATCGAGATCGTCCATGCGCGGGGTGATGAGCTGCTCCCGCTGTTCGCCCGGGCGCATCTCACGCTGCTCACGGTGGAGCCCGCCCAGTACCGGGACTTCGCGGCGCCGGTGAAGCTCTTCGAGTACATCGGTCACGGGAAGCCCGTGCTCGCCACGGAGGGGACCCACGCCGGTGAGCTCGTGGAGCGGATCGGGGCGGGACGCCAGGTCGCCTATGCGGCGTCGGCCATCGCCCGGCTCCTGGTCGAGCTCCGGGAGGACCGGCGCACCCTCGTGGACATGACGGACCGGGTCGAGCAGGTTCGTCACGGTCACACCTGGCAGGCACGTGCTGAACAGGTCGCCACCGATCTCCGCGGCGGACGTTCCGGGAGCTGACCCGGCAGCGGGCACCGGGGCTCAGTCGGGGCCGCCGCGCCCCGCTCGATCGGCGAGCGCGCGCACCGCGGTCTCCCAGGCCGTGCTCTGCCGTTCGGCCGCCAGGTCGACGGCGTGGTGGTCGCTGCTCGCCTTCGCCGCCTGCACTGCGGCGGCATCCAGGCCGCGCAGCGTCTCCGCCAGATCGTCGGCACCGAATCCGGCGGTGACCGCGCCGAGGTCCCGGTCCTCGACCAGGCTGCGCATCTCCGGGGTCGGCGAGACGACCAGTGCCAGGCGGGCCTGCACGAAGTCGAACACCTTGTTGGGCAGGGCGTTGGCGAGGTTGAACGTGGTGGGAGGGCAGACGAACACCCCGATGTCGTACGCGTTGAGCACGGCGTGGAGGTCGTCGTACGGGACGGCGTCGTGCACCCCCACGCGTCCTGCCGGGAGCTGGGCGGCCTGGTCGCGCAGACGCTCCACATAGCCGGGATCGCTGGGGACCAGGTACAGATCCAGCGTGGCGTCGAGGGCGGTGTCGCGCATCGCCTCGATCATCAGGTCCAGTCGCCGTGACGGCATCGCACCGCCCGAATGCACGATCCGCAGCGGCTGCCCTACCGGCGAGGGCGAGAGCTCCTGGAAGGGGGCGGCATTGGTGACCACCTCGGCCCGGATGCCGAACTCCCGCAGATACTCCTGGGCCAGACCAAGACCGACGGTCGTCACCGAGTCGGCACGGGTGACGTAGGTGCGGCAGATCCACCGCAGGTACGGGGCCACGAACAGCCGCCAGGCCGGTCGGTCCTCCTTCTGGCGCGGCGCGTACTCGTGCAGATCGGCGTGCACGCCGCCCCGCGGGTCCAGGGAGAGGGCGAGGGGGACGGTGTCGACGTCGTCGGCGAGGACCACATCGGTCCGCGGAAGGCCCTGTGCCATCACCCACGCCACGACCTCCTGTTCCCAGTACGCCCGGCGGTACCGGCCGGAGAGGACCAGTGCCTTGTCCAGCCGCCACTGCTTGAGGTCATCGGGGATCCGCAGGTGCCAGGTCGATCCCTCCGGGCAAGGACCGTAGCCGCAGGTGAGCACCCGATACTCGGCAGCGAACATCCGTACCTGCTTGAGCACCCGGGCATCGCGGGAGATGTCCGAGAAGGAGATCACCAGCACTGAGGGGCGGGGGTCCGCCCCGTCCGCCGCGGCAGGCGCATCCGCAGCGGCCGGCTGCGCCGGGGTGGCAGTGCCGACGGTCCGGGCGAGGCGGTGCACGCGGGCGTACCCGTCACCGACCGTCCGGGCGGAGAAGTCGTCCCCGATGGTGTCCGCGATCTGCTGGGCATCCAGGGTGCGGGTCCGGGCATCGAGGTCCCGGATCGCCTCGGCGTAGATGCTCGCCTCCTGCACCTCGACCAGTGCGCCGACCTCCGGCCGGACGTATTCGCCCTGCCCGCCGGTGGCACCGAGCACGACGGGGCGGCCGGAGACTATCGCCTCGGCGGCGGAGACGAAGAAGTTGTCCGCTCGGGTGGGGCCGAAGAACAGGTCCGCCCGGGCGAGCGCTGCGCGGACACCGGAGCCGTCCACGGTGCCCGCCAGCTCCAGGCGCCCGGCGACCCCGAGCTCCGTGGCCCGGGCCAGGGTCTGCTCACGCAGCGGCCCCTCTCCGAGCCACTCCAGGTGCACGTCCAGACCGTCCTCGACGAGCCGCGCCAGCGTCTCGACGGCGACCAGGGGATCCTTGCGGGGGATCAGACCTCCGGTGGAGACCAGGCGGAGGGTGCCGTCGGTGCGGTCACGACGGGGCGGCACCGGGCCCGGCTCGACGATGCAGGGGACCACGTCGGTGGGTCGGTCCCCGCGCACGGCACGGATCGGACGCGCCAGGAACTCACAGACCGCGGTGACCCGGTCGGGCAGTCTCAGCAGCCGCGACAGCGCCGGCAGGCCCAGCTGCGCCGGCTTCGGCAGGGTCTCGGGCGTGGTCAGGGCCGACCAGTGCTCGGTATGGACCCAGGGCACCTGCGGGCGGCGCACGGCGAGGGGGAGCAGGGCCGAGAATGCCATCGAGTGCACGAGGCCCGTGCCCCGGAGAGCCTGCTGCAGCTGCCGCGCGGCCTGCACCACCTGGTCGGGACGTCGGGGATCCATCGGGATGCGCAGCACCTCGATGCCCTCGTGGACGAGGCGACGGGTCCCATCGTCGTCCCCCGGGGGCACCAGGTGGACCAGCCGCACGTCCTGATGACGGGCGAGGGCTCGGGTGTCGCGGACCACGAAGGAGCCGCGCGAGGGGGCGACGGTGGTGGGGAACCACGTGGTGACGACGGTGACGTTCATCGGGCGCCCGCCGAGACGTTCCGGAGCACCCGGCGGTACATCGCCGTCATCCCCTGGATCTCCCGCTCCCACGTCAGGAGCGGAGCAGCGGCCACTGCGCGCTCCCGGTACGCCTGAGGCGCCTCGAGGATCGCTCGCAGCGCATCGGCGAGATCCTCCGGGCTGGAGCCGCGGAACACCTCGCCGACGCCGAGCTCCTCGACCACGGCGCTCATGTCGGGAAGGTCGGCCGCGGCGATCGGGAGACCGGCCCGGATCGACTCGAACAGCTTGTTGGGCAGAGCGAACCGATAGGACAGGCAGATCGGCCGGACGTGGACGACCGCCACGTCCCCGTCCGCGAGGGCACGGGACACCTCGGCGGGCGGGACGGCACCCACCAGATGCACCCGATGCTCGACGCCGAGGGTGCGGGCCTGTCCCCGCACCTCCTCGAGGGCTGCCTCCTCGCCGTACCCGAGCAGGACGAAATGCACGTGGTCGTCCAGATGCGGCAGCGCGGCGAGGGTCTCCTCGATGCCACGGGCCGTGGTGATCCTTCCGCCGTAGGCGATGACCCGGTCCTGCGGTCCGAGGCCGGCCCGCTCGCGGAGCACCCCTGTGCGTCGATCGGGCGGGCCGTCGGCCACCGGGATGTTGCGGACCAGAGACGGTGTCTCGGCCAGGCGGTACGTCGACTGCAACCAGTCGGCGATCGAGGGGGAGACGGTGAGGACACCGTCCACCAGACGGATGCCCACGCTCTCGGTGATCCGCTCGACCAGCGGTGCCAACAGGCGCCCCGGACGCACGTTGCGGTGCCGCCACAGCTCGTGCGAGTCGTAGATGATCCCCACCCGGGAACGGGACAGCGCGCGAATGGCCAGTGCGGGAACCAGGGTGTTGGCATCGTTCGCATGGACCACGTCAGGTGCGAGACGTCGACCGGCGCGCGTCGCGTTCGCCCAGTAGGTGCCGAGCGCCATCGTGCGATAGGCGCGCTCGCCCACCGAGCGCAGGCCACGCAGGACGCGGGTCCGAGCTCCCGAGAAGCGGCTGTTCCGCGCCGTCGGCGTCGAGGACCGGGGCGCGGTCGTACCCTCGTCCACCGTCTCGGCGCCCTCGCTGATCAGCCCCCGCCACCAGGGGCGAGCGCAGGCAGGAGACGCTCGACCGCGAACTCCGGGACCCGCTCGAGCAGAAGACCGTCGCGGAGCGCCGCGACCCCGGCGGTGCGCCCCAGTTCCCGACGCTCCACAGCGATGATGCGAACCTGGTAACCCTCCTCACGCAGGGAGGCGGACTCCTTGAGGACCCGGGAGTCGTTGGCGCAGTCGTTGTACACGAGCACGGCGACACGGGGGTCCGCCACGCGCTGGTCTGACGTCATGCGAGTTCCGTTCTCGAGCCTTGCACGGAAGCGATCCGCGCCGTCCTCAACCGTGCCATGGTGTGCCGAGCAGGGCCGGCGGTTGGCTATCGTGGAGCACGCCCACCATACCGTCGACCCGCCCCGTCCTGACGGGGCCCCACCGGTGCCAAGAGGAAGAGATCCCTCCATGAAGATCCTGTCCGTCGTGGGCGCGCGCCCGCAGTTCGTCAAGCTCGCAGCCCTCGCCGACGCAGCCGCCCGAAGGGATGATATCGAGCATGTGATCGTCCACACCGGTCAGCACTACGACGCCGCCATGAGCGACGTCTTCTTCGCAGATCTGCGCATTCCCGCTCCGGACGTGAACCTCGCCGTCGGCTCCGGCAGCCACGGTCGCCAGACCGGTGCGATGCTGGCCGGGATGGACGAGGTCCTCGAGGAGCACCGACCGGACTGGACACTGGTCTACGGCGACACCAACTCCACTCTGGCCGGCACCCTCTCGGCGGTGAAGATGCATCTGAAGGTCGCGCACCTCGAGGCCGGGCTGCGCTCCTTCAACCGCCGCATGCCCGAGGAGCACAACCGCGTGCTCACCGACCACGCCGCCGACCTGCTGCTGGCCCCCACCGAGGTCGCTCGCGAGCATCTCGCCGCAGAAGGCCTGGCCGCACGCACCGTGGTCACCGGGGACGTGATGACCGATGTCTGCCTGCGCGTCGCCGAGTCGGTGCGCGGCACCACGCCCCCGCTGCCCGCGGGCATCGACCCCGAGGCGCCCTACGCGGTCGCGACCATCCACCGCGCGGACAATACCGACGACCCCGCGCGGCTGGCCGCGATCATCACCGCCCTGCAGGGGCTGGACGTCCCCCTGGCACTGTTCGCCCACCCACGGCTGATCGCCCGCGCGCGAGCGGCCGGGATCGAACTGGCCGGAGGCGCCGTGCACGTCGGCGAGCCCGTGGCCTACCCGGATCTGATCGGCGCCGTGCAGCACGCCGCGGCCGTCGTCACCGACTCCGGTGGCCTGCAGAAGGAGGCCTATCTGCTGGGCACCCCGTGCTCCACGATCCGCTCCGAGACCGAATGGGTGGAAACGCTCGAGAACGACTGGAACCGTCTGGTCACCGACCCGCGGGAGCTGACCGGAGCCGTCACCCGGCCCCGGCCCGAGGCCGCGAGGCCCCCGTACTACGGAGACGGCCGCGCCGCCGCTCGCAGCATCGACGCCCTGGCGGAGCACGCCTGATGGAGCGCTCGCGCACGCCGCGCCGCAGGGTCGGACGACCACCGCACGTCGTCGTCGCCACCCGCGTCTACTCTCCGGAGCCCGCTGCCGCCGCGTTCCGACAGGAGGCGCTGGTCCTCGCGCTCGAGGAGGCCGGTGCCGAGGTGACCGTCCTGACCACGACGGTCCCCGGTACCGGCCCTGTCCGCTCCGCGGCCGGGAGGGTCTCGCGCTGGCCGGTCAAGCGCGACCGCCAGGGTCAGGTGCGCGGGTACCTCTCCTATCTCAGCTTCGACGTCCCGCTCGCCCTGCGGCTGCTGCTGCAGCGGCCGATGGATGCCCTCGTGCTGGAGCCGCCGCCCACCACCGGGCTGGTCGGCATGGTCGCCGCCGCGATCCGCCGAGTGCCCTTCACCTTCTACGCGGCGGACGTGTGGTCCGATGCGACCGACAGCGTCGAGGGGGTCCCGCCCCTGGTGCGACACGCGGTGCGCTGGGCGGAGAAGTCCGTGTGGACGCGTGCCGCCCATGTGCTGACCATCTCCCCGGGCGTGCAGCACCGTCTCGAGGAGCTCGTGGGGGAGAGGGCACACACGACGATGGTGGGCAACGGCATCGACACCGGGACCTTCACCGACCGCGGGGAGGACGGCGGGCAGGAGGGCCCGTACTTCGTCTACGCCGGTACCGTCTCCGAATGGCAGGGCGCGGACATCTTCGTCGACGCCTTCACCCGCGTGCGAGCGGCCCATCCCACGGCACGTCTGGTGTTCTTCTCCGAGGGGTCGGGGCGCGATGCGCTCGAGGCCCGGGTACGTGCCGAGGGCACCGAGGGCATCGAATTCCATGATCGGATACCTCCCGCGGAGGTCGCCGCTCATCTGCGGGGTGCGATAGCCGGCCTGTCCTCGATCACCCCTGGGCAGGGCTATGAGTTCGCGCTGCCCACGAAGATCTACGCGGCCACCGCGACCGGCACTCCGGTGATCCACGCGGGGGAGGGTGCGGCCCACGATCGCATCGTCGGTCACGACCTGGGATGGGCGTGCGATTACGCTCCCGACGCGGTGGCGGAGGTCATGGACCGGGCCCTGCGGGGTGAAGGGACTCCGGCACCGGAGCAGCTGCGCGCCTGGACCCTGCGGAACGCTTCCCTGGCCGGCTGTGCGAAGCAGGCGGCGGAGCAGGTGATGGGGGACCTGCGGCACTGAGCTGCGCCTTCGGAGATCTCCCTCAGAGGATCGCACGCAGACCGGGCACCCGCTTGCCGAGCAGGGCGATCGCGAAGGACACCGCCGTCACCACCACCAGCAGGGCAGTCACGGTGAGGACCGATTCCTCCGGCCAGCCCAGTTCCCGCAGACCCACCAGGATCGCGAAGTGGACGAGGAACACGCCGAACGTGGCGTCGCCGATCCGGCGCAGCCGCCTCTCCGTGCGGGCCGCGACGGACCAGTCCCGGCCCAAGGCCATCAGCGCGATCACCAGCGCCAGGGACAGCAGCATCACGGTCGGTGCCACGTAGGTGGGCAGCAGGAACTTTCCCGGGGGTGTCGCCGTGACGCGGGAGATGTACGCCCACACGGTCGCCGCCGTGGTGACCGGGACCGCCGCCAGCAGCAGCCACCGTCCCCCGACCCGTCCCACCGGTGCCGTCCACGCGGCGCGGCCCAGCACGTAGTACCCGATGAACGGCAGGAAGTAGGTGAACACGCCCATCTGCAGCGGCATCAGCGGCTTCTCGAACAGCCCTGTCGTGAGCTGTGGCACTGCCATCACGACGAGCGCCCAACCGGCTGCCACCGCCCCGCAGATCCACGCTCTCCGACCTGAGTCGCCCACATAGGCGGCGATCACGGGGGTGACCACGGTCAGGCCGAGGATCAGCGGCAGGAAGTACAGGTGCGGGTACGACGAGGCCGTCAGCAGGTCCAGCACCTCCTGACGCCAGTCCACCGGCTCGTCCGGCAGCAGGATGCCCATCACCCCGGCGTAGAAGGCGGTCCACACCACGGTGGCCGGGACCAGGCGCCGGAGCCGACGATCCAGGAACTGTGCCGAGCCATGGCGCATCGCTGCGGGCGCCAGGTTCAGCGCCCCCGAGATCATGATGAAGGCCGGGACCGCGGTGGACAGCAGCGAGCGCAGCACGTGCATCAGCACCGTCGATCCGGAGTCGAGATGATCGGCGATGACATGCACCGTGATCACCCCGAGCACCGCGATGATCCGCACCACATCCAGCAGCGGTGCGTAACGCCTCCCCGGACCACGGGAGACGTCTCGGCGCGGACCTCCCCCGGGCCGTCGGGGAGGTGATCAGACGGGGTCATAGCTGCCGTCCCCGGGATCGCAGTCGATCTCGATCATGCGCGAATGGTCCGTGCTGAACAGCAGTGTGCCCAGGTCGGGCCCGGCGAGGTTGACCGAATCGGAGGTCTTGTGGCGGTTGTAGGGCTGCAGCTCCTGGTAGACGTAGGCGATCCCGTTCTCCTCCAGCAGGCGACAGTCGGCCGGATCCGTCGCGGCGTCCTCGGTGGCGTAGAGCAGGTCGCGGTCCAGGTCGGTGTAGGCCATGCCGGCCACCGGCAGCCGCACGTCCTGGCCGAACAGGGCATACAGGTGTGCCGCGCCCGAGAACGGGCTGGCCAGGACGGTGCCCTCCGGGTCCATCTGCGGTACGTGCTGCTCGAAGAGCAGCCGCTCGTCGGCCTGCAGGAACCGGCCCCTGCCCGGGTAGTCGGCCGCGAGGTTCTTGGCGGCGTTGTCGCTCCGGGCCGGGACCGAGGTGAGGGTCAGCAGGACGGCGGCGACGACCAGCCCTGCCGTCATCGCGGAGGGTCCGCGGGAGGCAGATCGCCGGGCCGGCCACCGCCCCAGCACCCGAGTCCAGCACTGCAGACCCGGCACCACCAGCACGGCGGACAGCATCGCCAGCGGCATCGAGAGACGGTCCTGCCCCCGGTAGAAGAGCGCGGAGAGGTTCAGAGGGGAGTCCAGTGCCGCATCGAGGTAGATCACCGCGATCACGATCCAGGCGATCGCGAGCCAGCGACGCGCCGGGGCGGCCAGTGCGGTGACCAGCCCCGGCCACCACAGCATGGCGATCACCACGCCGAGCGCCATCGGCCACACCGTGAGCAGCCCCAGCAGGACCTCGCCGAGAGCCAGCCACCAGGAGACCTCCAGACCGCCGTTGAACCCCGTCACGTGAGCGCCCAGCGGGGTGAAGGACAGCAGCGCGACGGGCAGCACGGCGAGCACCGGCACCGCGATCAGCGCCGGCCGGCGTCGCCACTGCGGCGCGGCCGTCACGGCGGTCAGCACCGCCAGCAGGATCAGCGCCGTCACCGCGACGTTCGGATGCATGAGCCCGAGGCCCGCCCCGGCGCTGCCGACGGCCGCAGCGGCGGCCAGCGCGGGGCGTGCGGAGATCCCCGGAAGCAGCGCGTTCCAGAGCGCGGCCGCGGCGGCCAGCGCCCCGGGCAGCGCGGCGAAGCCGGAGAGGTTGGGAATGGGGGAGAGGTGGATCCACAGGTCCAGCGGAGTGGCCGGGATCAGGATGGCGGTGACGGCGGCCGCGAAGGGTGCCCACGACACCTCGGCGAACACGGTGCGGGCCAGCAGCGCGATGCCGAGGATCCAGGGCACCACGGCCAGTGCCAGCACGGTCGCGTTGAGCAGTGTGGCAGTGGGGACGCCGGGGACCAGGGCCGCCAGCGCGTGGAAGGCGGCAGGGTAGTAGCTGGGATCCCCCTGCGTAGAGGAGATCACGCCGACCTGCAGGCTCGAGGCGATGCCGGTTTCCCGCACATGCTGCAGCGCCGAGAGATGGTAGAGGGTGTCCCAGCGCTCCAGCACGGCGTCGGGGCGCCCGGCCTGGATCATCAGCGGCACGAGCGCGACCGCCACGGCGCCGGCGATCCACGCGGCACCACCGGGCACTGCGCGCTGTGGGGACAGGGCACCGTCCAGCACCGTCGCCGGCAGCGACACTCCCGCTCGGCGCAGCCCAGCGGCGACGGCGACCAGCAGGACGGCCATGAGCAGGAATGGCAGCAGCGACCAGCGGATCCCCACGATGGCGGCGAGGATCGCGCCGCCCCGGCGATCGCGGCGGCCAGCGCCGGGGCCAGCGCGAGGGAGAGCAGGTGCGAGCCTCCCAGTGTCCTCGCGGCGACGTACCCGGGGAGGTACGCCGCCGCGAGGACGAGGAGGAACGCGAGGACGAGGGCGACCAGGGCGGTCATCCGTCCTGACGGCCGAGCGCCGCGGCACGGTACTCGGCGGGCGGGATGGCCTCATCGAGGGACAGGAGCCGTGCGAGGTAGGTGGTGCGCTTCTCCGCCGCCTTGGTCCGCGCCTCCTGCAGGGCGAGGAACCCCAGCAGCACCAGCACGGTGGCGTACAGCAGGAGATCGGCGCCACGGCCGACGCCGACGATGTTCGCCACCTTCGAGAGCATGCCCGGGAACAGCACCGTGAGGACGGCGAACACCGCGAACGCGATGATCAGCAGGCGGCGCACCGCGAGCTGCTTCGCGCCGCGCTTGATGAACAACCAGGCGACGATCACCACGATCCCCAGCACCAGCAGCAGCTGGATGATGAAGGTGCGGTTGCCGACCAGGGTGGGCCCCAGCCCGAGGATCAGCTCCTGCTCACCCATCGGCTCAGCCCTCCTGGCCCTGCTGGTGGGTGGAGGCGGAGCCGTCGCCGAGGACGAGGCGCGGGGTGCCCGTCCAGTTCTCGGCGGTGGTGATGTTGCGGCCGTCCACGAGCAGCTTCACTCCGGGCACGTCGCTGCTGCCCAGGTCGCGGTACTCGGGATGGTTGGTCTGGACGATCACCAGATCCGCGGCCTCGCCCACGTGGTACGGGGCCCAGCCGAAGCCGGCCAGCTCCTCGTCGTCGTAGAACGTGTCGTGCACCGCGACCTCCGCGCCGTGCGCGCGCAGCGCTTCGACCACCGGGAACACTCCGGAGAACGCGGTCTCCTTCACCCCGGCGCGGTAGGACGCCCCGAGCACCACGGCCCTGACGCCCTGCAGCGACCCGAGCAGGTCCGCTGCCCGCTGGACCAGCTTCGCCGGCACCGAGGCGTTCAGCGTCCTCGCGGTGCGGACCGTCTCCGCGTCCGGATCGGTGGACAGGTACAGCCGCGGGTAGACCGGGATGCAGTGCCCGCCCACTGCGATGCCGGGCTGGTGGATGTGCGAGTAGGGCTGGGAGTTGCTGGCCTCGATCACCTTGTACACATCGATGCCGTTGTCCTGCGCGAACAGCGCGAACTCGTTCGCCAGGCCGATGTTCACATCCCGGTACGTGGTCTCGGCGAGCTTCGCCAGCTCGGACGCCTCGGGAGTGCCGAGGTCCCACACCCCGTTGGGCGTGTGCAGGTCCGGCCGCTCATCGAAGGTGAGCGCGGACTCGTAGAACTCTCGCGCCCGCTGCGTACCCGCCTCGCTGATCGCGCCGATCAGCTTGGGGTACTTGCGCAGGTCCTCGAACACTCGCCCGGTCAGCACCCGCTCGGGAGAGAACACGGCGAAGAAGTCCTTCGATTCCTGCAGCCCGGAGAGCTCTTCGATCATCGGCACGAACCGGTTCCGCAGGGTTCCGACGGGGAGGGTGGTCTCGTAGGAGACCAGGGTGCCGGGGGTGAGGTGCTCGGCCAGCGACCTGGTGGCGGCGTCCATCCACGCGAAGTCCGGCTCCCAGGTCGCATCGTCCACGAACAGCGGCACTACGATCACGACCGCATCCGCGCCCGGGATCGCCTCGGCGTAGTCGGTGGTCGCCCGCAGCTTCCCGGCCGGGACCAGCTCGGAGAGCTTCTCCTGCAGGTGCGCCTCACCGGGGAACGGTTCGACGCCCTGGTTGATCAGCTCCACCTGCCGGGGGTTCACATCGACCCCGATCACCTCGTGACCGGCATCGGCGAACTGCACAGCCAGCGGCAGCCCGATCTTCCCCAGTGCGACAACAGCAGTCTTCACAGTGCTCCTCCTCATGGGACTCCTCGCGGATGCCCCGTGCGCGTCGATGACCACCAGGGGCGGTCCACCGTGACAGGGTATCCTCATCGGCCGTCGACGAACGTGCATCTCACGCCGCATCCCCGTCGCTGATCCCACGCCCGCGAGGCGGTCCCGCAGTCCAGGAGGAGAGCCCTTGAGCACGTCCGAACCTGCGCCTGAGGCGGCCGGGGCTCCGGTCTCTCCCGGAGCAGACACCACCTGGTTCGTGGTCCCGCTGTTCAATGAGGGCGAGGTCGTCGGGGATGTCATCCGTGATCTGCGCACCCGGTACCCGCTGGTCGTCTGCGTGGACGACGGCAGTCTGGACGCCTCTGCCCGGATCGCGGCCGAGGCCGGGGCCGCCGTGGTCCGCCATCCGTACAACATGGGCCAGGGCGCCGCGCTGAAGACGGGGATCGACTACGCCCTGCGCGATCCGCACATGCAGCAGATCGTCACCTTCGATTCCGACGGGCAGCACCAGGTCGATGATGCCGCCGCGATGATCGCGAAGCGGCAGGACGAGGGGGTGGACATCGTGCTCGGCTCCCGCTTCCTCGATGCCCGCACCAGGCCCGGGCTGCTCAAGCGCATGGTGCTGCGCGGCGCCGTCTGGTACACGAACCTCACCACCGGGGTGAAGCTCACCGATGCCCACAACGGACTGCGGGTGCTGGGACGGGAGGCCTGTGAGAGGCTCGCGATCGAGCAGAACCGGATGGCGCATGCCTCCGAGATCGTCGAGGAGATCGGGCGTCACAGGTTCACGGTCGCCGAGCACCCGGTGCACATCCTGTACACCGACTACTCGCGCTCGAAGGGCCAGTCGGTCCTGAACTCGGTGAACATCGTCATCGACATGCTCTTCCGCTGAGCGGCACCTCCCTCAGCCCCGCAGGGAAGCTGCGCCGATGTCTACGGCGCGGTGTCCGCTGAGCCGTCCCTCACCTCGGCGAAGAACGCGGCGATGTCTGCGTCGTCGGTGAGGATCGCGACCCCGGAGTGCTTGGTCATGAATTCCGGGTTCTCGATCGGGAGCACGGGGGTGCTGCCGGAGTTCATGGCGCTGCGAGCAGTCAGAGCCATCCTGCTGACGTCAATGATCCCGGTGTTCTCGCTGGTGGTCAGCGCTCCTGAGCCGGCTCCGGCCAGGCGCACCTGGGCGAACGGGTTCAGCAGCACCGAGGGGGTCGTCACGCGCTCCATGAGGGCGCCGACGAACTGCTGCTGGCGCTGCTGGCGCCCCAGATCGGCGGTGGGATCGAAGTAGCGCGCGCGGACGAAGGCCAGTGCCTGCTCGCCTTCGACGTCATGGCAGCCCTCGGTCATCACCAGACCGGATCTCTTGTCATCGACGTCCTGATCGATGCACAGGTTCACGTGTCCGACCGAGTCCACGACGTCGGACACGCCGTCGAAGCCGATCTCGACATAATGGTCCACGGTCAGGCCGGAGAACTGCTCGACGGTCCGGACCAGCAGCGGTGCGCCGCCGAAGGAGTAGGCGGCGTTGAGCTTGTAGCCGCCGTAGCCGGGGATGTCGACGAGGGTGTCCCGGGGCAGGGAGATCAGGTAGCTGTTCCCCCGGGGGCTTTGTGCAGCAGCATCATCGTGTCGGCGCGGGCGCCCTTGGTGCCGTCCTCGCCCACGGCAGCCCCGTCGCGGCGATCGGATCCGGCGATGAGGTAGGTGGTCCCGGGGGTGTTCTCCGCGCCGGACAGCGCTGCGACGTGGTCGATGCGGCTGTTCGCCCAGATCGTCACCCCTGTGCCCCAGCCCAGCACGAGCACCAGCACGAGCACCATCAGCGTCGCTCCGAGCCGGAGCGGTCGCGGAAGGCGGGAGCGACGTCGTGGCGTGCGCGCGGGCGGCGGGCCACCGGGTGGCAGGCTCCCGTCATCGGGGCCGTGCGGGGCTCGCTCCGGGTCGCCGTGCGGCGGGTCGACGGGGCGCTGTCTCCCCTGCTGCTCGTCGTCGGCGCGGGCTCGGTGCACGGCGCCGGGTTCGACGGGGGAGGGCCCCGGAGTGCGGGGCAGCGGGCGGGTCGGGACCGCGCCCGGCCCCGCCGCAGAGGCGCCGTCCGGGCGCTCCCGGGAAGCGGGTCGGTGGCGGGGCACGGCGCGTGCGCTGCCGCCGGCGCGGGCGCGATGGCCGTGAGGGCGGCGGGGACCGCCTGCGCGCGGGGAGCGGGGCGGCGGCTGATCGCTCACAGCTGTCTCCTTCCCGGCGCAGGGCCGTACGGACATGGGGTCGGAGCCGTGTCATCCGGCACCTGGGGGACCCCCGGGATCGGTCCCGGGGCGCATCCAGCGCCGCCAGAGTAGCCGTCACCCGGTTCGACGTGCTGGCGCCGGGCGGCATGTCGGGCGGTGATCGGAGAACCTCCCGAGAACCTTCACACGGCCGCGGCAGGGTGACGGGCCCCGAGGCGTCCGGCTCCGTACACTGTGGAGGCGCCGCCCATGCGGCATGGATCAGCAGCAGGAGGCGCAGTGACTCATCCCGCACCCACCGGCGATCGGACCTCGGACCGAGGTGACGCCCACCCCGATGCGCTCGCGCAGCGGGTGGTGGCCGTGGTCGTGACCTATAACCGCGAGGCACTGCTGCAGCAGTGCCTCGACGGGCTCGCCGCGCAGGAGCGACGACCCGACGCGGTGGTGGTGATCGACAACTCCTCCACCGATGCGAGCGGTGCCGTCGCGGACGCCCACCCACTGGCGGCGGACGTCGTCCACCTCCGGCGCAATGTCGGCGGAGCCGGCGGCTTCGCGGCCGGCATCGCCCGTGCCCTCGTCCGTCACGACGCCGACTGGGTGTGGGTGATGGACGATGACACCGTCCCGCGGCCGACGGCGCTGTCCGAGCTGCTGCGTGCCCTGCAGGCCTCGCCCGTGCGCCTCAGCGTGCTCAGCTCCCGGGCGGTGTGGACCGACGGTCGCGACCATCCGATGAACACCCAGCGCTCCCGCTGGGGCGCGAGCTCCCAGGAGAAGCGCGACGCCGCGCAGACCGGGGGGCGACCCATCCGCACCGCGAGCTACGTCTCGGCGCTGCTGAACGGGCAGGACGTGCGCCGGCTGGGCCTGCCCTATGCGGACTACTTCATCTGGTCGGATGACTTCGAGCACACCGGCCGCCTCCTGCGGCACGGCCGCGGACTCCAGGTGCCGGCGTCCATCGTCGAGCACCGCACCGCCCTCTTCGGGAACGCCCAGTCCGGGCCCGGCGCCCGCTTCTTCTATGACGTGCGCAACCGGCTCTGGGCTCTGCTGCGCACCTCGTCCTTCACCCCTGCCGAGAAGCTCGTGCACGGCGGGGCGACGGGGCTCGGGTGGCTCCGCCTGCTGCTGCGCCATCGCAGCGGTCTGCTCGCAGTGGGTCTGCGCGGCCTGTTCGCGGCGCTGCGGAGCGGACCTCGCCCCTCCGCCGCCGTCCTCGCTGCCGATGGCGAGGCCGCCGCGGACATCCGCGAGATCGAGCGGGTGGCAGGGCGGTGACCTCCGAGGACCCCTCGAGCTCGACGGCGCCGCAGCGCCCGGCGTTCACGGTGCTGATGCCGCTGTGGCGGCGTGACCTGCCCGATCGGCTCGAGCTCGCCCTGCGCACCGCGACCGTGGAGCAGCAGCATCGGCCCGACCTGCTGATCCTCACCGTGGACGGCCCGTTGCCGGCGGCGCTCGAGGCCGTCGTCGACCGGGTCGAGCAGGGCGCGTTCGGGCCCGCGCTGGTGCTGCGCCATGATGCTCACCGCGGGGTCGCCGCCGCCCTCCAGGACGGTCTCGAGTCCAGCCCGCACGACCTGGTGGCGCGGGCGGATGCGGATGACATCTGCCGCCCCGAGCGCTTCGCGCTGCAGATCCCGCGGATGCAGGAGGAGCGGCTGGACCTGCTGGGCTCTTCGATGCGGGAGTTCAGCGACCAGGTGCCGCCGGGGACCGGCCCCCTGCGCACCCGACCCCTCGGGCACGAGGAGATCGTGCGCTACCTGCCCCATCACAGCCCTTTCCACCACCCCACGGTGGTGCTGCGACGCTCGGTGGCGCTCGCGGTGGGCGGCTACCGGGACCTCTCCCTGCTCGAGGACTACTGGCTGTGGGAGCGGATGATGCTCGGCGGCGCCCGGATGGGGAACCTGCCCGAGGTGCTCGTGGACTACCGCGTCGACGAGGAGCTGTTCGCCCGGCGCGGCGGCTGGCGCCTGTTCGCCAGCGACGTCCGCCTGCAGCGCCGGATGCTGCTGGATCGGGTGACCACCCCCGGCGGATTCCTGTGCAACCTCGCCCTCCGAGCGACCTACCGCTTCATCCCCGGCTGGGCCCGGCGTGTGGGGTACCGCCGCTTCGTCGAGCGCAGCGATACCGGGCACGGCCCGGCATGATGGCGAACACCTCATCCGGCGTGCCGCGCTCCCGACCCCTGGTGTTCACCCTGCTCGGCTACTGTGACCGGGTCCCCGGCGGACCGTCCGCATGCTTCGAAAGGACCATTAGTGTCGACTCCTGACCTCCTCATCGTCGGCTCCGGCCTGTTCGGCCTGACCATCGCCGAGCGCGCGGTCGCCGAGCACGGCGCGAGGGTGACCATCATCGACCGTCGGCCGCACGTGGGCGGCAACGCCTACTCGGAGGCGGACGAGCAGACCGGCATCGAGGTCCACAAGTACGGGGCGCACCTCTTCCACACCTCGAACGAGCGGGTCTGGGAGTACGTGAACCGCTTCACCGAGTTCACCGGCTATCAGCACAAGGTGTACACGACCCATCAGGGCGAAGTGTTCCCGATGCCGATCAACCTCGGCACCGTCAACCAGTTCTTCCGCTCGGCGCACACCCCCGAGCAGGCACGCGCCCTGATCGCGGAGCAGGCCGGGGAGTTCGCCGGCAAGGATCCCGAGAACCTCAACGACAAGGGCATCTCGCTGATCGGCCGGCCGCTGTACGAGGCCTTCATCAAGAACTACACCGGCAAGCAGTGGCAGACGGACCCCAAGGATCTGCCCGCCTCGATCATCTCGCGCCTGCCGGTGCGCTACACGTACAACAATCGCTACTTCAGCGATACCCACGAGGGCCTGCCGGCGCAGGGATACACCGCCTGGCTCGAGCGGATGGCTGATCACCCGAACATCGACGTGCAGCTGGACACGGACTACTTCGACACCTCCCAGCCGCTGAACCGTGACGCGGTGCGCGGGAACCTCCCCGTGGTCTACACCGGCCCGATGGACCGCTACTTCGACTTCGAGCTCGGTGAGCTGGGCTGGCGCACCATCGATCTGGAGACCGAGCACCTGGACGTCGGCGATTTCCAGGGCACCTCGGTGATGAACTACGCCGATGCCGAGACCCCGTTCACGCGGATCATCGAACCGCGCCACTTCCATCCCGAACGCACTCACTACCCCTCGGACCGCACCGTCATCCAGCGGGAGTACTCCCGCTTCGCGGAGTCCGGGGACGAGCCGTACTACCCGATCAACTCCGGCCGCGACCGCGAACGGCTGCTCGCCTACCGCAGACTGGCCGATGCCGAGCCCCGCACCCTCTTCGGGGGCAGGCTCGGCACCTACCAGTACCTGGACATGCACATGGCCATAGGCTCGGCCCTGTCCATGGCCGACAACAAGCTGACAGACCTGCTGCGCGCGTGACCCGTGCGCCCCGCCGCCTGCGGCGGGATGCTCGATGACCGCCGACGAGGAGCTCCATGAACGCCACCCCTGCCACTGCGACACCGCGTGAGACCGCGGCCCCGGCCGAGGGCGCTCCGCAGCGGCTGCTGCAGCGCCTGATCCTTCCTTTCGAGTCCTCCCCGGACATCGTCCCGCTGTACATCGAGGCGGCTGACGCCCGCTCGGGAGCCACTGGCAGCGCTCTCGGTCTCGGCGGGGGCTCGGACCACGCTCGCCGGACCGCGCCGGAAGGACCCGCCTCCCACGCGACCGTCCAGGCCCAGGTGGACATCAGCGAGCTCAGCGAGCGGCATTCGGTGAGCATCCCCGCACGGAGCATGCGCTCGTTCGGCACCTACTTCAACGCCTTCCCGGCGAGCTACTGGCGCCGCTGGACCCCGGTGCGCGCCGTGCGCCTGAGCGTCCGCACCGCCGGCACCGGGCATCTCGTGGTGATGCGCTCCACCGCGCGAGGCAGTCTGCAGCGGTATGAGTCCCGGGACGTCTCGGGATCAGGGGTGGAGGTCTTCGACCTGCCGCTGACCGCGTTCGGGGACGGCGGCTGGTACTGGTTCGACGCCTACGCCGGTGGCGAGGACCTCGCGATCCTGGACGCCGAATGGAGCGCCGACGCTGATCTGGCGCGGACCGAGGGCAGCTTCTCGATCTCGATGACCACGATGAACAAGGTCGAGTACTGCCTGGAGAACATCCGCACCGTCTCCGAGGATGCCGACCTGCGCGGCCTGCTCGATGTCATGTATGTGATCGATCAGGGCGCGGACCGGCTGAACGACCATGCCGAGGAGCTCGCCCCGCTGCAGGAGGCGCTCGGCGCCCAGCTGCAGATCATCGAGCAGGGCAACATCGGCGGTTCCGGCGGGTTCTCGCGCGGCATGTACGAGGCCGCCACCGCGGGCACCTCGACCTACGTCATCAACTGCGACGACGACATCGTCATCGAACCGGAGTCGCTGATCCGGATGATGACCTTCGCGGACTTCGCGACCCGGCCGACCCTCGTCGGTGCCCATATGTTCGATCTCAACAACCGCTCGGTGCTGCACACCTTCGGCGAGGTCGTCGATCCGTGGCGCATCCAGCCGGCGGTCGCCATCCCGGAGGGGACGACCGGGCACGACTTCGCGACGGAGCCGCTGCGCTCGACCCCGTGGCTGCACCGCCGTGCGGACGTCGACTACAACGGCTGGTGGAGCTGCCTGATCCCCACCGAGACGGTGCGTGCGATCGGCCTGAGCCTGCCGGTGTTCATCAAATGGGACGATGCCGAGTACGGGCTGCGAGCGAAGCAGGCCGGCTATCCGACCGTCTCCCTGCCCGGCGCCGGCGTGTGGCACATGAGCTGGGTCGACAAGGACGACCTGGTGGGCTGGCAGGCCTACTTCCATGAGCGCAACCGGATCATCACAGCGCTGCTGCACTCCCCGTACGACCGTGGTGGCAGGGTGGTCAAGGAATCGCAGTTCCTGGACGTCAAGCACCTGATCTCCATGCAGTACTACACCGAGGCGGGCCGGCTGCTGGCGCAGAAGGACGTGCTCGAGGGCCCCGAGGCGCTGCATCCCTCCATCGGCACCAAGCTTCCCGAGATCCGCGCGATGGCGTCGGCCTTCGACGACGCCGCCATGAAGAAGGACCCGGATCTCTACCCGCCGATCCACGTGGACAAGCCTCCCCGCAAGGGCCGCCCCTTCAGCGAGCCGCGCCGGCTGCTGCTGCCCGCATGGACTGCGAAGACTCTGGCCAAACAGCTGCTTGCGCCGCCCAAGCCGCGAGCGGAGGAGAACCCGCAGGCCGCGATCCCGCACCTCGACGCGAAGTGGTGGCGGCTGTCCGCCTACGACAGCGCCCTGGTCTCCAACGCGGAGGGCACCCAGGTGTCCTGGTACAAGCGGGACCCGCGGCAGGTGCGCGAGATGCTCACCGAGGCGCTGAGCACCCATCTGGCGCTGTACCGCGGCTGGAATGCTCTGCGCGACCGCTACCGGGAGGCCTCGGCCCGCATCACCTCCTTCGATGCCTGGCAGCAGACCTTCGCCGAGAACCCGGCACCGGTGCGGGAGCGGGACCGTGCCGGGGAGTCGGCGACGGCTCCGGGCGACGGAGGCAGTGCGGCGTGAGCACCGGCGGTGCCGAAGGCTCGGCGCGGCTGCCCACGCGCGCGGAGCAGGCCGAGGGCTGGCGCGCCCCCGGACAGGACGCCGGCTGGCTGAACCCCATCCGGGAGCGCTTCCTGCTGCGCCTGCTGGTGCGCAAGGAGCTGCGGGTGCGCTACCGCGGCAGCGCCCTGGGCATGCTGTGGAGCTACGTCAAGCCCGCCGTGCAGTTCATCGTCTTCTACATCGCGCTCGGCGTGTTCCTGCAGTTGCAGCGCGACACCCCCGCCTATGCGGTGTACCTGTTCAGCGGCATCGTGGTGGTCAACCTCTTCGGCGAGGTGTTCGGCAACGCCACCCGCTCGATCACCGGGAACCAGGCGCTGGTCTCCAAGATCTACCTGCCCAGCGAACTGTTCCCCTGGGCGAGCATGATCGTGGCGCTGGTGCACTTCCTGCCCCAGCTGCTGGTGCTGCTGGTGGGGGCGCTGCTGTTCGGCTGGCTGCCCTCGTTCACCTCGGCGATCGCCTTCGTGCTGGGCCTGGTGATCCTGGTGGTCTTCACGATGGGTCTGGGCATGATCACCGCGGCGCTGAACGCCGCCTTCCGCGACGTCGAGAACTTCGTGGACCTCATCGTCATGGTCGCCACCTGGCTCTCCCCGGTGCTGTACCGGATCTCGATGGTCGAGCAGGCGATCGGAGGGACCATCTGGTGGTGGCTGTACCAGCTGAACCCGCTGACCATCGTGGTGGAGCTGTTCCACGTCGCGTTCTGGCGGTATTCCCCACCGGTGGTGCAGGGCGTCGCTGCGGATCCGACGCTCGCGGGCCCGGGCGAGCCCTTCGGCCTGTGGTGGGCCGGACTGCTGATCGCCGTCGCGACCTTCGTGCTGGGCACCGTCCTGTTCGAGCGCTCCAAGCGACGCTTCGCCCAGGAGCTGTGAGAGGAGCTGTGCGATGAGCCCGAACATCGATTCCGTGCCTGAATCCGCCGCGATCCCGACCGAGCGCGAGATGGTCCGCATCGAGCACGTCACCAAGCAGTTCTCCCTGCGCCACGACCACTCCCTGAAGGAGCTGGTGTTCTCGGCGCTGAAGCGCAAGAAGCTCGCCGACAGCTTCCTGGCGCTCGAGGACGTGGACCTCACTGTGCATGCGGGGGAGACGGTGGGGCTGATCGGCTTCAACGGCTCGGGGAAGTCGACCCTGCTGAAGACCGTCTCCGGCGTGCTCTACCCGGATCGCGGTCGAGTGCTGCTCCGCGGCCGCGTCGCCGGGCTGATCGAGGTGGGCGCCGGCTTCCATCCCGACCTCTCCGGTCGGGAGAACGTCTTCCTCAACGGTGCGATCCTCGGCATGGGCCGGGAACAGATCGAGGAGAGGTTCGACGAGATCGTCGCGTTCAGCGAGATCGAGGAGTTCATCGATACCGACGTGAAGTACTACAGCTCGGGCATGTTCCTGCGCCTGGCCTTCGCCGTCGCCGTGCATACCGAACCGGATATCTTCCTGGTCGACGAGATCCTCTCGGTCGGCGACGAGCCGTTCCAGCGCAAGTGCCTGGAGCGCATCCGGGAGCTCCAGCAGGCCGGCCGCACCATGATCGTGGTCTCCCATGAGCTGGAGATGCTCGAGCGGCTGTGCACCCGCATCGTGGTCCTGCGCAGAGGCAGGGCGATCTTCGACGGCGACCCCACCGAGGCCGTCGCGACCCTGCGCGCCGGCTGAACCGGGACCCGGCGGGATCCTCCTGCCGGGTCGGGGTCAGAGACGCGCGGTGACGCCCTCCTCCTGCGCCTGTCGCTCGGTGACCACGGCGGCGGGGCCGACGATCCCACCGCCCGTGAGCAGGGCGTCCAGCACCCGGGGGAGGGTGGTGAGCCCGTCGCCGTCCACCAGCAGCCGGGAAGGGGTGGTGGGACCGCCCTGCCCGGGCTCGTCGTCCCCGGCAGCAGCACCGGCCTCGGCGGCGGGTCCGCTCCACGCCGGCAGGGCGACACCGAGCTGGTCGGAGCTCCCGCGCACCTCGCTCAGCCAGTCGTGGGCCAGCGGCGGAAGCTCCGCGCTGAAGCGGGGCGCGAGCGAGATGGCGTCGAGGGCGAGCACCTCGTCGGCGGCGTCAGCCAGCGGGGAATCCGGGCGGTCCGTGATCATCACCCGCGGCTCCCGAGCTCCGGCGGCGGCCTCCTCGGGGGCCCCGGCCTCGCGCTCGAGCACGGTCACCTCGGCGCCCAGCGCCCAGGACGCCAGCGCCAGCACCAGCCGCTTCCAATGCGGCGGGAGGTCCAGCACCACCTCGTCCCCGGGGGCGAGGTCGATCTCATCGTGCAGGTGCCCGATCGACTTGATCACCCAGTTCGCCAGCACGTGGCCGGACAGCTCGATCCGTGCGGCCTCGCCGTACCAGGCGAGCGCGGGGCGGGCTCCGGTCTGCTCGAGAGCGCGCAGCAGCTGCGAACCGGTCTGCGGCGACGGGGTGGCGGGGATGCTCATGAGGGCTCCTGGAGGGGGTCGGGAACGGAGATCTCGACCGTGATCTCCGGCAGGGGGGTGCTGAGGGACTCCGCGCCCAGCGCGGTGCGGAGCCGTTCGGCGGTGGTCGCGGCGTCGATCAGTGCAGCGCCGGAGGCATCGACGGCCTCCACCACGATATGCGGGGTCGGCCCGTCCTCACCGAGCATCCGCACGGACGCGGTCGAGGGCTGCTGATCCCGGCGCGGCACAGCGGCGACCGCCAGTGCCCGGGCGATCCGCTCCGCCGGCGGCTCCGGGGACATCCTGGCGATGGGCTCCTGTGCGGGACTCAGCCCGAGCGCGACCCACACCGACTCGAGGCTGGGGCGCCGGAACCAGTCCTCCGCCCCGGTGCGCGAGAGCTCGCGGGCAGGGATGTCCAGCGCCGTGGCGCCGGGCACCCCGCGCACCAGCGCGGCAGGCACCCCGCTGGACTTGCCCTTGACCAGATCCGCGGCGGCCGCGAGCTCATCGGCGAGGTTCCGGACCGTGACGGTGAGCGGGCGGCCGTCGGCATCCAGCCCTCCGCGCAGATCCTGCAGTGCGGCGACCCCGGCCGCCCCGAGTGCGATGTCTCCCACCCCGACCCGCCAGACGCGGGAGGAGGTATCAGTCAGCAGCACTCCGAGATCCACCCCCAGCGAGGTGACCAGCGCCTCACGCAGCGCTCGCGCGCAGGCATCGGGATCCTCGGGCAGCAGCAGCGGCCCGTCGGGTGCATTGGAGGAGTCCACGCCGGCCGCCGCCATCACCGGGCCGGACGGGATCTGCACCACCGAGGTCACCACGCGGGTGTGCAGCCGACGGGCGACGGTGCGCACCCCCGCATCCGCGACCGCCTGCTCGCGCTGTGCAGGGTCCACGCGCAGGCCGAGAGCCTTGGAGACGACCTTGGTGGACAGGCACAGCACATCGCCGTCCCGGGGCTCCAGCGGCCTCAGGGCCGCGCCCAGCTGGGAGGCCAGGTCGTCCCCCTCGCGGATCTCGCCCAGCCCCGTGACGGGCAGCACGCGGAGCTCCTGGTGCGGGGGGTCCGCGGGGGAGGATGGGGCGAGCTGTGTGGGCGGATGAGCAGCGGGCACGAGGGCCTCCCGGGGCGAGGGTTCGATGGTGAGATGCAAGGCGACGCGCCGACGCCGCTTGACGGACCATAACTACACCGGTGTACTTTAGGCCCGACGAGCCTTCGGTGGTGAACGCATCGGTGGTCAATGCAGGAGTGGAAGGAGCGGTGGCGATGGACGAGAACCGTGTCGACGATGATGCGCGTGCAGAGCTGTCCCTGCTCGATGTCGCCGGGCAGGACTCCGACGATGCCGAGCTGACCTGGCAGGAGCGCGCGCTGTGCGCGCAGACCGACCCGGAGGCGTTCTTCCCCGAGAAGGGCGGCTCCACGCGCGAGGCCAAGAAGGTGTGCGTCTCCTGCGAGGTGCGCGCCGAGTGCCTGGAGTACGCGCTGGAGAACGATGAGCGCTTCGGCATCTGGGGCGGGCTGTCCGAGCGCGAGCGCCGCAAGCTCAAGCGCCGGGTGGTCTGACATCCTTCCCCGGTGAGCGACCGTCACATCACCGCGGTCGTCCTGTTGGACGGGACGACGACCGCGTCGACCCATGGTGCGCTGCTCGAGGCGTTGACGGCGCAGTCCCGTCAGCCGGATCGGGTCGCGATCATCGCCCCCTCCGACATCCCCCAGGAGGTGCGGGCGGAGGTCGAGGCGGGGCTCGCCGCCGGCAGCATCCACCGCATCCTCCCGGTCTCCGCCGCGCTGAGCCGTGCCGGGGTGATCCGGGAGACCCTCGAGAGCCTGGGGGACCTCACCGAGATCGGCGCTGCCGGTCCGTCCTCAGTCTCATCCTCCTCCTCTCCTGCCGCGCCCAGTGCGGGCTCCGAGGCCTCGGATGCCGATCCGGCACCGCGCTCCGGGGGCCGACGTGCACGCGATGTCGACAGCGCCGCTGTCGAGCGGGAGCGCACCCAGCAGGCAGAGGATCTCGCCAAGGTCCCTCAGCGCCTCCGTCGGCAGCGATACCGATCCGGGCGACGCGCAGGCACGGCCGACGGGGGCGCCGGCGAGTCGTGGCTCTGGTTCGTGGTCGACGGGGCACCGCCGGCCCCTGACGCCCTGGCGCACCAGCTGGAGATCATCGAGGTGTCCCCGAACACCGCCGCGGTCGGCACCAAACGGGTGCGGCATGCGGACCCCGACGCGCACGAGGATCCGGGGCAGCTGGGTGTGGAGGGCGCCGATGCGCTCGTGGACGTCGGCCTCACCCTCACCCACAGCGGCCGGATCATCACCGGGGTCGACCCCGGGGAGATCGATCAGGGGCAATCGGACTGGCGCCACGACGTGCTCGCCGTCCCGCTGCCGGGAATGCTGGTGCGCGAGCAGACGCTGCGCGAGATCGGCGGCCTCGATCCGGACCTGCCCGCGCCCTGGGCGGAGATCGACCTGTGCCGGCGCATCTGGCGCTCGGGCGAACGGGTAGCGGTGCAGTCGGCGGCCCGGGTGCTGCATCCGCACCCCACCCGGCCCAGGCTCGAACGCCTCCAGGAGCAGCGCACCGGGCAGCTCCTCGCACTGCTCAAGCAGCGCTCGCCGCTGCACTCGCTGCTCACGCTCCTGCTGCTGCCGCTGGCGACCCTGGTGCGGATGGTCGCTTCGCTCGCCGCCTCGGCGCCCCGCACCGCGCTGATGGAGCTGCGCGCCGCCGCAGCGGTGCTGCCCCGAGCCCGTCGGGTGTTCGCCCGCAGCCTGCGCGAACGTCGCCTGGCGCGCGTGCCGCGGGGACGCCTCGCCCCGCTGTACCTCCCGTTCGGGGAGAGCCTGCGGCGCTGGCTGGACGACACCTGGACCCGGCTCTTCGCCGACGATGATCGCCGACGTCAGATCCGGCGCACCACCTGGGGCGTGGCGGGGACCCATCACGGCCTCGACGACGCGGACTACGGCCGTCACATCGTGTGGACCGTCGTGGTGGCGCTGGGCGCGACCGTGCTGGGGCTGTTCAGCCTGCGCAGCCTGCTCGGCCGCGGCGACCTCATCGGCCCCGGGCTGCGCCCGATCCCCGAGAACCGCGCCGACCTCTGGGCCGCGGCCTGGTCGAGCTGGATCCCCGGCGGTCTGGGGGAGCGCGGACCCGCCGACGCCCTCGTACGGCTGCTCGCCCACCTGCCCCTGGGCGGGAGCCTGATCGTGGAGATCCTGGTGTTCGCCGCTGTGCCCGCCAGCGCCGTGCTGGCCTGGTGGGCCTCCGGAGCGCTGACCCGTGCAGTGGGGTCGCGACTGGTGATCGCGAGCGTCTGGGCACTGGCCCCGTCCCTGCTGACCGCGCTCACCGCGGGCGCCTGGCCGCTGCTGCTGGTGCATCTGCTGCTCCCGCTGCTCGCACTCGCGATCGGCCGAGCGATCGGCCTGCCCCACAAGGTCTCCCAGGCCAGCGTGCCCGCCGCGGCGGCCGCAGGGCTCGTGCTGCTGGTGATCGGTGCCGTGCAGCCCGCACTCGTCGTGCTCGCAGCGCTGGCGCTGGTGCTGGTCGCTGTAGCGGTGCCGGGGCGTCGACGCCGGCTGCTGTGGGTGCTGCTGCCGTCCCTGGCTCTGCACGCCCCGTACCTCCCCACCTACGTCGGGCACCCGCAGACCCTGCTCGCCGTCGCCGGCGTGCCGCCGACCGCCGCCACCGCGACGAGCACGGATCTGCTGACCCTGTGGCCGCTCGCCCCCGGACTGCACGATCTGCTCGCCCCGCTGGTGGGCCCGACCGCCGCAGCGCTGCTGCCGCTGCTGCCCGTCGCGCCCGTGGTCCTCGCCGCGCTGGTCGCCCCGCTGCTGCCCGGAGCCGCCGGACGGGTCGGCCGCTTCGGCCTGCTCGTGGCCGCCTGCGGGATGCTCGGCGTGCTGCTGACGCGCAGCACCTGGGTCGCGGTCGCCGACGGCCGACTCGTCACCAGCGCGCCGCACGCCCTGCTGAGCGTCATCCTGCTCGCCCTGGCCATCGGTGCCACCGCGACCTTCGACGCGCTCGCCCGCCGTGAGGAGCATGACGGCCGCGTCCGACGGGTCCTCACCGGCGCCGTCGGAGCCCTCGTCGCGGCGTCCTGCCTGGTCTCGGTCGCCGGATGGACGCTGCTGCTGCCCGGCCAGCTCCGGATGGACCGCGTCGAGGGCGGCGAGGTCCCCGCAGCCGCCGCGGACCAGGGCCTCACCGGTGCCCGTTCCCGGGTGCTGGTGCTCGAGCAGCTCCCGGACGGGACGGTCGAGGCGCACCTGGTGGTCCACGGCGGCGACTCGGTGATCCAGCACGCGGCGATCGGCGAGGCCCGCGATGTGGACACCGTCCTCGCGGACGGGCCGGTCGACGGTGATCCCGCGTCCACGGCGCTGCGGGACGCGGTGGCCGGGGTGCTCTCCTCCGCCGGGCCGAGCGGGGAGGAGGACCGCGCAGCCCTCTCCGAGCTCGCGGTCGCCTACGTGGTGGTGCACGGCGATCTGGAGCAGCAGTCGGAGCTGATGGGCACCCTCGACAGCTCCACCGAGCTCGAGAAGGTCACCGAGGGGGACCGCGGCGGGATGTGGCGCGTGATCGATGCTGCTCCCCGAGCTGTCATCCTCGGCGGCGAGGTGCCGGTGCCGCTGGACAGCGGAGCCATCGACGCAGCGGGCGTGGTCCCCGCTGACGAGGCGGCACGCACCGTGGTCCTCGCCGAGCGCTTCGATACGCAGTGGCGGGCGCAGCTCGACGGGGTCGAGCTCGACCCCGTCGAGGTGGACGGCTGGGCGCAGGCGTTCGAGCTGCCGGCGGGAGCCGAGGGTGAGGTGGACGTGCACCGACAGCAGCCCCTGCGGCTGCTGTGGCAGCTGCTCCTCTACGGCACGATCGCGCTGACCGCCCTCATCTCGATACCGTGGCGCGCCCGGTCCCGCTCGGTGGAGGAGATGTATGGCTGACCAGACCGCCCCGGAGGAGCCCCTCGACCCTCGCACGCAGCCCGCTGCCCGCCGTGGCGGGGCGCAGCGCCCGCTGCTCGCCCTCGCCGCGCTGGTGCCGCTCGCCCTCGCCGTCGGCGCCGTGGCCACCGCGCCGTCACCGGCACCGCATCCCGTCGAGCATGCCGCCGCGCAGTCGCAGCCGGGGGCGAGCACCCGCTGGTGCCACGGCCCGTTGGAGCTGCCCGAGGGGATCCTCGAGGCAGGACCGGATGCGGAACTCGCCATCACCCCGCCCGACCCTTCCGTCGCGCTGCGCACGGTGTCCGTCGAACCGGCATCCTCGCTGCTGTTCGGTCGCGTCAGCGCCTCGAAGACCCTCCAGGACGAGGACGGCTCCGTCCGTGCGCCCTCGATCGCCGCGGAGACCGTCGACGGCACCGTGCTCGCGGACGACCCCGCCTCGCAGGACCTGGGAGTCTCCGTCCTGGACACGCCGGACGTGGAGGGCGGCCCGCAGGTGATCTCCGCGACCGCAGAAGGCGGCCGCCCGGTGACCGACACCGTCCAGAGCACCCTCACCGGCTCCGGCGACTACCGCTCCCTGGCGCTGACCCGCTGCGCCGAGCCCGTCACCGACGCCTCTTTCCTGGGAGTCTCCACCGGAAGGGGTGACAGCGCCGTGCTGGTGCTGCGCAACCCGAGCGAACGGCCCGCCACCGCCTCGGTGCAGCTGTGGACGCAGGACGGCCCCGCGGCGATGGAGGGACGCAGCCAGGTCGTCGTCGCTCCGGGGGAGGAGCAGCGTGTGCTGCTGGAGTCGGTGGCACCCGGACAGGACGCGGTGGGCGTGGGCGTCTCCGTGCTCGGTGCTCCGCTGTCCATGTACGTCCAGAGCACCGAGCGCGACGGACTCACCCCGGGCGGTGCCGAGATCCTCGCCCCGCTGCCCGCCGCCGGGACGGAGCTGACGATGCCCGGGGTGGAGGTCGCCGGCTCCGCACCCACCCTGGTGCTGGGCAACTCCCAGGGCAGCGGCACCACCGCCTCCGTCGAGGTGGTCGGTCCGGAGGGGCCCGTCCCAGCTGCGGCGGTGGAGTCGATCGACCTGCCCGCCGGCACCGTCGTGAGCACCCCGCTGGAGGGCCTGCCGGACGGCACCTATGCGGTGATCGTCCGGTCCGAGACACCGGTCACCGCCGTCACCCGCAGCCAGCTCACCGGAGCGGACCTGCCGGGGGACACCATCGGTGCACCGGTCGACTTCACCCTGATCTCGCCGGCACCGGCGATCGGCTCGCACGCCATGAGCGCGCTGCCCGGGCAGGGCGAGGCCGGGACGCTGACGCTCAGCGGTTCCGCCGATTCCGCGGTCACGGTGATCCCGATGGCTTCCGACGGCTCCGCGGGCGAGCCGGTGAGCGTCGACGTCGCCGCGGGTGCCACGGCCGCGCTGACCTCCGCGCAGCTGCAGGTCGGCGACGAGCGCGCCGCCGGGATCACCATCGTGCCCGAGGTGCCCGGCGTCGTGCATGCGGGCTGGACCCAGCGGGGCGGCGACGGCACCGAGGCGACGCTGCTCTCGTCCACCCCGGTGCTGCCCGCGCGGAGCGGACAGGATCCAGTCACGGTGCGCCTGTCGCACTGACCCCCGGGACCGCAGCCGGCGCGGGAGCCCGCCGCCCGGCGCCTCACCCCATCCACGCCTCGGGATCCACGTCCTCGGGGGCGATGCCGAGCAGCGAACCGATCTGCTCGGACAGCACCTGCCGCACGAGCGTCTCCTGTTCGCTCTCGTCCTCGCAGCGGGTCTGCAGCGGCCGCCGATAGACGATCACCCGGGCAGGATGCTCCCGCGAGGCCGCGATCACGCGCCCCAGCAGGACGGTCGGCTGCTCCCAGGGGGCAGGATCAGCCGAGGGCACCTCCTCGACCAGCACCTGCAGGTGCGCGAGGCGGCGGGGGAACCGTTCAGCGAGCGCGGCGCCGGCATCGGCCACCAGATCGTCGAAACGCTCCCGACGGCTGCGGTACCCGGGGAGGTGAGGCGGGATCAGATCCCAGCGCCGGCCCCGTCCCCGACGGTCGCGACGACGGGGACCCTGGCGAGGGCCCGGCGCCCCGGGGCGCAGCGGCTGGACGTCCATGGGCGCACTCTATCGGCCCCTCCTGATCCCGTGATCCGTACCGGACCCCACCGGGGATCGCAGGGCGCGCCGTCGGCCGGGCCCAGTCCCGCCTGCGTAGACTGCGGGGCGTGCCTGCTCGAGAATGCTCCCGGACCGCCTGCTCCAGGCCCGCTGTCAGCTCACTGACCTTCGTGTACGAGGATTCCACCGCGGTCCTGGGTCCGTTGTCGCGCCTCAGCGAGCCCCACGCCTACGACCTCTGTCGAGAGCATGCCTCCCGGATGACCGCGCCGCGCGGCTGGGAGCTGCTGCGGGTCGCCGGCGGCACCGAGGCCAGCGACGACCTGGTGGCGCTCGCCGACGCCGTGACCCGGCCCCCGGCAGCGGAGCCGACGACGGCCCCTGCACGGTCGCCGCGATCCTCACGCGATCCCGCACCCCGTGAGCAGACCCCCGCCCGCCATCTCCACGTCGTCAGGAGCCCCCATGAGTGAGCAGCCCTCCTCGCTGCCCCTCCCCGGCACGGGAGCCAGCGATCTGTCCGGCATCGTGCTGGCCAACGACATCCGCGGCCGTGCAGGGCAGACGCTCACCGCCGAGATCGCTCGCGCGCTCGGCGCCGCCTTCGCCGACCAGCTGGACGCCCCGGCGCTGATCGTCGCCCACGACATGCGACTGAGCTCCCCGGAACTGTCCCGGGCCGTCATCGATGGAGCGGTGCGCCGCGGCGCGATCGTGGCCGATGCAGGGCTGTCCTCGACGGACCAGCTCTACTGCGCCTCGGGTCAGCACCAGGCGGCCGGCATCATGGTGACCGCTTCTCATAACCCGGGCGGGGACAACGGCTTCAAGCTGTGCCTGCCCGGGGCGCGCCCGGTCGGCCGCGACTCCGGTCTCGAGGAGATCCGCCGCGCCGCCGAGGCCTATCTCGATGCCGGCGAGATCCCCGTGCGCGGCGAGGGCCGTGCTGAGGAGATCGACACCCTGGAGGACTACGCCGTCGCGCTGCAGGCGCTGGTGCCGCTGCCCGAGGGGCGCAGAGTGCGCGTGGTCGTGGATGCGGGCAACGGTATGGCGGGGCACACCGCGCCCACCGTGCTCGGCACGCTCCCGCAGGTCGAGCTCATCGACCTCCACTTCGCTCTCGACGGCAGCTTCCCGAACCACCCGGCGGATCCGCTGCGCCCGGAGAACCTGCGCGATCTGCAGGCGGCGGTGGTCCGCGAGGGGGCCGATCTGGGGCTCGCCTTCGACGGCGATGCCGACCGCTGCGTGGTCCTGGACGAGCAGGGGACGGCGGTGTCTCCCTCCGCGATCACCGCACTGATCGCACAGCGGGAGATCGCGCGTGCCCGGGCGGCCGGTCAGGAGCGCCCGGTCGTGGTCGCGAACCTGGTCTCCTCCCGCCACGTGGCCGAGACCGTCCGGGACGCCGGCGGGGAGCATCGGCGCACACCCGTCGGCCACTCCGTGATCAAGACGATCATGGCCGAGGTCGACGCCGTGTTCGGGGGCGAGCACTCCGCCCACTACTACTTCCGGGACTTCTACTTCGCCGATTCGGGCATGCTCGCGGCGCTGCACGTGCTGGCCGCGCTCGCCGAGACCGAGGAAACGGCATCCGCACTGGTCGCGGCTCATTCCCCCTATGCCGCCAGTGGAGAGATCAACTCCCCCGTGACCGATGCGGCGGGCGCCCGTGAGCGGGTGCGCGCGCACGTCGCCGCGTGGCCCGGGGTGAGGATCGATGATCTTGACGGGCTCACCGTCCAGCACTGGGATCAGGACATCCCGGCCGAGGACCGCTGGTGGTTCTCCCTGCGCTCCTCGCACACCGAGCCGCTGCTGCGCCTGAACGTCGAGGCGGAGCAGGCCGCGACCATGGCCAGGATCCGCGACGAGATCCTCACGCTCTCGCAGGCCGAGGCGGAGATGGGGGCCGAGACCGAGGGCGCCGGTGCACTGCCCGCAGGAGCCAGCGGAGCGGACGTGCCCGGCTGGCTGCGATCCATCCTGCGCTGTCCGGACTGCGGCGGCGAGCTGCGCGACGTCGAGCGGGCGCTGCAGTGCATGCTCTGCGCCCGGGTGCACACGGTCGAGGATGGCATCCCGGTGCTCATCGCCGGTCGTCAGCAGGCACCGGCCTCCCACTGAGCTCTCGCCGGCTCAGCCGGTGAACGGCACCGCGCGGACCTCGGCCGACAGCTCCTGCTGCCGCTCCTGACGGTGGCGCAGACGGACCTCGTCCCGCCGCGACCGCTCGGAGATCACCGCCGCGAGGAACTCCTCGGGATCGGTGCCCGGCGGGGGAGCCGGGGCGACGTGCGGCAGGGTGCGACGCAGCAGGTCGCGGGACAGCTGGCGCCGGGACTCGGCGTTGATGGTCGTGGCCCGGGGCAGGAACGAGCGGATGTCCTGCATCAGGGTGAGCGGCAGGCGGCCGACGTCCGCGCCCAGCACCCAGTCGCGCAGCGAGACCGGTACCTCGACCCGCTGAGGAGCCAGGTCGCGCATGCGCTCCTGGATCACCATGGTCCCGGCCAGCAGATCTCCGACCCGTCGGGAGCGGCGATCGATCACGGCGCAGGTCAGTGCGACGGCGCCGGAGGTCGACCAGATCTCGAACATCGCCATCACCGCACGGATCAGGCTCTGTCGCACATGCACCGGACCGCCGTCGTCCCGCACCACCCGGGTGCCCATCACCAGTCGACCCACCGACCGGCCGCGCAGCAGCAGCTCGCACAGCACCGGATAGCCGACATAGGCGAGCACGCTCATGGTGAGCACCCCGGCGGCGACGAAGCCATCGTCGAGCTCCACGCGGACGGCGGCCCAGGCCACCCCGATGGTGCCCCCGACCAGCAGCACCAGCTGGAGGACACCGTCGATCACGGCGGACAGCATGCGCACGGCGAAGGAGGCCGGACGCAGATCCAGCATCACCGCATCCCCGGTGATCAGCGCATCACGAGCACCGGGGGAGGAGGCCGCGGATACCGCACCGATGGTTACCATGGCCCCATCCTGACACCGCCGCCGCGCCTCCGTGAGCGTCGACCGTCGGCTTCCGGCCCTCCCGGCTCCGACTTTCGTCGGCGGCCCGGGGCGGCGGCGCACCCTACCCTGAGGAGGTGGACACCGACGCCTTCATCGCCGTGCACCGACCGCAGTGGGAGCGGCTGCGGGAACTGACCCGCAGCCGCACCCTCGACGCGGCCGGGATCGACGAGCTGCTCTCCCTGTACCAGCAGACCTCCACCCACCTGTCCACCGTCCGCTCCACGAACCCGGACCCGGCGCTGGTCTCCCGGCTGTCGCTGCTCGTGCACCAGGCCCGGCTGCGGATCACCGGCGCTCGAACGCCGCTGTGGAAGCACGCCCGCACCTTCTTCTGGGAGGACCTGCCCGCGGCGCTGTACGAGGCGCGCTGGCCGGTGGCGCTGGCGGCCGGCATCTTCCTGCTCTCGGCCGTGGCGAGCGGGCTGTACTTCGGCCTGGACGCGACCGCGCGGGAGCTGATGATCCCCGAGGCGGAGCAGCGCATGCTGGTCCAGCGCGACTTCGTCAGCTACTACTTCGACGGAGAGGCCTCAGGATTCGCCGCCAACGTGTGGACCAACAACGCCTGGATCGCGGTGCAGGCGGTGGTCTTCGGCGTCACCGGGTTCTGGCCGCTGGTGATGCTGGTCCAGAACGGGCTGAACGTCGGCCTGTCCGCCGGGGTGATGGGCGCCCATGGCGGTCTCGGGACCTTCTTCGTGTTCATCCTCCCGCACGGACTGCTCGAGATCACCGCCGTGCTGGTGGGGGCGGGCGCCGGGCTGCGCACCTTCTGGGCCTGGGTCCGGCCCGGTCCGCTGCCCCGCCTGTGGGCCCTGTCCCAGGCGGCCCGAGCCCTGGTCACCGTCGCGATCGGGCTGGTCCCGGTGCTGCTGGTGTCCGGTTTCATCGAGGGCTTCGTGACCCCCAGCTCCCTGCCGCCGGCCGTGCGGATCGGCATCGGTGCCGTGGCCTGGCTCGCCTTCTTGGTGTTCATGCTGGGGCGCGGCCGCCAGGTCCATCGCGCCGGCGTCACCGGAGACCTCTCCGAGGAGCTGGTCGGCGCTCATGTCGCGACCGCCGGGTGAGACGGGCTCGCCCCGATCTGGCCCAGCTCAGCTGTTGCGGCCGAGGAGTTCCTGACATGACGAGCACACTCGCCGGTCTGCCGCCGGATGTCCTTCCCGCGCTGCGGGAGCGATGGCCGGATCTGCCGTGGCACGGCCTGCGGGAGACCCACGGTGCTTTCCACCACGTGCTGCTGCTCCCGCCCGTCGCAGCGCTTCGGATCCGGACCGGTGACGGGCATGAGGTCGCGACGCGGCGTGAGCATGCCACGGCCGCTGCGCTCGCCGCCGCCGATCTCCCGGTCCCTCGCCCGGTCGCGGACCCGGTGCACACGGACCGCTGGTCAGCGGCCGCCGTGTCCCACGTCGACGGGGTACTGCGGGAGTGGGGCAGCTGGGATGAGGACCGGGCAGGCATCCTGCTGCTGCTCGAGCACTGGGCCGACGTCAGCCGTGCACATCGGGACCTGGCCACGTCCCTGCCCGCCGTCCGCAGCTGGTGCGGGGGCGAGCAGTGGCCCTCGCTCGTCGCTGAGATGACCGCGCACGACCCCGAGATGCGCGACGCTGCGAGGATGCGTGTCGATGCCGTGCTCGAGCTCGAAATGTTCGTGGAGCACTCTGCGGTGCACGGCGACTTCGGCCTCCACAACATCCTGTGGACCGACGACGGCGAAGTGTCCCAGATCGACACCGACCACGCGGCCTGGGCGGACCCGGCCATCGACGTGGCCCCCTTGCTGACGGTCTACGGCGCGCAGCGACTGGCCGCAGATCTGAGCAGCGAACTGGTCGAGCGTGCCGCATCGCATCGCCGCACCCTGTCACTGCAGGTGGCTGCTGCGGCACAGCTGAGCGGAGATCTGCTGTTGCGGGACCATGCCCTGGAGAACTTCCGCAGCAGGATTCGCAGCAGCGATCCCCAGTGGTGAGGGACCGAGGTCGACGGAGCGGGGTGGACAACGGCAGCACCGCCGGCGAGGACACGCGACGCACGGCGATCGACCTGGGGTGCGGGCTCGGCATCGAGGCCCGCTTCCTCGTCGAGAACGGATACGAGGTCCATGCCTATGACGTGGATCCGAGCGTCGTTCCCGCACTGGAGATGCTCGCCGCCGAGCTGCCGGTGCACCCGCAGATCATCGACCTCGCCGAGATCGAGCACCTTCCCGGCGCCGATCTGGTCCTGGCCTGCGCCGCCCTCCCCTTCCTGCGAAGGGATGCCTTCGACGGGATGTGGAGCGCTGTGGTGAAGGCGCTGCGGCCCGGGGCCGTCCTGGCCGTGGACCTCTTCGGCGTGCACGACGACTGGGCGACGACCGAGGGCACCTATCTCTCGCGTGCAGAGGTCGAGAGACTGCTCGAGGGCTTCGAGGTGATCGAGCTGACCGAGGAGCAGCGCGATGGCCGCTCCTTCAGCGGGCCGAAGCACTGGCACACCTTTCGGGTCCTCGCCCGGTGTCCCTGATCCTGTGATGACCCGGACGTGGCAGGGCGGGGGCAGGCGTGGGCCGGTAGCAGAGCTCTGCGGCGTGGTCAGAGCTTCCCGGCGGCCTTGAGGGCGAGGTAGGCGTCGGCCAAGGCCTGCGGGGCGCGGTCGGGCGGAGCATCGACCACATGGGCCCCGACCCGTGTCAGCGCACGGGAGACCCCGGCTCGTTCAGCACGGGCCTGCTCGGCGGCCGCGGCCCGGTACACGGACTCCAGATCACCGCGGCCGGCCGCGAGCTCCTCGAGCGCGGGGTCCGCGACCGAGGTCACCACCAGCGGATGGTCCCTGGCCAGCCTTGCCGCTACCGGCAGCAGCCCGCCGTGGACCACTGCGGCGTCGGCCGGGGTGATCAGCACCACCAGGGAGCCACGGCGGGCGCGTGCGGCGATCGTGCTCGCGGTGAGCTCCCAGTCGGTCTCCACCAGGGCCGGATCCACCGCCGCTGTGGCGGTGACCATGTCGTGGAGCACCGTGGTGCGGGTCGAGCCGATGACGGAGAGATGAGGAATGCGGTCTGCGCAGATCAGATCGACCCGGTCCCCGGCCTGGCCGGCCAGGGCGGTCAACAGCAGCGCCGTGTCGAAGGCCGTGTCCAGCCGGGTCGACTCGCCCAGCCTCGCGGCCGAGTTGCGGGAGGTGTCCACCACGATCAGCACATGACGGTCCCGTTCGGGCCGCCAGGTGCGCACCACCACGCTACGGCGGCGAGCGGTGGCGCGCCAGTCGATCGAGCGCACGTCGTCGCCGTCGACGAAGTCGCGCAGGGAATCGAATTCGGTGCCCTGGCCGCGCTGATGGATGGCGGAGAGCCCCTCGATCTCCCGCAACCGCTGCACGCGCGAGGGCAGATGGCGACGGGAGCCGAAGGGGTGCAGGGCCAGGAGCCGGCCCGGGGCGGCAGCGCGTGCGGTGCGGCGCGCGAGACCGAGCGGACCGCGCGAGGCGATCAGCAGGATCCGCGAGAAGTGCTCGCCTCGGCGGGTCGGGGTGAAGGCCTGCGGGATCGCCCGCCTCTCCTGGGCGGGCAGCCGTAGGGCGGAGCGCTGCGCCTCCAGCCCGGCGGTCGGGTTCCAGGCATCGCGCACCTCGAGCGAGGCGGGACGGGCGGTGGGATTGGTCAGCAGCAGACGGCCGGTGACGGTGTTGCCCAGCCGCACCTGGGTCGGTGCTTCCCGGCGCACTCGGAGTCGGCGCGGGTCGGGGGCGAGCAGTGCATCGGCGAGGACCACCAGCATCCACAGCGCCGCCAGGATCCCCAGCACCCACCACCGGGGCCACAGCACGATCACGGGCAGCGCGAGCAGCGCGACCAGGGCCGCGCGGGGGTCAGCGAGATCCTCATCGGCGTCGCCTCAGCGGGGGACCGGCACGGAGGCGAGGGTCGCGGCGAGCACGGCCTCGACCTGGGTGCCCTCGAGCTCCGCCTCGGTGGTCAGACGCACCCGGTGGGAGAGCGTGGAGGGGGCCATGGTCTTGACGTCGTCGGGGGTGATGAAGTCGCGCCCGGTGAGGTAGGCCCAGGCCCGGGAGGTGCGCAGCAGTGCGATCGCGCCGCGCGGTGAGACGCCGAGGGCGAGGCTCGGGGATCGCCGGGTCGCCCGGCACACGTCGACGATGTACTGCACCACCGGGTCCTCGGCCACCACCTGGGCGACGTCCCGCTGGGCACGGTGCAAGGAGGGGATGTCCGCCACGGCGCGCAGCCCCATAGCGGCCAGGTCGGTGGTGTCGAAGCCGCCCGCGTGGCGGCGCAGCACGTCGACCTCGACCTCGCGCTGCGGCAGCGGCATCACGGCCTTGAGCAGGAACCGGTCCAGCTGCGCCTCGGGCAGCGTGTAGGTGCCGTCGAACTCGATCGGGTTCTGGGTAGCGATCACCAGGAACGGGTCGGGCAGCGGCCGGCTCGCGCCGTCGACGGTCACCTGCCGCTCCTCCATCGCCTCCAGCAGCGCCGACTGGGTCTTCGGGGCGTGCGGTTGATCTCGTCGGCCAGCAGCAGGTTGGTGAACACCGGACCCTCGCGGAAGACGAGATCGCTGGTGGTGTTGTCGTAGATCAGGGAGCCGGTGATGTCACCGGGCATCATGTCCGGCGTGAACTGGACCCTGCGCATGCGCACATCCAGAGCCGCAGCGAGGGAGCGCACCAGCAGCGTCTTGGCCACCCCCGGCACCCCCTCGAGGAGCACGTGCCCGCGGCACAGCAGTGCGACGACGAGGCTGGTCACAGCCGCGTCCTGGCCCACCACCCCCTTGTGGATCTCCGCCGACAGGTGCTGGAGCTGAGCGCGGGTGTCCTGATCCACGTCGGGCTCGGCCGGGGCCGGGGCGTCGGTGGGTTCGAAGGGCGGGACGGCACCCGCAGTGGTGTCGGTCATCAGTCGATCTCCTTCTCGAGACGGTCGAGTTCCTGGGCGAGGCGGACGAGGTCCTGGTCGCGGGGGACGGGCGTGGGGCCGAGCAGGGCGCGCAGCTGCTCCTCAGAACGCTCCACATGCGGCTGGAGCGCCGCGAGCAGACCGTCCAGGGAGGATTCGTGGCGTAGTCCGAGGCGGTCGGCCAGACGGGTGCAGGCGGCGGTGCGCAGCGCATGGGCGGCGTCGTCGCGGGCACCGGCGTGCTGGAGCAGCTGCGCACGGCCCAGCACCAGCTCCTGCGGACGGACCGTGACGGGCAGGGGCTCCAGGACCACCGGGCCGAAGCGTCGGCCGAGGGCCACCAGTGCGATGACGGCCACCAGTGCCAGCCAGAGCAGCAGCGGTCCCGCCCAGTCCGGCAGATATACGAGCGGGGAGAGGGAGGCGGTGCCCATCGGGTCGTTCGCGGACGGGACGTACCAGGTGAGCTCGCCGTCGGCGGCCAGCAGGTTCAGTGCCAGGGCGGCATTGTCGCCGTGCCCGATCCCGTCGTTCGTCAGCAGGTCCGCGCTGCCCAGCACGATCAGCCCGTCGTGCTCGGCCACGAGAACGCCGTCATCGGCGCCGAAGCAGCCCGATGCCCCGTCGAGCGGGCGGTACAGGGTGGCAGCGCCGGCGATCCCATCCTCCGCGGAGGGCAGTTCGAGCACAGCCGCCCGATGTGCGAGGTCCCCGCAGGCGGGCCCTGCCTCGAGCCGGCCGCCGGTGCGCAGCACCCCCGAAGGGACGATCCGCGGCGTGAGGTAGGACAGCGCCACGAAACCGGGCTGGACGAGCACCAGGCGTGCACCGCCGGCCTCGCGGGCCTCGTCCAGGGCGGTGAGCTGGTCGGCGTCGAGGTCATCGGGGGCGGTGATCACGACGGTGCGTCCCTCGCGCAGGGCGGCGGCCGCATCGGCGGTGTGGCGGTCCACGTCGACGTCGACCCCGCGGTCCTCGAGCACCTGCACCACCGCTTTCGAGCCCTGGCCGGTGGGGGCATCGGGCTCGAGGGGGCCGTCGCGGTAGAAGCCGCGCGCGACGGAGGCCAGGAGCGCCGCGATCATCGCGAGCACGATGAGGGTGATCAGCAGCGGATGCCGCCGCTCCGGTGCGGAGCCGGCCGATGACGGGGTGCGCGGGCCCGGGCTCGGCCGGGTCGGGGAGCTCGCAGCCGCCGCGAGGGTGCCGTTGTTCATGTGTCTGCTCCGGCCCCGCTGGCGTGCGCCTCCGCCGGCTCCGTGTCCGAGAGGTCCGGGGCGGATTCAGCGATGTACTCGGCCAGGCGCAGCAGATCGTCGGCCTGCTTGGCGGTGGCGGGGCGATGCGAGTATGCGGCCGTGTCGAAGGCGTCGGCTCCGCGCAGCAGACGTCCCCGCAGCTCGGGGAAGGGGTGCGCGGCGCGATGGGCGGCCTCGTGCGCGGTCATCCCAGCGGTCACCTCCAGCAGGGTGCGCTCCTCGAGATCGCGCACCAGAGCGCGCAGGGCCAGCACGGTGCCGTCGTCGGTGCGGCCCGCCTCGATCGCCTCACGCGCCTCCCGCCGCAGCTGTGACGCACCGGCCACGGGTTCGGCATCGAGCCGGGCGGTGACCGAGAGGGCATGGCTGCGACGGATCAGGCCGGTGCGTCGCAGCACCAGGAAGGTTGCCGCGGCCAGGACGAGCACGAGCAGCACGGCGATGCCGGCCTGCGCGGTGGAGGAGCCGTCGATGCCGTCCAGCACCTCCGTCAGCCAGTGCTCGAGCGCGCCGAGCAGCCACTGGATGAATCCGGGGGAATCGTCGTACTCGGCCTTCGAGAGCTCCTCGAGGATGCGGGCACGGGCCTCGTCCGGGTCCAGGGGCGGCGGCGCAGCGGGAGTCATCGCACACCGTCCCCGTCCCAGGCCTCCCTCGCCCGGCGGAGCAGCTCGACGTCCCAGGCCTCATGGCGCATCCGGCTGTCGGCGTAGATCGCCACGAACCCGGCCGAGAGGAAGGGTGCCAGCAGGAACGTCGCGACGTAGCTGCCGACCATCGAGATGACGGTCAGCGCGATCATGCCCAGCACGATCCCCTCGAGGGCAGAGGCGAGCAGGATGACCAGATAGACGATGAAGGCGACGATCCCGAACACGCTGGCGATCAGCTGCACCGCGAAGGTGTAGATCAGGTACAGCAGCACCGCGGTGCCGAGCACCCTCCACAACCGGCGCCCGCGGGTCAGGGCCAGGCTGCGGCGGATCGCCCCGAACACGCCGACGTCCTCCAGGACCAGCGACGGGATCGCGAGCACCGTGCGCGCCCAGATCCAGAACACGGCCAGCACTCCGAGCAGGACCCCGAGCACCAGTGGCACGACCGTCAGCCAGGACGCTTCCCGGAGCAGGATCACCGGCAGCATCCCGAGCCCGCACAGCACCAGGAAGGCGACCAGGCTCAGCACGCCGATCAGCAGCCCCACGGCGACGGCCGGCAGGCCGCGTCGGCGCATGGACCCCCACATCTGCGCCGTGGAGATGTGACGGCCGACGGCCTCGCCGAGTGCGACCTGCGTCAGCGCCACCGTGACCAGTGACGAGGCCACCAATGTGACGATCATGGTCACCGCGCTGGACAGGATCATCAGCACTGCGTCAGCGGCTGTGGAGAAGCCGGGGGTGCCGGTGACGGCCTCGGGGTCCTCGAACACCGCCTGCATGTCGCCGAGCATCGGGACCATGCTGGCGCCGGTCACGAAGGTGAGGACGACGAAGGCGATGCCGTAGACGGCAGCTGCGACGCCCAGCACGGACCGTGCCCGCAGTCGATAGATCCGTACCGCCGCCCCGAGCACCTCGCCCAGCCCCAGCGGGCGCAGCGGGAACAGAGGCATGGACTGCATCAGCTCGCGGCGAGGACCGCCCGGGTACCGTCCGCCATCGGGGGCGTCGATCCCCGGCGACTGCCCGAAGGGGTCGCCGCCGGGCCCCGCGGACGGGGGCGGGTCCTCGCCGGCCGTCGAGCCGGGGGCGGTCCACGACGTGCTCATCGGTCCTCCTGCTGATCGTCTCTGCCGCCGCGGGGTCCCTCCGGAACCGGACGGGCGCGCACGGAACTCCTGAGGAGACACTACGGAGTCCGGGGACCCGGGCTGATCCGACGAACGTCGAAGACCCTGCGTCTTCCGGACACCCCTGCGGGACGGACCTCCCAGGTCCGAGCCGTCAGCGGTGGCACAATGACCCCCATGACGACGCCTTCACGGATCCTGGTGGTCGATGATGATCAGGCGATCGCCGAGATGGTCGGCATCGTTCTGCGCGGCAAGGGCTACGAGGTCGCCACCTCGCCCGACGGCGCCTCGGCACTGGAGACCTTCCCCCGCCTGCGGCCCGATCTGGTCCTGCTGGACCTCATGCTGCCCGGAATGGACGGCATCGAGGTGTGCCGTCGGCTGCGCCGCGAGTCCGGCGTGCCGATCCTCATGCTCACAGCCCGCACCGACACCGCCGACGTGGTCGAGGGCCTCGAGGCCGGGGCCGACGACTACCTCACCAAGCCGTTCGAGCCGGAGGAGCTGGTGGCGCGGATCAAGGCACGGGTGCGGCGGGTCGAGGAACCCACCACCGAGCAGCTGACCATCGGAGACCTCACCATCGACGTCGACGGGCACGAGGTGCGACGGGGCGAGGAGCTGATCTCGCTGACCCCGCTCGAGTTCGACCTGCTGACCCAGCTGGCCCGCAAGCCGTGGCAGGTGTTCACCCGAGACGTGCTGCTGCGCGACGTGTGGGGTTACCGCCACAGCGCCGACACCCGCCTGGTCAACGTCCATGTCCAGCGGCTGCGCTCGAAGATCGAGCACGACCCGGAGAACCCCGGCATCGTCGTGACCGTGCGCGGTGTCGGCTACCGCGCCGGGGGCGGATCCTGAGAGACCGACGGATCCCGGGAGCGAGGGGCCACCGGTGAGCACACCCCTCGACGACGAGCCCCCGACGAGCGTGCCCGCCGTGCTCGGCGCCGACCCGCGCAGCTGGCCGCTCGCCCTGCGGGTGGTGCTGGTGACGACGCTGCTGTCGATCGTCGCCCTGCTCACCGTCGGCGCATACCTCTCCTCGGTGATCGCCGATGGGCTCTACGACCAGCGTCGCGATCGCGTGCTCGAGGAGACCCTGGAGGTCAGGAGCGACCTCACCGAGACCCTCTCGCAGATCTCGGGTGCGACCAGCACCCAGCAGCAGGACGCGGTCAGCGCCTTCGTCCAGACCGCGGGCGGCCAGGGCGGCGGGGACCGACGGGAGGCGGTGCTGATCCCGGTGGAGACGGCAGGGACCGTCTTCCCGGTGGCATCCTCGGACGGCAGCCTCTTCGCAGAGATCGACGACGAGCTCACGGCCGCCGTCGCGGCCCAACCCGACTCCATGTACTGGCGCTCGATCGGCCGCCAGGACGGCGCGGGCCGCACCCACCCGGCGCTGCTGGTCGGCACCCGGGTGGTCGTGCCGGGCGCGGGCTCCTATGACCTCTACCTCGTCTACTCCCTGGAGGAGGAGCAGGAGACCCTGGCCTTCGTGCAGCGGGTGATCCTGGGTGGCGGGGCGGTGCTGCTGGCCCTGATCGTCGGCATCGCGATCGTCGTCGCGCGGATGGTCACCACGCCGTTGAAGAGGGCGGCGCATGCTGCTGAGCGGATGGCCGCCGGTGACCTCACCAGCCGTGTCGAGGTGGCGGGAGCCGATGAGCTGGCGCGGGTGGGAGAGTCCTTCAACGATATGGCGCGCAGCCTGGAGCAGAAGGTCGACGACCTCACCGAGCTCTCGCACGTCCAGCAGCGTTTCGTCTCCGACGTCTCGCACGAGCTGCGCACCCCGCTGACCACCATCCGGATGGCGTCGTCCGTGCTGGAGGCGCGCAGCGGGGATCTCCCCGGCGAGCTGCGACGCACTGCGGAGCTGCTCTCGGCCCAGGTCCAGCGCTTCGAGGTGCTCCTCGCGGACCTGCTGGAGATCTCCCGCTTCGATGCGGGCGCGGCCGAGCTCGAGGCGCACCGCGAGGACATCGACGCGCTCGTGGAACGATCCCTCGAGGATGTCCGCCTGCTGGCGAGCGACCGGGGCTGCCCGTTGGATGTCCACCTGGCCGGGGATGATGTCGCGGCGGTGGTGGATGCGCGTCGCATCGACCGGATCCTGCGCAATCTGCTCACCAATGCGATCGAGCACGGTGCCGGGCATCCGGTGCTCGTCCAGACCGCCGCCGACGCCGACTCCGTGGCCGTGGTCGTCCAGGACCACGGCCACGGCATCTCCCCGGAGGACGCGGAGCGCGTCTTCGACCGCTTCTGGCGTGCGGACCCCTCGCGGGCCAGGACCATCGGAGGTACCGGGCTGGGCCTGTCGATCTCCGCCGAGGATGCCCGGCTGCACGACGGCTGGCTGCAGGCCTGGGGCCAGGAGGGCGAGGGCGCGGTGTTCCGCCTGACCCTCCCTCGCCGGCCGGGATCCGTCCTGACCCGCTCCCCGCTGCGTCTGGAACGCTCCTTCGACCGGACCGGGGCCGATGCCGCCGTCTCCTCCACCCCCACCGGCGAGATCAGGATCGGTCCGGAGGTGCTCCCCGACCTGGACGAGACCGCGGAGGACCCGATCATCGGACTCGACGGGAAGGCAGGAGAGGGATGAGACCCGCACGACGCGATGTGCTGAGGGCGGCGGGAGCCGCCGCTGTGCTCGGCCTGGGAGCTGCCTGCGCGCGCATCCCCACCGATTCGCCCATCTCGAGCCGGACGCTGACCGGGCAGACCCAGCCCGGAGCGCCCTACGTGCAGGCGCTGCCTCCGGCGGCCGACGCGACCGCCGAGGAGGTCGTCGCCGGTTTCGTGCAGGCGGGTGTCGGTTCCGAGGAGGACTTCGCCGTGGCCCGCGACTACCTCACCGCCGAGGCGACCGCGGCCTGGGACCCCGATGCGATGATCACGATCTATTCCGGGAGCCAGGAGCTGAAGATCACGGAGACCGGGGAGGATCGTCTCTCCATCGTCCTCCAGGCCGTCGCGTTCCTCGATGAGCGCGGGGTGCGCAGCCTGCTGTCGGGCCCCTCGTCCCGCGAGATCGAGGTCTCGATCGAACAGGTCGACGAGCAATGGCGACTGAGCGAGGTGCCCGACGGCATCTTCCTGTCCGAAGCGGCTTTCGAGACGCTGTACAGCCCGGCCCGGCTCTACTTCCTCGACGCCCGCGAGCAGCACCTGGTGCCCGATCACCGCTGGTTCCCCCTCCGTCGCGGTGCCTCCGCCGTGCTCGAGGCCCTGGTGGCCGGACCATCCGGCTTCCTCGAGGGGGCAGTCACGAACCAGGTGCCCCGCACCTCGGGTGTCTCCGAGGCGGCCACCACCACGGGGGTGGACGGCACCGCACAGATCACCGTGCCGACCGCGATCGCGAGCCTGGCCGCCGGGCCCAGGACGCTCGCCCTGTCCCAGCTCGAGGCCTCGCTGCGCTCCCTGCGCTCGCTGACCGGGGTGCACCTGGTGCTGGATGGTCAGGATGTGGTCCTCGACGAGCAGGAACGGGTCGAGCGGGCTCTGCCGGGACACCGGCCGATCGCCGCGGGGCCCACCGGCGTCATCTCCTTGGCCGACATCGGCAGCTCGGTGCCGGCCGTGCAGGTGGTGCCGGCCTTCGCCGAGATCGAGGTGGCCTCCCCGGTGATCGCCCAGGACGGAGTGCTCGCCGCTGCCCTGGACCCGGAGGGGTCCAGCGTCCTGATCGCCACCGTCGACGACTCGCTGCCGCTGCGGGAGGCAGCCACCGGCGGCTCCTTCGTCTCGCCGCGGGTGGACGATGCCGGATACGTGTGGACCTCCACCCGCTCGAACCCCGGGGCGCTGCTCGCCCTGTCCGGCCGAGGACCTGACCTCGACGCGAAGGTCGACGCGCCCTGGCTGACCGGTCGCACGATCCGGGCGCTGGACATCGCGGCCGACGCGACCCGGATGATCGTGCTCTCCTCCGACACCGCCGGGTCCCGCGTCGACCTGTGCGCGGTGGTGCGGGACGCCGAGGGGGTTCCCGCCTCGCTCACCGATCCGCGACCTCTGCGCACCTTCCTCGACGACGTCACCGAGGTCGTCTGGTACGACGAGCTGGCCCTGCTGATGCTCGGCACGGAGCCCACAGCAGCGGAGCGGAGGGCGCAGATCCTCGACTTCTCCAGCGGGCAGGAGTCGTTGCCCGCTCTCGCCCCCGGCACCGACCGCATCGCCGGGTCCGTGGTAGCTGATGCGGTGTGGGCCGGCACCGTCGACGACCAGCTGCTGCGCAGCGACGGGGAGGGCTGGACCGCCGTCGAGCAGAAGGGCCACGACCCCTCGTTCTACTGACGGGGACCGATCCTCCCCACCAGCGGGCGATCCACCGAGATCCCGGATCCGCTCGGCGATCGGCCCGGACGTGCTGAGATCCGGGGATGGCACAGGATGAGGGACCGAGTTCGCCGCTGCGCGAGGTGATCGCCCAGACCTGCGCGCTCCTCGCCCCACGGCAGTGCCCCTGCGGCGAAGAGGGCACGTGGCTGTGCCGACGCTGCGCATCGCTGCTGGATGCGGAGCCCCGCCGCGTCGAGAGCAGCTGCGACGCCCTGCAGGTGCTCACCGCTGCTCGTGTCCGTCAGGAGCGGCGCGGCGAGCTCAGCCTGCCGGCCGGGGTGGATCACACCCCGCTGCTGCCGGTGCTGGCGCTGGGAGAGTACGCCGGGGATCTGCAGCGCCTGGTGCTGGCATGGAAGAACGGCGGGATGCTGCACCTCGGGCCGCGGATCGCGCCGGCGCTGGCTCCCGCCGTCACCCAGCTCTCCGCCGCCGCGGGGGTCGCTGCGCCAGGCCTGGTCCCCGTGCCGTCCCGACGCAGCGCGCGGCTGCGCCGCGGTGAGGACCACACCGCAGAGCTGGTGCGTGCGATCGAGCGCAACGATGCCGGGCGCGCCCTGCTGGTGAGTGCTCGGCCCACCACGGCCCAGGACGGGCAGGGAGCCCGGCAGCGACGCAACCGGCGCATACAGCTGCGGGGACGTCGTGCGCGCGCCGCCGGTCGCCGGGCGCAGCCGGTGATCATCGTCGACGATGTCGTCACCACAGGGTCGACCCTGCGCGGGATGCACGCGGCGCTGTCCGAGGCGGGCATGGAGGTTCTCGGTGCGGTGGTCGTCGCCGCGGCACGGATGCCGTCACCGGGGACGGACCTCGACAGCGGGGCGTGAGGTCCGGACCGAGGGGGTCGGAGGACGGATGGGCAGAAAACTTCCAGAGAATCGTGGCATGCTTGTGCCACTCGCCACATCAGGGCGGGACCCCCTTCCACAGGAGGTGCGACACCCAGCCGAAGAGCCATCGCGGCCGGGCTCAGACCGGCCGCATCCTGATAGGAGGAGAACCCACTCATGGAGATCAATGTCGTCGGACGCCACATGGACGTCCCGGATCGATTCCGTCGTCATCTCACCGACAAGCTCGACAAGGTCACCCAGCTCGCCCCCGCGGCCCTCCGCGTGGATGTCGAGATCTCACAGGAGAAGAATCCCAGGCAGGCTGAGCTCAGCGACCGGGTGGAGCTCACCGTGCACGAGAACGGCTCTGTGATCCGCTCCGAGGCGCGAGCGGACGATCTCTACGGGGCGCTGGACATCGCCTATGGCAAACTCCTCGAACGACTCCGGCGCGCCCGTGACCGTCGCAAGGATCACCGTCGGGGACGCGACCGCTCTCACCCGGGTGCGGGCGCGAGTCTGCGCACGATGCCTGCCGATCAGGATCTGCCCGCCGCGCTCCAGGAGGCGCCGCCGGAGGCCGTGGACGAGCCGGGGGAGGCCGCCGACGGCAACGAGATCGATCTGGCGGATGCCGGCACCCCCGTCGTCATCCGGAAGAAGTCCCACCCCGCCAAGCCGATGAGCATCGACGACGCGCTCAACCGGATGGAGCTCGTGGGTCACGACTTCTTCCTCTTCGTCGACGCCGAGTCCGGCAACCCGAGGGTGGTCTACCGCCGCAAGGGCTGGAACTACGGGGTCATCGAGCTCGAGTCCGATCTGACCGCCTGATCTCACTGCCCGGACCCGGGGCGGGAGGAGCGCAGCAGCCTTCTCCCGCCCCTTGTCGTGCCGGCCCCGCAGGGACCACCGGCCGAGGCGGCGGTGTGCGCCGAGCAGTGGATCGCCCTGCGATGAGCGCACGCGGGGTGATGATGCGCGCCGGTGGTCACCAACGGGGACGGCGACGCTTACGATGGGTCAGGCACCAGCCGCCCTCGAGGGCGGACACGCGATCTACGGGAGCACGAGTGGTCAACCTCTTCGACAAGATCCTGCGCGCCGGCGAAGGCCGGGAACTGCGCAGGCTCGAAGCCATCGCCCAGCGAGTGGGAGAGGCGGAGGACGTCTTCACGGAGCTCACCGACGAGGAGCTCCGCGCCGAGACGGACCACTTCAAGAAGCGGCTCGAGGACGGCGAGACCCTCGACGACATCCTGGTCGAGGCCTTCGCCGCAGTGCGCGAGGCAGCTCAGCGCACCCTGGGCCAGCGCCCCTACGACGTGCAGGTGATGGGCGGTACCGCACTGCATCGCGGACGCATCGCCGAGATGAAGACCGGTGAGGGCAAGACCCTGGTCGCGACGCTGCCGGCGTACCTCAACGCACTGGCGGGCAAGGGCGTGCACATCATCACCGTGAACGACTATCTCGCCGGCTACCAGAGCGACCTGATGGGTCGGGTCTTCCGATTCCTGGGCCTGACCACGGCTGTCATCAAGTCGGGGATGACCCCGGAGGAGCGCCGGCAGCAGTACGCCGCGGATATCACCTACGGCACGAACAACGAGTTCGGCTTCGACTACCTGCGCGACAACATGTCGTTGAAGCCCGAGGACCGGGTCCAGCGCGGTCACTTCTTCGCGATCGTCGACGAGGTCGACTCGATCCTCATCGACGAGGCCCGCACTCCGCTGATCATCTCCGGGCCCGGGTCCGGGGACGCCAACAAGTGGTTCAGCGAGTTCGCGAAGGTCGTGGGGCTGCTGCGCAAGGACCGCGACTACGAGGTCGACGAGAAGAAGCGCACCGTCGGCGTGCTCGAGGCCGGTATCGACAAGGTCGAGGACCACCTGGGCATCGAGAACCTCTACGAGTCGCTGAACACGCCGCTGATCGGCTTCCTCAACAACGCCATCAAGGCGAAGGAGCTGTTCAAGCGCGACAAGGACTACGTGGTCCTCAACGGTGAGGTGATGATCGTCGACGAGCACACCGGCCGCATCCTGGCCGGGCGCCGCTACAACGAGGGCATGCACCAGGCGATCGAGGCCAAGGAGGGGGTGAAGATCAAGGCGGAGAACCAGACCCTCGCCACGATCACCCTCCAGAACTACTTCAAGCTCTACGAGAAGCTCTCCGGCATGACCGGCACCGCCGAGACCGAGGCCGCCGAGTTCATGAACACCTACTCCCTCGGGGTGGTGCCGATCCCCACGCACCGGCCGATGCAGCGTGAGGACCAGCCTGATCGGATCTACCGCACCGAGAAGGCGAAGTTCGACGCGGTCGTCGAGGACATCGTCGAGCGGCATGAGGTGGGACAGCCCGTGCTGGTGGGCACCACCAGCGTCGAGAAGTCCGAGTATCTGGGCAAGCTGCTGACCGCCCAGGGCGTGGAGCACGAGGTGCTCAACGCCAAGAACCACGCCGGTGAAGCGGCGATCGTGGCGATGGCCGGGGCCAAGGGCGCCGTCACGGTCGCCACCAACATGGCTGGGCGCGGTACGGACATCATGCTCGGCGGCAACGTCGAGTTCATGGCCCATGCCGAGCTCGAGAAGCGGGGCCTTGACGCCGAGGAGGACCAGGAGGCGTATGAGGCCGCCTGGGACCAGGAGCTCGAGCGGGCCAAGGAGGCCGTGGCCGAGCAGCACGACGAGGTGGTCGAGGTCGGTGGCCTGTACGTGCTGGGCACCGAGCGGCACGAGTCCCGTCGCATCGACAACCAGCTGCGCGGCCGCTCCGGCCGCCAGGGCGACCCGGGGGAGTCCCGCTTCTACCTCTCGCTCCAGGACGACCTGATGCGTCTGTTCAACTCCGGGGCGGCGGAGTCGCTGCTGGCCCGGGGCGGGGTGGAGGAATCGATCCCGCTCACCGGCCGCATGGTCACCGGCGCGATCCAGCGGGCGCAGAACTCCATCGAGTCCCGCAACGCTGAGATCCGCAAGAACGTGCTGAAGTACGACGATGTGCTGACCAAACAGCGCAAGAAGTTCTACGAGGAGCGGTCCCGGATCCTCGAGGGCGAGGAGCTCGACGAACATATCGAGCGCTTCATCGACGAGGTCATCGGCGGCACCGTCGATGCGCACACCCGTGGCAAGCCCGCCGAGGACGTGGATCTCGACGAGCTCTGGGGTGCCCTGCGCCCGGCGTACCCGGTCTCGCTGACCGCTGAGGAGCTCATCGAAGAGGTGGGCGGCAAGGAGAACCTCGAGGCAGGTGTCCTCAAGGAGGAGATCCTGGCCGACGCACGCGTCGCCTACGAGAAGCGTCGCGCGGAGATCGGCGAGGAGGGGCTGCGGCAGCTGCAGCGCCGCGTGCTGCTGTCGGTCCTGGATCGCCGCTGGCGCGAGCACCTCTACGAGATGGACTATCTCAAGGAGGGCATCGGACTGCGGGCGATGGCTCAGCGCGATCCGCTCATCGAGTACGAGCGCGAGGGCCACCTCATGTTCAACGACATGATGGCCGGGGTGAAGGAGGACGTGGTCGGCTACGTCTATCACCTCGAGGTCCAGGTCGAGAAGGCCGAACCCGTGGTGCCGAAGGCCGTCAGCGATCTGCTGCGCAGCACGAACAGGTCTGCGCTCGGCGCGAGCGCGGCTGCCGCTGCGGCCTCCTCGACGAAGGACTCCGCCGGCGGCGCTGCGAAGGCCGACACGGCAGCAGAGGGCGACGTCGAGGCGAGCGGTGACACCGACGCGAAGGGCAGCGCCGACGTGCAGGACGACACCACGGTTGCCGAAGAGAGCGCGGTCTCGACGGAGGCTGCGGAAGAAGCGGACGCCGATCAGCTCGCTGAGGAGAACTCGGTGCGGCTGCGAGCCAAGGGGCTGGACGATGGTCCCGCCGGGCAGCAGCTGAGATACTCCTCCGCTGACGGCAGCGGGGTCCAGGATGCCGCGACGCTGTCTCGCGCCCAGCGCCGTCAGCGTGCCCGCCTTCAGCCGGGCGGGACCGCTGCTGGCGCGGCGCAGGACAAGGTGCAGGACAAGCCCGAAGGGGCACCCCAGGGCGCTGGCCAGAACCGGGCTCAGCGCCGGAATAAGCGTCGAGGACGCTGAGTCAGCCGATCTCCAGCACCGTGACCCGCCAGCCCGTGTGCCGGAGCTCCCAGCGCATGGCGAGGAACCGGGCGCGATCCGGCTCGCGCAGCACACAGCTGGCCTCGACCGTGTGGTCGTTGACCACGCACAGGCGCACACCGGTCACCGACAGCTGACGCGGCGGCGCATAGCCGGTGGTGGCACGCAGACGACGGGTCAGCGCGGCGCGACGCGCGAGGTGCTGCCCGACCTCCGGGGTGACCAGGCGCGCCAGGGAGTTCTCGGGGCGCATGTCACGGATGATCTCCACGGCGCGCCGGGCGACCGGTGCCACCAGCGGCTCGACCGTGCGTGGATCGTCAGGGGTGACGGCGACGCTGCGGGGGCCTAAGTGCGCGGGACGCTGATCGGTGGTGGTCATGACATGTCCTCGGTGGTCAGAGCGGTGGGGACGGTGAGCTCCTGCCCGGGGAGGAGCTGATCGGGGTCATCGCCGATCACGTCTCGGTTGGTGTCGTGGAGCAGCGGCCAGGTGGCGGCGATCTCCGCGGGGTCCGAGTCTCCGGGCCCCAGCAGCCCGTCCGCGATGCTCCACAGGCTGTCGCCCTGATGGACGATGACGGTGCGCACCAGATCAGATCCCGAATTGTTCGGGCCCGGGTCTGCGGCGGGCTTCCCCGCGACAGCGGCCTCGGCGGCGGCGCCGGTCGTGCTCGGGCCAGTGCTGCCGCCCCAGCCGAGCGGGGGCAGGGGAGCGCCGGGGTCTGGGCCCGTCACTTGCTGATCGTCGCTGGCCGGAGCGGCGGCTTCCGGGGCGGGGTCGGTCGGCGGCAGCTCGGTCGAGAACAGCTCCGCCGGTTGGGAGGCGGGAATCGGGTCGGCGTCCGCACCGGTCAGGTCGGGATGCTGGGAGGCCAGCCCGGGGGCGAGTGTCAGGGCCGTGGCGGCGGTGGCGACCGCCGCCCCGCTGGCGAGCCGCCGCGCGAGCCGGGGGGCGAGGACACGCAGCAGGCCCAGCAGGGCAGCGCCGGTGCGGCTGGCCGGTCCGGCCAGCATGATCGTCGTCGCCAGGCACCAGATGAGGGCGAGGTAGAGGCAGAGCATCGTGCCGATCCCGGCCACGCCGAGCAGCACCCAGATGATCAGGGCCTCGGACCCGTGGGACGTCGGCGACAGCTCACGGAGCGATCCGAACGATGCCCCCATGGCGAATGCGCAGGCGCCGGCGACCACCGCACCCAGCAGGCTCGCTCCCGGCCGGGGCGCGGCCGGTGTCGAAGTGATGTCGGGCATGGGTCCCCCTGGGTCGTGCCCCGACCGCACAGCAACATCACCGCGCGCATTGAGGCAGTTTGATCGAGTTTGATGGTGTTCACTGTCTGTCCATGCAAACTAGTCGTATGTGACGAGCTTCGCAATGGGAGTCCTGCGTCGTGTGGACGAGGCGGCTATGAGGAGGAGGCATCGCCGCCGAGCTCTCGCAGCCGCCGGACATCTACAGTGGAGGCATGCGATTCGAGCGGATCTTCGAGGACCTCGAGGGCCAGTTCGCCCATCACCAGCAGGAGGAGGTGCGGGCGGTCTCTGAGGACCTCACCCGTGCTGAGCAGGCTCAGCTGACCATCGCCGATCGGCTGCGCGGCGCACAGGGGCTTGGGCTGACGCTGCATCTCGCCGCCGGATTCCGGGTCAGCGGCGTGGTGCGCGAGGTGGGGGCGGAGTGGGTCGCGCTCGCGGCGCGCAGCGGCGCTCGCAGTGCGGTGATCCCTCTGGCAGCGATCGCCATGGTGGAGGGTCTGCCCTCCCGGGCACGGCTCGTCGAGGATTCACTGCGCTCACCGTTGGGGCTCGGCTCGGTCCTGCGGGAGATCGCCCGGGACCGCGCCGTGGTGCGCCTGGAGGCCTCCGGCGGCTCCGTGATCGGTCGGATCGCCGCGGTCGGCGCCGACGCGCTGGACATCAGCTCGTTGCCGACGGGGGAATCGACCACGGTGCCGGGCTCCGCACGGATCACCGTGGCATTCTCTGCGCTCCAGGCCGTGCAGCTGCGCTGAACCGCTGGAAGGTCGATGCGCCGCGGCCGCTCACGAGGTGGCGGGCTTCAGGCGCCGCCGTCGGCCTTCGTCCGCTCCTGATGGCGCTCCTGCTCGAGGTAGTTCGCCGTGGCCTTGTAGCTGCGCTGGATGTACGACTCGATCTCCGAGGTCTCCACCCGCCACTGGCCGCGGCCGCCGACCTTGATCGCCCGCAGTTCACCGGACCGCACCAGGGCATACGCCTGGGAAGCAGAGATGGAGAGCATCTCCGCGACGTCGCTGAGCGGCACGAAACGTGGGGGCATCGACGGTCCTTCCATTCGTTCAGACCCGTGGCATGGATGCGGCCAGTCTCTCATCCCCACCCGCATCGGCGTCACGGCTGTGGACGACGGCATGGCCCTCACCGGCTCTGCCCCGGGGCCGAAGTTCTCCACAATGTCGCGCTTCGCCCCCATCGGAGCCGGAGCTGACGTAGCCTCCCGTCAGATCCGGGCCGTATCGGCCGAGGCGACGGGGAGGAGCCGACTGTGGGGGCCACCGCAGCGATGATGAGACTGCGCAAGCCGCGTTGGAAGGACCCGCGGCTGATCGTCGGGATCGTCCTCGTCGTGGCGAGCGTGCTGATGGGGTCCGTGCTGGTCTCGCGACTGTCCGAGACCACCTCCGTGCTCGTCGCCCGCTCGGCGATCGTGCCGGGCGATCCGATCACCGTCGATGATCTGGTGGCGGTCGATCTGCGCCTGGGGGAGCAGACGGACCGCTATATCGGCACCGTTGAGGCGATCCCGGAGGGGGCCGTGGCCCTGCGCACCATCCGGGCTGGTGAGCTGGTGCCGATATCCGCCGTCGGCCAGTCCGCGGAGGTGCCGCTGCGCCCCGTGGTGATCCCGGTCGGTGCGGCAGTGGCCGAGTCCGTCGTGCCGGGGGCGACGGTCGAGCTCTGGCATACCGCCCCGGCCGCGGAGAAGGGGGCGGAGGCGCAGGCGCGGCTGCTGGTGCCGGACGCGGTGGTGCGCCGCATCGATGAAGGCAGCTCGCTCGGGATGCGGGAGATGTCGGTCGAGCTGCTGGTGCCCAGCGACAAGCTCGACGAGGTGCTCGAGGTGCTCTCTCAGGAGGAGCGCCTGGACGTCATCGGGGTCCCCGGGGCCCACGGGATCGCGCCGTGATCGACATCGTCCTGTGCGCCTCTGGCGGTGACGAGGTGCGCATCGTGCACGACCTCGCGACGGATCGCCACCCCGCTGCGAGGGTGGTGCGCCGCTGCGCGGATCTCGCCGAGACGCTCGCGGTCACTGCCGCCGGCATCGGAGACGTGGTCCTCATCGATGTCACCGTCCGGGGGTTGGGCCGCGACGTGCTCTCGGCGCTGCTCCGCGATGCGGCGGTGGTGGGGATGCGGCCGACGGACGCGCCGGAGGGCACCGCGCTCGGCCTGCGCCACGTGGTGCCTGCCGGGGCGCCTGTCGAGGAGATCCTCACTGCGATCGAGGCGGCCGTCCTCGGAGAACAGGCGGACACCGAGGCCTGGGTCCAGGAGGCGCAGGTCGCAGAGCCCGGGGCCGGAGGCCGCCTGGTCGCGGTCTGGGGCCCGGCGGGAGCGCCGGGACGTTCGACGATCGCGGTGAACCTCGCGGCCGAGGCTGCGGCAGCCGGCCGGGAGACGATCCTGGTGGACGCGGATACCTACGGCCCCGCCCAGAGCCAGATGCTGGGAGTGCTGGACGAGGCCCCGGGACTGGTCGCGGCCGCCCGGGCCCATGACCGCGACACCCTGGACGAGGAGACCATGGAGTCTCTGCTGCCGCAGGTCCAGCCGCGGCTTCGGCTGCTCAGCGGGATCGGCGTTCCCGGGCGCTGGGCGGAACTGCGGCGCACCACGCTCGACGGGGTGTGGGGAGCGCTGGCAGGTCGCGGGGACCTGGTGATCGTCGACGTCGCCTCCGTGCTCGAGGAGGACGAGGAGCTCAGCTACGACACCGCCGCACCGCAGCGGAACGCTGCGGCCATCAGCGCGCTCGAAGCCGCGGATGCGGTGATCGCCGTGGTCGCAGCGGATCCGGTGAGCATCACGCGGCTGTTGCGCGACCAGGCCCGGTTGGAGGAGCTCGGTGTCACCGACCTTCATGTCATCGTCAACCGGGTGGGTGCCCCGGTGCCGGGGGATCGCCTGCGGGAGCTGATCACCTCCCGGATGTCACTGACCTCCCTGCACCTGCTCCCGGATGATCCCGGCTCCTGCCGTGCCGCGGCGTGGGATGGCGCGCTGCTGGCCGAGTCCGCGCCCCGTTCCGCACTGCGCCGGGGGCTGAGGGACCTCGCTGCATCCCCTGCCCTCCAGGGCGAGGATCCCGCCGCCTCGATGCCCGGGCTCGAAGAGCGCGCGCGGCAGAGCCGGTGAGAGGATGACCCCATGAGGATCTATCTGCCGCTGCTCGCACCGGACCGGCCGTCGCTCCAGGACGGGCGGAAGGTCATCGACCTCGACGCGGGCCGGGCGGCCTGGGCGGTCACGGCCGAGGCGAGGACGGATCGTCCTGAGCAGGACGAGGAGGATCTGGAATACGAGGCGCTGCAGGACGCGGTGCACATCGCGTTCACCGCGGCCGGGAGCTCCGAGAGGGTGCTCGTGATCGCCGCGGACATTCCCGACGGCCTGGTCGCCGCGGCGACCGAGGACGGGGGCGCCTTCGGCATCCGAGTGCGAGAGCGCCGCTCCGCGAAGATCGCCAGCTTCCACGTCACCGAACAGAGCGCGGCGGCGGCAGACGTCGATGACACGGACCCGGCGCTGCTGTGGTTCGACGCCGGCGAAGGACGAGATGCGCTCGCATTCCTGGGGGCGGCACCGATCGCCTGAGACGGAGCTCCCGGGCCGCTGAGGCCTCTTGCCGACCGGCTCCTCTCGGAGCCGGGGCGCGACTCAGCCGGCGTGGGAGTCCACATACGTCCGCGCGGAGCGCTCCTCGGCCCGCAGCACCGTGGAGACGTAGGGCACGGCCGCCTTCTCCAGCCGCGGTCCCAGCAGGGGGATCTTCGCGACCAGGTCACCCTCGACCTCGACGCTGCTGCTGGCGCTCCCGCCAGGAACCAGGCGCAGCGTACCGGTGAGTCCGGCGGGGGTCCCGGCGACCTCGAGCGTCGTCGTGCCCCGACGGCCTCCATCGGCATCAGGAGCGGACCAGATCTGCTTCTCGTGGATCGTCACCGACGAGCCGACGAAGGGTCGCACCATGTCCGGCACCCGATCCGTGGGCATGGACAGCTCGGTGCGGACTGTGAAGGCCCCGGCAGGATCCCCGTCCAGGGACGACTCCGCACGGGTGGCCCCGAGGGTCGAACGGCGGATCGCGGTGTATTCCGGATCCGCGTACATCGCCGCCGCTCCAGCAGCTGACAGCGGGAGGGTCAACGTCTCTCGAAGCTTCATCCTGGTCCTTCCTCGGAACTGTTCGCGCTCAGCCTAGGGCAGAGGAGCCCGCTGACGCGTCCACCGGTGGGACAGTCTCCGAGCAGTCGGTCACGGCAACTATCCTGTCTGCATGCCGAGCCTGTCCAAGTTCCTCGCCGACAACCGTGGTCTCTCCGAGAAGGACGCCGACTGGTTGCAGCACCTGATCGGTGACTGGAACCTGCTCTCCGATCTTCTGCGTGCCGATCTCGTGCTGTGGATCCAGGAGGAGGAGGGCGCCCTGGCCGTGGCGCACTGTCGTCCCGCCACCGGCTCCACCGTCTACTACGAGGATCCGGTGGGCAGCCTGAGCGATGATGGCGAGGAGGGCACGGAGATCACGCGGCTGCTGGCCGGGGGCGAACCTCATCACCGGCCCGCCGCCATCGAGCGCGAGGGACGCACTGCGACCGGTCTTCTGGTCCCTGTGCGCAAGAGCGGCCGCACGCTCGCCGTGCTGGCGGCGGAGAATCCGGATGACGACAGCCGGGCCTCCCACAGCGAGTGCCAGAAGCGTCGTCTCGGTCACCGTCTGCTGCGGATGCTCGAAGCCGGGGCGTTCCCCATCGAGGGTGCTCCGATCCCGCCCCGTCGCGGCGCGCCGCGGGTCGGGGACGGTGTGGTCGAGCTCGATGACGCCGGAGTGGTGCGGTGGATCTCTCCGAATGCGATCTCGGCCTTTCACCGCTTCGGCATCGAGGGGGACATGGAGGGGATCACCCTCGCCGAGCTCTCCACCGAGGTGCTGCAGTCGCGCAGTCCGGTCGATGAGTCCCTTCCCCTGGTGCTGATGGGCAGGGCGGCCTGGCGCTCGGATATGCAGGCCCGCGGCGGCACGCTGTCGCTGCGCGCGGTCCCGCTGACGGATCAGGAAGCGCGCACCGGTGCGGTGATCCTGGTGCGTGACGTGACCGAGCTGCGTCGTCGGGAGCGGGAGCTCATCACCAAGGACGCCACGATTCGGGAGGTCCACCACCGGGTCAAGAACAATCTGCAGACGGTGGCGGCGCTGTTGCGCATGCAGTCGCGGCGGATGAAGAGCGACGAGGCGCGCGAGGCGCTGGCTGAGGCGATGCGCCGGGTTTCGACGATCGCGCTGGTCCACGAGTCGCTGCTGCAGGGCTCCCAGGAGGCGGTGCACTTCGACGAGGTCATCGACCGGTGTCTGCGGCTGGCGGTCGATGCTGCGAGCGCGACGGTCCACCGAGCGGGCACCCCGCGTCTGGCCGACGCTCAGGTCGAGGTGCGCACCCAGAAGATCGGCCGGGTCGGCTCGATCCGCGCGGAGGAGGCGACACCACTGGCGCTGGTCGTCACCGAATTGGCCACCAATGCCGTCGAGCACGGACTCTCCGAGACCGGTGGCACGCTCACGATCCACAGCGAGCGCACCGGCTCGCACCTGGTCATCTCCATCGAGGATGATGGCAGGGGGATGGGGGCGGCCAAGCCGACCGGGCTGGGCACCAATATCGCGCTGACTCTGGTGCAGGGGCAGCTGGGCGGGACTCTGACCTGGGAGAGCCTCGACGACGGGGGGACCCGAGCGGTGGTCGAGGTCTACCTGGACCCGCTCACGCTCTGAGCCCCTCCGCGCGGTGCGGGGGCCCGACGAGGGGCTGCGGCGGCGCGAGGGCAGCACGCGTCGCCGCAGGCAGAGAGTCAGCCGGCGCGACGGGCGCGCGCGTTGCGGCGCTTGAGGGAGCGGCGCTCATCCTCGGACAGGCCGCCCCAGACTCCGGAATCCTGCCCGCTCTCGAGGGCGAACTTGAGGCACGCGGTCATGACGTCGCACTTCTGGCACACCGCTTTCGCCTCCTGGATCTGCGTGATCGCCGGTCCGGTGTTCCCGATCGGGAAGAACAGCTCGGGATCATGGTTGAGGCACTCGGCACGGTGGCGCCAGTCCATCGTCACTCTCTCTCTCCAGGACGCCACGCCTCGCCCCGTGGGGCGCGACGCGGCGAGGGTCGCTCCCACTGGGGGCGTTCTCGGGTCTCCGGCTCGATGTCGCGGCACCGAGAGCATGAGATCTCTGCGGTGTCCGCCGACGAGGCGAGCCGTCATCCATTCTCTGGGGCGGTCGCGGCGGCGACAAGGGCCTGCGTGGCCAAGCCTGGTGGCACTTCCCACACCTGCCGGGTCGGGCCCGTCAGCGTCGTGATGCCGGGCACGAAGGCGTTGCGTCCTGACGGGGAAAGTGCTTCTCACCCGCGCGAAGGCGGTGCCTCGGTCGGGAGCCTCCCGTGCCGCTACAGTTCCACCATGCCCTCCGATGCCCGTCCCTCCGTGCGCCCCGATGATGCTGAGGATCCGAGCCTGCGCAGCCGCCCCGTGGTCGCCGCTCTGCTCGCCGCCGAGGCTCTCCTGCTCGCCGCTACGGCCACCTACTGCTTCGTCGGGGTCTCCGGCGGGTTCTTGAATGCACGGTTCGGGCTGGGGCTGGGAGCGTTCCTGCTCCTGTTCGCCCTGGGCCTCGGGGTGGCAGCGCGCTCGATCCTGGCGAAGGGGCGCTTCGGGCTCGGCTTCGGGATCACCTGGCAGCTGTTCCAGGCGCTGATCGGGGCGAGCCTGCTGCGCGGTGCGCTGTACTGGCAGGGAGCGCTCGCGCTGCTGCTCGCCGTAGCGCTGTTCGTGCTGCTGACCCGACTGGTGCGCTCCACGCCGATGCCGGGCGGACGGGACTGAGCCTCCCGGCCTCGCCGCCCGCGCGATGGGCCCCGCACCGAGGATCTCCGGTGCGGGGCCCGTCGTCATCCCGGCCGAGCTGATCCCGGCAGGCTGCGCCGCAGCGGCGGGAAGGACCGCAGGGACGTCACTCGGCGTCGGCCAGGGCCGCGGCGGGTGCGGTGCGCGCGGCCGTGCGTCCCGGCAGCACCGAGGCCAGCGCGCCGGCCAGCACCGCGAGCACCAGCACCAGACCCAGCTGGACCCACGGGACCGTGATCGAGACGGGGAATGTCGAGCCCAGCAGGGCGTTGATCCCGAGCACTCCGTACAGGCTGCCGAGGGCGAGGCCCAGCACCGCACCGACCAGGGCCAGCAGGATCCCTTCCCAGCCGAGCATCGCCCGCATCTGCCGACGGGTGGTGCCCAGCGCCCGCAGCAGGGCGTTCTCGCCGGTCCGTTCGACCACGCCCAGACTGAGCGTGTTGGCCACACCGACCAGCGCCACCAGCACGGCGACCGCCAGGAGCGCCACCGTGATGCCCAGCAGGATGGCGAGGATCTGCCCGTAGGACTCCCGCTCGGCGCCGCCGGCGACCACAGACACCTCGGAGTAGCCGCTGCCGGCGGTGACCTCGCTGACCGCGTCCATGATCTCGCGGAGGTCGACGCCTTCGCGGGCCTCGCTGCCGCGGTCCGCGAAGTCCGCGAGCACCACGGGACTGGTCTGCGCTCCCAGGAGCCCCTCGAGCGTGGCAGGGGTGACCATCGACATCTGCAGGTTCGCGTCGACCTGGACCCGCAGCTCGTGCAGAGAGCCGTCGGCCCCCTGGAGCTCGAGCACCTGGCCGTCCTCCAGTCCGAAGCGCTCGGCGCGCTCCTGGCCGAGCAGCACCGTCCCGTCGTCGAGCTGCTCGGCCATCTCGGGGCGGTGCGAGGTCTCCCGGAGCGTCTCCGGGGTGACGGCGTACAGGGTCATCGGCTCGGGCACCCCCACGTCGAGGTCTCCGCGGGCGGAGGCGTGGGCCGAGTCCATGCCGGCGATCGCGGCGATCTGCTCGGGCGCGTCCTGCGGCATCTCTCCGGTGCTGATCACCAGGTCGATGGGGCGTCGGGAGTCCAGCTCGGAGGTGAGGGTCGCCTCGGCGGTGCGGGCGCCGACCGCCATCATCGTCATCAGGGTGGTCCCGATCAGCAGGGCTGAGATGGTGGCGGCGCTGCGGCGCGGGTTGCGGGCCACGTTCGCGCCGGCGATACGGGCGGGCAGCCCGCCGATGCGGCCGACGACCCGCGAGGCCAGCGCGGACAGCGGGCGCGTGAGCACCACCAGGATCAGCAGGACGCCGGTGAAGCTGATCACGCCGCCGAGCATCGCCGCGAGGACCCCGGGCGCCGCATAGCCGGACCGTGCCAGGGCCGTGCCCCCCGTGAGCGCGGCGATGCCGAGCACGATGGCGACCAGTCCGAGCACGCCCCGCACGCCGAGGCCGCGACGTCGGGCCGGAGGAGCCGGGCGCAGCGCCTGCAGCGGAGCCACCCGGGTCGCCGCACGCATCGGTGCCAGGCTCGCCAGCAGTGTGATCAGCACACCGGCCAGCACCGGCACCAGGACTGTCAGGACGCTGAGCGGCACCACCATCACGCCCTCGAGCCATCCGATGCCGGCGGCCGCGGCCAGAGCCGCCTGCACCAGCAGGTGACCGCCGAGCACGCCGAGCACCGCACCGAGCAGCCCGACACCGAGGGATTCGCGCAGCACCACGCCCCGCACCTGGGAGCGGCTGGCGCCCAGGGTGCGCAGCAGGGCGAGCGAACGGGTGCGCTGGGCGATGGTCACCCCGAAAGTGTTGGCGATGACCACAGCGCTGGTGAAAAGCGCGATCACCACGAAGACGGCGAGCACCAGGCCGAGCGCGGCGAATCCCTGCATCATGCTCTCGGCCGCCTCCTGCTCGGCCGCCTCGGTGGTGCGCACGGACAGCTCGTCCGCGCCGTCCACGCGCGCGGCGATCGCGGCGGGGTCGGTGCCCTCGGGGACGGAGGCGAACCAGGTGTCGGTGAGGGTGCCGGCCGCCGGGCCCAGCAGCGCCTCCACGTTCGCGTCGCCCACCAGCAGTCGGGGCGTCGCACCGAAGACGGCTCCCTCAGGGGCGGGGGCGATGCCGACCACGGTCAGGGGATGCTCCTTCCCATCGGGCGAGAAGTCGGCGGGGAGGGTGACGGAGTCCCCGAGGCCCACGTCGAGGGAGTCCGCAGCGCTCTGATCCAGGACGACCTCGGAGCCGTCGGCGGCAGGAGCGCCCTCGACGAGATCCGGCGCTCGGCCCGGGGGCTGCATGGTGACCCGGAGGAACGCCTCCGCCTCCTGCGAGCCGAGGGCGAGATAGGTGCTGGGCTCGGGCCAGACCGCGTCGGCGCCCTCGATCTGCGGGGCGGGCAGGGGGCTGTGCGATGCCCACTCGTCCTCGGTCAGCTCGCGGGTGATCTCGAGATCGGCGCCGTCATACTGTTGGGCGGCGTCGGAGCGCAGCGAGGTCTGGACGAGGTTCCCGGCCAGCAGCATCACGGCGACGAAGGCGCAGGACAGAGCGATGGTGAGGACGGCCGCAAGATGCCGCCGCAGGGGAGTGAGCTTGACGGAGAGACGGGCCATCAGCGCTGCCCTCGCAGGTTCTCGTCGCTCGCCACGCGCCCGTCGGCCAGGGAGACGATCCGGTCGGCGCGCTCGGCGGCATCCCGTTCATGGGTGACCATGACGACGGTCTGGCCGAACTCGTCGACGGAGAGCCGCAGGAACTCCAGCACCTCCTCGGTGCTGTGGGAATCGAGGTTTCCGGTGGGTTCGTCGGCGAAGACGACCGCCGGGGAGGTCACCAGTGCGCGGGCGATGGCCACGCGCTGGATCTGGCCGCCGGAGAGCTGGGAGGGCAGGTGGGTGAGCCGGTCGGCGATGCCGAAGGCGGAGGTGAGGGTATCCAGCCAGGCGCGGTCCACCCGGGAGCCGGCGAGCTCGAGGGGCAGCAGGATGTTCTGCTCGGCGCTCAGCATCGGCAGCAGGTTGAAGGACTGGAAGACGAAGCCGATCCGTTCGCGGCGGAGCCTGGTCAGAGCGTCATCGCCCAGGCCGGTGATCTCGGTGCCCTCCAGCACGATCGACCCGCTGTCGACCGTGTCCAGGCCGGCCAGCACGTGCAGGAGCGTGGACTTCCCGGAGCCGGAGGGGCCCATGATCGCGGTGAAGGCGCCTCTGGCGATGTCCAGGTCCACGGCATCGAGTGCGGTGACGGTGCCGGCGCCGGTGCCGTAGCGGCGGGTCACGTCCCGGGCGACGAGGGCGGCTGCGCGGTCGCCCTCGGAGGTCGGGGGAGCGGCCAGGGGTGCGGTGGTCATCGGGAATCCTTCACGTGAGGGTGTGCTGTCATCTGCCATGCTCCCGTGGGTTCCACCAGGGAGGCGTCCCCCTGTGGTCGTGCATCGAGGGACTGGGGTCCGGTCCCGGGTCCGCGTGCGTCATACCGTGGTCTGACGTGGGGTTCAGCGCCGCTGCGGACCGGTCAGCGGGAGCCCGGAGCGACCAGGCCGGTCTCGAACGCGATGATCACGGCCTGGACCCGGTCCCGGGCGCCGAGCTTCGCGAGCACCCGCCCCACGTGCGTCTTCACCGTCGCCTCGGCGACGAACAGCTCTGCCCCGATCTCCTGGTTGGAGAAGCCGCGGCCCATCAGCGTGAGCACCTCCCGCTCGCGATCGGTGAGGGCGGCGAGGACCGTGGTGTCCTGCTCGGCCGGCTCGGGGGCCTGCACCACCCGCTCGAGCAGCCGCCGGGTGGCCGACGGGGCGATCACCGCGTCTCCGCGATGCACGGTGCGGATGGCGCCGAGCAGGTCCTCGGGCTGGGCGTCCTTGAGCAGGAAGCCGCTGGCCCCGGCACGGATCGCGGAGACCACGTACTCGTCCAGGTCGAACGTGGTCAGCACGATGATCTTCGGGGCCCTGCCCGCTGGCGCCTGAGCGAGGATCTCCGCGGTCGCCTCGATCCCGTCCTTGCGGGGCATGCGCACGTCCATCAGCACGACGTCCGCCGTGCGGGCGCGCAGCTCGTCCACGGCGGCGGCGCCGTCGGAGGCCTGGGCGACGACCTGCATGTCGTCCTGGGAGTCGATGACCATTGCGAAGCCGGCTCGGACCAGCGGTTGGTCATCGACCAGGGCGATGCGCAGCGGGCGGTCGAGGGGCTCGGTCATCGGGGTCTCCTGGTCCGGGTGAGGTCTGTGCGCGGGGTGGTGGGGCGGGAGGCGAAGGGGCCGAGGGTGCACGGGCCGTCAGCCCTCCCGCCTGCAGTGCGGCATGATCAGGATCTGTACCGTCTCCGGCACGATCTGGGTACGGATCCTGACGATGCCGGTCTCGGGCGCTGCTCTCGGCATCGGGGCGCTCGCCTCCGCCGATGCCCTCGAGCGGCACGGTGGCGCGAACCCGATACCCACGAGAGGGCAGCGGGCCCGCCTGCAGGCTCCCACCGAACACCGACATCCTCTCGCGCATACCGGTCAGGCCGTGACCCTGCCCGTCGGAGTCGGGATCCGTGCCCTGCCCGTCGTCGATCACCTCGATCGTGAGCTGCTGCCGATCGCGATGGACCCGCACCACGGCGGCTGTTCCCGGGCCGGCATGCTTGAGCACATTGGTCAGGGCCTCCTGGACGAGGCGGAACAGCGAGACCCCGAGCGCCTGGGGGAGATCGGCCAGGGAGCCGTCGATCTCGAGCTCGATCTGCAGGCCCGTGGAACGCACCCGCTCGACGAGCTCGGGCAGCATCTCCGGCCCCGGCTGCGGGCCGAAGCTCGTCTCGTCCTCCTGCCGGAGCACCCCCAGCAGGGAGCGCATGTCGGCGAGCGCAGCCCGGCCGGTCTCGCCGATGGTGCCGAGCACCTCGGCCGCTTTCTCGGGTTTCTGCCCGGCGACGAAGCGGCCGCCGTCGGCCTGGGCGATGATCACCGAGAGGGAGTGCGCGACCACGTCGTGCATCTCACGGGCGATGCGAGCGCGCTCGTCCGCGACGGCGAGCGCGGTGAGATGCTCCCGCTCCCGCAGCGCCTGCTCGGCCCGATCGCGGGTCAGGGCGAGCTGTCGCAGCCGGGCCCGCTGCAGATTGGCCAACGCCCAGATCGCGACGATCGTGATGGTGCCGATGAGCACCAGGCCGACGAAGGTGACCAGTGCCTCCAGCGGGCTCCCGTACGGCGAGCGCAGGGCATCGATCGCCCAGAAGGCGGCCTGGGCGAACACTCCGAGCATGCCCGCAGCGACCCCCAGGCCGTGCACGAGGGCCCTCCCGTGGGCGACGGCGCAGAACATCGCATAGAACGTCATCACGTCGCCGAGGACCACGGGGATGTTCACCAGCAGGTGCAGCACGGCCAGGCCACCGATGACGAGCACACCGTGCAGCGGCCGCACTCGGCACAGAGCCCCGGCGGCGACCATCGGCACGGAGAACAGCGTCCACCAGCCGACACCGCCGGTGACGGGGGAAAGACGAGCAGCAGCAGCGCGGCGCCCCCGAAGACGATCAGGTCGACCGTGCCGGGGTTCTCGATGATCCAGCGGAACGGGTCGCTGGACCGGAGGCGCCGCAGGGGCGCGTCCGGATGCTGTGCGGAGCCGTCGGTCATGGATCCGAGGGTACGGCGGGGAGGGTCCCGGGCGCGTCAGACCGCGGTCGGATCCCGGTCCGGGGGTGAGGCGGTGCGCGTCACAGCAGGGTCTGCGGAGGCTCCAGCAGCTGCGGACCGTCGTTGCCGACCTTCCCGACTGCCGGATCCACCTCGCGGACGTCGAGGGTCGCGTCCTCGAGCAGATGCGAGTCCTCGAGGATCCATGCCTGGGCGGCATGGCGGTCGTCCATGGCGGTGTCGAGCCAGAGGTCGATCTGGTCGCGGCGCAGCATCACCGGGGTGCGGTCGTGGATCTCGGCGAGATCTCCGGTCGCCTGCCGGGTGATGATCGTGGCAGACAGCAGGAAGCGGCCGTCCTCGCTCGCGGCAGGGCCCTCGTGAACCCCCGGACCCTTCCACCAGGAGACCAGGGCAGCCATGTACAGCGGGGTGCCGTCGGCCGGGGTGATGAAGAAGGGCTGTTTGCGCTTCCCGGCACCATCGCGCACCCACTCGTAGTAACCGTCCATCGGGACGATCGCCCGGTAGCGGCCGAGGCTGCCGCGGAAACTGGGCTTCTCGGCGAGGGTCTCCCGGCGGGCGTTGAAGGTGCGGGACGAGAACGAGGCCTCCTTCGCGAACGGGGGCAGCAGGCCCCAGCGCGCGACCCGCAGCGCCCGCAGCACCTCACCGGTGTCCTGGTCGATCGATTCGGTGACCACATGGATCGGTGCGGTGGGAGGGATGTTCCAGCGGCTGCGCAGATGTGGATCGGCGAGGTCCACGGCGCCGAGATCGTCCACCAGCGGCTCGATCTCCTGGTAGAAGGCGAAGCGCCCGCACATCTCAGTCGTCCTTCGGGGACGTGCCGGGGTCCGTGGCGTCGGAGTCCGGGTCGACCGTGGGCACACCGTAGCGGGGGGTGAGCCGGGCGTCCTCACCCGTGTAGGCATCGGAATCGTGATGCAGGTTCTGCAGGCGGATGTCCCGACCCTCGTCGACGATCTTCTCGCGCTTGGCCTCCGCCTTCTCCGCGCCGCTGGCATCTCGCAGGGGCAGCGCCAGGGAGTCCTCGGCGGGCTTGCCCGCGGCGAGCTCGCGGGCGCGCTCGTACTCGGCGTCGACCTCGGCGCCCATGATGATCACGATGTTGATGATCCACAGGGCGAACAGCACCGCCATGATGCCGCCGATCGCGCCGTAGCTGGAGTAGCTGGCGACGGTGCTCATGTAGATCGACAGCGCGACCGCGGCGACCCCGATGCCGAGGATCGCGAACACCCCGCCGGGGGAGATGAAGCGGAAGGGCTTCTTGACGTTGGGCGCGCCCCAGTACAGCAGCGAGATCAGGGCGAAGGCGATCACCAGGATCACCGGCCATTTCACCCACGCCCAGATCGGCAGGAACGAATCCGTCAGGAAGGCCAGCACGCCCTCCGCGCCGATGGTGGAGGCGATCGGGCCCAGCAGGCCCTCCACGATCGACTCGCTCAGCAGCACCGAGACCATCACCAGCAGGATGCCGAGGATCATCGCGATCGTGAGGAGCAGCATGGTGCCGTTCATCTTGACCGGACCGCGGCCCTCGCGCACCTCGTAGATATGGTTCGCGGCCCGCCCGTAGGCCTTGATGTACGCCGAGGCGGACCACAGCGCGGTCGCGATGCCGATGATCAGCGCGACGGTGCCGCCGGTCGCGGAGCCGAGCAGGGAATCGAGCGTGGAGTCGACGGCGCCGCCGACCTCCATCCCGCTGCCGCCCGCCCCGGAGGAGATGGCGTCCTTGATCAGCTCAGCGATCTGGTCCTTGATCCCGGACAGCAGCAAGGTGGCCAGGGAGAACAGGGCCAGCAGGGTGGGGGCGATCGAGAGCACCATGAAGTAGGTGAGTTTCGCGGCCTGGTCCGTGCCGCCGTCCCGCATGAACTCGCTGAGCACGCGCTTGGCCATGTACTTCAAGGTGGTGCCGTCCAGCGACGGGGCGTCATCGCCCTTCGCGGTGGTGGAGTCGGCCATGAGGAAGCTCCTGGGGTCGGGTGACTCACGGACACCTGTCATCCTGCCATGAGCGCGAGCCGGGAGAGTTATCCACAATTGCTGGGAGAACCGTGTGCCGCACGCCGATGCGCCCTACAGTGGCGGAAGTGACGCGACGTGCGTCACATGCTGGGCGGCATCGAGGGACCGCTCGGCACGGACCACGGGGGGATGGGATGGACGCCGCCACCATCATCGAGAGCGAATCGCGCGAGCTGATCCGCCGCCGTGGGTTGGACGTGCACGCCGATCAGCTGGAGCCGCTGATCCGCGAAGTGATGAGCGACTACGACCGTCGTTCCTCCTCCGGTGAGGTGCCGGTGCTGCGCGATGACGACGAGTCGATGGTCGCCGAGGTCGCCGCCCGGATCGGCGGTTTCGGCCCGCTGCAGGAGATGCTGGATGACCCCACTGTCGAGGAGATCTGGCTGAACTCGCCCTCACAGGTCTTCTGCGCACGCAACGGACGCAGCGAGCTGACCACCATCGTGCTCAGCGATACGGAGGTCCGCGGGATCGTCGAGCGGATGCTGGTCTCCAGCGGGCGACGCCTGGATATGAGCACCCCGTTCGTGGATGCGCTGCTGCCGGACGGCTCGCGGCTGCATGTTGTGATCCCGAGTGTCACCCGGAAGCACTGGGCCATCAACATCCGTAAGTTCATCGCCAAGGCGTACGACCTCCAGGGCCTGGTCGCGCTCGGCTCCCTCACCCAGCAGTCCGCGGATTTCCTCGATGCGGCCATAGACAGCGGCCTGAACATCCTGGCGTCCGGAGCGACCGGGGCCGGCAAGACCACCCTCCTGCGCTGCCTGGCCCGGTCGGTGGGAGCACGTGAACGGGTGGTCACCATCGAGGAGGTCTTCGAGCTCAATCTCGCGCTGCGCGACGTGGTCGCGATGCAGACGCGGCAGGCCAATCTCGAAGGGGCCGGCGAGATCTCGATGCGGCGACTGGTCAAAGAAGCCCTGCGCATGAGACCCAGCCGGATCATCGTGGGCGAGGTGCGCGAGGCGGAGAGCCTCGACATGCTCATCGCGTTGAACAGCGGCCTGCCGGGCATGGCGTCGATCCATGCGAACTCGGCCCGGGACGCGGTGACCAAGCTGTGCACGCTCCCGCTGCTCGCCGGTGAGAACGTCTCCAGCCGCTTCGTCGTCCCGACGGTCGCCAGCGCTATCGATCTCGTCGTGCATCTGGACATGTTCGCCGACGGGCGGCGCCGGGTGCGGGAGATCGTCGGGCTCAGCGGGCGGGTGGAGGACGAGGTCATCGAGGTCTCCGAGGTCTTCTCCCTGCAGGGGGACCGACTCGTCCGCGGCGCTGGTCAGTCTCCGCACGCCGACCGTTTCGCGCGGGCGGGCCATGATCTGACCACGCTGCTGGGATCGGTGGCGGCATGAGCGATGGAGCGTTCCTCGGCCTGATCGCCGGACTCGGCCTGCTCTCGATCTGGTGGTCGCTGTGGGAGCAGGAGGATGCGCCGTCCGGTCGAGGGATCATCGCCAGGGGGATGGACAGCCTTCGCGACGACCTGATCAAGGTCGGCCTCGACACGGTCCCGCCCAGCGCCCTGCCCGCGCTCAGCGCCGGGCTGGGGCTGGTGGTCGCCGCCACGCTATGGGCTCTGTCCAGTGCGGTGATCCCCTCGCTGGCGATCGGTCTGGTCGCCTCGACGCTCCCGGTGCTGGTGCTGCGCTCGGCTGCTCGGCGCCGCACCACCGCCATGCGCGAGGTCTGGCCCGAGGCGGTCGACCACATCAACTCGGCGATCCGGGCCGGGCTCTCGCTGCCCGAGGCTCTGGTCCAGCTCAGTCGGAAAGGTCCGGATGAGCTCCGTCCCGCCTTCTCCGAGTACGCCCTGGACTATCAGGCCAGCGGAGACTTCGCGGCATGTCTGGATCGGTTGAAGGTCCGGCTGGCGGATCCGGTCGGAGACCGGATCGTCGAAGCGCTGCGCATCACTCGAGACGTCGGCGGTACGGACCTCGGCGGGTTGCTGCGCACCCTGTCCGCCTTCCTGCGTGAGGACGCCCGCACCCGGGCCGAGCTCGAGGCACGACAATCCTGGACCGTCAACGCGGCCCGGCTGGCGCTGGCGGCACCGTGGATCGTGCTGGCGCTGATGGCGACGCGGCCGCAGGCTGCCCAGGCCTACGATTCCGCAGCCGGGCTGGTGCTGATCTCGACCGGTGCAGTGGCCTCTCTCATCGCGTACCGAGTGATGCTCCTGATCGCGCGGCTGCCCCAGGACGAGAGGGTGCTGCGATGAACATGTCCGGCCCGCTGCTGGCAGGCACCGGGATCGGCCTCCTGTTCGGAGTGGGGCTCTTCCTGATCGTCAGCACGTTTCCCTGGCTCCGGCCCCGTGATCTCGCAGCCCGCGTAGACCCCTACCTCCGCCGCTCCCGCTCCAGCTCCCTGTTCGCGGTCCCACGGAGCACCAGCCGGCTGCGCGTGGTGCTCGAGAACCTGATGGGGCCGGTGGCCGTCCGTGCGCTGGGACTGCTCGAGCGGCTGACGGGCGGTGCCGACCAGCTCGAGCGTCGACTGCGCCTGGCCGGGCGCCGAACGTCCGCGGACTCCTTCCGTGTCGAGCAGGTGGTCTTCGGCGTGATCGGGCTGGTGCTGGGGATCGCCCTCGCCGTGGCCGCGATCGCTCTGCGCGGCGCCAGCCCGCTGATGGGGCTGCTCATCGTCAGCCTCGGCGCACTGGGCGGAGTGCTGCTGCGCGACTACCTGCTCGGGATGGAGATCAAGCGCAGAGCGGCCCGGATGGCACGCGAGTTCCCGACCGTCGCCGACCTGCTCGCGCTGGCCGTCGCGGCCGGTGAGAGTCCCATCGCGGCGATGGAACGAGTCGCCAGGACCTCTTCCGGCGCGCTGCCCGATGAATTCGCCGCGACCGTTGCGGACATCCGAGCCGGCACCAGCGTGTCGCAGGCGCTCGCATCGCTGGGAGCCAGAACCCCGCTCGGGTCGCTGGGCCGCTTCGGCGAGGGCGTCTCGATCGCGATCGAGCGAGGCACTCCGCTCGCCGACGTGCTGCGTGCACAGGCGCAGGACGCTCGTGAAGAATCCAAACGTGAGCTCATGGAGACGGCTGGTCAGAGGGAGATCATGATGCTCGTCCCGGTCGTGTTCTTCGTGCTGCCGCTGGTGATCGTCTTCGCGATCTTCCCCGGACTCGCCGTCCTGGAGATCACCCTGTGATTCCCGCCTGCCGCCCTCCGCACCTTCCCGTCTTCCTGCCCGAATCCAGAAACCCCGCCACGCCGGAACCAGTTCCGGAGCAATCGCCGAGGAGGCCGACATGACCGTCCACCGTTCCCGATTCCATCGCAGCAATCGACGTCGCTCGACGCGCCCGGACCGGGCGATGGGAGCGCCATCGCCGGCGCGACGCTCCCTCACCCAGCGTCTGCTCACCCGTTTGGCTGCCGAGCAGGGTGATGTGCCCGGATGGGTGCTGATCACGTTGATGACCGCGGGGATCGTCGTCGCGCTCTGGGCCGTCGCCTCGGACCAGATCGTCCAGATCTTCCAGAACGCGATGGCGCCGTTCCTCAGCGGCAGTCTCTGAACCGACCATCATGTCGAGGGAACGCGGTCGGACTCTCAACGGGAGCGTCGACCTGATGCCGCCGGGACCGTTTCCGCGACCGCAGGGCGCTCGCCGTCGCTGGCGACGGCTCGGTGACGAGGACGGCACAGCGGTCGCGGAGTTCCCGATGGTCGCGGTGCTGATCATCATGATCGCGCTGCTGATCGTCCAGGCGGCGCTCATCGTCCACACCCGCAACACGCTGGTGGACGCCGCTGTCCGAGGTGCCCACCACGCCTCACTGGTGGGCTCCTCGCCACAGGCCGGCGCCGAGCGCGCCGAAAGGCTGATCGACGAACGCTTCGACGGGGGCCTGAATGCCGAGGCCACTGCGGTGCAGGGCCCCGACGGGGTCATCAGCGTCCGGGTCAGCGCCACATTGCCGCTGGTGGGGCTGTTCGGCCCGGATACGGGAATGACGGTCCAGGGGCGAGCGATCGATGAGGAGTCATGGTGAGCCGTCACCCGATCCGCGACAGTACGGCGATGGTGAGCACAGCGCTGGGCGCCGAGGACGGCAACGCGCTGGTGGAGTTCGTGGTGCTGTCCGTAGCGCTGCTCATCCCGTCCCTCTACCTCGTGCTGACCCTCGGAAATGTCCAGTCCGCCGTGTTCGCGGCGGATGCGATCTCCTACGACGTGGCCCGCATCCATGCCACGGAGCCGGACCCTTCGCGGGCGATGGAGCGGGCGAACCGGCACACCCAGCTGATCCTCGAGGACTACGGACTGGCCACAGGCGAGGTGGTCACGCTCCACTGCAGCGTGGACCCCTGTGCGACGCCGGGCGGGACCGTCAGCGCCCAGGTGCGCATCCCCGTCCCGGTGCCCGGGCTGGGACCGGTGCTGGGGAAGACCGGGCCGGTGACTGTCGGCGCCTCCCACGCCGTGCAGGTCGATCAGTACCGGGCGAGTCGCTGATGGGCGGCACGCTCCGCACGATCAGGGATCGGGTGCTCGATGCGCGCGGCTCGATGACGATCCTCACCACCGGGGTGCTGGTGGTCATCCTTATGGTGATCGCGGTGGGCACCGCGATCACCGGGGTGCAGCTCGAGCGCAACGGGCTCCAGCACGCCGCGGACAGTGCAGCACTGGCTGCCGCCCAATCGGTGGATTCTTCACGCCTCTACAGCGCGGACGGGGACTCGGCGATCCACCCGGGCTCCGCGCGTACCGCCGCCGAGGCGCACCTGCGCACGTATCCGCACGAGACGACGCGCACCGAGGCCATCGGACTGGCCAGTCTCACCGTCGACCCCGACGGGACCGTCCACGTGGTCCTCACCGCGCGCACCCACCCGCCCCTGGCAGGATGGTTCACGCGTAGGACCGGCACCGCCATCCCGCTGACCGTCGAAGGAGAGGCTCGCGCCCGATGACTCCCACCGTGCTGCTCGCCCCGGACAAGTTCAAGGGCACCCTGACCGCCGCCCAGGTGGTGGATTCCCTGCGCCGCGGCATCACGCAGACCGCGCCGCAGCTGCGCGTGCTGTCCTGCCCGATCGCCGATGGAGGCGATGGCACCATCGATGCCGCGCTCGCCGCCGGGTTCACCCACTGCACCGCTACCGTCACCGGCCCCACCGGTGAGCCTCGCGCCGCTCGCTGGGCGCAGCGCCAGGATGTCGCCGTGCTGGAGCTCGCAGAGACCGTCGGCCTCCAGGCTCTGCCCGGTGAAGAGCTCGCCCCGCACACCTCTTCCACCCGAGGCCTGGGCGAACTGATGGCAGCCGCCGTCGCCTCCGGTGCCCGTACTCTCCTGGTGGGTCTTGGCGGCAGCGCCTCCACCGATGCGGGAGCCGGCCTGCTCCAGGGGCTCGGTGCTCACCTGCGCACCGCGGACGGCGCAGACATCGGCCCCGGCCTGGCGGGGCTGGACAGCGTGGCCACCATGGACCTCGGTCCGGCGTTCGAGGTCTTGGACGGGGTCACCCTGATCGCCGCCAATGACGTCACCAACCCCCTGCTGGGCGCGGCAGGCGCGGTGGCCGTCTACGGGCCACAGAAGGGCATCGCTCCTGCACAGATCGATGCGGCCGAGGCCGCTCTCGCCGCCGCGGCCCGAGTCATGGACCCGACCGGCACCTCGTCCGAACTGCTCGGCGCCGGTGCCGCCGGAGGGACCGGGTTCGGACTCTTCCTGCTCGGCGCCGTGCAGCGCTCGGGGCTGATGCGGTGTTCGAGCTGGTGGGGGTCGATGCTCTGCTCGCCGAGGCCGATGTCGTGGTGACCGGCGAAGGCAAGCTCGACGTCCAGACCCTGCAGGGAAAGGGCCCGGCGGAGGTGGCCCGCCGAGCGCGTGCGCGCGGCCTGGCGGTCGCCGCGGTGGCCGGGGCGATCACCCTGAGCGCTGTGGAGCTGGAGCAGGCCGGGATCGAGAACGCGTGGGATCTCACCTCTCGCGCAGGCTCCACCCGCCGCGCGCTCGAAGCGGGGAGGAACTGCTGGTCGAGGTGGGCCGCGACCTCGGAAACTGGCTGCTGGAGGCGGCTGGGACGGCCGCCGCGACGGGTTGCTGAGCCACTCCTGGACCGCTGTGGGGTGCGACGGGATCCGTATGCCCAGGGCCCTGCCGTAGACTCCTGCCTCGTGGCTTCCATCGACTTCTCCGCAGAGATCCCCCAGCTCCGCTCGACCCTGTCCTCCATCGAGCAGGTGACGGACATCGAGGCACTCGATGCCAAGATCGCCGACCTCGAGCAGCAGGCCTCCGCCCAGGATCTGTGGGACGACGTCGACAACGCGCAGAAGGTCAGCGCCTCGCTCTCGCACGCCCAGTCCGAGCGACGTCGCATCAGCGAGCTCGCCTCCCGCATCGAGGACCTCGAGGTGATGGTCGAGCTCGCCGCCGAGGAGGACGATGCGGCCACCCTCCACGAGGCCGAGGACGAGCTGGTCAGCATCCACAAGACCCTCGACGAGCTCGAGGTGCGCACGCTGCTGGCCGGGGAGTACGACGAGCGTGATGCCGTGGTCACGATCCGCGCCGGAGCAGGCGGCGTCGACGCTGCGGACTTCGCCGAGATGCTGATGCGCATGTACCTGCGCTGGGCCGAGCGCCACGGCCACGCCACCAAGGTCATGGACACCTCCTATGCGGAGGAGGCCGGGTTGAAGTCGGTGACCTTCGAGGTCTCCGCTCCTTATGCCTACGGCACACTTTCCGTCGAGGGCGGCACCCACCGCCTGGTGCGCATCAGCCCCTTCGACAATCAGGGCCGCCGACAGACCTCGTTCGCCGCGGTCGAGGTGATCCCGCTGATCGAATCCACCGACGCGATCGAGATCCCTGAGAACGATCTGAAGGTCGACGTGTTCCGCTCCTCGGGCCCCGGCGGCCAGTCGGTCAACACCACCGACTCTGCTGTGCGCATGACTCACCTTCCCACCGGAACGGTGGTCTCCATGCAGGACGAGAAGTCCCAGATCCAGAACCGCGCTGCGGCCTTGCGCGTCATGCAGTCCCGCCTGCTGCTGTTGAAGAAGGCCGAGGAGGCCGCCGAGCGCAAGGAGCTCGCCGGTGACGTCAAGGCCAGCTGGGGAGACCAGATGCGCTCCTACGTGCTGAACCCGTACCAGATGGTCAAGGACCTGCGCACCGAGTACCAGGAGGGCAACCCCTCCTCGGTGTTCGACGGCGAGATCGATGAGTTCATCGACGCCGGTATCCGGTGGCGCGCCGAACAGGGCAAGTCCGACAGCTGATCGCGCAGCTGGTCGAGCTTTCCGCGGCTCCGTACCCGCAGAGGTGACCGGAGGCACGTGCACTTGACCAGGTTTTGACCCGGACGCTGTCCACAGCTGATTCGAATCCGGTGCCCCCGCACCTACTCTGGGTGAGGACGACTTCCCCGAAGTGACAGGCACCCGTGATCCGTTTCGACGACGTCACCAAGACGTACATGCGTGGACAGCGCCCCGCTGTGGAGAACCTCGACATCGAGTTCACCCGCGGGGAATTCGTGTTCCTGGTGGGAGCCTCCGGATCGGGCAAGTCGACGCTGATGCGCATGGTCCTCAAGGAGGTCGCGCCCTCCCGCGGCACCGTCTACGTGGCAGGCAAGGACCTTTCCCGCATCCCGTCGTGGAAGGTGCCGGCATTGCGTCGCGACATCGGCATGGTGTTCCAGGACTTCCGCCTCCTGCCCTCGAAGACGGCCTACCAGAACATCGAGTTCGCGCTCGCGGTGATCGGTACCCCGCGCAAGGTGGTGCGCCGCCTGGTGCCCGAGATGCTCGAGATGGTGGGCTTGGAGGACAAGGGCAAGCGGCTCCCGCACGAACTGTCCGGCGGCGAGCAGCAGCGGGTGGCGATCGCTCGGGCCTATGTCAACCGGCCGTCGATCCTGATGGCCGACGAGCCGACGGGCAACCTCGATCCGGCCACTGCCGGCGGCATCCTCGACCTCCTGGCGGAGATCAACGAGCGCGGCACCACGGTGGTGATGGCGACCCATGACCGCTCGGCCGTGGATCGGATGCAGCGCCGCGTGGTCGAGATGGTCGGCGGTCTGGTGGTGCGCGACGAGGCACGGGGGAGCTATGCGACGCCGGCCCCGGTGAGCGTCATCTCCGGCAACCTGCCCGACGACTCCGCACACCGCGATGAGCATCCGCTGGAGGATCAGCAGGAGGACTCGGGCCCGGAGAGCACGACCGCCGAGCGGTCCCCGGCCGAGGACGAGACCCATGGAGCGACCTCCGCCGAGGAAGGTTCCGGCACGGTCGCCTCGGCGGGCGATGTGCTCGAGGAGGACCTGATCGACGAGCGTGAGGCCCTGTTGGTCCGGGACGAGGATCTCGACGTCGAGGACGCCTTCGCCGAGGAGCCGTTCGTGAGCGATCCCTTCGCTGACGACGCCCAGGAGGAGGAGCGATGAGGGCGCGATACATCCTCGGAGAGATCCTCACCGGCCTGTGGCGCAATATCGCGATGGTCATCTCCGTCGTCATCGTCACGGCGGTCTCGCTGACCTTCGTCGGCACCGGCGCGGTGATGCAGAAGCAGATCATGGACATGAAGTCGACGCTGGTCGAGCAGTCCCAGGTGACGATCTTCCTGTGCTCCCCGCATTCCACGGCTGCGTCCTGCGCCGGGGGCGCCGCGACCGATGCCCAGATCGATTCCGTGCGTGAGGGTCTCGAGGGTGAGGTGCTCTCTCCCTACATCGCCTCGTTCTCCGAGCGCTCCCAGGAGGAGGCGCTGGGGATCTACCAGCAGCAGTTCGCCGGGGAGAGCTTCGTCTCGAACTTCACTGCGGAGGATATGCCTGTCTCCTTCCACATCACGCTCGAGGACGCCGACGACTCCGCTGCGGTGGTCGAGTTCTTCCAGGGTCGTGACGGCGTGGATGAGGTCACTGATCTGCTCAGCACCTTCGCCCCCTTCATCGATGTGCTCAACCAGTCCACGATGTTCGCCCTCGGGTTGGCCGTGCTGATGCTGATCGCCGCGCTGCTGCTGGTGGCCACCACGATCCGCATGTCGGTCGCCGGGCGTCGGCGCGAGATCGCGATCATGCGCCTGGTCGGTGCCTCGAACCTGTTCATCCGGCTCCCCTTCCTGCTGGAGGGGGCTGTCGCCGCGATCATCGGCGGTGTCATCGCCTCTGGCATGCTCTGGGTGGGATTGCACTACATCGTCGAAGGGTGGCTCGCCCCCACGCTCGGGGAGGAGCTGATCACCGTCGGCGCCGTCGACCTCCTGTGGGCCGCACCGCTCCTGGTCGCTCTCGGGGCCGTTCTCTCCATCGCGTCCTCTGTCGTCTCCCTCAACCGCTATCTGAAGGTGTGAGCATGTTCCTCCGCAGCCTGCGCCGCCCCCTGTGCATGCTCGCCGCCGCGCTGGTGGCGCTGCCGATGCTGGTGGCGCCCATGTCTCCGGCGTCTGCGGAGGGCTCCAAGGACGACAAGATCGCCGAGCGCGAGGAGGTCGACCGGCAGCTCGAAGACCTGCGCATCGAGCTGAGCGACGTCAACGAGGAGCTTTCGGACACCTATCTCGCGCTCGCGGAGACAGAGCTGCTGATCCCGCAGGCTCAGGAGGACCTCGAGGAGGCACAAACCGAGCTGGAGGAGGCCCGCGAGGAGGATCGGGTGATCGGCGAGCGGCTCACTGCGGCGCAGGCGGAGGAGGAACGCCTCTCCGGTGACGTCGAGGAGGGGCAGGAAGAGGTCGACACCAGCAACGAAGAGCTCGCCTCCGTGGCGCTGAACGCCTACAAGGGCGGCGGGATGCCGAGCCCGTCCACGATCTACATCGGCAACGAGTCGCCGCAGGATGCCGTGGACCGTTCCATGAATTACCGCCTGACCATGGCCTCGCAGGGCACTCGCCTGGACACCCTGCGCACCGGGCAGGCGGTCTCGGAGAACTCCGCGGAGCGTCTGGTCGCGGTGCGGGAGGAGATCGCGCAGCTCAAGATCGACTCCGAGGAGGCGGTCGAGCGCACCGAGAAGGCAGAGCGGGAGGCCGCCGATGCCAAGCGGGCGCTGGATGCCCTCTACGAGACCCAGAAGACACAGCGCGAGGACCTCGAGACGCAGAAGAAGAAGTACGAGGGCGACGTCTCGACGCTGGAGACGCGCAGCTCCACGCTCGATACCGAGATCCAGGAGCTGGCGCGGCAGGAGCGCGAGCGCGCCGAGCGCGAAGAGCGCGAACGCCAGCAGCAGCAGAAGAAGCAGCAGCAGCAGCAACAGCAGAGCAGCAGTGGCAGCAGCAGCAACGGGGGTGGCTCCTCGAGCGGTTCGTCGAGCTCGTCCGGTGGCTGGGTCTACCCAGTCAACGCCCGGCTGAACTCGAACTTCGGCTGGAGGGTCCACCCCATCTACGGCACCCGCAAGCTCCACGCCGGGGTCGACTTCCCGGTCGCCTGCGGGGTACCGGTGGGAGCCGCTCATTCGGGACGAGTCATCGCCCGGACCCACAACAGCGGTGCCGGCAACAAGATCATCCTCAGCCACGGCATCATGAACGGGCACCTGATCACCACGTCCTACCACCACCTGCAGAGCTACGCCCTGCCGGTCGGCGCGCAGGTCTCAGCCGGCACCACCGTCGGCTACGTGGGCACCACCGGGTCCTCGACGGGCTGCCACCTCCACTTCGAGGTCCATGAGGACGGCAATGCGGTCAACCCGGCCAACTACCTCTGAGCGGCCCTGCGGCTCCTGACGCCGTCGGCGAAAACAGCTCGCGACCGGTGGTGACCACCGCGTAGGCTGGACCGACCGGCCGCCAGGCGCGCCCGGATCATGCAGTGATCGCGACGAACGACAGGAGGGAACCGATGTCGGCGAAGAAGACTGCGGCGAAGAAGGCCGCTGCGGACGAGGGACCCTCGAAGAAGCTCATCGCGTCCAACAAGCGAGCCCGGCACGATTACTACATCGACCAGACCTGGGAAGCCGGCATCGTCCTGTCCGGCACCGAGGTGAAGTCCCTGCGTGACCGCGGCGCCTCCCTGATCGACGGGTACTGCTACATCGAGGGCGGTGAGGTGTGGATGGACAACGCTCACATCGCGCCGTATGTGAAGGGCACCTGGACCAACCACGCCGCCCGGCGCAAGCGCAAGCTGCTGCTGCACAAGATCGAGATCGAGAAGCTCGCTAGCAAGTCCCGCGAGAAGGGGTACACCATCGTGCCGATGGAGATGTACTTCCTGGGATCGCACGCCAAGGTCGTCATCGGCCTGGGCCGCGGCAAGAAGGAATGGGACAAGCGTCAGACCCTGCGGGAGAAGCAGGACCTGCGCGAGGCGCAGCGCGCGATGCGCCGACGCGAGCTGGCCTGAGGGCACGGCCGAGTCGGCTGCGTGAGCCGGCCTGACAGCGCGACCGGTCCTCAGGCAGCGAGATCCTGCCGGGTGAGCCGGGCGAGCGTCTGTCGGCTCGAGGTGATCACGCCCTCGTCGGCCACCCCGAGCCGCTCCCGCATCAGCAGCGCCCGGCGCGCATCCTCCAGGGCGGCCTCCCAGCGGCGTGCCGCCGCCTCGCGCATACCGTCGCGGTGCTCCGCCTGGGCGTGCTCGAAGCGGCATTTCGCTCGATGCTGGAACACTGCGGCCAGCACCGACATCGACGAGGGGGAGGTGGGATCTTCCAGACCGGTCTCCTCCGCGGCCAGATCCAGCTGCTCCTCGGCGGCGAGGAACGCTCCCTGCCACTGCAGGACCTGGGCGTAACGGGTGCGACGCACCGCTCGCATCACGGGGGAGAGACCATCTGCGGCGAGGGACAGTCTGCCCGCGATCGCGGCGTCGTCGAGCCGCCCGAGCATCCGCAGGTAGGAGACTGTGCGCGGATCCTGGGGATGCTGCGCGCACCAGGACGCCAGGGCCGCAGGATCCGAGACCTGCTCACGCAATGTCTCGTCGTCGATGGTGACCTGGATGCCTGCGGCCTCGAAACTGCTCACGGTGCCATCCTCGCCCCTTCGCGGTACCCGGTCCAGGGGCCGGCGCTTCGCCGTGAGCTGACGGATATTCGCTTCAGATCGTCGGCGGGGCGAGGTAGACTCGAGGCACGACGCACGGTCAGAGCCGGCGTCGGTGGGTGTTTGACAACTGAAGAGTGAGTGCATTGACAGTCCTGCCGGACTGTCGAGAGTTTTCTGCATACCCACGCAAGGGGCCGATCGGTTTCGACGGTAGTTGTCCAGCAAGGGGAAGCGGGCCGAGAAGCCAGAGTCATCTCGTAAACGTTCTCTGGAAACCAATAAGTGCCGAACCTAAGCGCACTGACTTCGCTCTCGCTGCCTGATCAGCGTTAGCAGTCTGGAACCCCGGGAGTGCTCCTGACCCGGATCGTTCCATCATCTAAGGAGCCACTGCTGCCGACCCTCGTCATCGGGGAAGGATGAACACCTCAGAGTGACTGAGTCCGTCGACGACGCGTTCGCACGAGCGTCGGGACTGAGAAAACGTTATCGCGAACTGCGCCCGGAGAAGTCCTTGCTCCGCACTATCGGACGCGGGTTCGATTCCCGCCGGCTCCACCGATGCACTCACCACAGAAAGCCCCCTCACCTGCGCTGACGCGCGGGGAGGGGGCTTTTTGCGTTGTCGACAGATGGTGCGGGGACGACGAGCGCCACGAGCACCTGACCGGGACTGCCGGACCTCGGCGAGCCGTCGGGCCCGAAGGCTGCGGCCCGGACGTCGTGGGGCGGTGGAGGCACGCGCGAGGAGGGGCTCAGGATTGCCGAGCTGACCCCGACCCCCGTACGGTGGCTGGATGACCGGCATGCCGAGTGTCGCCCCGTCCCTGCCCCCTGCTGACCTTCCCGTCGACCTACGACGCATCGAACTGCTGTGCGCGCGGCTCCGCCCCGAGGAGGGCGTCGAGCTCGAGCACATCGTCTGGAAGATCGCCAAGCATCCCCGTGCCGAGGGCTGGGACAACCTGCTGTGGCCGGTCGGCGCGCTGCGGGGTCGAGAGCTCGTGCTCCGGGTCGCGCGGCGCGGGATCTCCCGGGCACTGCTCGGGCGTGAGGTGACCGTGCTGCGGCGGCTCCGCGGGCTGGGCACGCTTCTGCCGATGGAGCTGCCGACGGTGCTCGCGATGGCTGAGGACGCGGTGCTGGTGGAGTGGATCGACGGCACCACCGCCGATGAGACGGAGGCCGCCACGCGCGTCGAGGTCGCCGGGGATCTCGCCCGGATGCTCGCCACGATCCATTCCGGGCCCGCTCCGGAAGTGGGCCGCAACCCGGTGCGCGGAGTCCCGCTGGCCACCAGGTGCGAGGCCTTCAGCCGAGATCTGGAGCGGGCGGACCTCCCTCCCGCTCGGCAGGGGCGGGCGGAGGCGCGCTGGCTGGCAGGCCTGGCCGCGGCACCCTGGCAGGGCCGCGAGCTGCTGTTGCATGGGGATCCGCATCCCGGCAACGTCGTGGTCCCGTTCCTCGGTGCCCCCGGACCGGCCACATTGATCGACTGGGGTGATACCACCCGTGGTGATCCGGCCAGTGACCTGGGAGGGATGCTGCTCCACCATCCCACGGACGCGCTGCTGGCAACATATCGGGAGTGGGCGGCCTGGACCGGGATCGATGATGACGAGATCTGGGAGGCGCTCGTGGACCGCTCCTGGGCCTGGGCGACACGAATGGCGCTCGCCCTGGTCGGCTCCTACCCGGGCAGCGACGGGCTGGGAGCGGTCGGGCATCGTCTGCTGAGCAGCTGAGACCCCGTCCGGGCTACGGCGATGCCCGAGGCCCGGGGCTCACCGCCCAGAATCGTCCTCGGCGGCATCGAACAGTTCCTCGGCCGGAAATTCTCTGCGACCCCGGAGACTCTCTCCACGTAGAGTGGGGCCGCCATGACCACGCCTTCCTCGACGCCCGACCCGACCACCCCCGAGCTCCCCGGCCCGCGCATCACCTACCCAGGGGACCTCCCCGTCTCCCAGCGCCGCGAGGACATCCAGGCTGCCCTGCGCGAGCACCAGGTGGTGGTCATCGCCGGTGCCACGGGCTCCGGCAAGACCACGCAGATCCCCAAGATGCTGCTCGAACTCGGCTACGGCCGGCGCGGGAAGCTGATCGGCCATACCCAGCCGCGCCGGATCGCCGCCCGTTCGGTCGCCCAGCGCATCGCGAGCGAGCTCGGCGAGAAGCTGGGGGAGGGGATCGTCGGGTTTCAGGTCCGCTTCACCCGCGAGACCGGTCGCGGCACCCGGCTGAAGCTCATGACCGACGGCATCCTGCTGGCGGAGATCGGCCGCGACCGCCTGCTGACCCGCTACGACGCGATCATCATCGACGAGGCGCACGAGCGCTCGCTGAACATCGACGTGATCATGGGGTACCTGCGCCAGATCCTGCCCCAGCGACCGGATCTGAAGATCGTCATCACCTCGGCGACCATCGATCCCGAGCGCTTCGCCGAGCATTTCGGCCGCGACCTCCCCTCGGGTGAGCGGGAGCCCGCGCCGATCATCGAGGTCTCCGGCCGCACCTATCCCGTCGAGATCCGCTACCGTCCGCTGGTGCTGGAACCGGAGGTCGACGAGGACGACGAGCTCGAGGACATCCATTCCGTCGAGCGCGACCTCACCCAGGCCATCACCGACGCCGTCGACGAGCTCGCGGCCGAGGGCCCCGGCGACATGCTTGTGTTCCTGCCCGGCGAGCGGGAGATCCGGGAGATCTCCGAGGCCCTGACCACTCATCTGGGTCGGGGCACCAAGTGCCGCTCCGCCCTGCCGGTCGAGGTGCTGCCGCTGTTCGGTCGCCTCTCCGCCCAGGATCAGCAGAAGATCTTCTCCCCGCCGAAGGCCGGCACCTATCGCCGCATCATCCTGTCCACCAACGTCGCCGAGACCTCGCTGACCGTCCCCGGCATCACCTACGTGATCGACTCCGGACTGGCCCGCATCTCCCGCTACTCCCAGCGCACCAAGGTCCAGCGCCTGCCCATCGAGCCCATCTCCCAGGCCAGTGCGAATCAGCGTTCCGGTCGCTCCGGCCGGACCGCCCCCGGCATCGCGATCCGGTTGTTCTCCGAGGAGGACTTCGAGGGCCGCCCGGAGTTCACCGAACCGGAGATCCTGCGCACCGCGCTCGCCTCCGTGGTGCTGCTGATGACCTCGCTGGGGCTCGGCGACGTGGAGTCCTTCCCCTTCGTCGAGCCGCCCGCCAGCCGTGCGATCACCGATGGCGTGCGCCTGCTGGACGAGCTCGGGGCGATCGAGGACGCCCCCCGCGAACCCGGCGGTCGCCGACTCACCCGCGTCGGCCGCACCCTCGCCCGCTTCCCGCTGGACCCGCGGATGGCGCGCATGCTCATCGAGGCCCACCGCCTGGGCGCCCTGCGCGAGGTGCTGATCATCGTCGCCGCGATGTCGATCCAGGACCCCCGCGAGAGGCCGCTCGGTCAGGAGCAGCAGGCCAAGGAGAAGCACAAGCGCTTCGAGGACGAGACCAGCGACTTCCTCGCTTACCTGAACCTGTGGAACCACCTCCAGTCCCGACGCAAGGCGCTGTCCAATTCAGCCTTCCGCCGCGAGGTGCGCTCTGAGCACCTCCACTACCTGCGGATCCGGGAATGGTGGGACCTGCACTCGCAGCTGCGGGACATGGCCAAGGACGTGGACCTCTCCCTGGGCGACACCGACGCCTCCCCACAGGCGATCCACCAGGCGCTGCTGGCCGGGCTGCTCTCCCATGTCGGCCTCCAGGACGACCGCAGCCGGGAGTATGCCGGGGCCCGCGGCGCCCGCTTTGCCCTATGGCCGGGCTCGGCGCTGGCGAAGAAGCGCCCCGATTACGTGATGGTCGCCGAACTGGTGGAGACCTCCCGGCTGTGGGGCCGCACCGCCGCCCGGATCGATCCGACCTGGGCGGAGGAGGCCGGCTCCCACGTCGTCAAACGCTCCCACTCCGCCCCGCACTGGTCCTCGAAGCAGGCCTCCGCGATGGCGCATCAGAAGGTCTCCCTGTACGGGGTGCCGATCGTCGCCGACCGCGTCGTCGGCTACGGGCGCATCGACCCCGAGGCCGCTCGAGAGATCTTCATCCAGCACGCCCTGATCGAGGGGGACTGGCGCACCCGTCACCACTTCTTCCGCGACAACCAGGCGCTGATCAAGGAGCTCGAGGAGCTCGAGGCCAAGACCCGTCGCCGTGACCTGCTGATCTCGGACGAGCAGCTGTTCCGTTTCTACGACGAACGGATCCCCGTCTCCGTCGTCTCCGGCCGCCATTTCGACACCTGGTGGAAGACGCAGCGCCACGAGACCCCGGAGCTGCTCACCCTCACCGAGCAGGATCTGCTGGCCGCCGAGGAGGGAGTCGCCGAGACGATCGCCGCCGAGTTCCCGGATACCTGGGTGCAGGGGGACATCACCTTGCCGCTGAGCTATTCCTTCGGCGCGGTGGGGGCGAAGGGCACCGACGGGGTCACCGCCACGGTCCCGCTCGCGGTGCTCAACCGACTGCAGCCGCGCGGCTTCGACTGGCTCGTCCCCGGCATGCGCGAGGAGCTGGTCACCGAGCTGATCCGCTCCCTGCCCAAGCCCATCCGCCGCCATCTGGTGCCTGCCCCGGAGCGGGCCAAGGCGGTGGCCGCGACGCTGCATGACGATGACCCCGACGCCGGGGAGGTCTTCCTCGAAGCGGTCGCCGACGAGCTGGTCGCCCTGCCGGGCGTGCCGGAGGACCTGCCGCTGTACGGTCCCGAGTTCGACACCGCGAAGCTGCCCGCGCACCTGCGGATGCATTTCCGGGTGGTCGATGACAAGGGGCGGGAGATCGGCGGGGGTGATGACCTGGAGCAGCTCAAGGCCCGGCTGAAGAAGCGGGTGGACGCCTCGGTCTCCACCCGCGCTGATTCCCTCGCCCGCACCGACCTGCCCGGGTTCCCCGCGCAGGGGGTGCCGGCGGTGCACGAGTCCACCGTCGGGGGGCTGAAGGTCACCGGCTATCCGGCCCTGGTCGCGCGCCGCGGCGAGGACGGCCGGCTTCAGCAGGTGGACCTGGCGGTGCTCGCAACCGCCGACGAGCAGGCGCTCGCGCACCGCGAGGGCGTCATCTCCCTGCTGGACCGGGATCTCGGCGCCGATCTGGGCACGGTGCTGAACGCCCTGCCGAACCCCACGAAGCTCGCCGTCGCAGGCTCGGACTACGCCTCCACCGCAGCGCTGCTCGCGGACGCCTCGCGGGCGGCGACCGTGCACCTGGCCGGCACCGCCGAGGTGCGCACCGCGGCGGAGTACGAGGCATTGCTGGAGCAGGTGCGCAGCGGGCACGACGCCCTCGCCGCCCAAGCGGTGAAGGATGCTGCGGCGGCGCTCGCCACCTCCGCGAAACTCCACAAGGAGCTCTCCCGGTCACCGTCGCTCTCGGTGCTGTCCCATCTCACGCAGATCCGTGAGCACGCGGCCTCCCTGCTGGGGGACGGGTTCATCTCCCGCACCGGCATCACCCACCTCCCGGACCTGCGCCGCTATCTCGAGGCCGACGCGATCCGCCTGGACAAGCTTCCCGCCAACCCGCGCCGCGACGAACAGCTCGCCTGGCAGATCGGGGACCTCACCCAGCACTGGGCCACGCAGCGGGCGAAGCTCTCCGCCCGGCGCCGGGCCGAGCCGGACGTGCGCGAGATCGACTGGCTCCTGGAAGAGTTCCGGGTGAGCCTGTTCGCCCAGACCCTGGGCACCAGGCAGACGGTCTCGGACAAGCGCATCCGCTCGGCGATCGCCGCGCTCGCTTAGAGGCGTCCGCACGCTCAGCCGTGGCGCACGGCACGAACGCGGTGTTCGCGAGGTCACCCGACAGAACTTTTACCTGCGCCCGCCGTGTGCGGCGACCCACGCGGTGACGAGGCGGGCCACCGGGCCCGCCGCAGAGCAGGGACCGGCGACGATGCGCAGATCGGGGAACGCGCCGGACGGGCATGGTCCGGTCATGACCGGGCCAAGGACGGGATCGAGCGGATCCGCTCACCGCCGACGCCGTGATCTGCGCCCTTCCTGCGTCGTGATCGGTTCGTTACCTTGGCACGGCCCGGAGCGACCGGGCAGCGCCCACCGCCCCGGAACCGAAGGAACCTGCCTCATGGCACCTGCCGCCCCCGCCCGCCTCCGCTCCCCGTTCTCCCGTCGCCACCTGCTGACCACCGGAGTCCTCGGCCTCGCCGCCGCGGCCGCGCTCGGCACCGTCGCACCCGCCTCCGCCGCCGTGCTCGACAGCGGAGATCTCGATACCGGCGAGAGCGCGCAGTGGACCGAGGAGTTCCTGACCCGGCCCGAGACGCGTGAGGGCTTCGTGGCGGATGCGATGGACGACTGGCAGCTGGCCAACGCGAAGTTCATCATCGCCGTGGTCAAGGGACACGAGCTGGGTGAAGAGGTCGCAGTCATCGCTCTGATCACTGCGATCGTCGAGGCGTGGCTGTACAACTACGAGCCCGCCGTGGATGCGGACTCCGGCGGCCTGTTCCAGCAGCGCCCCTCGATGGGATGGGGCAGCTACGACGAGGTGCGGAACAAGAAGCTCGCGCTCGACGCCTTCCTCGGCCTCGGTGAGCACTCCCAGGCCCCGGGCCTGCTGCAGGTGGCCCCCGATGTCGCCTCCTGGGAGCCCGGCGCGGCCGCGCAGAGCGTGCAGGCCTCCGCACATCCCGAGCGCTACGCGGAGCAGGTCGGTGCGGCGCGCGAGATCTGGGACCGCTTCGCGGCAGACGTCGAGCCGTTCACCGCCTGAGCGCGCGGACGCAGCAGGTGAGGCGCGACGCGCCCCTCCCTTCCCCGTCCGGCGCCGTCGGCGGCTGGGACCCGCGCCCCCGGCTGCCGCGTCCTGACCCCGCGGGAGCGCAGTCCTCGTTAAGCTGTGGAGCATGTCACCGATGCCAACCGTGAGCTACTCCATCACGATCCGACTTGAGTTCGCCGCCCGCTCTGCCGCCGTCAGCGACATCACCTCCCGTATCGAGGGTCGTGATGCCACGGTCACCGCACTGGACGTCTCCGCCTCCGGTCCTGAGCGGATGCGGGCGGACATCACCGTCCTGACCGCCGGCCACGACCATGCCATGGAGGTCGTGGACGAGCTGCGCGGGATCGAGGGCGTCGAGCTCGGCAGGGTCTCGGACCGCACCTTCCTCGCGCACCTGGGAGGCAAGCTCACCGTCGAGTCGAAGCTCCCGATCCGTCACCGCGACGACCTCTCGATGATCTACACCCCCGGCGTCGCCCGGGTGGTCAAGGCGATCGCAGAGAACCCCGAGGACGCCCGCCGTCTGACCATCAAGCGCAACACGGTCGCGGTGGTCACCGACGGTTCCGCGATCCTGGGACTGGGTGATCTCGGCCCGCTCGCTGCGATGCCGGTGATGGAGGGCAAGGCGGCGCTGTTCAAGCGCTTCGCGAACATCGACGCCTTCCCGATCTGCCTGGACGCCCACTCGGTCGACGACATCGTCGCGCATGTCAAGGCGATCGCCCCGGTCTTCGCCGGCATCAACCTGGAGGACATCTCCGCTCCGCGCTGCTTCGAGATCGAGGACCGGCTGCGCGCCGAGCTCGATATCCCGGTCTTCCACGACGACCAGCACGGCACCGCGATCGTGGTCGTCGCCGCGCTCCGGAACGCTCTGCGCGTGGTCGAGAAGGACATCGACTCCGCCCGCATCGTGCTGTCCGGGGCGGGGGCCGCCGGCACCGCGATCCTGCGCCTGCTGCGCGCCGCCGGCGCCCGCGATGTGGTCGTCACCGATATCGACGGCATCGTCCACGAGAACCGCGAACAGCTCGAGGGCCGCCTGCCCTGGATCGCGGAGGTGACCAACCCGCGCCAGCTCACCGGCACCCTGGCCGACGCCGTCGACGGCGCCGACGTGTTCATCGGGGTCAGCGCCGGCAACATCCTCTCCGCCGCAGATGTCGCCACCATGGCGGACCGGTCCGTCGTCTTCGCGATGGCCAATCCGACCCCGGAGATCGATCCCGCCGAGGCGGTCAAGCACGCTGAGGTGGTCGCCACCGGGCGCAGCGATTTCGCGAACCAGATCAACAACGTGCTCGCCTTCCCCGGCGTGTTCCGAGGACTGCTGGATGCCCACGCCACCCGGGTCAGCGACCGGATGCTGCTGGCGGCGGCGAAGGCGCTCGCCGACGTGGTCTCCGCAGACGAGCTGAACCCCACCTACATCGTCCCCAGCGTTTTCCACGAGGGCGTGACCAAGGCTGTCGCGAGCGCGGTCGAGAAGGTCGCCCGCGAGGAGGCCGGGACGGTCGACACCATCACCGGCGCCATGACCGCCGTCTACGCCGACGAGATCACTCTGGAAGGCTGAGCGACGTGCTGCGAGCTCGCGAGCGGTAGGAGCTCAGCGGTGCCCGTCCGTGGCCGGCTCGGCCTCCGGCTCCAGCTGGTCGAGCCCGACGGTGCCTCGCTGCAGCCGGTCCCCGATCCACAGGCCGGTCCCGAGCGCGATGCCGATCACGTCGAACAGGATGTCCATCCCGTCGCCGCTGCGTTGGGGGAGCGCCACCAGCTGCACCAGCTCGATGAACGGGGCGTGCACCAGCGCGACCACGACGATCCAGCCCATCGGGAACCGCTTCCGCGGGGCGAGCAGCCGCCCGGCGGCGAACACGGTCAGGGCGAACACCAGCAGATGCACGGCCTTGTCCAGCCCCGGCAGGCCCGTTCCCGGGACGCCGCCCGGCAGTGAGGGCAGGTAGAAGCCGAGGTTCAGCAGCAGGGCGAGCGCGAGCAGGCCCGCCCTCCACACGAGGGAGCCGCCCACCCGGCCGATCTCATCGGGCAGGCGGCGGAGGAAGTCGACGACAGCGTCCATAGGGAGGATTGTCCCAGCGGCAGAGCGCACGGGCCGGGAGGCGTGGCCGACGGGACGGGGGCCCTGTGGAGGATCGCTCCTTGGGGGCAGGCGAGCGGGCCGGTAAACTCACCATGACACGTCACCGAACCAGGGAGCAGTCATGTCCTCCACGTCCGATCCATCCCGGGTGGACCCCTACAGCGACGATCCGGGCGCCGGCCCCGGCAGCACCGCGGTGCTGGACCGGCAGCTGCAGGAGCAGGAGCAGAAGACCGACGACGGCGACCACGACCGGTTCGCCCACTACGTGCGCAAGGACAAGGTCACCCAGGCCGCACTCGGCGGCACCCCGGTGATCGCGCTGTGCGGCAAGGTATGGGTGCCCGGGCGCGACCCCGAGAAGTATCCGGTCTGCCCGGAGTGCAAGGAGATCTACGAGGGCTTCCGCGAGCCGAATGACGGCGGGGACGGCTCGAACGGCTCCGGCGGCTCGGGCAAGGGCGGCGGCTTCCGCGGCTTCTTCGGCGGACGCCGCTGAGCCCTCGCCGCGCGCCGGAGGCACCTCCGGCGCGCGGCGACTTCCTCACATCGGTCGTGTCGGCGGAACGTCAGCCGTCGGCGGTACGGTGGTTCTCGCTGTGAACACGACCCCCTCACTCTTCTCCACGAGCGATCCCCGCCAGCCCTCCGAGGCCGCGGCGCGATCGCTGCCCGTCGCGTACCCCGAACGGGCCGCGTGGGGCACCGTCCCCAAGCTCCGTGCCTGGCAGGCCGAGGCTCTCGAGCTCTACCGCGAGCAGGCCCCCAAGGATTTCCTGGCCGTGGCGACGCCGGGCGCCGGCAAGACCACCTTCGCGCTGCAGATCGCGGCGGCGCTGCTCGCCGAGGGCACCGTCCGCCGCATCACCGTGGTGGCGCCGACGGAGCACCTGAAGACCCAATGGGCGGACGCCGCCGCCCGGGTGGGCATCTCCCTGGACCCGAACTTCTCCAACGCGCAGGGTGCGCACGGCTCCCACTTCCAGGGCGTCGCGGTCACCTACGCACAGATCGGGATGCATCCCGCACTGCACCGCGCCCGCACCGAGGCCGACCGCACCCTGGTGATCCTCGACGAGATCCACCACGCGGGCGACGCCCGCACCTGGGGCGACGGAGTGCGCGACGCCTTCGACCCGGCCACACGGCGCCTGGCACTGACCGGCACGCCGTTCCGCTCGGACGACTCGCAGATCCCCTTCGTCACCTATGAGCAGGACGGCGAGGGCTTCCTGCGCTCGAAGGCGGACTTCACCTACGGCTACGGCGAGGCCCTGCGCGATCACGTGGTGCGCCCGGTGCTGTTCATGACCTACTCGGGGCGCATGCACTGGCGCACCAAGAACGGGGACGAGGTCTCCGCGCAGCTCGGCGCACTGGAGACCAAGGACATCACCCAGCAGGCCTGGCGCACCGCGCTGGACCCGCAGGGGGAGTGGATCCAATCCGTCCTCTCGGCCGCCGATCGCCGTCTCAGCGAGGTGCGGCGCCACGTCCCCGATGCCGGCGGCCTGGTCATCGCCACCGATCAGAAGGCCGCCCGCTCGTACGCTGAGACCCTCCAGGACATCACCGGGCAGGCACCCACCGTGGTCCTCTCCGATGATGTCGGTGCCGGCAAGCGGATCGAGGCGTTCTCGGACTCCGATGCCCGGTGGATGGTCGCGGTGCGCATGGTCTCCGAGGGCGTGGACGTACCGCGGCTGGCCGTGGGCGTCTACGCCACCTCCACCTCGACCCCGATGTTCTTCGCCCAGGCCGTCGGCCGCTTCGTGCGCTCCCGGACCCGCGGCGAGACCGCGAGCGTCTTCCTGCCCACGGTCCCGATCCTGATGGGTCACGCCGCGGAGATGGAGGCGGAGCGCGACCATGTGCTGGACCGTCGGCCGAAGTCGGGGGACGAGGAGACCGGGCTGGACGAGAGCCTGATCGAGCAGGCGAACCGCCCCGAGCAGACCTCCGACCAGCTGGAGATGAGCTTCGAGGCGCTGGAGTCAGAGGCATCCTTCGATCGGGTGCTCTTCGATGGCGGCGAATATGGTGCCGGCGGCACGATCGGCTCCGAGGACGAGCAGGAATTCCTCGGCATCCCGGGGCTGCTGGACGCCGATCAGATGCGCACCGTGCTCCAGCAGCAGCAAGCGCAGCAGCAGGCCCGGCGGCAGAAGAACCAGAGCGCGAACCCGCCCGTCACGCCCGGCGTCGTCGACCACCGGCAGCTGATGGACCTGCGCAAGGAGCTCAGCACCCTCGTCTCCGCCTGGGCTAAGAAGTCCGGCGCTCCGCATGGCTCGGTGCACAACACCTTGCGCAGCCGCAGCGGCGGGCCCGCCGTCGCCCAGGCCAGCGCCGAGCAGATCCAGGAGCGGATCGGGATCGTGCGCGGCTGGTTCGTCGGCCGCCGCTGATCCCGGCGGCAGGCCTGCCTTCACGCGCGGCGTGGCGTGCGTGGCCCCGGCGATCAGCCCAGCAGGCGCGCCGCCTCGGCTCCGTCGGTGATGGTGGGGATGGCGACCGGGCCGTCGGGACCCTCATCGGGTGACAGACCCAGCTCTTCCACAGACGCGGCATGCTGCGCGCGGGCGGCCTCGACCCGCGCCGGAGCGCGCAGGTCCTCGACGACCTCGCCGCCGACGATCAGCGGCTGCTGCAGCGAACGCAGCGAGGTGCGAGTCCAATCGGGATTCGACTGCCCGGAGGTCAGCTCCGCGGTCAGCTCCCGCTCGAACTCGGCGACCTCCGCCTCCCCGGGCAGCACCAGCTCGGCGTGGGCGTGCTCGCCCACCCGCATGCGATAGGCGGCCTTGCCCGCACCGAGGGTGGCCTTGTCGGCGGAGCGCTTGCCGACCGGGTGCATCTGCCCGTCCGCCCCTTCGCGCTCGACGAGCTTGTAGACGAACCCGGGGGCGGGGTGCCCACCGCCGGTGACCAGGCGGGTGCCGATCCCGTAGCCGTCCAGCGGGACGTCCTGCAGCTCCTCGAGGCGGTACTCGTCCAGATCCCCGGTCGCGGTGATCCGGGTGCCCCTCGCGCCGAGGGAGTCCAGCAGGTCCCGTACCCGCCCCGCCTGGGCGCCGAGATCCCCGGAATCCAGGCGCACCGCCCCCAGCCCGGGGCCCGCCAGCTCGACCGCCCTGCGCACCGCCGACTCGACGTCGTAGGTGTCCACCAGCACCGTCGTGCCGCTGCCCTGGGAGGCCAACTGGGCTCGGAACGCCTCTTCCTCGGTGTCGAACAGCAGGGTGAAGGCGTGAGCGGCCGTGCCCGCGACCGGGACCCGGTAATGCGCTCCGGCCGCGAGGTTCGAGGTGGAGGCGAAACCGACGATGTACGCGGCGCGGGCCGCAGCGATCGCGCCGTCCTCGTGGACCCGCCGCCCGCCCATCTCGATGCAGGGCCGGCCGCGCGCGGCGGTGATCATCCGGGATCCGGCGGAGGCGATGCCGCTGTCGTGGTTCAGGATCGACAGCACCACCGTCTCCAGCAGCACGGCGTTCTCGAAGGTCCCCTCGATCCGTAGCACCGGGGAGTTCGGGAAGTACAGCTCGCCCTCCGCATAGCCGTGCACATCGCCGGTGAAGCGGTACTCCGCCAGATGCTCGAGGGTCTCCTGCTTCAGCAGTCCGGCCCTGCGCAGGTAGCGCAGGTCGGCGTCGTCGAAGCGGAAGTCCGCGATCGCGTCCAGCACGCGGCCGGTGCCCGCAAGCGCGCCGTAGCGGCGCCCCTCGGGCAGGGAACGGGTGAACACCTCGAAGACGCAGCGCCGCGATGCTGTGCCGGCCTCACGGGCGGCCTCCAGCATCGTCAGCTCGTAGAGGTCGGTGAGCAGGGCAGAAGTCACGGTGTCCACCGTAATGCGTGCAGGGGCGGCAAGGGAACGGGCGCGCCCCGTAGACTCATCACCGCCGCATCCCGATCCTGGGGACGCGGCTGGACTCAGGAGGATGTGCATGCCGGTGGAGCTGTCGCGGGCCGACCCGGGAACGGAGTCGCTCACCGACCCCGCCGGCAGTGCGCAGGCGACGTTGGAGAGCGACGGTCCCTGGTGCACCGTCGTCTGGAACGACCCGGTGAACCTCATGAGCTACGTCGAGTTCGTGTTCCGCCGCTACTTCGGCTATTCGCACCTGCGGGCCGAGCAGCTGATGATGCAGGTCCACGAGGAGGGCCGCGCGATCGTCTCGCGCGGATCCCGCGAACGGGCGGAGTCCGACGTGCAGGCGATGCACTCCTTCGGGCTGCAGGCCACGCTCGAGAGTGCAGGGGAGAGCTGATGGCCCACGCATTCCGGCGTCGCGCGGATGGCACCCTGGCCTGCCGTCTCGACGGCGAGGAGAAGGCGATCATCGCCCAGGTCGCACAGGAGACGGCGGATCTGATCCGTGCCGATCTGGGGATCGATGCCGACGGGGACGTGCTGCGCCGCGCCGCGCTGAGCGAGGACCCGCTGCGCCGTCTGGAGGCCGAGTTCGCGGGGCGCGACGCCCGCATGCCCGCGGATTCTGCCGTCCGGCGCCTGTTCCCCGCGGCCTCGGAGGACCCGGATCTCGCCACCGAGTACCGGCGCCTGGCTCAGCAGGACCTCGCGGACGGCAAGCTCGCCGATCTCGGCCTCGTGATGCGTATCCTGGACCGCACCGGCGGCGGCCACGGCGAGGTCGTGATCGACGACATCGAGTCGATGGCGATGCTGCGAGCGCTGAACGACGTCCGGATCGTGCTGGCCGACCGGCTGGGGCTTGAGCGCGACGGCGACTTCGACACCGTGCGGATGCTCCAACAGATCGGGGAGCAGGTCGAGGACGCGGAGCCCGTGGGTGATGACGAGCACGTCGGTTCAGACATCGTGATCGCCGTCTACGAGCTGCTCTCCTGGCTGCAGGAGAGCCTGCTGAGAGCACTGGACTAGGCCCCGGCCTGCAGCGTCGGCAGCGTTCGCGCCCGCTGCTCAGATGTGACCGAACTGTGAAACGGCACGCAGTGAGCGTGCCATCACTGCAGTGGACGGCTGTCGAGATTAGCCTTGTCCAGATGAACAGCGCGCCGATCGGGATCTTCGACTCCGGGGTGGGCGGCCTCACGGTCGCCCGCGCCGTCCTCGACCAGCTGCCTCAGGAGGAGCTGGTCTACATCGGCGACACCGCGCACGGTCCCTACGGGCCGCGCCCCATCGCCGAAGTGCGATCCCTGGCGCTGAAGATCATGGACGAGCTGGTCGAGCACGGGGTGAAGATGCTCGTCATCGCCTGCAACACCGCCTCGGCGGCCGTGCTGCGCGACGCCCGTGAACGCTATGAGGTCCCCGTGGTCGAGGTGATCCAGCCGGCGGTGCGCCGGGCCGTCGCCGCCACCCGCAATCGGCGGGTCGGCGTGATCGCGACCCAGGGCACCGTCACCTCCCGCGCCTACGAGGACGCCTTCGCCGCCGCCCCCGAGCTGGCGCTCACCACTCAGGCCTGTCCCCGCTTCGTCGAATTCGTCGAGAACGGCGTGGTCAGCGGTCGGGACGTGGTCGAGGCGGCGAAGGAGTACCTGGCACCGGTGGCAGCGGACGGGGTGGACACGCTGGTGCTGGGCTGCACCCACTATCCGATGCTCGCCGGCCCCATCAGCTACGTCATGGGCCCGGACGTCACCCTGGTCTCCTCCGCGGAGGAGACCGCACTGGACGTGTACGGGCAGCTGCAGGCCACCGAGCAGCTGCGGGAGTCCTCACGCCCACCCCAGCACGTCTTCGCCCAGACGGCGGTCGGCGCCGGCAGCGAGAACTTCGCTCGCCTCTCCCGCCGCTTCCTGGGACCGACCTTCGACATGACCAGCACCCTGCCGGTGGTGTCGGCATGAGAGTCCACGTCATCGGCTGCAGCGGCAGCTTCGCCGGCCCCACCGGTGCGGCCTCCAGCTATCTCATCGAGCACGAAGACGCGGATGGACGCCTCTGGCGCGTGCTGATGGATCTCGGCTCCGGCGCCTTCGGCCCGCTGCAGCAGGTGATCGATCCCGCCGATCTGGATGCGGTGATCATCTCCCATCTCCACCCCGACCATTACCTCGACCTCACCGGCCTCGAGGTGTTCTGGGCCTACCATTCCCGCACCGATCTGGGGAAGCTGCCGATACACGCCCCGGCCCCGCTGCCCGATCGGATCTCGGGGGTGCTGGGCCGTGCCGGACATGTCCCCGACGGGGTGAAGACCGCGCCTTTCGACTACCACGTGCTGGCCGACGGCCTTCGGTTCACGATCGGGCCGCTGGAGATCGCGACCCACGCCGTGCTGCATCCGGTCGAGGCCTACGGCTTCCGGATCACCGCGGAGGGAGTCAGCTTCGCCTACTCCGGCGACACCGACTCCTGCCAGGCCCTGGACGAGCTCGCGGCCGGTGCCGACCTGTTCCTGTGCGAGGCGGGATATATCGAAGGACGCGACGACCACTTCACCGGAGTGCATCTCACCGGTCGCCGGGCGGGGGAGGTCGCCGCCCGTGCGGGAGTCGGTCGGCTCGCCCTGACCCATATCCCGGCCTGGACCGATCCCGCGATCCCGCTCGCCGAAGCGCGTGAGGTGCACACCGGGCCGATCACGATGGTCCGGCCGATGGATATCCTCGACGTGTCACGATCACCCGATCGGCATGCTGCCAGGAACGCGCAGTAGGAGATCGGGCCGAGAACGTCAGGACCGACCGAGGAAGGAGCTCCATGAGCTCTTCGACCCATACCCCCACCGGCGACCGCATCGATGGCCGCACCCCCGACCAACTGCGCGAGGTGCGCATCATCCGCGGCTGGCTCGATCAGGCCGAGGGCAGTGCACTGATCGAGTTCGGCCGCACCCGCGTGCTGTGCGCGGCCTCCTTCACGGCGGGGGTGCCGCGCTGGAAGCAGGGCACCGGCTCCGGCTGGGTCACCGCGGAGTACGCGATGCTCCCGCGCGCCACCAACACCCGCTCCCCGCGCGAATCGGTCAAGGGGAAGATCGGCGGGCGCACCCACGAGATCTCCCGACTGATCGGTCGCTCGCTGCGTGCGGTCATCGACCTCGACGCGCTGGGCGAGAACACGATCCAGCTCGACTGCGACGTGCTGCAGGCCGACGGCGGCACCCGCACCGCCGCGATCACGGGCGCCTACGTGGCGCTCGCCGACGCGATCAGCTGGGGCAAGCAGCACACCTCGCTGCCAGCCGCCTCGCAGGTGCTCACCGACTCGGTGAGCGCCATCAGCGTCGGCATCCTCGAGGGCCGGCCGCTGCTGGACCTCGAGTACCGCGAGGACGTCCAGGCCCAGACCGATATGAACGTCGTGGTCACCGGCTCCGGCTCCTTCGTCGAGGTGCAGGGCACCGCAGAGGGCGCCCCCTTCGATCGCACCGAGCTGGGGGCCCTGCTGGACCTGGCCACCGGCGGCTGCGCGGAGCTCGCGCAGATCCAGCGCGACGTCCTCGCCGAGCAGCGATGAGCGCGGCCCAGGCGGCGGTGCCGGCCGGGGCGACGGTGATCCTGGCCTCGCACAATGCCAAGAAGCTGGCCGAGCTGCGCCGGATCCTCACTGCGGCGGTGCCCGGCCTGGCGCCTGAGCAGATCATCTCCTCGGCCGGGATCGCCCTGCCCGATGTGGTCGAGGACGCCGTCACCTTCGAGGGCAATGCGCTGCTGAAGGCACGGTCGGCCGCGGCGGCCACCGGGCTGCTCGCCGTCGCCGATGACTCCGGCCTCTCCGTCGACGTGCTGGGCGGTGCTCCCGGGATCTTCTCCGCACGATGGAGCGGCAGGCACGGCGACGATGAGGCGAACAACGATCTGCTGCTGGCCCAGCTCGGCGACGTGCCGGATGCCCACCGCACCGCGCGCTTCGTGTGCGCGGCGGCGCTGGTCGCTCCCGACGGCGCCGAGACGGTGGAGCGCGGAGAGATGGTGGGGGTGCTGCTGCGGGAGCGCCACGGCACCGGTGGCTTCGGCTACGACCCGCTGTTCCAGCCCGAGGGGGAGAGCTGCTCTGCGGCGGAGCTCAGCCCCGCGCAGAAGGACGCGATCTCCCATCGCGGCACGGCGTTCCGGGCACTCGCCGGGCACGTGGCGCAGCTGCTGGGCGCCGCGGGCTGACCACCTCGCAGCCGCCGGGGCCGCCGCGAGCAGCGGCCCCGGCGGCTGCTCAGACGGCGCCGACGTGGGCGAGGGCCCGGCGGACCAGCAGGTCCCGGCCGCCCTCCATCTCGGTCAGCGGTGAGGACTCCGCCAGCAGCTCGTCGATGCCGAACCAGGTCAGCTCCAGCGCATCCTCCTGCGGGGCCGTCTCCCCGTCGATCGGCACCACGTAGGCCAGCGAGATCGCATGCTGGCGCGGATCGTGGAACGGGGAGACGGCCGGAGTGGGGAAGTACTCGGCGACGGTGAAGGGCACCGGGGAGACCGGGATCCGCGGCATCGCCATCGGCCCCAGGTCCTTGTCGATGTGCCGGGCGATCGCTTCGCGGATCGACTCGTGGATCAGCACCCTGCCGGAGACGATCGCGCGCACGATCCGCCCGGCGCCGGAGGCGCGCAGCAGCAGGCCGACCTCCTCCACGGAGCCGTCCACGTCGGTGCGCACCGGGACGATGTCCACGTAGGGGATCGGCAGGCGCCGACGCAGTTCGGTCACCTGCTCGGGCTCGAACCACGAGCCCTCGGAGTCCACGGCGGTGCGGCTGTTCATCGGGCGCCCTCCTCGGCGTCGGCGGATGCGGACCCCTGCGTGCTGCGCAGATCCAACGGCGTCAGCGCCCCCTTCTCCACGAAGAAGCGGGGGTTCTGGTCACGGGAGTCCATCGTGACCCGATTCTGCACCTCCTGTCCGGCGATCATCGACACGGACCAGGTGGTGCCCTCGAGCTCGACCAGCGACAGGGTCGCGTTCGGGATCGAGGGCAGCGGCTGCTCCATGATCCCGGACAGCAGGAAACGGATCAGCGTGCCGTGCGCGACCACCAGGACCTTCTGGCCGCGATAGCGCTGCTCGAGAGCCTCCAGCCCATCGAATCCTCGATCGGCGACCTGCTGGGTGTCCTCGACGCCGGGGAAGTCGCGCTCGGGGTACAGCCGCTCCATCTCGGCAGCGGGGCGCCCCTCGGCCTCACCCCAGTCGATCTCCCGCAGGCGGTCCTCCGTCCCCCGAACGGGATGCCGTGGTCCTTGCCGATGATGCGTGCGGTCTGCTCCGCCCGCTGCAGCGGTGAGGAGACCACCACGTCCCAGTCCACGACCGGCAGACCGGCGAAGGCGCCGTGCGCCTGGGCGATGCCGGTCTCGTTCAAGGGGATGTCCGAGGAGCCCTGGAAGAGGTTCCGCAGGTTGAAGTCCGTCTGTCCGTGACGGACCAGTCCGAACAAGGTCATGGAGCGTCTCCTGGTCGCAGGGATGATGCGGGTCCCGACCGGGAGAGAACTGCATCCTCGTTCTCGGCCGTGGGGGCGGTGGTCCCTCGTGGACCCGCCCCCGGTGAGGACTCGGCTGGCGTCAGTGTATCTGCGCCCCGCACCGAGGTTCACCGCTCGGGTGCCGGTCTGCGATCCGAACGGCACCCTGCGCCGGGGCGCGCCCGTCGCCGAGCCGATCGGGCTGCTGCCGCTCGATCAGCGGCCTGAGGAGGGGCGGGTCATCGACGCTGCAACAGGTAGAGGTACCCGCCGCCCACCGGGTTCTCCCACACCATCGTGTCGGCCTCCCACGCCAGCACGGTATATCCGTACTCTCCGCCGCCCCACTCGATCCTCGTGTCGTTCAGGACGACATCCGTGGCATTCTCCTTGTTCTCCGTGGCGCCGGGCACGTCCTGGCAATAGAGCATGCGATCCGGTGCGGGGAAGACGAATCTGTGATCGTTGGTCACCTCCTCGAAACCTGACCCCTCATCGGTGTGAGTGTGCTGCCACGCTCCGACCAGCACTTCGGTGAGCTCGCCATCCTGGGCGTCCGTAGGTTCGGCGGCACCGGAGATTTTCGGAGAATCCCAATCGCAGGTCTCTTCCTGCGAGTGCTCGTCGGCCGCCTCGGCAGGTGGTTCCTCCTCCGGTTCCGGGGTCGCCTCGTTCGCCTCCTGCGCTGAGCCGGCCGGCGTGGAGCCCGCCTCGTCGAGCTGCGGCGCGCCCTCCGAGGCGCAAGCGGCCAGCACGCACGCGGCAGCGGCGGCCAGTGCGATCGCAGTGACGTGCCGTCTGCTTCCCTGCGAGATGACTGTGCGAACCATTCTGAACCCCTTATTCCGCCGGATCGACTCGAATTTCATTCGATCATATCCTGAGCAATTCCGAGAAGGGCCGGATCTTATTGATGCTCCTCGACTCCGACGGTCTGCGCAGAGGAGGGTGGGATGCGGGGCAGGCCGGGTCAGTCGCGCCCGGTGGGCCGGACGGCATCGTGGGGGCGGGGCAGGGGATGGCCCGGCCCAGGCATGTCTCCGGTGGCAGGGCACCGTCGGCGGCGCTGCGGCGGAAGTCCTCACCCATGGATCCGCCGCGCTCCGGAGAATGCTGCGCCGCCATCGAACAAATTCTCCTCTTCATGCGGGTGAAGAATTCCGACAATGCTGAAACCACAGAAAAAACGCTCGAGCCGCGGTCTGCGCCAGGCTGTGCCGGAGCGGTGTGCTCACGGAGATCTGCGCCTCGTCATCGACGGGCGAGATATGCCGCCACCGCACCTCCGTCGAGGCCCCGACCGGTCCCGCCACCGCCTGAGATCCATGTCTCCGCCCCGGGCGACGGCGCGGCTCGTCTCGTGCGCGAGAAGGGACTCGAACCCTCACGCCCTCGGGCACTGGAACCTAAATCCAGCGCGTCTGCCAATTCCGCCACTCGCGCGCCCCACCAGGGTAATGGCCCGGCAGGCATGCTCCGGTAGGCTCGGAGGGTCTTCCAGATCTCAATCCCCAAGGAGCATCCATGAGCGCCCTCGCAGGCAAGACCGCTGTCGTCACCGGTTCGTCCCGAGGAGTCGGCGCCGCCACCGCGAAGCTGCTCGCCGCCGAGGGCGCGAACGTCGTGATCAACTATCGCCAGAAGGCGCCGCGGGCGAACAAGGTGGTCGCGGAGATCGAGGCCGCCGGAGGCAGAGCCGTCGCCGTCGGCGCAGATCTGACCAGCACTGAAGGCGTCAGCACGCTCATGCAGACCGCGGTCGACACCTTCGGCTCCCTGGATCTGCTGGTCCTGAACGCCTCCGGCGGCATGGAGGCCGACCTCGGCGAGGACTACGCGATGCGCCTGAACCGCGACGCCCAGGTCGATGCCCTCTCCGCCGGTCTCGAGCACCTCTCCACGGGCGGCCGCGTGGTCTTCGTGACCAGCCACCAGGCGCACTTCATCGACGAGGTCGAGACCATGCCGGAGTACGAGCAGGTCGCGAGGTCGAAGCGGGCCGGCGAGACCGCGCTGACGCAGCGGCTGGGGGAGATGTCGGACAAGGGCGTCTCCTTCGTGGTCGTCTCCGGCGACATGATCGAGGGCACCGTCACCGCGACCCTGCTCAACCGTGCCCGTCCCGGTGCCCTCGAGGCCCGCCGGGAGGCCGCCGGCAAGCTCTACTCCGCCGAGGAGTTCGCCGCGGAGGTCGCTGCGATGGCCGCGGCCGATGTCGAGACCGGCCACATCGAGCTGGTCGGCGGGGCCGAGGACTTCCGCGCCCGCACCGCGAACTGACCCGCACCCGGCGCAACGGGGCCTCGCACCCCGCTGACCGCGATACGATCTGCAACAGCAAGCCCTGACGACCCCCGGAGGCAGTGGTGGCCACAAAGAAGAGCCTGGACGACATGCGCAGCGAGGCCTATCGCCGACAGGACAACCTCGCATCGGACATCGACGAGCTGATCGACCGCGTTCATCCCGTGAACGCGGTGACGCGCTGGAAGAACGAGCTCGTCGGAGCGGTGAAGGGTTTTTCCGCGGCCGGTGACGAGAAGACCCCTGCGACGCTCCCGGTGGCGATCGCAGGCGGCGTCGTCGGCGTGGTCCTGATCGGTGCGGGCATCGCCGCGGCGATGGCCCTGTCCGGAGGGGACGAGAAGTCCGTGAAGAGCGCGAAGAAGTCGGTGAAGGACGCGAACAAGGCCGCGGCCGAGAAGGCCGCGGCGGTGAAGCACCGGGCGAAGGAGAAGGCCCGCACCGCGAAGGACTGACCTCCGCAGGCGCTCCGCCCCGGTCGCGCTCCTCGGCGCCGGCCACGCGTGTGGCCGGCGCCGAGTGCTGTGCCGGCACTCCCGCAGAGCCGCAGCCCGTCGCGGGGCCGACGGCTCAGCACTGGCGCTGAGCCGCCTCAGACATCACCGTCGACGTAGAGCCAGCTGCCGTCCACCCGGACGAAGCGCGAAAGCTCGTGCTGCTCCTGGCGGCCGTGAGGACCTTGCGACACGGCCGTGAACTCGACCGTGCCGGCATCGTCGAAGGGCCCTCCCGCACCCGTGGCGAGCACGTCCAGACGCAGCCAGCGCACCTCGTCGGCCGGCGGGGCGGTGAGTTCCGCGCGTTCGGGCCGGGTGCGCGGATGCCAGGTGCGCAGCAGGTGGTCGACATCGCCCACCGCGAAGGCGGTGTACCGCGAGCGCATCAGAGCGACGGCCGTGGCGGCGTGCCGCTGCCGGCGCAGCACCGGGCCGCAGCAGGCACCGTAGGTGTCACCGCTGCCGCAGGGACAGCGGGAGTCATCGGGCAGGGCGCCGGCGGGGGAGCTCACCGCTGCAGCATCTCGCCGGTCCCAGCGCGCAGCATCACGGCCGGGAACCAGGCCGGATCCTCCACAGCTGCGGGGTGCATCGCTCAGCGCCGTGACCAGCCCGGCGTGGAGGGGCCCACCGTCGGCCGCCACCCTGTCTCGGACATGAACCGCAGCGAGGAGACTCGCAGCGAGCGCCGCTGCACGTCCAACCGGGTGCCGACGATCGCCTGGGTGATCTCCGGATAGAACTTCGCGGGCTGCTCGGTGCCCGCCTCCGTGGCGAGGTCCTTCGCCCAGCGCTTCTTGAGGATCGGCTCGCCGCCGACGTTGTAGAACCCGCTGCTGGCCCGCAGCGCCGCCACGAACGCGCGCCCCGCATCCGAATGATGCAGCAGCGTGACGTAGGAGTCCGGCTTCCCCAGCAGGATCGGATCACCGCTGCGAGTGGCCTTGAGCGCGTGGGTGGTGTGCTGGTCGCGGCCGAAGAGCTGCCCCAGGCGCAGGATTACGGTGCTGCGGCCCGAGGTCGCGAAGTCGACCGCCGCCCGCATCTCCTTCACCCGTGGCCGGAACGCCTGGTTGCGCACGCTCAGGGGGAGGTCCTCGCTGATCCACTCGGTGCCGTTGTCCGGGTAGAGGAAGATCGTGGACTCCTGGATGAGCCGGCGCACCCCGGCCTGTGCCGCGGCCTTCGCGATCGCCACGGAGGCCTCGAGGTGGAGCCGGTCGTCCTCGCGCCATGCCAGCGGGCGCAGACCCGCCATTCCGACGGGGACGTGAGCGAGCGTGTTGATCGCGACATCGTGACCGCGGAAGGCCCGGGCGAGATCGTGGTTGTTGAACACATCGGCGACGATCGCGCTGCCGCCGCGCCCCTCGATGATCGGCACCCCGGAGTCGCGCCGGGTGATACCGGTGACCTCGTGCCCGGCGGCGACCAGCGCCTCGATGGCTTCCTGTCCGAGCACACCCGTGGCACCGGTGACCGCGATCCTCACGCTGACCTCCTCAGGCGAGTCATCCGTGAGGACCCTCGCGCGCAGACGTTCCTGGGAGGAACGAGTCTAGGGGATCGCAGCAGGTCCGCGTGCCCGCGGACGTCCCGTGGAATGACCAGTCGCGACCGAGTCGTCGAGAGAGGTCGACCTCGGCGGTGCCCGCACCCGGCGCACCCGGCGGCCGCCCGGATGTGCCCTGTCCGCGATCGATATCCGCACCTCGCAGGTGCGGAGAGATCAGTATGCTGGCCAGCAGGAAGAGTCCGACGCCGACGTTTCCGCAGGGGAGCGTGGTGGCCAGAGGAGGAGCCCCATGGAGCAGGAGCACATCGTCCTCGTCGGTGGTGGTCTTGCGGGTGCGCACGCCGCCGCCGAACTGCGAAAGCGTGGATTCGACGGTGACCTCACGCTGCTCAGCGACGAGGCTGAGCGGCCCTACGACCATGTGCCGCTGTCCAAGGAATTTCTTCATGGCGGCCACGGGTATCACCCGCTCTTCCTCCACGACGAGGGCTTCTATCGCGAGCACCGGATCGATCTCCGACTGGAGGCGCGCGTCTCACGGGTGGATCCGGACGACGACACCGTCCACCTCGATGGCGGAGAGAAGCTCCGCTACTCCGCGGCGCTCCTGGCGACCGGGGCTGCCGCACGAAGGCTGCCGCTGCCCGGTGCTGTGGGCGCGACACCGCTGGCCGGCGTGCACCACCTCCGCACCCTCGGTGAGGCCGAGCGGCTGCGGAGCGAACTCCGGGCGGCCCGGCGCGTCGTCGTCATCGGTGCCGGACTGCTCGGCTGTGAGATCACTGCGAGCGCGGCGGCGCTGGGCAAGGACGTCGCCCTGCTCAGCCGCGGCCCGCTGCCGTTGGCCAGCGCGCTGGGGACGGAGATGGCCACGGTCTACCGGGACCTGCACCTCGAGCACGGCGTCCGGGTCCTCTCGTCTGTCGAGGCCGCGGAGCTGCGCGGGTCCGGACGGGTGGACGGGGTGCTGCTGACCGACGGACGGACGGTTCCCGCCGATCTCGTGGTGATCGCCGTGGGAGCCGTGCCGCGCACCGGTCTCGCGGAGGCGGCGGGGCTCGCCGTCGGCGACGGCATCATCACCGACAGCGCGCTGGCGACCAGCGCCCCACGGCTGTACGCCGCCGGTGACGTGGCCTCCGTCTGGTATCCGCGGACAGGACGGCACGAACGGCGCGACCACTTCGCCACGGCGCGCACCCAGGGCAAGGCGGTGGCCCGGAGCATGCTGGGCGAGCGGGTCTGCTATGACGAGGTGCCGTTCTTCTTCTCCGACCAGTACGACGTCTGGATGGAGCACACGGGGGCAGTGCTTCCCGGCGCCGAGCTCGTGGTGCACGGCGACACGGAGGCGCGCCGGTTCGTCGCGTTCTGGATGCGTGATGGACAGATCACCGCGGCGATGAACATGGGGCTCAAGGGCGTGCCCGACGCGGTGACACCGCTCATCCACGCCGGGGAGCAGGTCAGCGATCGAGATCTGAGGCGGATCGTCGCGGACGCGCGGCCCGCGTAGGGCGACCACGGGCAGACCGTGAGCTCTGGCCGCGCGGCGAGCACGCGCAGCGGCTGCTACCCCTGGTGCCGTTCGCCGGTGAGCATGGTCAGCAGCAGCACGCTGGCCTCCTCCGCAGCGTCGGCCGGGCAGTCCACCCGGTGCATGACGCCCTCCCGCAGATGGATGACGGTGCCGGGGCGGAGCCGTTCGGTGTCGCCACCCGAGCTGAAGTCCAGCGTCCCGGACACGCACTGCACGATGATGGGGTGCGCCGCCGTGTGGTCGGGCAGGTTCTGTCCGGGAGCGAAGGTGAAGGCGATGAGGTTGGCGCCGTCGCCCTGCAGGAGTCGCTTCACGGCAGGGCGGGGACGCTGCGGGTTCGGGGCGGGCGCCTGCTCGGTCAGGGGCAGGACGGTCATGGGGTCGGAGTCCCGGGACGCAGGGGTTCCGAAGCCGTCGGGACGGTAGACGGGACGGCGAGTGGTGGTCGGGTCGGACACGGGATCTTCTCTTTCGCAGTTCGGGACGATGATCACTCTGCTCTGCGGGTCAGGATGAATCCGACTCCGAGCAGGTGGTCGCGGTGGGTGGTGAAGACTCTGCGCATCGCGAGGACGCGGCGGCGGACCTCGGGGCGGCGGAGCACATTCCCGATGATCCGGACGGTCCCGAGCAGGCCCTCGTCGGCGATCATCCGGCGCGGGTCCAGCAGCGACATCGAGGTGCGGTAGGTATCGGTGACCTGGAACCCGGCCTCGTCGGCCAGCGCGACCCATTCGGGGATCGTCAGCGGCCGGGCGTTGACGCGGATGGAGCGCGCCAGCGCCCTGCGGATCTCGTCCTTGGTCCCGGGGGAGAGGTCGACGGGTGTCAGACCCATCTCGTGGATGGCGTAGACGCCTCCCGGCCGGAGCAGGCGGGCCGCCTCGCGCATGATCTCGAGCTTCCTGCGGTCGGTGTGCATGGTCAGCATCGCTTCGCCGAGCACGGCGTCGGCGCAGCCCGCGGGGAGGCTCGTGTGCTCGGCGGAGGCCTCGATGACCTGATGGTCCCCGGCGGGAAGGAGAGCGGAGACGGTCGTGACGGCCTGCGCATCGGAATCCACGCCGACGTACCGGCGGGGGCCTCGGTCGAGGATCTCCCGGGCGGTGATGCCGAGGCCGGGGGCGAACTCGACGACGGTGGACCCCGGGATGCCGATGTGGTCGAGCAGCCACTGCGTGGTCTCCCGGCCACCGGGGCGCAGCACCGTCTTGCCGATGCTCGCCAGCAACCAGTGTCCGGCGGTCTTCGCGACAGGTCGATTCGCGCCGGGGAGGGTGGTGCGGGCTCGGGTAGGGGATGCCATGGGGAACCTCGCGGATCGCTGTGGAGATACCTGGTAAGGCCAGCCTAACCTCATCGTGGGGGTTTGTGCGGCCCGGGTCCCTTCCGAGACACGAAGAAGCCCCACCGGATGGCCGGTGGGGCTTCGACTGCTGGTGCGCCATCAGGGACTCGAACCCCAGACCTGAGGGTTAGTGGTGCCTCGCTGGGCGACTCGTGGGGCCAGCAGCACCTCTCTCAAAAGGGGCTGCCCCAGCGAGACGGTTACGACACCGTAAGTTCACGGTTCTCAATAGGGTCCGGCGAGCGTATTATGAGACAGATCCGTCGCACTGTGTATACCCCAAAATGACACCCCGTGATCGGGAGGCCTGCGGTTCCCGATAGGGTCGTCGGCAATATTTTTGAGACGCAAGTGGTCACATCGGCGTGCCGACCACTTCAATGGGGCACCATTGCCGTGTGTCCATTTCGCTGTCGAGCTTGCCGTCCTGGCGTCAGCTGCGCACCAACGGGGCGGGGCTTGCGGTGGTCGGTGTTGTCGGAACGGTCCTCATTGCTCTTATCGACGGCGAGCTGCGATGGGGCAACATCGGGCTCATCTTCATTGGTGGCTCACTGCTTATATGGGGTGTCGCCGCGGTGAAATGGTCGCGGGAGCGCCGCGAACGACAGCGCACGGAGGAGTAGACGATGCCGACCACCCAACGCGTCGCCTACGTCCGAGTCTTACCCGTCGGCCAGAACCTCGACCGGTAGCTCGAGGCGATCAGCAGCGTCGACACGGCTTGCGGCGAGTACCAGTCCGACGCCAACGACATGACGAGAGATGGGTGTGGAGATGGCGAGGAACGGCAAGACAGCCCCGTACTGGAAGCGGATCCGCCCGATGGGGATCGGCTTCCTTTGCGTCGGCATCCTCCTCTGGGTCCTTGATCGGCTGATCGACGGCCCGTTCATGGCGGGGATGGGCCCCGGTTTCGCGGTGGGTGGCGTCGTCATCCTCGTCATATCGCTGACGTCATGGTGGGCGCGGCCCAGGGGCCACCCCGCTGAGCGGGACGAGTAAGCAATGCCCACCACGTAGCGCGTTGCCTACGTCCGGGTCTCCTCCGTCGGCCAGAATCTCGACCGGCAGCTCGAGGCCGTCGGCGAGGTCGACAAGACCTACAGCGAGTTCCAGTCCGCCGCCACCGCCTCCGAACGGCCCGAGCTGCAGAAGGCCATCAAGTACGTGCGCGAGGGTGACACCCTCGTGGTCGCCTCCATCGACCGGCTCACCCGCTCGCTGCGCGACATGCTCACGATCATGGAAGAGCTCGAACAGAAGGGCGTCACCGTCGAGTTCTGCACCCAGGGGCTGACGATCTGACCCGGCGGGGGAGGCCTCACCACCCGGCTGATCCTCTACATGATCACCGCCGTCGCCCAGTCCGAGCGCGAGATGATCCGGGAGCGACAGGCCGAAGGCATCGCGATCGCCAAGAAGACCCCCGGCAAGTACCCAGGGCGCAGGCGCCGGCTCAACAGCGACCACATCCGCGAGATCCGCAACGCCGTCGCCAGCGGAGTCCCCAAAGCCCAGATCCCACGTACCTACGGGGTCAGCCGAAACACGCTGTACCGCCACCTCGGGCAGCTGGAACCCCATCTCCCGTAGTCGTTCCCGGCGGTGACGGAATCGGTGAACGCGTCGAAGGCGTCCGTGGCGATGCGCTGGCGCATGCCCGGCTCGCGGTCCCCGCGGAGGTAGGAACGGATGGTCGTGCGGTCGTGGCCGGCGTGATCCCCTGCGACGGATCGACCCGGGCCGGGCGATCTCGGCGAGCACATCTGGGGAATCTCAGCGCGCGTCATCAGCCTCCAGCCCGTCGGCCAGCACCTCGGCGAGGTGGACAGCCGTACGCCGTGTGTTGCCCTGCGCGATCTGCGTGCGGCAGCTGAACCCGTCGGCGATGACCAAGGTCTCGGGGGAGGCGTCACGCACTGCCGGGAGCAGCACTCGTTCGGCACACGCCATCGACACGTCGTAGTGGCCCTTCTCGAATCCGAAGTTCCCGGCGAGACCGCAGCAGCCCGAGTCCGGCACCTCGGCGTCGATGCCCGCGCGACGCATCAGCTCCAGATCAGCGTCGAAGCCCATCACGGCGTGCTGGTGGCAGTGGGTCTGCACGAGCGCCGGGCGACGCACCTGTGGGGGTTCCCAATCCTGGGGCGCGTGCTCGAGAAGGAACTCTGCCATGGTGCGCGTCTGGGCGGAGAGGCGTTGGACCATCTTGTCGTCGGGGAGCATCTCCGGCATATCGGTGCGGAAGACCGCCGTGCAGGAAGGTTCCAGACCGATGATCGGGGTGCCGGCCTCGAGCCACGGGCGAAGCACCGCCAGGGTATGTCGGAAGACTCTCTCGGCCACGGAGAGCTGGCCGGTCGAGACCCAGGTCAATCCGCAGCAGACCGACGCGTCGGGGATCGTGACGTCGAATCCCGCGGATTCCAGCAGAGCGACGGCGGCGCATCCGATGTGGGGATCGAAGCGATTGGTGAAGGTGTCGGGCCAGACCACGACGGTGGTCGCGGCGCGCGGATCCGGTTCCGGTCGCCCCGCGCTGTGCTCGGACCACCATGCGAGGAATGTCTGGTGGGCGAAGGCGGGGGTCTCCCGCTCGATCGCGATGCCGGCGAGCCGCTTGCCGATCGTGGACAGGATGGGCGTGCTGAGCACCCGGTTGACCAGTCGTGGGGCCTGTGAGGCGATCCGTGCCAGCAAGGGCAGCCAGCCCATGGAGTAGTGCGCGGCGGGGCGGACCCTGCCCTTGTAGTGCTGGTGCAGGAACTCGGCCTTGTAGGTGGCCATGTCGACGTTGACGGGGCAGTCGGTCTTGCAGCCCTTGCAGGAGAGGCAGAGGTCGAGGGCGTCGCGCACCTCCGTGGAGCGCCAGCCGTCCTTGATGGGGGAGTCCTCGTGCGGACTCAGCATCTCGTAGAGCAGTCGTGCGCGACCTCGGGTGGAGTGCTCCTCCTCCTTCGTCACCATGTACGAGGGGCACATCACCCCGCCGTCCTGGCTGCGGCAGTTGCCGATGCCGACGCACCGCATGGTGGCCCGCGTGAAGCTCCCGTCGTCGCCGGGGTACTGGAACTTGGTGCGGTAGGGGGTGGGGTCCCACTCCGAGCCCAGACGCAGGTTCTCGTCCAGGCGGTTCGGCTGCACGACCTTGCCGGGGTTCATCAGGTTGCGAGGATCGAACAGAGCCTTGACCTCCCCGAAGGCATGGACGATCTCGGCACCGAACATCGTCTCGAGCAGCTCGCCCCGAGCCTGCCCGTCGCCGTGCTCGCCGGACAGCGAGCCGCCGTAGGACGTCACCAGCTCCGCGGCGCTCTCGAGGAAGCGACGGAAATCGGACACCCCGTCGGCGGTGACCATGTCGAACGGGATCCGGATGTGCACGCAGCCCTGCCCGAAATGGCCATACATCGCGGGATCGCCGAGGTCGAACTCATGGAAGAGCGACTTCAGATCCCGCAGGTAGTCACCGAGCCGCTCCGGCGGTACGGCGGAGTCCTCCCAGCCCGGCCAGGTGTCGGGCATCCCCGGTGGCCGGGCGGTGGCTCCCAGGCCTGCCTCCCGCGCCTTCCACAGCTTCTCCTCCTTGGCCGGGTCGTCGGAGAAGTTGACCCGGGCGTCGTGCTCGCTGCGGCCGAGCGCTTCGAGCAGCTCCTCGACCCGGCGATCCGCTTCCTCGGCGGTCTCGCCGCCGAACTGGATGAGGAGCCAAGCGGTGCCGTCGGGCAGCATCGACCGGGCGTCCTCGCCGATGTGCTCAGCGGCCTCGAAATTGATGAGCTGGCTGTCGACACCCTCGAGCACGATCGGATCCGACTGCTCCAAGATGGTCGGGACGGCGTCCGCGGCGGCGGTGATGTCGTCGTAGCCGAGCACCACCATCGACGTGTGCGCCACCGTGGGCATGAGCTTCAGCTCCGCCCTGAGGATGGTGGCGAGGGTCCCCTCGCTGCCCACGATCAGGCGCCCCACGTCGAAGGACGACTCCGGCAGCAGCGCATTGAGGTTGTACCCGGAGACGCGACGGGGGATATCGGGGAAGCGGGCGCGGATCAGCTCGCCGTAGCGCTCGGCGACCTCGTGCAGACCGCGATGGACATCGGCCCTCGGACCACCGTCGGCGAGGATGCGCTCGAGCTCCTCGTCGCTGGTGGGCCCGGCCCACCAGCGGTCGCCGGCGTGGGTGAGGATCTCCAGCGCGACGATGTTCTCGTCCGTCTTGCCCGAACGCTGCGCGGTGGCACCGCAGGCGTTGTTGCCGAGCATGCCGCCCAGTGCGCAGTGGCTGTGGGTGGACGGGCGGGGACCGAACTCCAGGCCGTACGGCGCGAGCTGCCCGTTGAGCTCATCGAGGACGATCCCCGGCTCGACCACGCACGTCTGCGCCTCCGCGTCGACCGAGATCAGCCGGTGGCAATACTTGCTCCAATCGATGACCACAGCCACGTTGGTGCACTGCCCACCGAGGCTGGTGCCCCCGCCCCGGGACAGCACAGGAGCGCCGTGCCGTGCGCACACGTCGATGGCCGCCACCCCCGCCTCCACGCTGTGGGGGACGACGACCCCGATCGGCACCTGCCGGTAGTTGGAGGCGTCGGTGGCATAGGCGCCACGACTGCCAGGGTCGAAGCGCACCTCGCCGTCCACCTCCGCACTGAGGTCCTGATCCAGAGCTCGGGTATCGATATCGGGGAATCCTCGGGGCGCCGGCGGGGGGATCTGGAGGAGCTCGCTACTGTTCACGGGCAGTTCACCTTCCGATGGTCACGGTCGAGGCCCGGTATCACACGGACCCGACCTCATCGGCATCGTCGTCGAAACCCAGCCTTCCCAGCAGGCCGGTGCGCGTCAGCGTGAAATGTCGTCGTGCGCTGGTCCCGCCAGCACCTCTGTGTGCTTCGTGCAGGTTCACCATGTCTACTCCCTCCCGCACGGGCCCGCAAGGATCGCTGCACCAGCATCGGAGCTGGGCGCACCGCGGTCAGCTGAGGCCGGGTGCGCCGACTGCTGATCGAGCCAGTTCACACCGTGCTCAGCCTCCGTCGGCTCGTGAACGCGGTGCCGAGACCCCCGCCGACCTCCGCCGTCGCGTCGAGCAACCTTACGGTCGGTCTCCATCGTGCTCTCGGGGAGCGCAATGCCGCCGACCCGAGCCAGGTCGGCCAGGAGGGCGGTCACCACAGCGGTCAGGGCCCCTGACATCCGTGCACCTTCCCCCTCACGGCCGGGCGGCGCACCGAGCATTCGCCGCGTCGCCCAGCAGTCGTGCGCTGGGCCAGAATGTTCGGGCACGCTGGCCCGACCGGTTGGACAGCGCCCTGAGCTTCTGCTGCGATGTTCTCACCATCAGAGCCTCGACGCCCTGTCCGAAGATGGCTGCGGATGGGCGTACGTGGTCTATCTGACGGACCTGCCGCGCCTCCTAGATGACTAGCCTCTCGTGGCCGAGATCAGCGACAAGGACCGGGCAGCCCTCATCTCTCTGTCCGCGCTGGGCGCGCGGAAGGTCCGCTGTGTCCCCTCGACCGACCGTGATGACATGGTCGATGTCCTCCTGTGCGGCAGATCGCGCCGGGTGCGGATGCTCGGAGGGATGGTGCGCAATAACCGCCCTGGCCGAATGCTGGGCGCGCTGTCACGCTGCATCGCGGTGGCAGCGGCGACCGGAGCGTTCGGCATCTTCTACAACAGCATCTGGAACGTGTCGGATGCCCTGCCTGCTCCGCGGCTCCTTGCCATCAGCCTCCTGGTGACAGCTGTGCTGACGGCCTGGCTGATCATTCGCAGCGGGCTGTGGAACCGGGGCCGCCACGAGAGCGAGCCCGGCCCGGCATGGGTCGATAACATCGCGATCATAGTGACCGTCGGGATGAGCGCGGCACTGATGTACGGGTTGCTGTTGGTCGGTCTGCTGGGCCTCGGCCTGGTCGTCGTCGAAGCCGGCTATCTCGGCAACGAGCTCGGGAAGGCGGCGACGCTCGGAGACTACGTCGACATCGCGTGGTTGTCCGCATCGTTCGGGACGCTCGGCGGGGCGCTCGGTTCCAGCTTCGACAGCGACGAGGCGATCCGTGAGGCCACCTACAGCAGACGATGGCACGAGCGGCGCAAGCTCTTCGATTCCTACGAGAACCACGACGCTCCGGGGTGAGCAGCGCGACGTAGATGTCGCTCTGCACCGAAACCCTGGGCACGGAGGGGGAGGCTCTCGCCGATGAGTCATGGTCGGCTCCGCCATGCCGAGGACATCAGGGACCTGAGCCGTGGCCGTCCGCGCTCATCGGTGTCCGCTGCCGACCCGGCGGCTCCCGGTGCCCGGCCTGACCCACCTGGAAGCACTCTGCGTCCGTGGCGCGGCCTCGAAGATCCGCGGCTTGATCGCTCATGACCAATGCCTGCTGAACAGGATCCTGGGTCTCGGCCCCGATCGCTCAGGCATACCGGCGGGTGACCTCTTCGACGGCCTAGGCCTGTTCCGGGACACGAAGAAGCCCCACCGGGTGACCGGTGGGGCTTCGACTGCTGGTGCGCCATCAGGGACTCGAACCCCGGACCTACTGATTAAGAGTCAGCCGCTCTAACCAACTGAGCTAATGGCGCCGAACAGAAAAGAACTTTACCTCCAAGTCCTCTCACGTCCAACTCGAGGGGTCGCGCTGTGAGCGAGCGAACAGTGCCGATGCGTGCGGTCTCAGCGGAAGTGCTGGACCGCCACCGAACTCGCCTCCGCCAGATCGCGGATCTCTGCGTGCTCGGTGTGCGAGAGGATCTCCTCGAGCGTCCCGTGGGCGAGGATCCGCCGCTCTCCGAGGAACAGGATCTGCGGGCACAGCCGCTGCAGCAGCTCGATGTCATGGGAGGCGATCAGGGTGCCGATCCCCAGGCGCCGGATCGTTGCGGCGAGGGTGTCGCTGATCTGTCGTCGCGTGTTCGGGTCCACGGCGGTCATCGGCTCGTCCAGCACCAGGATCTCCGGTCGGGTGGCGAGCGCGGTCGCGAGCGCGACCCGCTGGGTCTCGCCGCCGGAGAGGGTGCGCATCGTGCGTGTCAGGTAGTGCTCGGACAGCCCCACGGATCCAAGCAACTCCGCAGCGGAGACGGCGTGGGTGCGCCCGCCCTTGCGTGCCTCCTTCGCCGCCAGCTCGAGGCGTGAGCGGACGGTCTCGCGCGGATCCGAGATCGTCATGGCGTACTGCGAGACGAAGCGGACGGCCGCCCGGAACCGGCGTCGCTCCTTGCCGCGCAGCTTCACCACGTCACGACCTTCCCAGGTGACCCGGCCGGAGCTCGGTCGGTGCTCGCCGCTGAGGGTCGCCAGCAGAGTCGTCTTGCCCGCTCCGGACGCGCCGAGCAGACCCAGCGGCGGGTCACCGGCACGGACCGTGAGGTCGATCCCGCTGAGCACCTCCTCCCCGGGGTGGCCGGCATGCAGAGAGCTGGTGGTGAGGCTGGTGGGTGCAGGCATCAGGTGCTTTCTCGTGGCGGACGGTCCCGACGCACTCTAGCCAGTCCGGCTGTGCCGCCACTGCGAGCAGTGAAACGGTCTCGAGCCGGTGCGCTCTTCGTCCTCCACCCGGCCTGCGGTGCCCCGGGTCTCAGCGCTCGCCGTCTGCGCTCAGGAACGCACGGGCCAGGCGTGAGAGCTCCTCGATCGGTGCATCGTCGTAGGATCTGTTCTGCATGGTGCGCACGGTCCTCTCGCGCACCGCGAGGTTGAGCACGAGTCCGAACAGGGCCCGGCTCGCGAAGGCCGGATCGAGACCGCGGCGCAGCAGGCCCTGCTGGGCGAATCCGGTGAAGCACTGCTCGAAGATGTGCTCGTGGACGCGGCGCAGCCGCGACATCCGGAACCGACCGGGATGGTCGCCGCGGACGGACTCGGCCCCGAGGGTGCTGAGCAGCTGGACCGGCAGCGAGCCGGGGTGCCAGTGCGCGGGCAGCGCCTGCAGCATCGCCTCCGGGTCCATGCTCATCGCCTCCGCCTGGTCCAGAGCAACCTGGGCATGGGCCTCCAGCAGATCGACGACCGCCTCCAGCAGAGCGTCCTTCGAGGCGAAATGGTGCATCAGCCCCGGGTGCGAGATGCCCACGTGCCGGCTGATGTCGCGCAGGCTCGCTCCGTAGTAGCCGTGCTCGGCGAACATCTGCGCGGAGCCCTCGAGGATCTCTTCCCGTCGGGTCCGGGCGCGGGGGCGGGACGACGACGGCGCGGGCGCGGGGGCCGGGGGAGCCTTGACGGCAGTGCCGCCCGCAGGCTGGTCAGCCCCGCGGAGCAGCGTCAGCGGCGCGCTCCCGGCCGGGCCAGGGCTGATGGAGGTGCCGCCGGCCCAGTCCGTCGGCGCCGACCGCATCGTGCGCGGGCAGATCGGCAGCGGATCGGGGATCAGGTAGGTCACCGGCGAGAACTCGCTGCGCGGCTCCAGATCGATCAGGTGCTGCAGCGGCAGCAGACCGTCGAGGTCGATGTGCTCGGTCCCCAGCAGGTCCAAGGTGATTCTCGGAGCAGGTTCGAGACCACGGGCCTTGGCGATGACCGACAGCAGGGAGACGTGGGTCTCGGCGGTCAGGCAGCCGAAAACGGCGAGCGTGACCCCCCTGAGGTCGAGATCGACGCGGACCGTGACCGAGAGGGTGTGCGGCATGAGCGGAGGCCTTTTCGTGCGACGTGACGAGGAGGCCTCCTGCTAGACCTCGCTGGAGCTTATCCCGCTGTCGCCCCGACCACAATCAGCTCTCGAAAGCGGTCGTGGCCGGTGCGGTGCCGACGGAGGCCACCAGGTCGGACGCGAGCTCCCGCAGCTTCAGGTTCCGGTGGTTGGACGCGGTCTTCAGGAGCGCGACTGCCTCGTCCTGGTTGCACCGGTTCTGGCCCATGATGATCCCCACGGCGAGGTCGATCACCGTCCGGTGCTCCATCGCGGCGCGCAGGTCGCTGCGCGACTCGCGGTCGTGGGCCATCCGGATGGCGAGCCGCAGGGCATTCGAGGCCTGCTCGACCTCGAGCACGATCGAGGCGATTGTGTCGGGATCGAAATCGTGTGGGGCCGTGGAATACACGTTCAGCCCCGCCTGAGCGTCCGGGTCCAGGTCGAAGGGGACCCCGAGCACCGCTCGGACGCCCTGCTCCACGGCGGCGTCCTGATACTCGGGCCAGCGTCCGTCCTGACGCAGATCCCCCGCCCGGATCACGGTGTTCCCGCGGATCGCCGTCATGCACGGACCGTCGCTGAACCTGTTCTGGAGCTCGTCGAGCGCCTTCGCCTCGGCGCTCGAGGACACCGCAGTGGCAGCCTTGCGATCTCGCAGCAGCGTGACAGCGCACCACCGGTCCGGACCCGTCAGGGACAGCTGTCTCGCCAGCAGCTTCGTGAACTCGCGCAGGAACTCGGAGATGTCCTCGCTCTCCAGGAGCAGGGTCTGCATGGTGCTCAGCTGATCGTCCCGGGAGTTGATCACGTCATCCAGCATCGCTCGACCTCCTGTTCGGGCGCGCGACAGCGCGCTTCGCAGCCGCAGCACGCGCGACTCTCCCATGACACCCCGGTTCCAGAACGCCGTCAACAACGCACCTGTTCCGGTGCGGCATCGGCGTGCCCGCAGCCGGCCGGGTCCTCCCCGGCGTGCAGACCTTGTGGTCGGCACCGGCGACATCAGCGCAGTCCGACACTAGCGTGATCGACGACGACCGGAGCACCACCGAAAGGCGGGACCATGAGAGCAGTGACCTGGCAGGGGCGCGAGCACGTGAGCGTCGAGACCGTGCCCGACCCGATCCTCCAGCACCCCACGGATGCGCTCATCAAAGTCACCTCCACCGCGATCTGCGGCTCGGATCTGCACCTGTACGAGGTGCTCGGCCCCTTCATGACCGCGGGGGACATCATCGGTCACGAGCCGATGGGGGTCGTCGAGGAGGTCGGGTCCGAGGTCCATGGCGTGCGCCCCGGCGACCGCGTCGTGGTCCCCTTCACGATCTCCTGCGGGAGCTGCGCGATGTGCGGGCAGGGCCTGCCCTCCCAATGCGAGACCACGCAGGTCACCGAGCACGGCTCCGGTGCCGCGCTGCTGGGGTACTCGAAGCTCTACGGACAGGTGCCCGGCGGCCAGGCCGAGTACCTGCGCGTCCCCCATGCCGACTACGGGCTGATGAAGGTCGGCACCGAGCTGCCGGACGAGAACTACCTCTTCCTCAGCGACATACTGCCCACCGCCTGGCAGGCCGTGCAGTACGCCGGGGTGCCCGAGCACCGCACGCTCACGGTGATCGGCCTCGGTCCGGTCGGCCAGCTGTGCGCGCGGATCGGTCGGCACCTCGGCGCGAGGGTCTTCGGCATCGATCCCGTGCCCGAGCGCCGTGCGATGGCCGAGCGGCACGAGATCGAGGTGCTCGACCTCGGGGAGGACGGCGTGGGCGAGATCCGCGAACGCACCCAGGGGCGCGGCCCGGACGCCGTGATCGATGCCGTGGGGATGGAGGCCGCGGGCAGCGTGATGGCGGGCGTCGCCCAGAAGATCGCGGGCACGCTGCCCGAGGCCGTCGCCCGCCCCGTGATGGAGCGCGCCGGCGTGGACCGGCTCGCCGCCCTGCACACCGCCGTCGACCTCGTGCGACGCGGCGGCACGATCTCCCTGTCCGGGGTCTACGGCGGCGCGGCGAGCCCCATGCCGCTGCTGAGGATGTTCGACAAGCAGCTCCAGCTGCGCATGGGCCAGTGCAATGTGCGCACCTGGACGGACGCCCTGCTGCCCCTGGTCGAGGATCCCGAGGACCCGCTCGGCGTCGCCGATCTCGTCACCCACCGTCTGCCGCTGGACGAGGCCGCCGTCGGATACGACCTCTTCCAGCGCAAGCACGACGGGTGCGTCAAGGTCGTCCTCGACCCCACCGCGCCGTCCGTGCCCGCGATGGACTGAGACCCGACCACCAGATCTTGAGGAGACCCCCATGGCCGACCAGCTCACCTTCACCGACCCTGTCACCCGCTTCCCTGACATCACCCCGCCCAAGCAGCACCAGCCGGAACCGGGGCTGGACGCCGAGCTGATCCCCGGCACCGACCGTGGGGAGGAGTCCTACCGCGGCACCGGGCGACTGGAAGGGCGTCGAGCGCTCATCACCGGGGCCGACTCCGGCATCGGGGCGGCCGTCGCGATCGCCTTCGCCCGCGAGGGCGCCGACGTCGCGCTCAACCATCTCCCGGAGGAAGAGGAGGACGCCCGGCACATCGCCGAGGTGATCCGTGCGGAGGGGCGCACCGCGGTGCTGCTGCCCGGTGACCTCACCGACGCCACCGTCTGCCGGCAGCTGGTCGAGGATGCGGTGGGGGGCCTCGGAGGACTCGATGCCCTGGTGAACAATGCGGGACGCCAGATCGCCGTGGAATCGCTCGAGGAGATCGATGACCAGCAGTGGGAGGACACCTATGCGGTGAACATCCACGCGATGTTCCGCCTCTGCCGGGCTGCGCTGAAGCATCTTCCCGCCGGCTCCACGATCGTGAACACCACGTCGATCCAGGCCTACCAGCCCTCGCCCACGCTCGTGGACTATGCCTCGACCAAGGCAGCGATCAACAACTTCACCAAGGGCCTCGCCCAGCAGGTCGCCTCCCGCGGCATCCGCGTCAACGCCGTCGCCCCGGGGCCGATCTGGACAGCGCTGCAGGTCTCCGACGGCCAGCCGAAGGACGCCCTGCCCGAGTTCGGCAAGAGCACCCCGCTGGGCCGCGCTGGCCAGCCGACCGAGCTGGCTCCGGCGTACGTCTTCCTCACCTCGCCCGAGTCCAGCTACGTGCTGGGGGAGACCCTGGCGGTCACGGGAGGGAGCCCGACCCCGTGACCGCCGAGCCAGTGGCATCGTCGCTGCGCCGCTCCCGACCGAGCACCGTCGGCGCCGATCCCCGGGGAGGACGAGAACGCTCGAGGGCGATAAGGGCCGAGGGACCGTCCTGTGGCGGTCGGGCGCTTCGTCGACCAGGAAGGCGTCGACCTGCATGGCCAGATCCTTCAGCGGGACGTCGTCGTCGGTGCGGTGCTGCAGCGGACGGATCGTCTTCTCCCGCACGGCGAGGTTCAGCACGACGGCCAGCAGGGCGCGGCCGGCGAAGGCGGGCTCCGTATTCTCGCGCAGGAGTCCCTGGGCCGCGAAGCCGGTGAAGCAGCTCTCCAGGACGTGCTCGTGGACCCGCCGCAGCCGCGCCATCCGGTATCGGCCGTGGAGATCTTCGCTCACCGACTCCGCATCCAGCGTGGCCATCAGTCGGATCGGCAGAGAGGCGGGATGCCAGACTTCGGCCAGACCGCGGAGCAGTGACCGCCGATCCGTGCTGAACTCGGGGACGCGGTCGAGGGCCGCCTGCGCGTGCTCCTCGAGCCGGTCGATCACCCCGTCGAGCAGTGCGTCCTTCGATTCGAAGTGGTGCAGCATCCCGGAGTGCGAGAGGCCGATATGGCTGGAGATCTCGCGCAGGCTCGAACCGTGATAGCCGTGCTCGGCGAACATCTCCGCGGCACCATCGAGGATCTCCTCGCGACGATTGTGCGGCGCGGCGATGCCGGGCGACGGAGGACCTGCACTGGGAGGAGCGCCGGGGCGGACGTGCAAGGGACCCGAGGCTGTCCGCGCGAGGGCAGGGGCTGCGGCGTTCGGGAGCGCTCCCTCGGCCCAGGCCAGACGCTGACCGGGCTGGCTCTGCGGGCCGGCTTCCTTCATCGTGGGGTTCCTCATTCCGGGCGGTGACCTGAGCAGTGCCGCGGCGGCGGCGGGAAACGTCGGTGCGACCCTGCTCGATACACCACCTCTGACCTCCGTGAACACTATCCCACCGGTCACCGCTCAGTTTCCGGACGGGCCGCGCACCGAGACCCGAAGGTGTCAGGAGCGCACGAGACGGGCGATCGCCGCGGACGCCTCCTTCAGCTTCTCCTCCGCCTCGTCGCCGCCGGCGCGCGCGGCGTCGAGCACGCAGTGCTGGAGGTGATCGTCCAGCAGGCCCATCGCGACGCCGTCCAGCGCACTCTTCAGGGCGCTGACCTGGGTGAGGATGTCGATGCAGTACTTCTCCTCATCGACCATGCGGTGCAGCCCGCGGGCCTGGCCCTCGATGCGCTTGAGGCGCGCGAGATAGCGGGACTTGTCGGAGATGTAGCCGTGGTGGTGCTCCGCGGCCGCATCCGGGGATGCCGTGGGAGCGGAACCTTCGGTCAGTGAGGGGTCGGTGGTGGTCATGGGTTCCTCCGGGGAGCGGGGCGGTCGGACCGCAGGGACGGGGCGGGGGCGTTCGCCGCAGTGTGCGAGGCGTCGTGCGCACGGCTGCGGAAGGACCGCAGCCGCAGGCTGTTGCCCACCACGAACACGCTGGAGAAGGCCATGGCGGCACCCGCGAGCATCGGGTTCAGCAGGCCGAGCGCGGCGAGCGGGATGGCCGCGATGTTGTAGGCGAAGGCCCAGAACAGATTGCCCTTGATGATGGCCAGGGTACGGCGGGACAGCCGGATCGCATCGGCCGCGCTGCGCAGGTCGCCACGCACCAGGGTGATGTCCGAGGCCTCGATCGCGACGTCGGTGCCGGTGCCCATGGCGAGGCCGAGGTCCGCCTGGGCGAGGGCGGCGGCGTCGTTGACGCCGTCGCCGATCATCGCGACCACCCTTCCTTCCCCCTGCAGGCGCGTGACGACGTCGATCTTGTCCTGCGGGAGGACCTCGGCGATGACCTCCTCGATGCCGACCTCGCCGGCGATCTGCTCGGCGACGGCACGGTGGTCGCCGGTGAGCAGGATCGGGGTGAGCCCGAGGCCCTGCAGCTGCGAGATCGCCTCGGCGCTGGTGGGCTTGACCGCGTCGGCGACCACGAGCACGCCGTGGGCGGCGCCGTCGCACACCACCACGACGGCGGTCTCTCCGCGGGATTCCGCCGCCGCCTTCGGTGCGGCCAGCTCCTCGGGCAGCGCCCCCTCCTCGAGCAGGGTGGAGCGGCCGACGAGGACCGGACGACCCTGGACCGTGCCCCGCACCCCGCGACCCTCGAGGTTCTCGAACCCCTCGACGGCGGGCAGAGGACCGGCCTCCGCCGCGGCGGCGCGGGCGATGGCCTGGGCGATCGGATGTTCGGAGGCATCCTCGACGGCTCCGGCCGCGCGCAGCAGCTCGGTACGGTCCACGCCACGGGCCGGGATGACATCCCGCAGGGTCATCCTCCCAGTGGTGACCGTGCCCGTCTTGTCCAGCACCACGGTGTCGACCTCACGGGTGGATTCCAGGACCTCGGGGCCCTTGAGGAGGATCCCCAGCCGGGCACCGCGGCCCGTGCCCACCAGCAGCGCGGTGGGGGTCGCCAGACCGAGGGCGCACGGGCAGGCGATGATCAGCACCGCGACAGCAGCTGTGAACGCGGCATCGAGCGGGAAGCCGGCCCCGATCCAGGCGCCGAGCACGACCACCGCGATCGCGATGACGATCGGCACGAAGATGCCGGAGACCCGGTCGGCCAGGCGTTGGATCTCGGCCTTGCCGGATTGGGCGTCCTCGACCATCCTCGCCATCTGTGCCAGCTGGGTGTCGGCGCCCACCCGGGTCGCACGCACCAGCAGGCGACCGCCCGCATTGACGGTCGCGCCGGTGACGGCATCGCCCTCACCGACCTCGACCGGCACGGACTCGCCGATGAGCATCGAGGCATCCACCGCCGAGGTGCCGGAGACGATCACGCCGTCGGTCGCGATCTTCTCTCCCGGCCGGACCACGAAGTCCTCGCCCACGACGAGCTCCGCGGCGGGGATCCGGGTCTCGACGCCGCCGCGCATGACGGCGACGTCCTTGGCGCCCAGATCCAGCAGGGCGCGCAGCGCCGCACCGGCCTGCCGCTTCGAGCGCTTCTCGAAGTAGCGGCCCAGCAGGATGAACATGGTCACCCCGGCGGCGACCTCGAGGTAGATGTTGGCCGCACCGTCGGACGGGCCGATCGCCAGGGTGAACTCGTGGGTCATGCCGGCTCGCCCCGCAGTGCCCAGGAACAGGGCGTACAGCGACCACAGGAAGGCGGCGAGGGTGCCCACGGAGATCAGGGTGTCCATGGTCGCCGCGCCGTGGCGCAGGTTCAGCGCCGCGGCACGGTGGAAGGGCCAGGCCGCCCAGACGATGACCGGCGCGGTCAGCGTGAGGGCCGCCCACTGCCAGTAGGTGAACTGCAGAGCCGGGATCATCGAGAGCAGGATGACCGGCACCGACAGCACGATCGCGCCGATCAGCCGCTGGCGCAGCGCGGACAGCTCCGGGTCCTCCGGCTCCTCCCCGTCGCCCGTGGCGGCGGGTTCCTTTCGGGACGTGGGCAGCGTGGCGCTGTAGCCGGTCTTCTCCACCACCGTGACCAGGTCCTGCGGGTCGTAGCCGGTGGGCGCGGAGATCCGCGCCTTCTCGGTGGCGTAGTTGACCGCAGCGGTGACGCCGTCGAGCTTGTTGAGTTTGCGCTCGATCCGATTCGCGCACGAGGCACAGGTCATCCCGCTGATCTCGAGCTCGATATCGACGCCCGAGGGATGCTGGGGCGCGGCCGGGGGAGTGGTCATCGTGCGGACTTCTCTCTCGTGAGCGGGATGCTCGCGGCGACGAGGGCAGGGATGGGAGGATCAGCGGCTCGAGGGGGTGGCGCTGGACCACGCCTCCACCCAGGAGGTGGGGACGAGCAGGTCGCCCAGCACCAGGGAGGCGGCGAACAGCGCCGCCAGCAGCAGCCCGTACAGAGCCACCCGGGCGGGGGCCCTCATCAGGCCGGGACCGCCGAGTAGCCGGCCTCGGACACGGCGGCGAGCACCGCCGCCTCGTCGACGCCCTGCTCTGCGGAGACGCTGAGCAGACCGGTCTCGTGGCTGACCTCGACGGCCTGGACGCCGGGGACCTCGCTGACCTCCTCGCGCACGGACATCTCGCAGTGGCCGCAGGTCATCCCGGTCACCTGGAACTGGGTGGTGGTCGCGCTCATCGGGCTCCCTCATCGTTGTCGTCATACCCTGGAGGGGTATCTTTCTCCATCATTTATACCCCTGAGGGGTACCGGGTGCAAGGGTGGGTCGGATCGGATAACGGGTGTCGCCCGTCACGTGACAGTGCTTCCATGGGGTATGGACATCGATGCGATCACCACCATCCGAGACGAAGCTGACCGCCTGGTCTCCGCCCTCACGCTCACCGACCCCGCCCAGCGGGTCCCCAGCTGCCCGGAATGGACGGCCGATGACCTGCTGTGGCACCTCACCGAGGTCCATGAGTTCTGGGCTCAGATCCTGGCCGCCGGCGCCACCGCCGAGGACGAGGTGATGGCGATAGAGGCGGCGAAGGCGGCGCGCCCCACCGAACGGCAGGCCCTGCTGGACCGTCGGGCCGCAGCGACGGAGGCGCTGCTCGCTCAGCTCGCGGCGAAGAGCGACGAGGAGCCGGCCTGGTTCTGGTTCTCCGAGCAGCAGGGCGTCGGCATCACCCGACGCATGCAGACCCACGAGGCGACCGTCCACCGGGTGGACGCCGAGCTGACGGCGGGTCGTCCCGTCAGCGCGATCGACTCCCGCGTCGCCGCGGACGGCCTCGATCACGTGCTGGAGGTGATGTGGCCGGCCGCCTTCGAGTGGATCCCGGACTGGGCCACCCTCACCCCGGTCGCTGCGGTCGAGGTCCGGCCGCAGGGCGGCTCGGCGCGGTGGCTCGGGATCAGCCGCTGGAGGGGCGCTCGACCGCGCGACGGGCAGGAGTTCGACGTCCCCGTCGGCCGGCTGCTGGACGGCCCGCCCGCGGACGAGCTGCCCCGAGCCGGTGCCGGCGGCTCCGCCCTCGCCCTGTGCCTGTGGGCGTGGGGGCGGGAACAGGCCCTCGAGCACCTCGCCGACGGCGCGGAGTCGGTGCGCCTCCAGGGGGACCCGGAGGCGATCGCGGCGCTGGAGGAGCTGATCGCTCAGGGACACGACTGAGCGCGGTCCGGGGCCTTGTGACGCAGCTCAGCGGTGCGGGACGAGCACCACCGGGGCATGCGCCCATCCGCCCACCGGGGCGATCTCCCGCTCGCCGGCCGTCGGCGCGGCCTGCACCTCCGCCACGGCGAGCAGCTCCTGCATCACGACCACCAGCTCGAGGGTCGCCAGCGGCCGACCGGGACAGACATGCGCGCCGATGCCGTAGACGAGGTTCTGTGCGGCATTTCCCTCGGGGTCGAACGTGTCGGGGTCGGGGACCACGCGCTCATCGCGATTGGCCGAGGTCCAATGGATCAGCACCCGATCGCCCGCGCCGATCTCCTGGCCCGCGAGGGTCACCGGGCAGGTGGTCACTCGCCGGTTCGAGACGAACGGGTCATCGATCCGCAGCAGCTCGTCGACGATCGCCGCGGCTTCGGCGAAGGAGCCGCTGCGCAGGCGTTCGGCGAGCTCGGGGGCATGGGCCACCGAGGTCAGCAGCACGCCGACGCACAGCGCGATGGATCCCAGGTCCCCACCCGTCCAGTTGCGAAGGATCGAGACGATCTCCTCATCGCTCAGCGCGCGCTCGCGCGAGCCCGGGATCTCGGGGTCCGGCAGCGGCACCCGCACCTGCATCACCTCGGTGGTCAGGTCCGCGGGGGCGTCCGGGCCGAGCGCCCTGCGGGGGGCGACGACAGAACCGATGATCGCATCGAAGCGCTCGGCGACCTCCGCGGTCCGGGAGAGCTCCCCGGAACGGGAGGCCTGATGGTTGTCGACCATCCACTGCAGCAGCTCCGGCTCGAGCCGCGCGGGCCAGCCGAGCCATGCGGTCTGGGCCCGGACCGCGAAGACGGCTCCCAGCGCCGAGACCGCGTCGATCTCGGTGCCGGCCGCGCCGACGTCGGCGAGCAGCTCCTCCAGCAGCTCTGCGGCGATCGTCCGGACGGTCGGCTCGAGGGCGTTCATCCGGGCCTCGCTGAAGAACGGGTCGGTCACGGCCCGGAACGCGGCATGCTCCGGGCCGTCCAGCCCGTTGGGGACCTGCAGGAACCTCGAGACCGCAGAGGAGAACGTCTGGTGGTCGGTCGCGACCGCGGCCGCCTCCTGGTGCCCTAGCACCACCCAGGTCCCCTGCGGGGTCCTCGCCAGCGGCGCCTCGGCGCGCTGCTCGTCGGTCGCGGTGCGGGGCTCGAGGCCGGTGGGATCGAAGATCGCGGTGCTCATCCCCTCACCGTAGGCCGGGTGGCGGTGCGACGGCCGGGACCTCTCGCGGCCGGCACGGCCGTGCGGCCGCCCCGGTCATGAACCGCGGGGCCAGTCGTCCCGCACCTCGGCGCCGCCGTCGACGACATGCTCGGTCGCGCCGGGAAGGCGGGTCCAGGAGTCCTGCGGCCGGTAGCCCAGCTCGAGCTGGGTGTTCGTCATGGCCCAGCGACGGTTGGGGTTGTCGGAGATCGCGTAGTACCGCCCGAAGGTCACCTCGGCCTCGATCGCGGATCGCACCACCCGGGTGCAGTCGCCGGGGCTGAGCCACATCGCGCGCAGGATGTCCTCCTCCGCCGCGAGCGGATCATCGGTGAACCAGCCGATGCGCAGGTTGATCACGTCCAGGCCGTGCTCGTCGTGGTAGAACTGCCCGATCGCCTCCCCGAAGATCTTCGAGACGCCGTACAGGGAATCCGCCCGCGGCAGCTGATCGGGGTAGACCGGCCACTCCTCGTAGCGGTCGTACATGCCCATCGCGTGGTTGGAGGAGGCGAGCACGACGCGGCGCACGCCGGCGTCCCGTGCGGCCTCCAGCACGTTCCGCACTCCGATCAGGTTCGCCTCCAGGACGGCCTCCCAGGCCGATTCTGGGGAGGCGGCGCCGGCCATGTGGACGACCGTGTCGATGCCGTCCATGAGGGCCCGCACCTCGTCGTACACCCCGAGCTCGGCGGTCCTGAGCTCGACCCCCTCGGCGGCGAGATCCGAGCTGCGGTCGTGGAGGACGAGGTCGTAGTCCGAGGCGAGGGTGGTGGCGAGGTGGGAGCCGACGCCTCCGGCGGCCCCGGTGATCAGTACGCGTCGTGTCGTGGTCGAGTCCGTCATCTCTCCATTATGTGCCCGCGGCCACGGTCCGCGGAGGGTTTCTGGTGCCCGCATGGGGAGGGGGCCGAGGGCAGGACCGGAGGACGCGGCGCGCACGGGGACCTCAGGGGGCGGGATCCTCGAGGCCCGAGGAGCCCCCGGAGCGGGGACGGATCTCGTCACGCAGGCGTTCCATGCGGGAGTCGAGCTCTGCGGCGACGCGGGCGGCATCATCGAGTTCACCGCGCAGCGGGGCGGGGAGGTTCTTGCGGTACTTGTAGGACAGCTTGTGCTCGGTGCTGGCCCAGAAGTCCATCGCGATCGTGCGCAGCTGCAGCTCCACCGGCACCAGCTCGGTGTGCTCGGAGAGGTACACCGGCACCTGGACGATCAGGTGCAGCGAGCGGTATCCGTTGGTCTTCGGTGCGGCGATGTAGTCCTTGACGGTGAGCACCTCGAGATCCTTCTGCCGGCTGAGCATGTCCGCTATCCAGTAGACGTCGGAGACGAAGCTGCAGGTGATCCGGATCCCGGCGATGTCCATGACGCGCTCGCGGATGGCGGGGATGGTCATGTCGCCGCCGGTGCGCACCGCCTTCTCGATGAGGCTCTCGGTGGACTTCAACCGGGTGCGGACGTGCTCGATCGGGCTGTACTCGTGGAGCAGCTCGAACTCGCGTCGCAGGATGTCGACCTTCGTGCGCACCTCGTCGATGCCGAACTGGTAGTGCATCAGCAGCGTGGTGAGCTCGTGATGGACCCTGCGCATCCGCGCGGCCAGCTCCTCCGGGTCGGCATCGGAGCGGATGAGCTGCTCCTGCTGCGCGGCCACGAGGGCCGTGACCACCTCCGCGGTGTCGGTGTCCGTCGGGGCGGACTCCTCCGATGCCGTGTCGTCCATGTCGCGGGGTTCCTTCCGGGGAGGGCAGGACCCCACACGATGCCAGAGACGGCTGGGGAGACGGTGGGGACGCTGTGAACGGGAGGCGAGGGGATCAAGGACCAGCAGGTCAGAGGCCTTCGGCGCACTCGCGCGCCACCCGCACAGCGTTGAAGGTGTAGAGGTGAGGGCCGTGCAGGCCCAGCTCGGGCTGCGCGGCACGGGCCCTCTCCAGCTCCTCGAGCAGGGGGCCCGGGGCCCAGTGTCCCGGCCCCAGCAGGCGCCGCACGCCGGCATCCTCGCCACTGAGCATGCGCAGTGAGCGACCCACCCCGATCCTGGTGCCGATCCGGAGCAGGCGGGCGGTGCCGGCGGGGACCGCGATCCCGGGGCGCACCGGCAGAGAGATGCCGCCCTCTCGCAGGCGACGCACCCAGGCCAGCAGCGGGGCGGCCTCGAAGCACATCTGGGTGACGGCGTAGGAGGCGTGCTCCGCCTTCGCTCGCAGCAGCCGCATCGCCTCCGACTCGCTGACGAAGGGATGCCCCTCGGGATGCACCCCGACCCCCACCGTGATCCCGGACCCGCTCGCGCCGATGGCCTCGAGCAGCTCGAGGGCGCCCGGGAGACCACCGGCCGGGTGCGGCGCGTCGCCGGCGATGACGAACACCTCGTGCACGCCCTTCTCGGACAGGCGGGCCAGCACCTCCTCCACCTCGCCCGCGCCGTGGAGCATGCGGGCGGCCAGGTGCGGGATCGCGCGGAAGCCACGCTGCGCCAGCTCCCCGGCCGTCTCGAGCGTCGCCGGGAGGCCCAGGGCGGGGGAGGCGGTCACCGTCACCCTCGCCCCCGGGGGCAGGTGCGTGCTCACCTCGTCGATGATGCCGCGCAGCGGGATCACCTCGAACTGGACCTCGCGGCCCTGCGCCGCGGCATGCGACACAGGGCCGGGGTGCGGGGACTCCGTCATCTCAGGACCCGGCACCGCCGCTCGCGACCGGGGTGCCCGCGCCGAGGGCCGCGACATCTCCCTTGGGCTGCTCCTTGGTGGGATCGATGAACGGTTTGGGCACCACCACCGCCTCGACCGGCTCCGTGCCCGAGGGCAGCTGCGCCCCCGGCCGCTCGCCGACGTCGACCGTGAAGCGGGTGCCGATCTCCGAGAGCGCGGCCGGCACCAGCGCGAGGGCGATGTTCTTCTCCAGCCGGGGCGAGTAGCAGCCGGAGGTGACCGCGCCGACCACCTCGCCTCCGTGGTGGACGGGGAAGGCGTCGATCATCGAGCCGTCGTTGTAGCTGCCCAGGCGCTCGCCGCCGAGCTCGAGACCGACGAGCCTGCGGGCAGGCCCCTCCGCCTTGATGCGGCGCAGCGCCTCCTTGCCGATGAAGTCCGCCTCCTGCTCGAGGTCGACCATCCAGTCGTAGCCCATACCCACCTCGAAGGGATTGGTGTCCACGGTGATATCGGCGCCGTGGGCGAGCATGCCGCCCTCGATGCGCCGGATGTGGCAGGGACCGATGACCCGCAGACCGTGGGGCTCCCCGGCTGCGAGCACGAGATCCCACAGTCGTTCGGCATCGCGGGAGGCGTGGTGGACGTAGATCTCGTAGCCGATCTCGCCGGTGTACCCGGTGCGCGAGACGGTCACCTCGATCCCGTCGATCGTGAAGTCGTGCAGGTAGTAGTAGCGCAGATCCGCCACCTCCTCGCCCAGCAGATCGCGCATCACGGCGAAGGACTTCGGGCCCTGCACCTGCACGGGGCCGACGTCGACCTCCTCGATCCGCACCTCCATCCCGGCGTGGCTGGCGACCCCGCGGGCCCACAGCAGCACGTCGCTGTCGGCGAGGGAGAGCCAGAAGCGGTTCTCCTCCAGCCGCAGCAGGATCGGGTCGTTGATGATCCCGCCGTGCTGATCGGTGAGGAAGACGTACTTGCACTGCCCGACCGCGCACTTCGAGAGGTCGCGGGTGATGAGCAGGTTGGTGAAGTCGAAGGCGTCGGGACCGGAGATCTCGATCTGTCGTTCGACGCCGACGTCCCAGAGGGTCACGCCCTCCAGCAGCGCCCAGTACTCCGCGACCGGGTCGCCGTAGTGCCGGGGGTGGTACGTGTGGTTGTAGACGCTGTACATCTGCACGCCGTGACGCCGCGAGGCGTAGAAGAACGGCGACTTGCGGATGCGGGGATAGAGGAGAACGCGGGGTTCCTGGTGCACGGTCATCATTGGCCTCCCTGGGCGGGTCCGTACCCCACTCTCGCATCCATGCGCGTGATACGCAATGGTCTGCGTATTGCGCAAAGCTCCTGGTGATGTGGTTAGTATGGGGGATGGTCGAGAACGGAACGGTGCAGTCGGTCGAACGGGCCGCGCAGGTGATGGAGATCCTTGCGCGAGAGGGGACGGCGGGGGTCGGGGAGATCGCCCGGGAGCTGGGGGTGCACGGGTCGACCGCGTCCCGCCTGCTCGCCGCCCTGGAGGCGTACGAGCTGGTGGAGCGCGACGGGGACGGAGGCAGGTCGCGTCTCGGGGTGGGGGTGCTGCGGCTCGCGGCGGCCACCCGGAACGGGCTGGACCTGACCGCCCAGGCGGGACCGGTGTGCGATGCGCTCGCCGAGGAGCTCGGGGAGACGGTCAACGTCGCGGTGCTGCGGGACGGGAGTGCCGTCAATGTGTACCAGGCGCAGGGCCGCAGGACCGTCGCGCTGCACAACTGGGTGGGGGACCGGACGGTCCTGCACGCCACCTCGAGCGGCAAGATGCTCATGGCGCATCTGTCCACCACCGCGCTGGAGCCCCTGCTCGAGGCGCCCCGGGAGCGTTTCACCCCCGCCACCGTCACCTCCGCCGAGGCCCTGCAGCGACAGTTCGCCGAAGCCCGTGAGCGAGGATGGGCCGTGGCGATCGAGGAGTTCGAGGAGGGGCTGAACGCCGCGGCCGCCCCGATCCGGGGCCCGGAGGGGGAGGTCATCGCCGCGGTCTCCGCGGCGGGTCCCGCCTACCGGCTCGCGGCGGAGGAGCTGCCCCGGGTGGCCGAGGCGCTGGTCCGGGCGGCCGCGGAGATCTCGCGCCGGCTCGGTCATCGCGCCGAGGTCACCGGGTGACCTCACCCGGCCCGTCCGCGATCGAGGACGGGTCCGGGGCTCAGCCCCTCATCCGTGCGTCCTGCGGGTCGAAGGCGGGTGTGCGGCCGGCCGTCAGCACTGTGACCGGGTGGCGATGGCCGAGGTACTCGACCTGGAGCGCGGTGCCCGGGACGGCCTGCTGCGGCGGCAGGTACGCCATCAGCAGGTAGCGGCCGAGCGATGGTCCGGGCCCGGCGGAGGTGACGGCCGAGGGCCGGCCCTTCGCATCCACCAGCGGTGCGCCCTCCAGGGTGAGGACCGGTTCGCCGCCGGTCATGCAGCGGGCGATCCCGCGCTCGGCGCCCGCATCGACCGCCAGCGTGCACAGCAGCGCCACCGGGTCGTTGCGGCGGGCGGCGAGGTAGGCGTCCCGGCCCACGAAGTCGTGGGTCTTCACCTTCGGCAGTGCGAGGTCCGCCTCCACCGGGTCGTACTCCCCGGTGAGCTCGGCGCCCATCAGGCGGTAGCCCTTCTCCAGACGCCCGGTGGTGCCGTACACCCCGATCCCGGCGGCGAGCAGTCCGAGATCCTGACCGTTCGCCCAGAGCTGGTCCCATGCCCGCAGTCCGTGCTCGGTGGGCAGATGGATCTCCCAGCCGAGCTCGCCCACGTAGGAGATCCGCAGCAGCGAGGCGGGCACGGAGCCGAGCTGCACGTCCTGAGCGGTGCCGAAGCCGAACGCCGCGTCGGAGAGGTCGTGGTCGGTCACCCGGGCCAGCACCTCCCGTGCCCGAGGGCCCCACAGCCCGAGGGAGGTGACTGCTGAGGAGACGTCCGTCAGCTGGGTCGAGCCGTCGCCGGGCAGGTGGGCACGCAGCCAGGCCAGGTCACGACCTCCTTCTGTGCCACCGGTGATGACCCGGAAGTCCTCCGGACCGCGGCGCACGATCGTGAGGTCGGAGCGGAAGGTGCCCCGCGGGGTGAGCAGCGGGGTGTAGACCACACGGCCCACGGGGACGTCGATCCGGGCCACGGCCAGCTGCTCAAGCATCTCCAGCGCCCCGGGGCCCCGGACGTCGAAGATCGCGAAGGCGCCCAGATCGATCAGCGCCGCCCGCTCCCGCATCGCCAGATGCTCGGCCTCGATGAGCGGCGACCACCAGCGACGGTCCCATTCGGCCTCGCGGGCGGGGATGTGGTCACCGAGCTCCTCGAGCAGCCCGGCGTTGGACTCGTACCATTGCGGGCGCTCCCATCCGGCGGCCTCGAAGAACTGCGCTCCGAGAGCTTCGGTGCGGGGATGGAAGGGGCTGGTGCGCAGGGGCCGGTCGGAGAGCCACTGCTCCCGCGGGTGGGTGATCCCGTAGGTCTTCGGGAAGCCCTCGGTGGCGCGTGCCCGCACGTGCTCGGCGCTGCGCTGCGCCGGGGTGAAGCGGGCGATGTCCGCGCCGTGGTGGTCGATCTCGCTGGCACCGTCGGTGAGCAGCTCGGCGAGCATGCGCCCCACCCCGGGGGCCTCTTTGATCCACACGGCCGCGGCGGACCACAGCCCGCCCACCTCGGGAGTCTCGCCCACCAGCGCCCCGCCGTCCGGGGTGAGGGCGAGCAGACCGTTGATCGCCGCGCGCCGTGGCGGCTCGGGGTCGGTGAGCAGCGCGGGGAACATCTGCTTCGCCTGCTCCCACTGCGGGGCGAAGTCCTCTTCCGTGAAGGGGAAGCTGGTGGGGGTGGCCTGTCCGGGATGATCTCCGACCGGCGGGATCTCGTCCGGCAGGTGCAGGAGCGGACGGTGGGCGTAGGAGCCGATCTCCAGATCGGGCCCGCGCTGGCGCTCGTACATCAGGCAGTCCATGTCGCGCAGCAGCGGGAAGCTGATCCACTCCGTGGTCTGTGTGAGCTGGGGGATGGGGCCGACGTCGACCATCTGATGCACCGCCGCGGCCAGTGGGATCCGTGCCCCGGCCAGGGCGGCGACGCGGGGGCTCCACACCCCGCAGGCGATGACCACGCGCTCGGTCTCGATCTCGCCGCGGTCGGTGACCACGGTGCGGATGCGGCCTGCCTCGACGTGGAGATCGAGCACCTCGGTCCCGGCGAAGGTGTGCAGAGCTCCGAGTTGCTGGGCGTGCTCCCGCATCAGCTCCCCGGCGCGCAGGGCATCGACGATCGCGCCGGTGGGGGTGTGGAACCCGCCGCGCAGCAGGCTCGCGTCGCAGTAGGGCACGAGCTGTTGGATCTCGGCGGGGGAGATCAGGTGGGCCTCCACGCCCCAGGCCCGCGCCGAGCTCATCCGGCGAGTCAGCTCCTGCATGCGCTCCTGGCTGCGCGCCACCTCGACGCCGCCGCAGACGGACAGCACCCCCAGTTCCTCGAACTGCCGCAGCGAGTCCACCGTGAGATCGGTGATCTCCTTGGAGTGGTCGACGGGGAACACGAAGTTCGAGGCGTGGCCGGTCGAGCCGCCGGGATCCGGCAGCGGCCCCTTGTCGAGCTGGACGATGTCGCGCCAGCCCAGCTCCGCCAGATGATGGACGACGGCGCTGCCGACCACCCCGGCTCCGATGACGACGATCTCTGCACGATCAGGCAACTGTGCCATGGCGTCCTCCCGCTTCACCGTGGGCCGCTCACGCTAGACCGCCGTACGAGGTTTGACCAGAGGGTGCACCCTGGGGCGGAGAGGGCGAGCCGCACGACGCGGCGCTTCCGTGCGGGGGAAAAGAAAAACGCCCTGTCACCAGGGCGTTTCTTGGGGTGATCGACGGGATTTGAACCCGCGACCGCCTGGACCACAACCAGGAGCTCTACCAACTGAGCTACGACCACCATGTGCGGGGCGATACCCGCAACGAGAAAACAATATACCGGTTCGCCAGGGCATATCCCAGTCAGAACCGGCTCCGGGCGGTGTGAGACACGTTGCATCGAGCGCCGACGCCGTGCCGGCTCCCCGCGGGCCCTCAGCGGGCCCGCGGGACGCCGTCGCTCACAGCAGCTCGGCGCGCAGCTGCTCGGGGGACTTCGGGGACAGCAGGCCCGGGGCGACATCGAACGGCGTCCGCGCGCCGTGCTGACCCTCAGCGGCCATCCGCGCAGCGGCGCGGGCGTAGGCGACGACCACGCTCGCGGTGAACTCGGGATTGGAGTCCTCCTGCAGGCGGTACTCGATGGTCTGCGTGGTGCCGGGGGAGGACTCCGCGGAGCGGATCACGAAGCCGCCGTGAGGCATGCTCTGGTGATCCTGCGCCAGCTCCTCGGCGCTGAGGAAGGTCACCGACGTCTCGAAGGGCTCGAAGTAGTGCGGCATCGTCACGATCTCCTGGCGCACGGCCTCGGCGTCGGCGCCGTCCTCGAGCACCACGAAGCATTCGCGCGTGTGCTTGTCCCGGTTGGACAGCTCGGGCCGCTCACCGGCACGCACGCGGTCGATCGCCTCCTGGGAGGGGATCGTGTACTGGACGGCGGCGGCGACCCCGTCGATCCGGCGCAGAGCATCGGAATGCCCCTGGGACAGGCCGCGGCCCCAGAACGTGTAGGTGGAGCCGGCAGGGAGGATCGACTCACCGTAGACGCGGTTGATCGAGAACAGGCCCGGATCCCACCCGGTGGAGATGAGCGCCGTGGTGCCGGCGCTGCGGGCGGCGGCGTCGACCGCAGCGAAGTGCTCGGGGATCCGGGCGTGCGTGTCGAAGCTGTCCACGACCGTGAAGCGCTCCGCGAGCAGCGGGGTCTGCTCGGGCAGGTCGGTCTTGGACCCTCCGCACAGCACGAGCACGTCGAGCTCGCCCTGCAGCTGCTCGAGAGCATCCATCGGATGCACGGGGGTCCGTTCGTGCACGGTGTTCACGGCGGCCGGATCGCGGCGCGTGAACACGCCCACCAGCTCCATGTCCTCCTGGAGGGAGACGGCGATCTCGACGCCGCGTCCCAGGTTCCCGTAGCCGACGATGCCGATCCGGATCGAAGTCATGGCCCTCATTCTGGTCGATGGTGACGGCGGCCCGAGCCCGGGCCACCGGGGCCGATCCTACTGAAGTTCCTCACTGCGACCCTGTCCATGGGCCGGTGCGCTCCCCGCGCGCCCCTCACCGGGGCCGTCGATCGTGCGCCTCGAGCGTTGCGCCGTCCGCTGTGCAGGGGGAGACTGGCGGCATGATCGTCGCCTTCTCCGTCCAGCCCACCGGTGAACCCTCGGATCCCGCCCTCGCACGAGACCTCGCAGAGGGCTCGGACACCGCGAGCGTGCACGACGCGGTCGCCGCCGCAGTGCGCGTCGTGCGCGATTCCGGCCTGCCCACCCGCACCTCGGCGATGTTCACCGAGGTCGAGGGGGAGTGGGACGAGGTGATGGAGGTCGTCGGGCGCGCCACGGCCGAGGCCGGCCGCTACGGCTCCCGCGTCTCCCTCGTGCTGAAGGCCGATATCCGGCCCGGACACACCGGCGAGCTCGACGGCAAGGTGCAGCGCATGGAATCCGCGGTCGACCGGCTCGAGAGTCGCTGAGCCGACCGGCGCGGACCTCTCAGAGGTCGTGGTCCAGCAGTCCGTCGCGCAGCGCGGCGGCGAGCGCGGGCGTCACCGGCAGGCGGGGGATGAGCGTGGCCTGCAGGGCGTGGTAGATGTCCGGCTTGCCCGGCCAGGTCACGCCCTGCGGCGCACCGGTGGCATCGAGCTCATGGAACCAGGACCCGTCCTCGGCATCGATGAGCGCGGTGGCGATGTAGTCCCACCACTGCTCATAGCGCTCCGCCCAGATCCGCTCCCCGGTCACCTGGTGCATCACCGCCGCAGCGCCGACGGCCTCGGCGGCCACCCAGTGCATCCGCTCGGTGGAGACGGGGGAGCCGTCCCAGTCCACCGTGTAGACCCAGCCCGGTTCGCCATCGGCGCCGAAGGCCGCGGCGGACTTCTCCATCAGCGCGGTGGCCGCTTCCAGCATCCACGCGGGCGCTTCGCCATCGGCCGCGATCAGTGCGGCACGGGCGTGCAGCACCAGGCGCGCCCACTCGATCCAGTGCCCGATCGTCGCCCCGTAGGGCCGGAACGGGTGCGCGGGCTGGTCGCGGTTGTAGTCCAGCAGCGGGGTCCAGTCGATGTCGAAGTGCTCCGGCAGCGCCCAGTCGTTGCTGCGTGCGAACTCGTCGATCCCGCGGGTCGCGATGCCGACGGCGCGGTCCAGCCAGCGGCGCTCGCCGGTGACATCGGCCGCCGCGAGCAGCGCCTCGACGGTGTGCATGTTCGCGTTGATCCCGCGGTACTCCTCGCAGGTGGCGAAGGCGCGGTCGAAGGTGTCCACGCTCATGCCCGCGGACTGCTCGAAGAACTTCGTATCGAGCACGGCGAGCGCCTCGTCCAGCAGCTCCTTCGCGCCGGGCCGTCCGGCGGCCAGGGCCGAGGAGGCGGCGAGCACCACGAAGGCGTGGGCGTAGGCCTGCTTGGAGTCATCCACCGGGGCGCCGCCCGCGACGGCGGAGAACCAGCCTCCGTGCTCGTCGTCGTGGAAGACGCCGCGCAGGGAGTCCACGCCGTGATCGACCAGGTGGCCGAGGCCCGGCCGGCCCAGCAGATGGCCGAGGGCGAAGCTGTGCGTCATCCGGCAGGTGATCCACAGCTCCGAGGGCCGGGTGAGGTCGGGGGCACCCGCCTCGTCCAGCCAGGCGAAGCCGCCGTCCTCGCGTGCGGAGGCGGAGCCGAACTGGAGCAGCTCATCGCTTTCGCCCTCGAGCCAGGAGCGGTGGGAGACGCGCTCCAGCCACGGCTGATGCGGTCCCGGGGACGCCGTGGGCGCGGCGATCGGCGCCTCGCGCAGCTCGAAGCTGCGGGAGGCGGCCTGGGCCTGCGCGGTGGTGGGACCGGGCTCGTCCACCAGCAGCACCTCCCGGTAGTACTTCAGCTCCTGGATCGACTCGCGGATGTCGGCGAGCGCCCGGTGGCCGCCGTGCTTGGCGGGGATGTTGTAGTACACCCGCGGGAACCAGCGCTTGGCGAGCTCCTTGAGGCTGGAGACATCGATGGTGCGGTAGGACAGCCACTGCGCGAACTCGGGCACGTCACGGTCCAGGAACACCCGGTCGGTGCCGACGCTGTTGCCGGCCAGCGGTGCCTTGCCGGGCTCGGGGCAGTACCGGCGCACGTATGTCAGGCACTGCGCCTGCGCCTCCTCGAGGGTCATGCCGCCGTCGAGTTCCTCGAGCAGACCGGAGACGGTGTGCATGTTCACCACGAAGGGATCCATGCCCTGCAGGGACTCGGCCGGGGGTCTGATGACCACGTCGACCCCGTCCCCGAGGATGTTCAGATCGGCGTCGGTCACGAGGACGGCGATCTCGACGAGCGCGTCGCGCTGCTTGTCGAGGCCGGTCATCTCGCAGTCGACCCAGATGATGCGATCGTTGATGGCACGTGTGGAGCTGGAAGTCACCGGGCCACAGTATCGCGGGGGCGCGCGAAGAGCCCGATCGAGAGCGGCCCCACCGGTTACCCTTCAGTCACCAGAGCTCATCGACGAGCCGACGCGAGCCCCGGAGGACCCTCAGTGAATCTCTACTTCCGCCTGCTGCTGCTCATGATCCGGGTGCGATTCCGCAGCCGGCTCGGCATTTGGGACACCTCGCATGTGCGCTTCCGGGTCAACCCCGGGGACCTGGACGTGCAGCGGCACATGAACAACGGCCGCTATCTCACGCTGATGGATCTGGGCCGCATGGATCTCATGGTCCGCTCGGGGTTCTGGCAGCGCATCACCGATCAGGGCTGGTACCCGGTGGTGGCGGGGCAGACCATCACCTACCGCAGGTCCCTCCAGCTCTGGGAGAGCTTCGACCTCGCCTCCCGCGTGATCGGGCACGATGACCGCTGGATCTACCTGGAGCAGGTGTTCCGCCGCGACGGGACAGTGGTGGCCGACGCGATCGTGCGCGCCCGCTTCCTGCGCCGGAGCGGCGGCTCGGTGCCGATGGAGGAGGCGCTGGAGCTGGCGGGCCCGCTGCCCGACGATCTCGAGGTGCCCCGGTGGGTCACCGAGTGGAACGAGGGCTCCTCGCGCCACGGCCGCGAGCTCTGAGCTCCTCGACCCCGCTGGCGATCAGCAGGACCACCACCACGACGAGCAGGACCCACTGCTCGAACACGACGGCGAGGACGCCGGCGAGCACCAGCGCGACCAGGAAGACGATCCCGAGGACTTGCTGCGGGACCCCGAGCAGGCGCGACCCGAATCGGGTGCGGGCCAGGCGCAGCAGGAGCAGCAGCGCGATCGCGCCGAACGTGAGGACCTTCAGGATCAAGGGTGGCTCCTGGCGAGACGATGGTTGACGGCGCCCCCAGCAGGACTCGAACCTGCAACCTACGGATTAGAAGGCCGTTGCTCTATCCATTGAGCTATGGAGGCTGGGGCGCTCGCGCAGCGGACGGCGGCGAGCACCCGCAGAAGTCTACCGATCCTGACGACGGACCCGTGCACCACCGTGCACCGGCTCACGGCCCGGCCTGGCACCGTGGGCAGAACCACAGCACCCGTGCCTCCGCCCCCTCGAGGCGGGGCTCGCCGAGCTCTCCGCGCACGATCCGGGTGCGGCAGCGCCGGCACGGCCTCCCGCCGCGGCCGTAGACCCAGAGGTCGCCGTCCCGTCCTATCATCCCACCCGTGGTGACCCGCACCGCGCGGTCGCTGTTGAGCCTCAGCAGCCGGTGCGCGATGTCGACGATCTGACCGAGATCGCCGACCGCCCTGACGGGGGCCGCCGGGTGGAGACGGGCCAGGAAGCACAGCTCGCTGCGGTAGATGTTGCCGATCCCGGCGAGGAGGTGCTGGTCCAGCAGCGCGAGACCGAGCGGGCGCTCCGGCTCCCCGCCGAGATTGCTCACCGCGCGCTCCCGCAGACCCGGATCCGCGGCCCAGGCGGGATCGAGCAGGTCCGGTCCCAGCTGCCCCACCAGCGTGTCCTCGTCCGCGGTGCGCACCAGACGGACCTGCTTCACGTCATAGGCGATCGCCCGGGTCTCCTGGCCGTCATGGTGGCGGGCGGTGAGGGCGATGCGGATCGTGTGGTCCGGGCGAGGCCCGGCGCTGGTGTCGCTGGAGCGCAGCGGTCTGCCGTCCACATGCCAGATCCCGTCCATCATCAGGTGAGTGTGGAGGGTCAGCGGCGCTGCGCCGGGTCCCGGCGGGTCCAACCGCATCAGCAGGTGCTTGCCGCGGGGCCGCACCTCGCGCACGGTCCAGCCCACGAGATCTGTGGTCGCAGCGCGCGGCACCCGCAGGTCGCAGGCGGTGAGGACGGCGCCGGCGAGGGCGTCGTCCAGGATCCGGCACTGCCGGGCGACGGTGTCTCCTTCCGGCATCAGCGATCATCTGCTCGCAGCCGGATCGACCTCGGGGAGCGGTAGCAGCCGGCCGCCACCAGCGCCTCCCTGACGGCGGCGACCGGGGCACTGTCGATCTGGTGGCCGTTGATCCGCTCGATCCGCAGCTGGGGCAGGCGGGAGTCCTCGGCGATGGCTCGTACCAGCTGGGCGGCGAGGGCGGGGGTCTCCGACTCGTCGGCCCACCACAGCAGCTGCCTGGCGCCCTTGTCGACGACCGCCCCGACCTGCCCGCCCGTGACCAGCACGAGCGCACCGGCGCGGCGCGCGGGCCGGACCGTGGACCCCTCGGGAGGCGGAATCGTCAACGGCGGCCAGGTCAGCGCCGCGCCGTAGGGATTGGCCGGATCGGTCGCGGCCAGTGCGATGGTCGCGGTGCCGGCCGCCGAGCCGCTCGCTGCTCGCTCCGTGAGCTGCGCGGTCTCCGCCTCCTGGTCCCGGTCCCGCAGCCGGTCGACCGCCTCGACCGGAGCGAACTGGGAGGCCCCCAGACCGTCGACGAAGTAGCCGCGACGGCAGGTGCCGTTCTCCTCGAGCATCGCGAGCACGCGGTAGACCGCGGCGAAGCCGCCGGGGACGTCCTCGACGTCCATCGCGCCGCGGGTGACCACCCCGTGCCGGTCCAGCAGCAGGGTCGCCAGCGCCGCCGCCCGCGCCCCCGGGTCGACGCCCTCCACCCGCACTGCGGACCAGCGTCCCGCGCCGACGGGACCGGGCACGAGGTCGGAGACCGAGGCCGCTCCCTGGCGCATCATCGCCGCCGACAGCCGTGCCGCGCCTCTTCGGGTCAGCGGACGGGAGCGGGCGCCTGCCCGGGACGGCCTGTTCGGAGCCGGGCCGCGACCGTAGCTGCGCAGGGCCTCGAAGGAGTCGTTGGTGATCAGCGCGCGGAAGGCGAGGTCCCACAGAGCCTCGTGCAGTGCGGCAGGTTCGACCGCATCGCCGTCGTCCGCGAGCGCCGCGAGGATCTCCCCGTGCCGCAGCGCACCGGGGGTGCCGCGCAGCAGCGTGAGGATGCGGGCGGCGGGGGAATCCGGGGGCAGGTCGGCGGCGGCCTCCTCGAGCACCTCGGCGTCCAGCCCCAGCGGCAGGGCGTCGGCGAGGTGGAGGCGGATCCAGGCGTCGTCACGGCCGAGGCGGCCGTGGCCGGTCCACACCAGCTCCCCGGCGGCGAAGGCCGCATCCAGCAGGGCGGGGGTCATCTCCGGCAGCCGTGCGGGCAGCACCTGGGTCTCCCACGCCGACAGGGGGAGGGAGACACCGGTGAGCTGGTCCACCACCGACAGCAGTCCGTCGCTGCCGCGCCAGTGCGCGCTCTCCCGTCGGCCGTCCGGACGACGGGGGACGAGGTGCTGCCATTGCCCGAGGAACTGGGCGTACACCGGGCCCTCCACCGGCGCGATCTCGCGCCGGGACGCGGCCAGGCTCGCTCGACGGATGCGCCGCAGCACCTCCGCATCCACCCATTCCTCGCCCTCGCGGTCCGGGGTGAACTCGCCCTGGGCCAGCACCCGCTCGGCGGTGAGCTGCTCGAGGGCGGCGCGTGCGACCTCGGGGGCCAGACCGAAGGCCTCCACCGGTGCTCCCGCCGGGAACGGACCCCGACGCCGAGCCCAGCGCGCGAGCAGCTGGGCCACTGCCTGATCCACGGGCGCCAGGTGCGCCTGCGGGACCCCCGTCGGCAGCGCCGTCCCCAGCGCATCGCGCAGCAGGCCGGCGTCCTCGACCGCGGCGAAGTGCTCCTGGCCGGCCAGGCGCACGGTGATGATCCGGCGTTCTCGGCGCAGATCACCGAGCTCCGCTTCGAGGTCGAGGCCCTCGGTGCTGCGGGCGATGAGCTCGTCACGGGTGAGCGGACCGAGTCGGCGCAGCAGGTCGGCGATCTGCTCGGCGCCGCGCAGCGCGTGCTCGACGGTCAGGCCTTGCAGGCGCTGCTCGACCTCGGCGATGACGTCGGCGTCCAGCAGCTCGCGCAGGCTCACCGAGCCCAGCAGCTCCGCGAGCAGTGACTGATCCAGCGCGAGCGCGGCCGTGCGCCGTTCGGCCAGCGGGGCGTCGGCGTCGTAGATGAACTGGGCGAGATATCCGAACAGCAGCGAGCGCGCGAAGGGGGAGGGTGCGGGGGTCTCGACCTCCCGCACCTCGACGCGGCGGCGACCCACCTGCTCCATCAGCTCGACCAGGGCGGGCAGGTCATAGACGTCCTGGAGGCACTCGCGCGCCGCCTCGAGCATGATCGGGAAGTCGGGGTGGGGGCGGGCCACCTCGAGTAGATGCGCGGAGCGCTGGCGCTGCTGCCACAGCGGTGCGCGCTGGTTCGGATCCCGTCTCGGCAGCAGCAGGGCGCGGGCCGCGCACTCACGGAACCGTGCCGCGAACAGAGCCGAGGAACCGACCAGGCGCCGCACCTCCTCCTCGATCTCCTCCGGGGTGAAGACGAACAGTTCCGCACCGGGAGGCTCCTCACCATGGGGGATGCGCAGCACGATGCCGTCGTCGGCGGCCATCACCTGGCCGTCCAGGCCGTACCGCTCCTCCACCCGGGCACCGACCGCGAGTGCCCACGGACCGGTGATCCGTTGCCCGTACGCGCAGTGGAGCACCACCCGCCAGTCCCCGAGCTCGTCGAGGAAGCGCTCGACCACCAGCTGCTGCGGACCGGGGACCGAGCCCGTGACCTGCTGCTGCTCGGCCAGGTGTTCCAACAGCACGGTGCTCGCGTTGTCGTCGAGCCCGAGCGCGGTCAGCTGTGCGGCGGCCTCGGAGCGGTCGGCGGTGGCGAGCTGCGCCTGCGCGGCGGCGATCGCGCGGCCGAGGCTCGCCGGGCGCCCGTCCCCGTCGCCGTGCCAGAAGGGGATGCGCCCGCTCATGCCGAAGGCGGGGGAGACGGTGACCCGGGAGGCGGTGATCTCCTCGATCCGCCAGCTGGTGGTGCCCAGCGTGATCACGTCCCCCCGGCGGGACTCGTAGACCATCTCCTCGTCGAGCTCGCCCACCCGGCGCGGCTGGGAGTCGTCGTCGCTCGCGACCAGATGCACCGGGTAGAGCCCGCGATCGGGGATGGTGCCGCCGCTGGTGACCGCGAGGCGCTGGGCGCCCGGCCGGCCCGACAGCAGCCCGGTCTCGTGATCGTGCACCAGCCGGGGCCGCAGCTCGGAGAAGGCGGTGGAGGGATACCTCCCGGCGAGCAGGTCGATGGTCTGGTCGAAGGCCGAGCGGGGCAGCGCCCGGTAGGGATGTGCGGTGCGGACCAGAGCGAACCACTCATCGATCTGCAGGTCATCCATCGCCGCGGCGGAGACGGTGTGCTGGGCGAGCACGTCCAGGGCATTGCGCGGCACCGAGAGCGGTTCGATCCGGCCCGCCACCGCCTCGGCCACCGCGACGGCGGAGCGCAGCACGTCACCGGCGTGCAGCGGGTGCAGCGAGCCGTGCGAGATCGCACCGACGTCGTGCCCGGCGCGGCCCACCCGCTGCAGCAGGCTCGAGACCGACATGGGTGCGGCGACCTGCAGCACGAGGTCCACCGCACCCATGTCGATCCCCAGCTCGAGCGAGGAGGTCGCCACCACGCAGCGCAGGGTCCCGGATTTCAGCTGGTCCTCGATGCCGGCGCGCACCTCCTTGGACATCGAGCCGTGGTGGGCACGGGCGATGTCCTCGAGCTCCGGGTCCGCCGGGTCCGCCGGGTCGGTGGCCGGGGCTCGGTGCCGGGCGGCGCCGCGGCGGCGAGGCGCCGCGCATGGAGCCGGTTGAGCTTGCCGGTGAGACGCTCGGCCTGGCTGCGGGAATTGGTGAATACGATCGTCGAGCGGTGCGCGAGCACCCTGTCCAGCACGGCCCGCTCGACGTGCGGCCAGATCGTGCCGGAGACGTCCTCGTCGTCCACGGCGTCGGGGGGCGGCTCGATCGCCTGGAGATCCGCCACCGGCAGAGTCACCGTGAAGTCCCACCGCTTGGTCGACTCCGGCCTCACCACCGTCGCCTCGCGGGACCTGCCGGAGCCGGTGAGGAAGGCGGCGACCTCCTCGACCGGTTCGACGGTCGCCGAGAGTCCGATCCTCTGGGCCGGCGCCTCCAGCAGCGCATCGAGACGTGCCAGCGACAGCGCCAGGTGCACGCCCCGCTTGGATCCCGCCACCGCATGGACCTCGTCGAGGATGACGGTGTCCACGTCGCGGAGCGTCTCGCGCGCCTTGGAGGTGAGCATCAGGAACAGCGATTCGGGGGTGGTGATGAGGATGTCCGGCGGGTGGGAGACCAGTCGCCGGCGCTCGGCGGCCGGGGTATCGCCGGTGCGCACACCCACACTGAGCGGGGACGCCGCGATGCCCAGCCTCTGGGCGGTGCGTGCCGTCCCCACCAGGGGAGAGGTCAGATTCCGCTCGACGTCGACGCCGAGCGCCTTCAGCGGGGAGAGGTACAGGACGCGGGTCCCCGTCCGCCGGCCCTCCGCGGCGGCGGCCGTCCGACCGGTCGGCCTGGCAGGGCGTGGCAACGCCAGGCGGTCGATCGCGCTGAGGAACGCGGCGAGGGTCTTCCCCGACCCGGTCGGTGCGACCACCAGCGTGTCCTCGCCCCGCTCGATCGACTCCCACGCTGCGACCTGCGCCGAGGTGGGGGCGGAGAACGACTCCGCGAACCATGCCTGGGTGGCGGGGGAGAAGGACGACGGGAGCGACCGGCGGGACTGGTCCATCGCCCCATTGTGGACCGCACCGCCCACATCGCCGCGTCGCAGCCCTCGGCCGACGGCGAGGGTCCGGTCCTTGGCGGCCGCCGAGCACCCGCCCTGCCGCCAGGCGCTTCCCCGTGGCAGGATGGATGGCACGGCAGGTCACGCATCGGCTGGGCCTGCGTCCACCACGACGAAGGGATGATCCGCATGGCTGAGTACACGCTTCCTGATCTCGATTACGACTACGGGGCGCTGGATCCTTCGATCTCCGGGAAGATCATGGAGCTGCATCACTCCAAGCATCACGCGACCTATGTCAAGGGTGCGAACACGGCGCTGGAGAAGCTGGCGGCGGCGCGTGAGGCGAATGATTTCTCGACGGTGAACCAGTTCTCGAAGGATCTGGCGTTCAACCTCGGTGGCCACACGAACCACTCGATCTTCTGGAAGAACCTCTCGCCCGAGGGTGGGGACAAGCCCACCGGTGAGCTGGCGCAGGCGATCGATGAGTTCTTCGGCTCGTTCGATGCGTTCCGGGCGCACTTCACGGCGGCGGCGCTGGGTATCCAGGGTTCGGGCTGGGCGGTGCTGGCGTATGAGCCGCTCGGTGGGAACCTGGTGATCGAGCAGTTCTACGATCAGCAGAACGGTGTGCCGGTGGCGACGATCCCGCTGTTCCAGCTGGATATGTGGGAGCACGCGTTCTACCTGGATTACCAGAACGTGAAGGCGGATTACGTCAAGGCGATCTGGAACATCGTGAACTGGGCGGATGTCCAGGCGCGGTTCGAGGCGGCTCGTTCGAGCGCTTCCGGGCTGGTCGTGCCCACGGCCTGAGGCGCGTTCCGCTCCTGTCACGGACGGGCCGGTGGTGAGGTGACCTGGCGATATCGCCGGCGCACCTCGCCACCGGCCCGTCTTTGTCGCTGTCCGGGGTCAGGACCGGCCCGAGGACCCGCGCAGTCACCGCCGGCTGGGGCAGCGGTCCGCGCCCAGCAGCGGACCGTTCCTCCACAGCTCCCGCTCGTCCACAGGAACGCAGCCGCCCTGGAACCACAGTGCCGTGGCCTGGACGCTGAGGGGCATCGGCACGGTGCCGAGGCCGGGGTATCCCGGCGATCCAGGAAGGACACCGCCATGCGCGACATCCAGACCATCATCATGGGCAACGCCACTGCCGACCCGACCGCCCTGCGGCAGGCCGACGGAACTGTCTCCGCCAAAGTGCGGGTCGCCGTCACCGGGCGCTACTACAACGCCTCGCAGCAGGACTACATCGATCGCAAGACGGAGTTCATCACGGTGTTCGTGCGCCGCCAACTGGCCAAGAACGTGCTGCTCTCGGTGCGCAAGGGCCAGCCGCTGATCGTCACCGGGCGGCTGCACAGCTCCGAGTGGTCCGGCGACGACGGAGCGATGCGCTTCTCCCTGAACCTCCAGGCCGAGGCCATCGGTCATGATCTCACCTACGGAACCGCCGCCTACCGCCGTCCCGACCGGGGCGAGGACGTGCCGGACATCGATCCGTACACGGGTGCCATCGTCCCCTCGGTCGGCGCCGCGCCGTCGACGGAGGAGAGCGCAGAGGGCGGCGCAGGCGATGGCCTCGATGACCTCACGGGCGAGGAGCAGTCCGAGGAGGAGTCCCTCGCGCCGGCATTCTGATCGCTCCCCCTGCGATCATTCCGTCTCGGTCAGGGTCTGGAGCAGGGCCTGGGAGATCTCGGGCAGCAGCGCGGTGGCGAGGACGTAGCCGTCCTCGCCGCCGTCATGCACCGCGGACCACGTGGTGCCGTCGTCCAATGCGGCGACCACCACCCGCAGTGGACGGTCGACGGGCAGACGGCGCCCGCCCTCCTCGTCACGGACGGTCCAGGCGGCGGGTGCGAGGTCGCAGGCGATCGCTCCGCCCGCAGCCAGCTCCGGCCATTGCGCGGACTCGAGGACAGTCAGTGGATCGGTGGCGACGGCGGAGCCGTCATCGAGATCGATCGGGGTGAGGTGGAGCTCGTCCTGAGCCTCGCCCCCGTCCGCCCCCAGCAGGGCGGCGAGCGAGGGGGAGGCCGCCATCAGCTCCGCACTGCGGGCCAGCGCGAACAGGCGGGGCGTGGGCAACGGGCCGCCCTCCACATGGCGGGCGACCTCGAGAACTGCCGCCGCCAGAGCGGCTGTCGGCGGGTCCAGAGGGTCCGGAGAAGCAGTTGTCATCGAATCGAGAGGTCCCTTACAGGTTCGCCTGACAGAATGGGGTGACCGTCGCGCTGACGTGGCGGCACCACACTGTACCCGGAGCCCTCGGACCACTGCCTGCGCAGCGGCCGGCGGGACCGTCGGCTCCGACATCGAAGCACCGAGGTTATCTGTGAGTTTCTCCGCCCCGTTCGGCGATATGCCCCGGCCACGCCCCCGGCCGGCCCCCGATGCACGACCGAGCGGTCCCAGGAGGATCTCGCCGCTGGCGATCACTGCCGGTGTCATCGCCCTCCTCGTCATCCTGCTGGTCATCGCCTCCGAGGTGTGGACCAAGTTCCTGTGGACCGACCAGCTGGAATTCACCGATGTGCTGCTGACCCGCTGGGGCACCCAGGCGGCGCTGTTCTTCGGCGGTGCCGTGCTGTTCGCGATTCCGCTGTTCCTGAGCCTGCGCCTGGCCTATACGAAAAGACCGGTGTACCCCCCGGTCACCCGGGAGCAGGAAGCACTCGAGCAGTTCCGTTCGGCGGTGGACCCGCTGCGGCGCGGCCTGACCTACGGCGCCCCGGTGGTGATCGGCGCCTTCGGCGGTCTGGCACTCTCCCGGCGCTGGCAGGACGTGCAGCTCTTCCTCCACCCCCAGGACTTCGGCCAGACCGATCCTGTCTTCGGCAACGACATCTCGTTCTACGTGTTCACGCTGCCGCTGATCGACATGCTCATCTCCTTCGGGCAGTTCGTGCTGCTGGTCGCCATCGTGGGTGCGCTGGTGGGGCACTTCATCTACGGGGGCGTCAGCTGGGGACAGGAGAGTGGTCTGGAGGTGACCCGGGCGGCCCGCCGCCACCTCGGGATCCTCGCCACCGTCTACGTGCTGCTGCTCGGCGCCGGCCACTGGTTCCAGCGCTACGACCTCCTCACCGCAGTCCATTCACGGTTCGAGGGCGCGTCCTATGCCGACGTCAAGGCGATCCTTCCGGCCCAGACCATCCTCGCGATCGCCTCGATCGCGGTGGCGGCGCTGTTCGTGGTCTGGATCTTCCGGTCGGACTGGCGCATCCCTGCGATCGGCGCGGGCCTGATGATCCTGTCCACGCTGGTGGTCGGCAACCTCTACCCCTGGGCGATCCAGCAGTTCCAGGTCCAGCCCAATGAGCGTGCGCTCGAACAGCCCTACATCCAGAACAACATCGACGCGACCCGCACCGCCTTCAACCTCGATGGCGTCAACGAGGTGCCGTACACGGCCAGCACCGACGTCGAGCCGGGAGCGCTGCGGTCGGATGCCTCGACCACCGCCCAGATCCGTCTGATGGATCCCCACATCATCTCGCCGACCTTCGAGCAGCGTGAGGCGAACCGCCGCTACTGGGGCTTCGAGGACGTGCTGAACGTGGACCGCTACGAGATCGACGGGGAGCTGCAGGACACCGTCATCGGGGTGCGTGAGCTGCGCCCGGACAAATTCGGCCTGGCCCAGCGCTCCTGGGTGGATCAGCACATCATCTACACCCACGGCTACGGCACGGCGGCAGCCTACGGCAACCGCCGCAACGCCGACGGCGAGCCCTCATTCCTGCAGTCCGGAGTGCCCGGCCAGGGTGCCTTCGGGGACTACCAGGAGCGGGTCTACTTCGGCCAGCACTCGCCCGACTACTCGATCGTGGGAGCGCCCGAGAGCAGTGAGCCCGAGGAATTCGACTACCAGCGCGGCGGCACCGACGAGGAGGAGGGCGGCGACCAGGTCTACAACACGTACCAGGGCGACGGCGGCCCCTCTGTCGGCGGTTTCATGAACCAGCTGCTCTACGCGATCAAGTTCCGCGATCCGAACATCGTCATCTCCAACTACCTCAACGAGGACTCCCAGATCCTCTACGACCGCGACCCGCAGCAGCGGGTCCGGGAGGTCGCACCGTTCCTGTCGCTGGATTCGCAGATGTACCCGGCCGTGGTCGATGACCAGCTGGTCTGGGTGGTCGACGGCTACACCTCCACGTCGGAGTACCCCTATGCGCAGTCGGTGAACCTCGATCAGACCGTCGATGACTCGCAGACGGACCCGAACGCGACCGCCGCCAACCGGGAGCGCTCGGCGAACTACATGCGCAACTCCGTCAAGGCGACTGTGAACGCCTTCGACGGCTCGGTGACGCTGTACACCTGGGACACGGAGGATCCGATCCTCAAGTCTTGGGCAGAGGTGTTCCCCGACGCGCTGCAGCCGGCCTCCGACATCAGCGGCGAGCTGATGTCCCATCTGCGCTACCCCGCGGACCTCTTCAAGGCGCAGCGGGAGATCCTGTCGACCTACCACGTCACCGAGGCGGACGACTTCTTCACCCAGCAGGACTTCTGGCAGGTCCCGCCGGATCCGACGGTGCCGGCCCCCACGAACCCGGACGGCACCACCGGTGATCAGGCTCCCCAGCCTCCGATGTACCTCACGATGCAGATGCCCAGCGATGAGTCCCCGCGCTTCATGCTCTCCTCGAGCTTCATCCCCTCCGAGGGGCAGAACGTGCTCACCGGCTATCTGGCCGTGGATTCGGAGACCGGAGACCAGAGCGGGAACCCCGCGGACACCTTCGGGGACATGACCCTGCTCGTGCTGCCGGCCTCGAACCCGGTCAACGGTCCCGGCCAGGTGCAGGCGACCTTCAACGCGGAGCCGAACGTGTCCAAGGCGCTGAACCTGCTGAAGTCGGGCAACTCCGAGGTGCTCAACGGCAACCTGCTCACGCTGCCGGTCGGCGGCGGACTGCTCTATGTCCAGCCCGTCTACCTGCAGTCCTCCGCCTCGGGCGGCGGCACCCAGTACCCGCTGCTGCAGCTGGTGCTGGTCTCCTTCGGCGAGAAGATCGGCTTCGCGCCGACGCTCGATGAAGCACTGGACCTCGTCTTCGGCGGGGACTCGGGTGCGACCGCCGGCGACGCCGAGATCACCGACACCGATGCACCGTCCGGCACCGCCGACGCCGTCACCGGTGAGGGAAGCGTCGACGAGGGCGAGGACGCTCCCGCAGAGGACGAGGGGCAGAGCTCCGCACCGCCCGCGGACGGCACCGCCGAGGAGCGCCTCGAAACGGCGCTCACGGACATGGATGCCGCTGTCAGCGACGCGGAGACCGCGATGGCGGACGGTGACTGGGCCGCCTACGGCGATGCCCAGAAACGGCTCTCCGACGCCCTGAACCGGGCGATCGCAGCCAACGAGGAGCTTGAGGGCAGCGGCACTCCGGCCCAGCCCTCCGACGGCGGAGGCGGCTGATCCGCCGCTGCTCACCGCTCCCGAGGACGCCCGACCGGCACCGGCCCACCGCCGGATCCGGCCGGGCGTTCCGGCGTTCAGGCAGGTGAACGCACCATGAACGTGTCATGGCACACGTTCGGGCGCATCGGGTTGGACGCGACCACGGGGGAGCCGTAGAGTAGTCCATGTCGCCGCGGGGTGGAGCAGTTCGGTAGCTCGCCGGGCTCATAACCCGGAGGTCGTAGGTTCAAATCCTGCCCCCGCTACGAGAGGAAGGCCCGGACAGTGGAAACACTGTCCGGGCCTTCTGCCATGTCTGGCACGATGTCGTCCATGACCTCCACCGCACCCCCCGCCCCCGAAAACTGCTGTTCATCGGCGACTCGATCACCGATTGCGGGCGCCGAGAGGATCCCGCAGAGCTCGGCCACGGGTACGTGCGATTGCTGGCCGAGCACTTCGCCGCCCACGAGCCCGCCGCGGCCGTGCTCAACCGGGGGATCGGTGGCGACAAGGTCGCGGACCTCGAAGCGCGCTTCGCCCCCGACTGCCTCGACCTGGCACCCGATGTGGTGACGATCTTCGTGGGCGTGAACGATGCCTGGCACCGCTTCACCCGCGGTGAGCAGATCACCGAGGAATCCTTCGAGGCGGGGTACCGCCATCTGCTCGAGCAGCTCGCCGCCGCGGCACCCGAGGCGCCGGTGGTGCTGATCATCCCCGTCGTCGCGGATATCGACGACCAGGCGGCACGGATCCACAGCGATCTGGACGGCAAGGTGGCGATCATCCGCGCGCTGGCACAGGAGCACGGGCACCGGATCGTGGACCTCGAGCAGGTGCTGGCTGCGGCGCTTGCGGCCGGGCACCGCCCGGAGGACATCGCGGAGGACGGCGTGCATCCCACCCCGGCCGGGCACCGCCTGATCGCCGACGCCTGGCTCGACGCCGTCGGGCGCTGAGCGGGCCGTCGATCAGCCCAGCGGTGCGGTGACGTCCACCGAGAGGAACCCGCGGCGGAAGCTGCGGGCATCGAGCACCAGGAGCTCTGCCGGGCGTGCAGGGTTGCGCAGGTGGATGTGTCCGCTGTGCGCATCGGCGCCGACGACGGCGAACACGTGGTTCGGCGGCAGCGGCCCGGCGGCGGTGGGCACCCGCGGGCTCAGCGGATGCGTCGAGGCAGCGATCGCCCGGTGCTGTGAGCGCCAGGCTATGACCTGTGCGGCGCTCGGCGTCCGCAGCTGCGTGCGCACCCGCTCGCCCAGCAGCAGTTCGAAGCCGAAGCGGGCGAATCCGCGCTGCAGGAAGGGGTAACCGCCGGCCACGTGGAGGGCGATCGCCTTCTCGAGCACACCCACCCAGCCGGGATTCGCGCCGTCGCGGCGGCCGTACTGGAAGGTGCCCCGGGCATCGACCGGCAGGTGACGGTCCACCCGGATCGGCTCCGTCATCCCCGGCAGCTGCACGGCGACGATCCCGCCCGCCTCCTCGCTCAGCAGCTGCCGCAGACGCTCCGGTGCGGTCTCGTGGATCGCGAGCATCGGGGCCATCAGCCAGCAGTCCCCGAGCCGGCCCTGCCGCGGGCGCAGCAGCCGGGCGGGGGCCAGCGGGCCTCGATCTTCCTTCAGCGCCGTGGCGTGCGGGCCAGGAGCGGGAGGGCGGGGGCTGTCGCCGGTGCGCGTGCCGTCCTGCGGCGCGCCCGGACGCGCTTCACGCGCCCGCCCGGTGGGGGCGAGCGCGTGAAGGGTGCGGCGCCAGGTGCGCACGCGGGGGCGGCGGGCACTCATCAGCATCTCCGCCGAGCCCGTGGACCCGGTCCTCAGTGTGCGTCGGCCGGAACGATCTTCTGGCCGGTGCGCTCCATGACCTCGTGGAACCAGGGCTGGGAGATGTCGAAGGCCTTATGGCCGGCGACCCGCTCGAACTCGACGGCGCGCAGCACGTTCCCGCGCTCCTCGTCGTGCCCGATCAGGCCCGAGCCGCCCTCGAGGGCGACCTGCACCGCGTAGTCGGTCATCGACTTGATCAGCCGGATGTCCTCCGGATTCGCCTTCGCGGAACGGGCGAAGTAGCCGGACTTCTGGACCATGACCTTCTCCGCGCCGAGCCGCGGCGCGAACTGCTTCGCGAACCACTGGCCGGGGTTGATGGTGTCGATCTTGACGTGGCCGAAGGGGTCCTTCTCCGGCTCCTCGCCGCGGGCTTGCATCTCGGCGACGATCTCGGGGATCCCGGCCCCCTCGGAGAGGAAGATGTTCACGCAGCCGGCATCGTCCATGACGGCCTTGAGGCGCTCTGCCTCGCCCTCGATGTCGAGCTTCAGCTCGGGCAGGAACACGGCATGGACATCCCAGCGCTCGGCGCGGTGGCCGATCCCCGGCAACCACTCCTGCTGGGAGTGCCAGGTCTGGTAGTACTCGGCGGCCTGCGCAGTGAGGTAGCCGCAGGCTCGACCCATGATCTCGTGGATGATCAGCATCTTCGGGTTCGAACCGTGCTCGGCGACGATGTTCTGTGCGAACACGCTGGACTGCTCCGCGGCGGACTTCGCGCCGAGGGACTGACGGATCGGCACGATGTCGTTGTCGATCGTCTTGGGCAGGCCGACGACCTGCATCTCGTGGCCGTTCTCGTGCAGGAACTTCGCCAGATCCGCCGCGGTGGTGTTGGTGTCGTCGCCGCCGATGGTGTGCAGCACATCCACACCGTCGTCCTTGAGCTTGTTCGCCGCGACCTCGAGGGCGTTCTCGCCCTCCTGGATCAGGCCGCGCTTGACGAGGTCCTCGGTGTTGGTGAGCTTCACGCGGGAATTGCCGATGGGGGAGCCGCCGTAGTTGTGCAGCAGCCCCGCCTTGGCACGCACCTCCTCGTCCACCACCAGCTTCTCGCCGGAGAGCAGACCCCAGTAGCCGTGCTTGTACGCGATGATCTCGACATCGGGCACCAGTTCGGTGTACCGCTCGATGAGGCCGCCGACGGCGGAGGACAGGCAGGGGGCATAGCCACCGGCGGTCAGGAGGGCGACGCGCTTGACGGTCATGGAGAGGGAGTTCCTTCACGGTTCGGGGTCACGAAGGCTCGAGTCTACCGATCGGACCTGGACGGCCCCGACCGCGGCCCTGGCGTGGACTCCGGCCGCGAACTGATCACGCCCGGGACGCGAGCGCCTCCAGGATCTCCTCGTGCAGCCGTCCGTTGGTGGCCACCGCGCTCCCGCCGAAGGGCCCGTCCTCACCGGTGAGCGAGGTGAAGCGGCCACCGGCCTCGGTGACGATCGGGACCAGGGCGACCATGTCGTGCAGCGCGAGCTCCGGCTCACAGGCCGCATCGACCGCCCCCTCGGCGACCAGCATGTATGACCAGAAATCTCCATAGGCACGGGTGCGCCAGAAGCGCTGCATGAGGTTCAGCATCTGCGGCAGCCGCTCCTGCTCCGCCCACGCGTGCAGCGAGGAGTAGGACAGCGAGGCCTCACCGATCGAGTCGACGGAGGAGACCTGGAGGCGTGAGGCGCTGTTGATCCGGGTGCCGGTCCAGGCGCCCACCCCCTCACCACCCCACCAGCGCCGGCCCAGCGACGGCGCGGAGACGAGGCCCACGACGGGACGACCGTCCTCGATGAGTCCGATGAGGGTGCCCCATACGGGCACGCCCCGCACGAAGTTGCTGGTGCCGTCGATGGGGTCGATCACCCATTGCCGTGGGGACGCGCCGGTGCTGCCGAACTCCTCACCGATCACCTGATCACGGGAGCGGGCACGGGCGAGCTGGGAGCGCACCAGCTGTTCGGCCGCGCGGTCGGCGTCGGTGACCTCGGTGAGGTCTGGCTTGGTGGAGACCTCGAGATCCTGCGCCTTGAAGCGCGACATCGTCAGCTGGTCCACGGCATCGGCCAGCACGTGTGCCAGGCGCAGGTCATCGGCGAATCGACTGGACATGCGCCTACAGTACGGGCCGCGCCCGCCCGTCCCGCGCAGCGACGCGGGAGCGTGATGAGACCGAGGCGCGACCATGGATCGCCGTGGCGCAGGCGCGGTTCACATCTCCCAGGGGTCGTTCTTGCGCAGCGTCGTGGCCAGCCGTCGATAGGAGAGCAGCCGGGCGGGGCCGGCGCTGCCGGCGCCTCCGGCGGCGACCTGCTCGTCCAGCGAGCAGTCCGGGGCGTCCTCGAGATGGGTGCAGCCGCGGGGGCAGGCCTCGGCCAGCTGAGCGAGGTCAGCGAAGGCGTCCAGCAGCTCCTCGGGGTCCACATGGCCCAGGCCGAAGGAGCGCACCCCCGGTGTGTCGATCACCCAGCCGGAGTCGGCCGGAAGCGGCATCGCCAGCGCCGAGGAGGACGTGTGCCGACCCCGCCCGGTGACGTCGTTGACCCCTCCGATGGCACGGTCTGTTCCCGGGACCAGCGCATTCAGCAGCGTGGACTTCCCAACGCCCGAATGGCCGACGAGCACGCTGATCCGCCCGGAGAGCCGCTCGCGCAGCTCCTCCAGGCCCACGATGCCGGGATGCGCCGGATCCGCCGCCTGTGCTGGCGTCTCGCGACGCGTCACCACGTGCTCGAGGCCCAGCGGCGTGTAGGTGGTGAGGAACCCCTCGGGAGAGCGCAGATCGGACTTGGTCAGCACCAGCAGGGTGTCGATCCCGGCGACGAAGGCGGCGACCAGGCAGCGGTCGATCATCCCGCCGCGCGGTTCCGGCTCGGCGACGGCAGTGACCATCACCATCAGGTCCACGTTCGCGACCAGCGGGCGCTCCGTGGAATCGTCGTCGTCGGCGCTGCGCCGCAAGAAGGAGCTGCGCTCCCGGATGCGCACGATGCGGGCGAGGCTGCCCTCGCGCCCCGAGGTGTCACCGACCAGACCGACCAGGTCACCGGGGACGATCGGGGAGCGGCCCAGCTCCCGGGCACGCATCGCGGTGACCGCGCGCTCCTCGGCCGTGCCCTCGGCCAGCAGCGTCCGCCACCGCCCGCGGTCCACGGAGACCACTCGGGCGGTGACGGCATCCTCGTGCTTGGGCCGCTCCTTCGTGCGCGGACGCGAGCCGCGCCGCTGCGGACGGATGCGGACGTCGCTCTCGTCGTACTCCCTCGCGGAGCGTCTCACGCGTCGTCCGCCGCCGGCTCCGGGTGCAGCATCGACAGCCACATCCCCACGAAATCCGGCAGCGTCTTCTGCGTGGTGCCGATGTCGACCACCCGCAGATCCGGGACCCGCAGGCCGATGATCGCACCGGCAGTGGCCATGCGGTGGTCCTCGTAGCTCTCGAAGACCGCGCCGCGCAGCTCACCGGGATGGATCTCCACACCGTCGTCGAGCTCGGCAGTGCGCGCACCGACCTTGGTCAGCTCGGTGGCCAGCGCCTTCAACCGATCGGTCTCATGGCCACGCAGGTGGGCGACTCCCGTGAGCCGGGACGGGGAGTCCGCCAGCGCGCACAGGGCCGACATCGTGGGCACCAGCTCGCCCATCGCGGACATGTCCGCGTCGATGCCGTGGATCTCCCCGGTGCCGCGCACGCACATGGTCCGACCCTCGCGCCAGACCTCTCCGCCCATCCGGGTCAGCAGGTCGCGGTAGGCGTCCCCCGGCTGGGTGGTGGTCTCGGGCCAGTCGTCGACCGCGATGGTGCCGCCGGTGGCCAGCGCCGCGGCCAGGAACGGACCGGCGTTGGAGAGGTCGGGCTCGACGGTGACCTCCATCGGCCGGATCTCTCCATGACGGACCTGCCAGCGGTGGCGGCCCTGCCCATCGAGCCCGTGCGAGGCCTCGATGCCGGCCTGGCGCAGGGTCTCCATGGTCATCTCGATATGCGGCAGCGAGGGCAGCACCTCACCGATGTGGACGAGCTCGACATCCGCCTCCGCATGCGCGGCGACCAGCAGCATGTTGGAGATGAACTGGCTGGAGCCGGAGGCGTCGACCTCGAGACGGCCGCCGGGCAGCTTCCCGGTGCCGTGCACGGTCAGCGGCAGCCGACCGGTCTCCCCGTGCTCGGTGACCTCGACGCCCTGCTGGCGCAGGAGGTCGATCACCGGATCCATCGGCCGCTGCAGCGCAGCGGGGTCACCGGTGAAGCGGACATCGCCGTGATGCAGCGCCGCGAGCAGCGGCACGAAGCGCATCACCGTGCCGGCGAGCCCGGTGTGGATCTCGACCGGATCGGCCGGATCCGTGGGCGGAGCGGGGATCGGGGTGACGTGCAGCGCGCCGTCCTGCACCTCGAGCACCGCGCCGAGGCGCTCGAGCGCATCGCGCATCAGCCGCGTATCGCGGGAGACCAGCGCTCCGCGGAGCACGGAGGGCTCCGCCGCAGCAGCGGCTAGCAGCATCCACCGTGCCGTCAGGGACTTCGATCCCGGCACCCGCACCAGGGCGTCGACCGGTTGGTCGGCGAACGGTGCGTTCCACAGAACCTCAGAGGCCACGTCGTCAGCCCCGCTGGCCGGCGAGCTGCTTCTGCGCGGTGGCGACCGCGCTCTTCGCCTTCTTGTCGAGCGTTCCGGCCTTCTTCTCGATCTCACGCTGCTTCGCCGCGGCCTTCTTCTGGCTGCGCTCGACGAACTTGTTCGCCCGGTAGCTGAGCGAGGGGCGACCGTCGTGATCCACCACGGCCAGCAGCACGCCGCCGAGCAGGCCGGCGTCGGTGAGGATCGACTGGACCTCCTGGGTCAGCTCCTCGCCGCGCAGCTCCCAGACCTTCTTGCGGCCGGCCCAGCCGACGGAGGTGGTGGCCAGCAGGGTCGCTGCTGCGGCGCGCGGGCAGCGATTGGCGGCGTACAGGATCCCGGCGCCGGCGGCGACGGCGCCGGTGGCACGGATGACGGTGCGCACGTCCAGGAAGCCCGGGGCCGAGCTCTTGGAGATCGCGGAGTCGGCCGCGTCGAAGGCCGGCGGGTAGACATCGATCTCCCGCTCGGGGTGCAGGGCGGTGCGCACTCCCTGGAAGACGAAGGGTGCAGCGAGCAGGGGCCGGGCGATGCGACGGACCAGAGACATGGTGTCCTCACGTTCTCGACGGGGTCAGGAGGTCAGGTGGCGCGGCCGTGTCGGCCAGGTCACCGGCGTCCAGACTACCGTCCGGGGAACATCCAGCGTGCCGCGTGCGTTGGACCTGGCGATGCGCCGCGCGCGTCGCAGCCCGCAGCGGCTGCATGACCACCGCAGGACGAGACGCCCACAGGCGCCGGGAAGGCAGAGCCCATGACTGTTCCGTTGCTCGCATACGCTCCGGCCCGCCCCGGTGGCGTAGGTTTGAGAGCGATGACCCGAACAGATCCCGTCCTGAGCCCCGACGAGGGCGCGCCGGACCCCGCCCGCACCGTGGAGGTGTCGGCGGCCGCCGCGGCCCTCGAGTTCGACTTCGAGGCCGAGGCGCTCTCCCATCTCGACTCCCTCTACGGCGGCGCCTTGCGGATGACTCGCAACCCGCACGATGCAGAGGACCTGGTGCAGGACACCTTCGTGAAAGCGTTCCGGGCGCGTGAGCGCTTCACCCCGGGGACGAACATGCGAGCGTGGCTGTACCGCATCATGACCAACAGCTTCATCTCGATGTATCGCACCAAGCAGCGGCGGCCCAAGGAGGCCTGGACCGACACGGTCGAGGACTGGCAGCTGGCGGAGGTGGCCGGGCATACCAGCAGCGGACTGCGCTCCGCGGAGACCGAGGCGCTGGACCACCTGCCGGACTCCGCGGTCAAGGATGCGCTGGGCGAACTGCGTGAGGACTACCGCATGGCGGTGTACCTCGCCGATGTCGAGGGCTTCGCCTACAAGGAGATCGCCGAGATCATGGACACCCCGATCGGGACCGTGATGTCACGCCTGCACCGGGGGCGTCGCCAGCTGCGGGAGAAGCTCTCGGACTATGCATACCGCAGCGGTTTCCTGCGCGGCGGCGCGGGGACCGATGGCGCGGCGACCGGCAGCACCACCAGCGGAATGACGGATGGGGAGGACGAACGATGAACCAGGACGATCTCGCCCCTCGCGCCGGCTCCGCAGAGTCGGCGCGACGCGACCTGCGCTACGGGCTGGAGGAGGCGCTCGACGGGGAGTTGCCCGAGGAGCTGGTCCAGCGCATGCAGCGCCATGCCGACGACTGCCCGGAATGCGCCGAGGAATGGGAGCGGATGCGCCGGTTGAAGGAGCTGGTGCGCCGCAGCTGCGCTGATCGCGCTCCCTCGGAGCTGCGGGAGCGGATAGCCGTGCAGTGCCGCACCGTCTCGGTGACCCGTACGGACAGTGATGGAACCACGGTGCGGATCACCCGCACCTCGACGGTGCGCCGCGAGTTCCCGGGCGCTGACGGTTGAGAGCCCGTCCCCGGCGCGCACCCGCTCCTCAGGCTCACATGACGACGGGCCACTCCCCGCAGGGAGTGGCCCGTCGTCATGTCGCTCGCGGCGACGTCACGGTCAGCTGTTGGGGCGCTTGCCGTGATTCGCGCTGTTCTTGCGGCGAGCCTTGCGCTTGCGTCCTCGCTTGCTCATCACGATCTCCTTCCTTCGCCCGGATGACCCGACGATTGTGTCATATGGCGCTGGGGATGGCGCCGTCCGGAGCGGTGTCCGCTCCGTGCTGAGTCCGAGGTCACTCGGGAAGAGGTCACCTCAGGAGGAGGTGCCGAGCCAGCGGCCGAAGCCGCCGTGCAGCACCAGCCAGGCGATCAGTCCGTAGCCGACCTGCCCGGGATGATCGCCGGGAGAGCGGGCCAGATCGGACTCCCACTGCTCGTGGCCGATCAGACCGCCGACCGTGTCGACATACGGGATCCGCCGGCGGGAGCAGACGTCCTCGAAGGCTCCGGAGAGCTCCCGCACCGCGGCGGTGGTGCCCGCGTCCGTGCTGGGGGTCGGCCCCACCACGAAGGCGGGGATGCGCAGCCGCTCCAACCCGTCGAGAACCTTGGCGAGGTTCAGCCGGGAGCGGGCCAAGGAGATCCCGGTCCCGATGTCGGCGCGGCCCATGGCCAGCACCACCCGGTTGTCGACGGAGCCGTCGGCCTGCCCCTCGGTCGAGAAACGTCGCTGCACATCCTCGTCCCAGCGCTCCGCGAGCTCGGCGGAGGTCTCGGCGGGCAGGGCGGAGCTGAACACGTCGATGCGGTTGGCCGCTCCCTGTTCGCTGGCCACGGCACGGCCGAGCCATCCCAGCGCCCGAGCATCACCCACTCCGGCGAGGAGCTCGTCTCCGAGCGCGATGATCCGGATCCGGGACTCCGGAGACGGGGCGGGCGTCATAGGCACGGTGGGCACCGGGACCTCCTGGACGGGGACGGGGGGCGTCAACTCTAACGGCGCCGCGGGCCCCGGGCGAACCCGGGACCCGCGGCGGTGCTCAGCCTTCGAAGGCCCGGGTGAGCAGGTCCTCCTGCTCGACCTTGTGCGTCGCGTTCGACCCGGTCGCCGGGGAGGCGGAGGCGGGACGGGCGACGACCCGCAGCGTGCGTCCGACCTCGATGGCGAAGTTCATCGCCATGAAGCTCCAGGCGCCCTGGTTCTGCGGCTCCTCCTGGACCCATACCAGCGAGGCGTCCGGGTAGCGGCCGAGGATCTCCTGGAGCTGCTCGGTGGGCAACGGGTAGAGTTGCTCGACCCGCACGAGTGCGGTATCGGTGACCCCGTGCTTCTCACGCCAGGCGACGAGGTCCCAGTAGACCTTGCCGGAGGTCAGCAGCACCTGGCGCACATCGGCCGGATCCACGGTGGTGTCCTGGAGGACGGGCTCGAAGGTTCCGGTGGTGAAGTCCTCGACCGTGCTGACCGCGGCCTTGTTGCGCAGCATCGATTTCGGAGTGAAGACGATCAGCGGCTTCTTCGGCTCGGTCAGTGCCTGCCTGCGCAGCAGGTGGAAGTAGCTCGCCGGCGTGGACGGTGCGGCGACGCGCATGTTGTTCTCGGCGCACAGCTGGAGGAAGCGCTCGATGCGCGCGGAGGAGTGGTCCGGGCCCTGACCCTCATAGCCGTGGGGGAGGAGCATCACCACGCTCGATTTCTGGCCCCACTTCTGTTCGGAAGCGGAGATGAACTCATCGATGATGGTCTGCGCGCCGTTGACGAAGTCGCCGAACTGCGCCTCCCACAGCACCAGTGACTGCGGGCTCTCGACCGAGTAGCCGTACTCGAAACCGAGCGCCGCGAACTCCGAGAGCGAGGAATCGTAGACGTTGAACCGCGCCTGCTCATCGGAGAGGTAGGCGAGCGGCGTCCAGGTATCGCCGTTGTCGTGATCGATGAGCACGCTGTGGCGCTGGACGAAGGTGCCGCGACGGGAGTCCTGGCCGGCCAGGCGCACGCGATGGCCCTGCAGCAGCAGCGAGCCGAAGGCCAGCAGCTCGCCGAAAGCCCAGTCGATATTGCCCGCAGTGGTCATCTGCGTGCGGCGCTGCAGCACCGTCATCAGTTTGGGGTGGACCTCGAAGGAGGCGGGGACCTCCGAATGAGCCTGCCCGATGCGCTCGAGCACCTCGGCCCCGACCGCGGTCTGCACCGGCGTGTCGTCGGTGCCTCCCTGCTGGGCGTCCGGCAGGTCCAGGCCCTGGACCTGCTCCTGCGAGGAGGACTCGGCGGGCCGTGCGGTGCGAGTGGAGGCGAAGGCCTCGTCCAGGTGCTCCTGGAAGTTGCGCACCAGGCCTTCGGTCTCCTCCTCGGTGAGGTCGCCGCGCTCGATGAGCGCTTCCGTGTAGAGCTTGCGGGTCGAGGGCTTCTCGGCGATCAGCTTGTACATCTCGGGCTGCGTCATCGAGGGGTCGTCGCCCTCGTTGTGCCCGCGGCGGCGGTAGCACTGCATATCGATGACCACGTCGCGGTGGAACCTCTGACGGAACTCGAAGGCGATCTCGGCGACCCGCACGCAGGCCTCCGGATCGTCGCCGTTGACATGGAAGATCGGCAGCTGCGTGGACTTGGCGACGTCGGTCGAGTAGAAGGACGAGCGCGAGGAGTCCGGCAGCGTGGTGAAGCCGATCTGATTGTTGATGATCACGTGGATCGTGCCGCCGGTGCGGTAGCCGCGCAGCTCGGAGAGGTTCAGGGTCTCGGTGACCACGCCCTGGCCGGCGAAGGCGGCATCGCCGTGCACGAGGACCGGCAGCACCGGGAACTCCTCGGGACGCTCGAGACGGTCCTGCTTGGCGCGGACGATGCCTTCGAGGACCGGGTTCACGGCCTCCAGGTGGGAGGGGTTCGCGGCGAGGTACACCTTGGTGCTCTTGCCGTCGTGCGAGGTGTAGGAGCCCTCGGTGCCCAGGTGGTACTTCACGTCGCCGGAGCCGAGCTTCTGGCCGTAGTTGCCCTCGAACTCCTGGAAGATCTGCCCGTAGCTCTTGCCAGCCAGGTTCGATAGCACGTTGAGCCGGCCGCGGTGGCTCATCCCGATGGCCACCTCGTCCATGCCGTCATGGGCGGCGCCGTGCAGCACCGCGTCCAGCATCGGGATGACTGCCTCGCCGCCCTCGAGGGAGAAGCGCTTCTGGCCCACGAACTTCGTCTGCAGGAAGGTCTCGAACGCCTCGGCGGAGTTCAGGCGATCCATGATGTGGGTCAGCTCGGCCTTGTCGAAGGGCTTGCGAGGAGTTTCCATCTTCTGCTGGATCCAGGCGCGCTCGTCCGGATCGGAGATGTGCATGTACTCCACGCCGATGGTGCGGCAGTACGCATCGCGCAGCACTCCGAGGATGTCGCGCAGGGACATCTTGTCCTTGCCGCCCAGACCGCGGGTCGGGAAGGTGCGGTCCAGATCCCACAGGGTCAGCCCGTAGGTCTCGACATCGAGATCCGGGTGGGTGCGCACCTTGTACTGCAGCGGGTCGGTGTCCGCCATCAGGTGCCCGCGCACGCGATAGGCATGGATCATGTCCATCACCCGTGCGAGGCGCTCGGACTCGGTGTGCCGGAAGGGGTTGTCGGGCACCCAGCGGACCGGCTGGTAGGGCAGGCGCAACGAGGCGAAGACCCGGTCGTAGAAGCCGTCCTTGCCCAGCAGCTTGTCGCCCATCCGCTTCAGGAACTCGCCGGAGGCGGCGCCCTGGATGATCCGGTGGTCGTAGGTCGAGGTCAGCGTCATGACCTTCGAGATCGCGAGCTCGGCGAGGGTGGCGGGGCTCGCGCCCTGGAACTGTGCGGGATAGTCCATCGCGCCGACGCCGACGATCACGCCCTGGCCCTGCATGAGGCGGGGGATGGAGTGGACGGTGCCGATGCCGCCGGGGTTGGTCAGCGAGACCGTCGTGTGCGAGAAGTCGTCCATCGTGAGCTTGCCGGCGCGGGCCTTGGCCACGACCTCCTCGTAGGCCTTCCAGAACCCCCGGAAGTCGAAGCGCTGAGCGGCTTTGATGCTCGGCACCACCAGGCCGCGGGAGCCGTCGGGCCGCGGCATGTCGATGGCGAGCCCGAAGTTGATGTCCTCGCGCTTGAGCAGGAGCGGCTTGCCCTTCTCATCGATGTCGAAGCCGTTGTTCATGTCGTTGATCTCGGTGATCGCCTCGATCATCGCCCACCCGATGAGGTGGGTGAAGGAGACCTTGCCTGCGCGATGGCGCTTGAGGTGGTTGTTGATCACCAGGCGGTTGTCGAACAGCAGCTTCACCGGGACATCGCGCACCGAGGTGGCAGTGGGCACCTCGAGGGACTCGGCCATGTTGCGCACGATCGCTGCAGCGGGCCCACGGAGCTTGACGGCCTCGGGCTCGCGCAGCTCCACCGCCGGGATCTGTGCGGTGGTGGTGGGGACCTTCGCCGGGCGGTCCGAGGTCGTGGAGACGGCGGGTGCCTTCGAGGCGGCGGAGTCCTTGGCAGGATCAGCGTTCACGGCAGAGGGTTCCTTCGAGGACTGAGGGGCGGTCGCGGGGGCGGCAGCCGAGGAGCGGGAGGGGGTGGAGGACTTCGGCGCGCTCCCGACGGGATCGGAGCTCGTGGTGACGGACGCCGGAGGCTCACCGGTATCGGGCTTCTGTGCGGGGGCGCCCTGCGGCGCCGCGTCCGTGGAGGCGGTGGCATCCGTCGACGTCGCCGTTGACGTCGCGGAGTGCTCGGGGAGTTCGTGGCGGGGGAGGGGTCGGTGCTCACTGAGCCCTGGGCGGAGAAGAACTCCGCCCAACTGGGATCGACGCTCGACGGATCGTCGCGCCACTGCTCGCGGAGTGCGTCCACGAGCCACTGATTCGGGCCGAACTCCGCGGAGTCGGAGTCCTGTGTCTGCTGTGACACTCTGAGATCGCCAGCCTTCTCACGGTCGGGTGATACGGAATGCTCCCAGCCTAGCGGCAGGAGATGCTCGCCGTGCGCCGTCCCTGGGGCTCGACCGGCGAAGATGCTGTGGAGTGCGTGACATCACGTGCTCCACGAGGTGTCCGGCAGCACCACGCGGATCAGGGACGAGCGACCGTCCCGGGCGTGTTCGCTGCGGGGGTCGTCGAGGACTTCGATCGTGCCGCCGTGCAGCCCGACCGCCCAGCGCGCGATCGCGAGGCCCAGCCCGGTGCCGCCGGAGGTGTTGTCGTAGCCGCCGCGCTGGAAGCGCTCGAACACCCGGGAGCGGTCCTCACGGGCGATGCCGGGCCCCTCGTCGTGGACGTCGATGCGCACGCCGTCATCCTGCGCGGTGCGGGCGGCGGACACATGGATCCGCCCACCGGCCGGGGAATGCCGGGCGGCGTTCTCCAGCAGATTGTGTATGACCTGGTGCAGGCGCGCGGCGTCGGCGGGCACTGCCAGATCGGCAGGCTCGACGTCGATGATCCAGCGCATGTCGCGGCCCCCGGGGGCGAGGGCAGCGGCGTCGACCACCTCGTGGAGGAACGGGGTGAGCTCGACGGCCTCGAGGTCGAGCTCGACCACCCCGGCATCGAGCCGAGAGAGATCCAACAGGTGGTCCACCAGCTGCGAGAGGCGCTCGGTCTCGGTCAGCGCGACCTCGAGAGCGGCCGGATCGGGTTCGGTCACGCCGTCCACCAGGTTCTCCAGCTGGGCACGCAGGCCGGTCACCGGGGTGCGGAGCTCGTGGGAGACGTTGGCGACCAGGTCGCGGCGCATCCGGTCGGTCTGCTCGAGCTCGGAGGCCATCGTGGAGAAAGCGGAGGCGAGCTGACCGACCTCGTCACGGCTGGTGGTGCGGATGGTGCGGCTGTAGTCGCCGCGAGCCATCGCCTGGGCGGCTCCGGTCATCTCCCGCAGCGGGGAGGTCATGCCGCGGGCGAGCACCTGCGTGAAAACCAGCGCCACGAGCACCACCAGCGGCAGCGCCAGCAACGGCTCCACCCCGGCCCGGATGCTCACCTGCGTGAGCAGCGCGGCGACGGTGACGCTCGCGGCGACCAGGATCCCGAGCTTGACCTTGAAGGAGCGGAAACGGTCCAGCGGCCGGACGTCCAACCGTTCCGGGACCCGGCGTTGGGGGTCGCCCGCACCGTCGACGGCGGGCGGAGTCACGAGTCTTCGGTGGGGAGGTTCGGGGTCGGCATGGAGGAGAGATCCGACTCGCCGGCGAGGGAGCCGGGCGAGGCGGCGCCGCCCGGAGGGTCCTCGGGGTCCTCCGGGATCTCCAGGGCGTAGCCCACGCCGTGGACGGTGCGCACCAGGTCGGAGCCCAGCTTGCGACGCAGCGCCTTGACGTGGGAATCCACGGTGCGGGTCCCGGTCGCATCCACCCAGTCCCAGACATCGGCCAGGAGCTGTTCGCGGGTGAGGACGGTGCCAGGGGCGTTCGCCAGGCAGAGCAGGAGGTCGAACTCGGTGGGGGTCAGATGGGCGGGAGCGCCCGCACGCATCACCCGTCGCCCGGCGCGATCGATGACCAGGTCGCCGAACTGCAGGGCATCCTGCTTCTCGGACTCGCTCGGCGCCGGTGCCCCGACGCGGCGCACCCTGCGCAGCAGAGCCTTGAGCCGGGCGGCCAGCTCGCGCATGGAGAAGGGCTTGGTCATGTAGTCATCCGCGCCCACTCCGAGTCCCACGAGCATGTCGGTCTCGTCGTCGCGGGCGGTCAGCATCAGCACCGGCACCGGCTCGTCGGCCTGGATCCGACGGCATACCTCGAGGCCGTCGAACCCCGGGAGCATCACGTCCAGCACCACCACGTCCGGGCGCACCTCGGCGACGGCTCGCACGCCGGAGGGGCCGTCGGAAGCGGTGGTGACCTCCCATCCCTCGGCGGTGAGGCGATCAGCGATCGCGCGGGTGATCGTCTGCTCATCCTCGATCACGACGACGCGCACGCGGGGGCGCCGGGGGCAGCGTTCTGGTCCGGGGTCGACATGGCGCCACTCTAGACGCCGCCCCCTGGGAACTCAGGAATCGCGGAACTCCGGATCGCTCCTGCGAGCCGCAGCAGGGACCGGAGGGATGTCGGGGCCGGATCGAATGTGACCCACAGATCCTCCCGGGGTGCTCGGAAGTGACCTGATCACTGCCGGACAGTGCCTGCTCGTCAAGATCAGGCAACCTTTGTGGCATCGAGGCAAAAACTTGGCAATGACCCGGTCGGGATGCTCGTCATGCCAGGTGGGAGGCACGTAGGTTGTTCGAGGTTGTTCGGCGACGCGTGCTTCCCCTGTCCGGCGTCACGATCAGACAGACGCTTGGACGAGATCTACACAGTCGCAATGGAAGAGGTCAACACGTGGCGAATCATCGCGCCGACGGACGTGCAACGGTGCGCAAGCACCGCCTGGTCGGAGGGACCCACCGCGACTCCGTCGTCTCCGCCGGAGCGGTGAAGGTCGGGGTCCTCGGAGTCCTCGCCACCGCCACCATTGCTGCACCCCTGGCGGCCGCCGCGGCCGGGATCGATGAGACCGCCCCGCAGGGTGAGGCGGTTGCCCAGGCCCAGTCCGTCGCCCCCGCCGACCAGGCCCCAGCCCCCGTGGCGCTCCCCGCGGCCGACGTCGCCTCCGCGGCAGCTGTCGAGACCCGCGGCGAGGACGCCGACGCGAGCCGTTCCGAGGAGCGCACCGCCCCGGCTGCCGAGGACTCCGAGAAGGCCGAAGCCTCCGAGGAGGCCGAGAGCACCGGCATCGAGGTCTCGGTCCCCGAGCCCGTCGAGGAGGCCACGGCCGCCGAGCCGGTGGGCCACGAGGGTTACCTGCGCCCCGTCAGCGGTCCCATCACTTCGGGCTTCGGTGGACGCATGCACCCCGTCCTCGGCTACTTCAAGGGGCATAACGGCGTGGACTTCGGTGCCGCCTGCGGCACCCCCGTGGCCGCGGCCAAGTCCGGCACCGTCATCGCCGTCGAGCAGAACAGCGCCTCCGGCAAGCGGGTGAAGATCGATCACGGCAACGGGGTCGTCACCGGCTACTACCACCTGCAGGGCTACAACACCTCGGTGGGCGCCTCCGTCAGCGCGGGCGACACCATCGGCTATGTCGGCTCCACCGGGCGCTCCACCGGCTGCCACCTGCACTTCGCGAAGATGGACGAGGCGGGAAACTACTCCAACCCGATGTCGATCCTGCGGTGATGGCACTCGGGTCCCCGATCGTCCTCGGGGTCGAGTCCTCCTGCGACGAGACCGGCTTCGGTCTCGTCTCGGATGGCACCCTGCTGGGGCAGGGCCTCGCCTCGAGCGCCTCCCAGCACGCCGATTTCGGGGGAGTGGTCCCCGAGATCGCCGCCCGCGCCCATCTCGAGGCCGTCGTCCCGACGCTGCGGATCGCGCTGGAGGACGCCGACGTCGACCTGGCCGATGTCTCGCACGTCGCCGTCACCTCCGGCCCCGGACTGGCCACCGCCGTGCATGTGGGCCTCGCAGCCGCCAAGTCGATCGCCTGGGCCCTCGACAAACCTCTGTACGGCGTGCACCACCTGGCGGGCCATGCCGCCGCCGACACCCTCGAGCACGGCCCACTGCCCGAGCGCAGCATCGTGCTGATCGTCTCCGGCGGCCATACCTCGATCCTCGCTGTCGGCGATCTGGTGCGCGATCCCATCGAGCATCTCGGCGACACCCTGGACGATGCGGCGGGAGAGGCGTTCGACAAGGTCTCCCGCCTGCTCGGCCTCGGCTACCCCGGCGGGCCTGCGATCTCGCGCGCCGCCGTCGACGGCGACCCCGCCGCCTTCTCCTTCCCCCGCGCGATGCTGCGCCCGAAGGATGCGCCGTTCACCTTCTCCTTCTCCGGGCTCAAGACCGCGGTGGCTCGGACCGTCGAGACCCTCGAGCGCGCAGGGGAGCCGGTCCCCGTCGCGGACATCGCGGCTTCCTTCGAGCAGGCCGTCGTCGATGTGCTGGTGAAGAAGTCGCTCCGTGCCGTGCGCGAGCGGAACCTGGACACGCTGGTGATCGTGGGCGGCGTCGCCGCCAATGCTCGCCTCCGCGCGGTCGCCCAAAAGAAGTGCGATGCCGAGGGCATCGAGCTGCGGATCCCGTCGCCGCGGCTGTGCACCGACAACGGCGCGATGATCGCCGCGGTCGGGGATCTGCTGGTGCGCTCCGGGGCCGCGCCCAGCGGTCTGGGCATTGCCGCGGATCCCTCGGCAGTGCTCCACGGGGCTCAGCTGCCGCTGCTGCGGTGAGGTCCCTCTCACACCCGGTGTCTCCGACGGCGATGACGCGGTCCGTCACCCGCAGATGTTGCTAGACTTCCCTAGTCCGCCCGCGTAGCTCAGTGGATAGAGCGTCTGCCTCCGGAGCAGAAGGTCGTAGGTTCGAATCCTGTCGCGGGCACCGAGAGAATCCCCGGTCACCAGCCATCTTGGCTGGTGGCCGGGGATTTTTTCAGCTCAGCTCAGCTCAGCTCAGCTCTGCTCGGCGCGCAGCTCGAGCAGCCGTCGGAGCAGGTCCCGCGCCGCCTCGGTGTCGGGGATCCGCAGCTGGGCCGCAGTATCGCCGCTGCCCACCTTCACCCCCACATCGTCGCTGCCCAACTGCGCGAAGACGGATTCATCAGTGATGTCATCGCCCAGGTACAGCCAGGCATCGGCGGCGCTCGCCCGGGACAGGGCATCGATCGCCGCTCCCTTCGAGGTGTGCACGACGGCGAACTCCACGACCTCCTTGCCGGGCGTGACGGTGACCTCGGGCAGGGTCGTGGCGTACTCGAGCGCCGACTCGGTGGCGTTGATCCCGCCCCGGCCCTTCGCGTTCCGGGTGTGCAGCACCGCGGCTGTCGGCTTGGTCTCGACCTCCGTGCCGGGGTGGGCCCGAGCGATCCGCCGCAGCGTGGTGGTGATCGCGGCGAGCTGCTCCTCCGCCTCCGGGGTCATGCTCAGCGCTGACTTGTCCAGCACTTCTGCCTGCATCCACGGCGGCAGCGCCCCCACCTCCGCGCCGTGGGACCCCACCAGCACCACCGAGCTCGGCATCTCGGTATGGGAGTCGAGATCGGCCAGCGCGCGCCCGGAGACCAGTGCGACGGCGACCCCCGGAAGGTCGGAGAGCCGGCGCAGGGCGGTGAGTGCGGCGTGATCGGGCTGCACCGCATCGCGGTCGGAGACGATCGGCGCCAGCACTCCATCGAAGTCGGAGGCGATCAGCAGGCGCGGCACCGCCGTGAAGTCGCGCAGCGTGGCGTCGAGCTCGACAGGATCGCTGGGTGCGTCCCCGGTGAGCCGGATGACCGGCGCCGCCTCCTGCTCCGGGGATCCGCTGGCGGTGAGGTTCTCGAGGAACTGGTGGGCCCAGAACTGCACGTCGTGCTCCATCACCTGATGGCGCAGGGAGCGCATCGCCTCCTCCTGCTCCTCGGGAGGCATCGCCAGCGACCGCAGGATCGCGGCCTTGAGCTCATCGATGTCGTGAGGATTCACCAGCACCGCGGCACGCAGCTCATCGGCCGCGCCGGCGAACTCGCTGAGCACCAGCACGCCGTGCAGATCCGGCCGGGAGGCGACGTACTCCTTGGCGACCAGGTTCATGCCGTCGCGCAGTGCTGTCACCAGCACCACGTCCGCGGCCATGAACAGCGCCGTCATCTCCCGGCGGTCGAAGGAGTGGTGCTGATAGGACACGGCCGGACGGCCGAGCGGCGCATGCTCGCCGTTGATCCGCCCGACCGTCAGCTCGACCTCGTCGCGCAGCTGGCGGTACGACTCCACCCGCTCGCGGGACGGCGTGGCGATCTGGATGATCACGGTGTCGTGCGGGTCGATCGAGCCGTCGTCCAGCAGCTCTCCCCAGGCCTTCAGCCGATGACGGATGCCCTTGGTGTAATCCAGACGGTCCGCGCCCAGCACGATCTTCTCCGGATCGCCGAGGTCCCGCCGCAGCTGTGCCGCGCGCTCGCGGATCTCCGGATCCTCGGTGAGGGCGGAGACGGCGGAGGAGTCGATGGAGATCGGGAAGGTCTGCACCTGCACCTCCCGCATCGGAGCGGCACCGATGCCGGGCACCGAGATCGTCATCCCGTCCACGTGATGGCCCAGCAGCTTGCGCACGGCGGCGAGGAAGTTCAGCGAATCGCTCTCGCGCTGGAAGCCCACGAGGTCCGCTCCGAGCAGACCGCGCAGGATGGAGTTGCGCTTGGGGAGCTGGGAGAACAGCTCGACGGGCGGGAACGGGATGTGGTTGAAGAAGCCGATGCGCACGTCGCTGCGCCGGTCCCGGATCATCCGCGGGACCAGCTGCAGCTGGTAGTCGTGCACCCAGATGGTCCCGCCCGGAGCCGCGACCGGTGCGGCCGCGGCGGCGAAGCGACGGTTCGCCGTGAGGTAGGAGTCCCACCAGCCGCGGTGGAACTCCGGGGCGACGATGACGTCATGGTAGAGAGGCCAGAGGGTGGCGTTGGAGTAGCCCTCGTAGTACCGCTCGATGTCCTCCTGATCCAGCCTCACCGGGTACAGGCTCATCCCGTCGGCGTCGAAGGGCTCGGGGGCCTCACCCGGTGCGCCGGCCCACCCCACCCAGGCGCCGGAGTCGATGGTGCGCATCACCGACTCCATCGCGGTGACGAGGCCGCCGGGGCTGGTCACCCATTCGGTGGCACCATCGGGGAGGGTCCGGGAATCCACCGGCAGACGATTGGCGACGACCACCAGCTCGTGCTCGCCGGGACGGTCCTGGACCGAAGATGAAGTGGACAACGGAACTCCTTCGCGTGACATCGTTCTCGGAGGCGAGGGAGCGAGCGGGAAGCGCCCGGAGGTGTCTGATCGTGTCTCCCGCGCCGACCCGTCGAGGTTATCAAGTGCGATCGATCACCAGCTGGGTCCGAAGTCCTGCTCCACCCTCGGTGAACTGCGCTTCTGACCTGTGCAGGTCACGGCCGACCGGGTGGACGGGGGCGGGAGCTGTGCTGTTCGCAGATCGGACACGGGTGCGGCGGCGTCGACCGCGCACCTAACCTCGGAGGGCGCCGACGGCGCGAGCCGCCCGCCGAGATCGTGGGGCGGGATGGCGCGAGAGCAGGAGCAGACATGCGTGCCCACGAGGCCGGAGCCCTACACGGCAACGACGCAGCCCCCACCTGGCTGCCGTATCCCGAGGACGTCAACCACCTGATCGACGGGCTGTGGTCGCGGAACACCGCACGCAATGCCGAGGGGGCCATCGAGATCGCCGGCGTGGACGTGCGGCGCATAGCTGAGGAGGTCGGCACCCCCGCCTTCGTGCTCGACGAGGACGACTTCCGTCACCGGGCCCGCGCGTTCCGCAACGCGTTCGCCGAGGCGTTCGCCCCCCATCGTGGGGCGGATGTCTACTACGCGGGCAAGGCCTTCCTCTGCGGCGCCGTGGTGCGCTGGGTCGAGGAGGACGGGCTGGGGCTGGACGTGTGCACCGGCGGTGAGCTCGCCGTCGCCCTGCGCGCCGGCTTCCCCCCGGAGCGCATCGCCCTGCATGGGAACAACAAGTCCGAGGCGGAGATCCGTCGCGCTCTCGAGGCCGGGGTGGGCCGCATCGTCGTCGACTCCCTGGACGAGATCGAGCTGGTCGACGACCTCGCGGCGCGGCTCGGTCGGCGCGCCGCTGTGATGCTGCGGGTGACCACCGGGGTGGAGGCGCACACCCACGAGTTCATCGCCACCGCGCACGAGGATCAGAAGTTCGGGCTCTCCCTCACCGGCGGGGCCGCCTTCGCCGCCGTGCGCCGTGTGCTCCGGGCTCCGCAGCTGGACCTTTTGGGGCTGCACTCCCATATCGGTTCGCAGATCTTCGACACCGGCGGCTTCGAGGTCGCCGCCCGCCGCGTCCTCGAGCTGGTCGCCCAGATCCGCGACGAGCTCGACCACACCGTCGACCAGCTCGACCTCGGCGGCGGTTTCGGCGTCATGTACAACACCCAGCACACCCCGGCCACGCCCGAGGTGCTCGCCGACGGGATCGCGCGGATCGTCACGATGCAGTGCCGGATGCTCGGGATCGAGGTGCCCCACGTGTCCTTCGAACCGGGCAGGGCGATCGCGGGCCCGTCCACCCAGACCCTGTACTCCGTGGGCACCGTGAAGGACGTGCGCCTGGGCGGCCCCCACCATCGGGTGTACGTCTCTGTGGACGGCGGGATGAGCGACAACGTGCGCACCGCGCTGTACGACGCGGACTACTCCTGCCTGCTCACCGGTCGAGTCTCCGACGCCGCGCCCGAAGTGGTCCGCGTGGTCGGCAAGCACTGCGAGAGCGGGGACATCGTCGTCAAGGACGAGTACCTGCCCAGCGATGTGGAGCGCGGAGACCTGATCTCGGTGCCCGTCACCGGTGCGTACTGCTACTCGCTGGCCTCGAACTACAACCACGTGCCACGGCCTCCCGTGATCGCCGTGCGCGACGGCGAGATCCGTACCCTGATCCGCCGCGAGACCGAGGACGACCTCCTCGGCCTGGATATCGGCTGATCGACGTGCTGCGAGGGACGAGCGGCAGGCATGTCCGAGTCGCGCCGTCGCATTCGTTCACGTCGGGACACATGGCGGCGCGACCCTCGGTTAGAGTTCGAGAGCCCATCACCGCCCGCCCTTCGGACCTTGTGGAAGGACCACTGCGCACATGTCACAGCACGTCTCCGGCAGTTCAGCTCCTGTGAGGTCCTCCTCGCTCTCGACGCTGCCCACCCTCCGTGTCGCGGTTCTCGGTGCCGGCACCGTCGGCGGGGAGGTGCTGCGCCTGATCTCCCAGCAGGGGGACGAGCTCGCCCATCGCATCGGCGGGCGCCTCGAGGTGATCGGGGTGGCCGTGCGCGACATCGCCCGCGATCGTGGCGAGCATGTGCCCGCCGAGCTGCTCACCGAGGACGCCGCCTCCCTGATGCGGGAGGCGGACCTGGTCATCGAGGTGATGGGCGGCATCGAACCGGCTCGCTCCCTCCTGTTGGACGCCATGGCGAACGGGGCGAGCGTGGTGACCGCGAACAAGGCCCTGCTGGCCCAGGACGGCGCCACGCTCTACGAGGCCGCGGATGCTCACGGGGTCGATCTCTATTTCGAGGCCGCAGTCGCCGGCGCGATCCCCTTGGTGCGTCCGGTGCGCGAGTCGCTTGCCGGGGATCGCATCCAGCGAGTGCTCGGGATCGTCAACGGCACCACGAACTTCATCCTCGACGCGATGACCCGTACCGGCGCGAGCTTCGATGACGCCCTGGCCACCGCCCAGCAGCTCGGCTTCGCCGAGGCCGATCCGACGGCCGATGTCGAGGGACACGACGCGGCAGCCAAGGCGTCGATCCTGGCCTCGCTCGCGTTCCACAGCCGGATGCGGCTGACCGACGTGCACTGCGAGGGCATCACCCAGGTCTCTGCTCAGGACATCGCCGCCGCGGCCCGGATGGGCCGCACCATCAAGCTGCTCTCGATCGTCGAACGCATCGAGGAGGAGGGCGGTGAGCGGATCTCCGCCCGTGTCTACCCGGCGCTGATCCCCGTGGACCATCCGCTGGCCTCGGTCGCCGAGGCGTACAACGCCGTGTTCATCGAGGCGGATGCCGCTGGTTCGCTGATGTTCTACGGCCAGGGAGCCGGTGGCACCCCGACCGCCTCCGCCATCCTCGGCGACGTGGTCTCCGCCGCCCGCGCTCGAGTGCACGGCGGGGTGGGGCCTCGCGAGTCGCGGTATGCGGAGCTCGAGTCGATCCCGCTCGAGGAGCTGCGCAGCGCCTTCTACATCTCGCTCACCGTGGAGGACCGACCCGGCGTGCTCGCCGAGATCGCCGGCACCCTGTCGGGCTACGGGATCTCCATCTCGACCATCCACCAGGAGCTGCTCGAGCAGGACGACGCCTCGGACGAACCGGCGCGCGCGCACATCGGCATCAGCACGCACCGGGCACTGGAGTCGGCGATGACCTCGTCGCTCGATGTGTTCTCCTCCACCGCCACGGTGCTGAGCATCGATTCCATCCTGCGCATCGAAGGAGAATGACCACATGGCACATCAATGGCGCGGCGTCCTCGCCGAGTACCGAGAGCATCTTCCGTTCGCCGAGAGCGACACCCTGCTGACGCTGGGGGAGGGCGGAACCCCGCTGGTGCCCGCTCCCGCCCTGTCGACGAAGGTCGGCGCGGACGTCCACATCAAGGTCGAGGGGATGAACCCCACCGGTTCGTTCAAGGACCGCGGCATGGTCTCGGCGATGTCGAAGGCGCTGAGCGACGGCGCGACCGCCGTGGTGTGCGCCTCCACCGGCAACACCAGCGCTTCGGCCGCGGCCTACGCCACCGCGGCGGGCCTGACCTGCGCGGTGCTGCTGCCGCAGGGGAAGATCGCCGCCGGGAAGCTCGCCCAGGCCGTCGTGCACGGCGCGAAGCTGATCCAGGTCGACGGTAATTTCGATGATTGCCTCGAGATCGCCCGGAAGCTCGACGCGGAGCACCCGATCGAGCTGGTCAACTCGGTGAACCCGTACCGCCTCCAGGGGCAGAAGACCGCCGCCTACGAGATCAGCGATGCACTGGGCCGGGCTCCCGACATCCATATCCTCCCTGTCGGCAACGCCGGGAACATCTCCGCCTACTGGATGGGCTATCGCGAGTACTGCGAGGCCGGCATCACCGACTCTCTCCCGCAGATGTGGGGCTTCCAGGCCGCTGGCGCCGCTCCTTTCGTGGCAGGCCATCCGATCACGAACCCCGAGACGGTCGCCACCGCCATCCGCATCGGTGCCCCCGCCTCCTGGCACCTCGCGGTCGAGGCCCGGGACGACTCGGGCGGGCTCATCGACGCGGTCACCGACCAGCAGATCCTCGATGCGCAGAAGCTGCTCGCGGCCGAGGTCGGCATCTTCGTCGAGCCCGCCTCGGCGGCCGGCGTTGCCGGCCTGCTGCAGCAGGCGGAGAAGGGTCTCGTCCCGGCGGGCGCGACGATCACGATCACCGTCACCGGCAACGGGCTCAAGGACATCGACACCGCGATGTCCCAGCACGAACTCACCCCGACGGTGGTGCCGGTCGACATCGCCGCGGCGGCGGAGGCCATCGGCCTGTGAGGATCCAGCACACCCGGGTCTCGGTGCGGGTCCCCGCGACCTCCGCGAATCTCGGGCCCGGCTTCGACACCCTGGGGCTGGCCCTGGACCTCTGCGACGAGCTGAGCGTCGAGGCGACCACCGGCGCGGTCGAGATCACGGTCCAGGGGGAGGGGTCCGCCTCGGTGCCTGCCGGCGAGGACCACCTCGTCGTGCGCGCTCTGCGCCGCGGCCTCGATCATGCCGGAGCTCCGCAGACCGGCCTGCGACTGCAGGCCATGAACCGCATCCCGCACGGCCGGGGCCTCGGTTCCAGCGCTGCGGCCACCCTTGCCGGTCTGCTGCTGGCGCGGGGGATGATCTCCGATCCCGAGGCGCTGGATGACCAGGCCGTGCTGCAGCTGGCGACGGAGTTCGAAGGTCATCCCGACAACGCCGCCCCGGCGCTGTGCGGTGGTGTGGTGCTGTCCTGGATGCAGGGAGCTGCGGCCCGGGCGGTGCCGCTGCATGTCGCCGACGGCGTGCTGCGCCCCGTGGTGCTGCTGCCCACGACCACCCTGCCCACCGATCAGGCCAGAGGGCTGCTGCCAGAGGAGGTCCCCTACACCGACGCGGTGTTCAACGCCTCCCGCTCCGCTCTGCTCGTCCACGCCCTCGCCGGCTCGCCGGAGCTCCTGCTCGAAGCGACCGAGGATCGGCTGCACCAGGATCGGCGCGCCCCGGGCATGCCCGAGAGTGTCGAGCTGATGCGGGTGCTGCGCAGGGAGGGCCACGCCGCCGTGGTCTCGGGTGCGGGTCCCTCGGTGCTGGTGATGTCCGGTCGCCGCACGGATCTGGCACCGCTGGTCCGCCGCTTCGTCGCCGATCCCACCACCTGGCGGATCGCTGAGGTGGGGCTGCGAACGGTCGCCGCCGCGCCTGTGGTAGGTTGACCCTGCGTCCAGGCGACATCGCGCGACGCTGAACCCTGCAGCAGATCCCTGGTGGATGCTGTGCGCAGATCTCCGCGTTCCGATGAGCTTCCTGAGCAAGCGCCCCGCACGGACCCCGCGCACCGATCACGACGTGCACTCCAGGCTCGTGCGCCGCCGCTGGCGCACCCCGAATCACACCGGCAGGCCCCCGAGGATGCCTTGCATCGTGGGGAGAACCCTGTGCGGCCGTCGCGACAGCACCCGGAGATATCTTGTTCCCGGCGCTGTGCGGCACCCAGACCAGAAAAGAGTCGGCGAGACCGGCTCGACAGGAAGGAACCCGGGTGAACGACACCACCTCCGGCGCAGATCTTGCGGCGAAGAAGCTTCCCGAGTTGCAGGCCATCGCGGCCGAGCGCGGCATCAAGGGGGCCCGTCGCCTGCGCAAGGGCGAACTGATCGAGGCGATTCGTGGCGGCGGTGCGCCGCCGACCGCCGATGCCTCCGCCGCCGCGGACGCGCCGGCAGAATCCGCTGCACCGAAGGAGACCGTCGCGCAGGATGACGCGGAGACGGCGACCACCGGTCGCGCCGAGCGTTCCCGCTCCCGTTCGCGCTCTCGCGCCGCTTCGGGCGGCTCGGGCGAGGAATCCGCGCCCGAGCTCGGCATCGAGCTGCCTACCGGCGGTGGCGCCGGCGAGGATCGTGAGAAGAGCCGCGGCGACTCCGGGAATCGCTCGGGGAGTCGCGAGGACGCCGGCGGCGAGGGCGACGGCCGCGCGAGCGGCGGCCGCAGGCCCCGCAGCGGCGAGGAGCACCGTGGCGAGGATCAGGGCCGCGGTGAGGATCGCCGGGACGGGCAGAACCGCGGTGGTGGCCAGCGCCGACGCCTGGAGGACATCGAGCTCCCGGACCGTTCCGGGGAACAGGACGAGGACCGGCAGGGCGAGGACGGCTGCGACGACGATCGTCGGGGGCGCTCCCGCAGCCGCAACCGCTCGCGAGACCGCAAGCGCCGAGGCCGCGGCGGGCAGAACGATCAGGGTGGCCCGAGCGGCCAGGGGTCGCAGAACTCGCAGGGCGGCCAGAACTCGCAGGGCGGCCAGGGCTCCCAGGGGGGCAACCAGGACGACGGACAGGCCCGCGAGGGTGATGAGCTGATGACCATCGCCGGCATCCTGGACATCCGCGACAACAACGCGTACGTGCGCACCACCGGGTACCTCCCCGGCGCCAGCGACGTCTACGTGACCATGAACCAGGTCAAGCGGGCAGGGCTGCGCAAGGGCGATGCCATCACCGGCCAGGTCAAGACGCCGCGTGACGGTGAGGACCGCCAGGTCGAGCAGCAGCACCACGGCGGTGGCCGCAACCGCCGCGGCAAGGGCGGCGGCGGCAATCAGAACAAGTACGCCGCGCTGGTCCAGGTCGACACCATCAACGGGATGCCGGTCGAGCGCGCCCGGCAGAGGGTCGACTTCGGCAAGCTCACCCCGCTGTACCCCGATGAGCGGCTCCGGCTGGAGACCGCACCGAACGCCATCTCGCCGCGCGTGATCGACCTCGTCTCGCCGATCGGCAAGGGCCAGCGCGGCCTGATCGTCGCGCCCCCGAAGGCCGGCAAGACGATCATCATGCAGCAGATCGCGAACGCGATCACCGTGAACAATCCCGAGGTCCACCTCATGGTCGTGCTCGTCGACGAGCGCCCCGAGGAGGTCACGGACATGCAGCGGACGGTCAAGGGTGAGGTCATCGCCTCGACCTTCGACCGCCCGGCCTCGGACCACACCATCGTCGCCGAGCTCGCGATCGAGCGGGCCAAGCGCCTGGTGGAGATGGGTCGCGACGTGGTGGTCCTGCTGGACTCGCTCACCCGTCTGTCCCGCGCCTATAACCTGGCCGCACCGGCCTCCGGTCGGATCCTCTCCGGCGGTGTCGACGCCTCGGCCCTGTACCCGCCCAAGCGCTTCTTCGGCGCGGCGCGCAACATCGAGCACGGCGGCTCGCTGACGATCCTCGCCTCGGCGCTGGTGGAGACCGGCTCCAAGATGGACGAGGTCATCTTCGAGGAGTTCAAGGGCACCGGCAATATGGAGCTGCGGCTCTCGCGCCACCTCGCGGACAAGCGGATCTTCCCGGCCGTGGACGTCAACGCCTCGGGCACCCGTCGCGAGGAGGCGCTCATGGGCAAGGATGAGCTGGCCATCATGTGGAAGCTCCGACGAGTGCTCGGCGCACTCGAGCAGCAGCAGGCGCTCGAGATGCTCATGGAGCGGATCAAGAAGAGCCAGTCCAACTCCGAGTTCCTGATGACGGTCCAGAAGAACACGCCCAGCGTGAGCGGGCGCAGCTCGAACTGATCACCCTGCCCGCAGCCGTGATGAGCACGGTACGGGGATCGAGGGGCACCTCCGCCACGGCGGAGGTGCCCCTCGTCGCAGTGCGGGAGGACGGTCGAGATCGACGGCATTGCACGGGATGACGGAACCGGATAGCGTAATCCCAGTCGTGAACGTTCACGGCTTCCGTGCCTCCCCTCTGTGAAGGATGACGACGTCTCCATGAGCACCCCCTCCTCCCCGTTCCGCTGGGCCGTTCTCGGGCCGGGCGGGATCGCCCGCCGCTTCGCCTCGCAGCTGTCCTCCTCACAGGACGGCGTACTGGTGGCCGTCGGCAGCAGCTCCCCGGAGCGCGCGAGCGCCTTCGCGGACGAGTTCCCCCTGGACGGCCCGGCTCTCGTCGGCGATTACGCACAGGTGCTGGCGAGCGACCAGGTGGACGCCGTCTACATCTCCACCGTCCATACCGGTCACGCCCGCCTGACCGCGATGGCCCTCGAGGCCGGCAAGCATGTCCTGTGCGAGAAGCCGCTGACCCCAAACTCCGGCACCACCATGGCGCTCATCGACCTCGCCGCCCGCAGCGGAAAGGTCCTGCTGGAGGCGTACATGTACCGCTTCCACCCCCAGACGGTCCGGGTGCTGGAGCTGGTGACGGAGGGGGCGATCGGGGATATCACGCACGTGGACGCCTCGTTCTCATTCGACACCGGAGCCCGCAACGGCCGCCTGTTCGACCTCGACACCGCCGGTGGCGGCATCCTCGATGTGGGCTGCTATCCGATGTCCTTCGCCCGTTTCGTCGCCGGTGCCGTCGAGGGACGGGCCGCCATCGAACCGGCCACGATCACCGGCAGCGGCACGTTGGGGGAGACGGGAGTGGACGAATGGGCCACTGCGAAGCTCACCTTCCCCACCGGGATGACCGCGAGCCTCCGCACGGGCGTGCGCCTGGCCGATCCGCAGTCCGCGACCATCACCGGATCGCGCGGTGTGATCCGGCTCAGCGATCCGTGGGGCCTGGGCGCGGACACCAGCATCGAGCTGGATATCGTGGGCGAGCAGCCGCAGCGGATCGAGGTCCCCGCGGCCCACGCCTACGCGCTGGAGGCCGACGCCCTCGCCGGTGCCGCCCGCGGCAGCGGCGAGGTCCCCGAGCTCACCGGCGAGAACTCCCTGGGCCAGGCCCGCGCCCTGGACCAGTGGCGTGAGCAGGTCGGTCTGCGCTACCCCTTCGAGGCAGATGACGCCAGCATCCCCACCGTGACCGGTCGGCCGCTGGCCGCCGGCAGCGTGCAGGTCGGCCCGGCGATGACCTACGGGAGCATCCCCGGAGTCGACAAGCAGGTCTCCCGACTGGTGATGGGCTGCGACAACCAGATGAACCTGTCCCATGCCTCGGCGATGTTCGACGCCTTCGTCGAGATCGGCGGGACCACCTTCGACACCGCCTACATCTACGGCGGCGGCCACATCGAGAAGCTCTTCGGTCAGTGGGTCCGCAACCGGGGAGTGCGCGAGGACGTCGTGGTCATCACCAAGGGCGCACACACCCCGCACTGCGATCCCGCCTCGATCACCCGTCAGCTCGAGGAGTCGCTCGAGCGCCAGGGCACCGACTATGCAGACCTCTACATGATGCACCGCGACAACCCGGAGGTCCCGGTCGGGGAGTTCGTGGACGTCATGGACGAGCACCTGCGGGCCGGTCGCATCCGCGCCTACGGCGGATCGAACTGGACTCCGGAGCGCGTGGACGAGGCCAACGCCTACGCGAAGGCCAACGGCCGCGCCGGATTCACGATCCTGTCCAACCACTTCGGCCTCGCCGAGGCCCTCGACGTGCCGTGGAAGGGCTGTGTCCACGCCACGGATCCGCAGTCCAAGGCATGGCTCGAGGACCGCGGCATCGCCCTGCTGCCCTGGTCCTCGCAGGCACGAGGATTCTTCACCGGCCGCGCCCATCCCGAGGACCGCTCGGACGCAGAGCTGGTGCGCTGCTATTACAGCGACGACAATTTCGAGCGGCTCGCCCGGGCGGAGGAGCTCGGCCGTGAGCGCGCCGTCCCGGCCACCGCGATCGCCCTGGCCTACGTGCTGCATCAGAAGTTCCCGACCTTCGCGCTGTTCGGCCCGCGCAGCATCGCCGAGATGCGCTCCTCGACCCTGGGGCTGGGCGTCGAACTGTCGGAGTCCGAGCTGGCCTGGCTCGACCTGAGGGCTCCGGCCCGGTGAGCGCCGCGGCGCGCAGGGCCACGATCATCGACGTCGCCGAACGGGCCGGGGTCTCCCGGCAGACCGTCTCCCGGGCGATGAACGATCTGCCCGGCATCAGCGCCGCAACTCGCGAGCGTGTCCTCACCGCGGCGAAGGAGCTGAACTATCGCCCCTCACGCTTCGGCCGGGGGCTCGTCGAGCGCGGGCCGACCACCATCGGCCTGGTCGTGGACGACCTCTCGAACGCGTACTTCGCCGAGCTCGGTGCTGCAGTGGTCCGCGCCTGTGCCCCCTACGGCTGGAATGTCGTTCTCGCCGAGGCGCTGCACGCCCCGCACCCGGAGCGGGTGGCGGGGGACCTGGCGCGCCGGGTCGATGCGCTCGTGGGCTACGGGGTGCTGACCGCCGACCTCCGCGGGACCAGCGGGATGCCGGTGGTCCAGCTCGATGGCCGTGAGTCCCATCTCGCCGAGGGAGGTGTCATCGAGCTCCTGCGTGAGGCCGCGATGGCAGAACTGGCGGTGCACCTCCGGGACTCCGGCGCCCATCGACCCGTGGTGCTGGATCTCGTCGGCGGTGGGGGCCGTTCCCGCAGTCTCGCGCTGGCTGCGGCGCTCCGCCCGCTGGTCGGTGACGGCGAGGTCCCGGTGCGGGAGGTGGATGCCCGGTGCGGGCACCGGGAGTTCCTCGAGGAGGTCCTGGCCGACGGGGTCGATACCGTCGTCGCCTTCAACGACGTGCTCGCCGTCCGCTTGCTGCGGACCCTGCGGGGGCTCGGGGTCGAAGTGCCGGGCCAGGTGCGACTGGTCGGCGTCGACGGGCTGGAGATCGCCTCATTGGTCACCCCCGAGCTCACGACATTGAGCATCGACATCGAGGCGGTGGCCCGGGAAACGGTCTCCCTGGTCGCCGGGATGCTCGACGGATCGGTCCCGCTGAACGGGGAGGCGGCACGCCGGAGCGTGCCCTATCGGCTCGAGGTGCGCGCCTCGACCTGAGCCGAGCGATGTTGCGCACGCCGCATCCGGAAATCTCGCACATGTGGGGCGGGGCGTGGCAGACTGTGACGTCGGTTCTGGTTCACGGTGCCCGCCGGGCGCCGACCCAGCGACCCCGATCAAGGAGAGACATGAAGGCTGAGATCCACCCCGCATACGCCGAGACCCAGGTGACCTGCACCTGCGGCAACTCGTTCACCACCCGCAGCACCAAGAATGACGGTGCGATCAGCACCGAGGTCTGCTCCGAGTGCCACCCGTTCTACACCGGCAAGCAGAAGATCCTGGACACCGGCGGCCGCGTCGCCCGCTTCCAGGCCCGCTACGGCAAGAAGAACGCCTGAGCGACGTACTGCGAGGCACGAGCGGTAGGAGCTCGGGAGTGGGCTGGGCCTGAGCGACGTACTGCGAGGCACGAGCGGTAGGAGCTCGGGCCGCTGCGCAGGGCTCGCGCCTGAGCGACGTTCCATCAGCAGAGAGCATTCTCCGACGCCGGTGCACGCCCCAGGGCGTGCACCGGCGTCGTGCATGTGGGAACCATGACTATGCGTGGCTGATGCCGCCGGGTGACTGACGAAGGAGCATCGATGAGCGAGCAGGACGGGGGAGACCGACTCGCGCCGCTGCGTCAGGAGCACGGTCGTCTGCAGGACTCGATGGCGGACCCGGCCCTGCACGAGGATGCCGCGCGCGCCCGACGCGTGGGCCGGCGCTACGCCGAGCTGGAGGGGATCCTCGAGGCAGCGGCGCAGCTGGAGGCCACCGAGGCGGATCTCGAGGTCGCTCAGGAGCTCGAGGAGCTGGGGGAGGGGGACGAGGAGCTGGCGGCGGAGGCGACCCGGCTGCAGGCGCGTCTCGGTGTCGAGCGAGAGCATCTCGAGGACCTGCTCGCCCCCGCGACCCCGATGATGCCCGTGACGTGATCCTCGAGATCAAGGCCGGCGCCGGCGGGGAGGAATCCGCGCTCTTCGCGGCGGAGATGCTGCGCATGTATCGCGCCTTCGCCGAGTCCCAGGGCTGGCGGGTGGAGGTCCTGACCTCCTCCGAATCCGATCTCGGCGGGCTCAAGGACGTCACCGTCGCGATCGCGGCACGGGGTGCGGGCGGTCCCGGCACCGGCGTCTACGCCCATCTCAAGCACGAGGCCGGGGTGCACCGGGTCCAGCGCGTCCCGGTCACGGAGTCCCAGGGGCGCATCCACACCTCCGCTGTCGGCGTGCTGGTGCTGCCCGAGGCCGACGAGACCGATGAGACCGAGCTCCTCGCCGAGGCGATGGCGCCGGCGAACCTGCGCATCGACGTCTTCCGCTCCAGCGGCCCGGGCGGCCAGAGCGTGAACACGACCGATTCCGCAGTGCGGATCACACATCTTCCCACCGGGGTGGTGGTCTCCTGCCAGGACCAGAAGAGCCAGCTGCAGAACCGGGATCAGGCGCTGCGGATCCTGCGCACCCGCTTGCTGGATGCTCGTCGTGCAGAGCAGGAGGCGCAGTCCTCCGCGACCCGGCGCTCCCAGGTGCGCACGGTGGATCGCAGCGAGCGGATCCGCACCTACAACTTCCCCGAGTCCCGGGTCGCCGACCATCGCACCGGTTTCAAGGCGGGCAACCTGGCGCAGGTGCTGGCCGGTGACCTCACGGACCTCATCGCCTCCTCTCGTCAGGCCGAGCGGGCGGCGCGCCTGGCGGAGGCGCAGGCCGGCAACCCGGAGGAGCGGACCTGATGCACGCACAGGAGGTGCGCACCCGGCTGCGCTCCGCTCTGGCGGAGACGACGCGTCAGCTGGGTGAGGCCGGGGTGCCCTCGCCCAGCGCCGATGCGCGGGCGCTGATCGCCCATGCCGCCGACACCGAGAGCCCCCTGGTCCTGCTCGACGACCTGCCGGAGACCTTCGCGGAGCGGCTCGAGAAGCTCACCGCACGCCGGGTGCAGCGTGAGCCGCTGCAGCTGATCCTGGGACGAGCCCCGTTCCGTCGCCTCATGCTCGATGTGCGTCCCGGCGTGTTCATCCCGCGCCCGGAGACCGAGCTCGCCGTGGACCTGATGCGCGAGTACGTGGAGGGGCCGCTGGGCGAGGTGGTCGACCTCTGTTCCGGTTCCGGCGCGCTGGGCGCGGCCGTCCTGGACGAGCTGCCGCGTTCTCAGGTGCTGTCCGTGGAGGTGGATCCCGTCGCTGCAGAGCTGACCGCCCACAACCTCGAACAGGCGGGTCCCGGTCGCGGCCGTGTGTTGGAGGCGGACCTGCTCGGGATGATCCCTGAGCTGGCAGCGGTCGCCCCGGTGGATGCCGTGCTGTCCAACCCTCCCTATATCCCGCCCGAGGCCGTGCCCCGTGACGCCGAGGTGCTCGAGCATGATCCGCACCGCGCCCTGTTCGGCGGGGGACCGGACGGTCTCGAGGTCCCGCGCGCCGTCGTCGCCTGGGCGCACCGGCTGCTGCGACCCGGTGGTGTGCTGATCATGGAGCACGCGGACGTGCAGGGGGCCGACGCTCGTGAGGTCGCCGCCGGATGCGGTGGCTTCGACCTGTTCAGAACCGTCCCCGACCTGACCGGTCGCGACCGATTCCTGGTGGCGCGCCGCGCCCTCGGGGAACCGACCAGTGGAAGTGAGAGACTGTCCCGGTGACCGTGCACGACACCCAGAACCCAGAGTCCCGCGAGGATGCCCTCGCCGCCGCCGTCGACGCCGTGCGCGGTGGCGACCTGATCGTCCTGCCGACGGATACCGTCTACGGGATCGGGGCGGATGCGTTCACCCCGGACGCCGTCGCAGCCCTGCTCGAGGCGAAGGGGCGCGGCCGCGACACCCCGCCGCCGGTGCTGATCGGCGACCACGCCGTGCTGCTGGCCCTGGCCGCGGAGGTCCCCGACTACGTCGAGGATCTCACCGAGGAGCTGTGGCCGGGCGCGCTCACCCTGATCCTCTCCGCCCAGCGGTCGCTGACCTGGGATCTGGGGGAGACCCGCGGCACCGTGGCACTGCGGATGCCGGATGACGAGGTCGCCCTCGAGCTGCTGCGCCGCACCGGGCCGCTCGCCGTCTCCAGCGCGAACCGTCATGGCAGGCCCGCAGCGCTCAGCGTGCTGGACGCCGCCACACAGCTCGGCGATGCCGTCGAGATCTACCTCGACGGCGGACCGGCCCGCATCGGCGAGAGCTCCACCATCCTGGACACCACGGTGACCCCGGCGGAGATCGTGCGCGAAGGCGCCATCTCCAAGGAGCAGATCATCGAGATCGTCGGAGACATCTTCACCGCAGCCGAACCCGTGAGCGAGCAGGAGCCCTCCGAGGAGGAATCCTCCGACGGGGATCTCTCCGGGGAGGAGGCCTCCGGCGCGCAGAGCTCCGAGGCGCACTCGGAAGATGCTCCCGGCATCGCCGAGACGGGAACGCCCGCCGATCCGACGACTGCGGGCTCCGCAACGCCGGCTGCGAACACGTCCGTGCTGGACCTGCCCGCCGAGCCCGCACCCGCCCCGGACGTCGCGGACGCCGCAGCGCTGGGTCAGTCCGCCGAGACCCGCCTCGACCAGGTCGGCGAGCAGACCCCGGCGCCGACCTCCGAGCCTGCTGCGGGTGAGTCCGGCACGGAGAGCACTTCCGGGTGAGGATCTACCTGTTCCTCCTGCTCCTCGCCGCAGCGGTCACCTTCCTGGTGACCCCCGGGGTGAGGCTCCTGGCCCGACGGGCCGGAGCGATGACAGCGGTGAGGGATCGTGACGTCCACGACGCGGTGACCCCGCGCCTGGGTGGGCTCGCCATGCTCACGGGAGTGCTCTGCGCGATGCTGGTCGCGAGCAACATCCCTTTCCTCGAAGGACTGTTCCGCGACAGCCGCCAACCATGGGCGATCCTCGCGGCCGGCTCGCTGGTGTGCCTGCTCGGAGCCGCTGATGACCGCTGGGACCTGGACTGGGTGACCAAGCTGGCCGGCCAGGTGCTGGCGGCCGTGCTGCTGGCGTGGCAGGGCGTCAGCCTGGTGACCCTCCCGATCAACGGCGTGACCGTGCTGTCCGGACGCACGGCGCTGATCCTCACCGTGCTGGTGGTGGTGGTGAGCATGAACGCGGTGAACTTCGTGGACGGGCTGGACGGGCTGGCGGCGGGCGTGATGGCGATCGGCGGTTCGGCCTTCTTCGTCTACGCCTACACGCTCACCCGCAGCGCCTCGGCCACCGACTACTCCTCGCTCGCGGCCCTGCTGACCGCAGTGATGATCGGCGCCTGTCTGGGATTCCTGCCTCATAACCTCACCCGGGCCCGCATCTTCATGGGCGACTCCGGCTCGATGCTGCTGGGACTGCTGCTGGCGGCCAGCACCATCGCCGTGACCGGTCAGGTCGACCCCGGCCGGCTCACCGGCGCAGACTTCTTCGGTCAGTTCCTGCCGATCCTGCTCCCCATCGGCGTGATGGTGATCCCTTTCCTCGACTTCGCGCTCGCGGTGGTCCGACGGATCGGCTCGGGCAGATCCCCGTTCCAGGCCGACAAGGCGCATCTCCACCACCGGCTGCTCAGCCTGGGGCACACCAAGTTCGCCGCCGTGCTGATCATGTACACCTGGACCGTGGTGATCTCGGTGGGGCTGCTGCTCCCGCTCGTGCTGCCGATGCGCACGGTCTACATCTTCTGGATGATCGGGCTGATGTTCGCCGTCCTGCTCACCTTCGACCCCCTCAGATGGCGCACCGGCCGTCACCGGAAGGATCTCGATGTCCCCTCAGCCTGAGAACTCCGCCGCCCACGGGCGGCCCGCCCCCACCGCCCCGCGACGTCGCACCGCAGGGGACCGCTCGATGCAGCGAGCCACCGTGATCGCCGTGGTCGTCGGCCTGGTGCTGGACCTGGTGGTCATCCTCATCGCTGCCACCCGGCCCGAGTCGACCGCACTGGCGGGAGCGCTGGTCGGCACCGGCCTCACCCTGATCGTGGTGCTGCCCTCCGCAGTGATCTCGTTCCTCAGCCCCCGCCTGAGTCCCCTCACCATGGCCGCCACCGTGCTCGGCTCCTGGGCGGTCAAGATGTTCGTTGTGATCCTGATCCTACTGGCGGTCAAGGACCTGCCCTCGCTCTCCACCCAGTGGATCGGACTGGCACTGCTGGTGGGCGCGGTCTCGGCGATGCTTCTCGAGGCCACACTGCTGCTGAGGACCCGTCAGCCGTTGGATGTGGAGCCCGTGGAGACCCCCCTTGACCCCCCGGCGGAGCAGTGACTCTCTGTTATGCTTCCCGAGGTGCTCGACCGCTGATCACGGTGCATTACCGAGGTCCGCTCGACCACTGATCGACCACCCAGACCGCTCAACGCGTCGTCCATCGCCGTACGCACGGTGGCCGCATCCGGGTAGGTCCCGATCGAGAATGACGGCCACGGCCGGTGCGATGGCGCCGGACCACACGACCACGGGAGATCGAGCTGAACACCGCAGACCTCAGCCCCATGCTGCACGCCGAGGGCGATTCGCTCTTCCATGTTCCGACGCTGGACGAGTTCTTCCCGGACGCGATCCTCTTCAGCGGAACCTGGTTCGAGTTCAACCGCGTCCAGCTGGTGCGCCTGATCGTGCTCGCCGTCGTGCTGATCGTGATGTGCGTGCTCGCCTCCCGCGCCAAGCTGGTGCCGGGCCGCGGGCAGAGCATCGTCGAGCTGCTCCTCGAGTTCGTCAACGGCACCATCATCAAGAACACGCTGGGGCTGCGCGAGGGCAAGCACTTCGCGCCATTCCTCACCACGCTGTTCTTCTTCCTGCTGGCGATGAACCTCGCCGGCGTGGTCCCGGGCCTGAACCTGGCCGGCACCTCCGTGATCGGTCTGCCCCTGCTGGCGGCCCTGTGGACCTTCGTGATCTACGTGTCCGCCGGGGTGAAGAAGCGCGGCATCGCCGGCTATCTCAAGCATGAGACCGCCCCGCCCGGGCTGCCCAAGCCGATCTACCTGCTGCTGGTGCCGATCGAGTTCCTCCAGGTGGTCCTGATCCGCTGGGCCTCGCTGACCATCCGACTGCTCGCGAACATGGTCGCCGGCCACATCATGATGGTCGTCTTCATCGGCCTGACCCAGGGGCTGCTGCTCTCGGGCACCTGGCTGGTGGCGATCTCTCCCTTCGCGGGCGCGCTGGCCATCGGCATCTACGGCTTCGAGATCTTCGTCGCCGCCCTGCAGGCCTTCATCTTCACGATCCTCGCCGCGGTGTACATCCAGATGGCCACCGCCGACGAGCACTGATCTGCCCCACGACTTCCCGAACCCCCTGACATCACCCCTGTCCGCCGTCCTCCCGGGCGGCACAACGAAAGGAAACCCCCTGTGGACCCGATGATTCTCTCTGAACTCACCGGCAACGTCGCCTCTGTCGGCTACGGTCTCGCGGCGATCGGCCCCGGCATCGGCATCGGCATCATCGTCGGCAAGACCGCTGAGGCCACCGCGCGCCAGCCCGAGCTGCGCGGCCAGCTGCAGTCCACCATGTTCATCGGTATCGCCTTCACCGAGATCCTGACCCTGCTGGCGATCGTCACCGGCCTGCTCTTCGGCTGAGGCTCACTCCCATGATTCTTGCCGAAGGAGCACAGTCAGTCCCGAGCTGGCGTCTTCTGGTTCCCCTGCCTTCGGAGATCATCTGGTCGCTCGCCTTCCTGATCATCTTCGCGGTCGTCTTCATGAAGTTCGTCCTCCCGCGGCTCAACGCCGTGCTGGACGAGCGTGCGGAGAAGATCGAGGGCGGCCTGCGCAATGCGGAGAAGGTCCAGGAGCAGGTCGACCAGCTGAAGAGCGATCAGGAGCAGGAGCTCGCGGCCGCCCGCCAGGAGGCCGCCTCGATCCGGGAGAAGGCCCGCGCGGACGGTCAGAAGATCGTCGACGACGCCCGTGCCCGCGCCGAGTCCGAGAACGAGCGCCTGCTCGCCTCGGGCCGTCAGCAGCTCAGCGCCGAGCGGATCGCCGCCTCGACCGAGCTGCGCGGAGAGGTCGGGACGCTCGCCAGCGACCTCGCGTCCAAGATCGTCGGGGAGTCCCTCACCGATGACGAGCGCTCCCGCCGAGTGATCGACCGGTTCCTGGACGACCTCGAGTCGAGCCAGGCCACCACCCGATAAGGAACCGTGATGCGAGGAACTTCCTCCACCTCCTTCGCCGAGGTGCTCCGGCACGTCGAGGCCGCCTTCGCGGCCGACGGCGCTGCGCTGGATACCGAGGCCCAGGAGCTGTTCTCGGTGGCTGATGCCATCGATTCCAGCAATCAGCTCGTGCGCACCCTCTCCGATCCCGGCCGTCCGGCCGAGGTCAAGGAGTCGGCGGTGCGCTCGCTGCTGGCGAGCCGGGTCAGCCCGCGCACGCTCGAGGCCACTCTCGAGGTCGTGCGGCGTCGCTGGTCCGAGCAGGAGGACATCCTCGATGCCCTCGAGCTGCTCGGGGTCACGGCACTGCTCGAGCAGGCGCAGTCCGAGGGAGTCCTCGAACAGGTCGACAGCGAGCTGTTCGACGTCTCGCGACTCATCGACGGCAGCGGTGACCTCACCTCCACCCTCGACGGGGAGCGGGGAGAGCCCGCACGGCGCGCGTCCCTGCTGGAGCGCCTGCTGGACGGCCGGGTGCACCGCCTCACGGTCGCTCTGGCGGCCCGAGCCGTCGGACGTCGCACCGAGACCAAGCCGGCCCGTCGCGTCGAGGAGTTCGCCCGCTTCGCCTCCGACCGTCGTCGGCGCGCATTCGCGTCCGTCTCCAGCGCAGTGCCGCTGAACGAGGCGCAGCAGGCCCGACTGGGCGCTGTCCTGGCGACCGTCTACGGCCGTCAGATCCAGCTGAACCTCACCGTCGATCCTGCAGTCGTGGGCGGTCTCCAGATCCAGGTCGGCGACGACCTCTTTGACGCCACCGTGCTGGCCCGGCTCTCCCGAGCCCGGTCACAGCTCGTGGCCTGACTCATCCCCGATGCCGGAGCCTCCTCGAGGCCGCGGCGTCCCCAGCATTGTTCAGACCATCCCCGGCACGGGGAGACCGAGAGGAAGCGAAGCAGCAGATGGCGGAGCTCACGATCAGCCCGGAGGACATCCGGAACGCCCTGGACACCGCGGTGTCCACCTACCAGGCAGGCGCCACCGAGCGCGAGGAGATCGGCCGCGTCAGCGAGGCCGCTGACGGCATCGCGCGCGTCGAGGGCCTCCCGAACGTCATGGCCAATGAGCTCGTCAGCTTCGAGGACGGCACCCTCGGGCTCGCCCTGAACCTCGAGCTGCGAGAGGTCGGCGTCGTCGTCCTCGGCGAGTTCTCGGGCATCGAGGAGGGCCAGCAGGTCCGTCGCACCGGCCAGGTGCTCTCGGTCCCCGTCGGCGATGGCTACCTCGGCCGCGTGGTCGACCCCACCGGCGCCCCCATCGACGGCCTCGGCACCATCGAGACCGTCGGCCGTCGCGCCCTCGAGCTGCAGGCGCCCGGCGTCATGCAGCGCAAGGCCGTCAAGGAGCCGATGCAGACCGGCCTCAAGGCGATCGACGCGATGACCCCGATCGGTCGCGGTCAGCGTCAGCTGATCATCGGCGACCGCCAGACGGGCAAGACCACGATCGGCATCGACACGATCCTGAACCAGAAGTCCAACTGGGAGTCCGGCGACCCCGACAAGCAGGTCCGCTGCATCTACGTCGCCGTCGGCCAGAAGGGCTCGACCATCGCCTCGGTGCGCGCGACGCTCGAGGAGAACGGGGCGATGGAGTACACCACCATCGTCGCGGCCCCGGCCTCCGACCCGGCCGGCTTCAAGTACATCGCCCCCTACACCGGCTCGTCCATCGGCCAGCACTGGATGTACGAGGGCAAGCACGTCCTGATCATCTTCGATGACCTCTCGAAGCAGGCCGAGGCCTATCGCGCCGTGTCGCTGCTGCTGCGCCGCCCGCCGGGTCGTGAGGCCTACCCGGGCGACGTCTTCTACCTGCACTCCCGCCTGCTCGAGCGCTGTGCGAAGCTCAGCGACGAGATGGGCGGCGGCTCGATGACCGGCCTGCCGATCATCGAGACCAAGGCCAATGACGTCTCGGCCTACATCCCGACCAACGTCATCTCGATCACCGACGGCCAGTGCTTCCTGCAGTCGGACCTGTTCAACGCGAACCAGCGCCCGGCGGTCGACGTCGGCGTCTCGGTCTCCCGCGTCGGCGGCTCCGCCCAGACCAAGGCCATGAAGTCGGTCTCGGGCACGCTGAAGATCGACCTCGCGCAGTTCCGAGACCTCGAATCCTTCGCGATGTTCGCCTCCGACCTGGACGCGGCCTCGAAGCAGCAGCTGAGCCGCGGTGCACGTCTGATGGAGCTGCTCAAGCAGGCCCAGAGCTCGCCGTTCCCGATGGAGGAGCAGGTCATCTCGATCTGGGCCGGCACCAAGGGCAAGTTCGACGACATCGAGGTCGAGGATGTCCGCGACTTCGAGGGCCAGCTGCTCGAGCACCTGCGCCACAATGGCGGCGTGCTCGAGGCGATTCGCAGCTCGGGCAAGTTCGAGTCCTCGACCGAGGAGGAGCTCTCGGGCATCCTCGACCAGGTCAAGCAGGACTTCCTGGCCGGCAAGGGCCAGGATGCGGCGCGGAACGACGAGGATGGTCGTCTCGCCGCTGACCGGATCGAGCAGGAGCAGATCGTCCGCGGCTGATGCGAGACGCCGCCGTCCCCAGCGGACGGCGGCTCCCGCCCAGGACGCATCGATCCCGCACGAGGAGAGACATGGGAGCCCAGCAGAGGGTTTATAAACAGAAGATCCGTTCCGCACAGGGGATGAAGAAGATCTTCAAGGCCAAGGAGATGGTCGCGGCCTCGCGCATCGCCAAGGCGCACGCCCGGGTCGAGGCGACGACGCCCTACGCCGACGCGCTCACCCGCGCGATCGGCTCGGTGGCGACGCACTCCAACGAGATCTCGCACCCGTTCCTGGACAACGAGCGGTCGCAGACCGGCCGTGCAGGGATCCTCCTGATCACCGCGGATCGCGGCATGACCGGTCCGTACTCGCACAATGTGATCCGCGAGGCCGAGCAGCTCGCCAACACGCTGCGGGACGAGGGCAAGGAACCCGTGATGTACGTGGTCGGCCGCAAGGGCGACTCGTACTACCGCTTCCGCAACCGCACACCGCAGCGTGCGTGGACGCCGTACAAGGAGGACGAGCTGCCGGCCCTGGGTCGGGAGATCTCCGCGGCCGTCACCGAGGATCTCGTCAGCGACGATCCCGCCGTGCATCTGGACGAGCTCTTCGTCGTCTCGACCCGCTTCCAGAGCCGCTTCATCCAGAGCGCCCGGTCGGTGCGCATGGTGCCGATGGGCCTGGGCGACGTGCAGGGCGAGAACGCCCCGACCTATCCGCTGTACGAATTCGTGCCCGATGCGGAGTCGGTCATCGGCGAGCTGCTCCCGCGCTACATCGAGTCGCGGATCATCAACATCCTGCTGCAGGCGATGGCCTCGGAGCACGCCTCCACGCAGCGTGCGATGAAGTCCGCGACCGATAACGCGGAGACCCAGATCGACAAGTTCACCCGGCTGGCGAACTCCGCCCGCCAGGCGGAGATCACCCAGGAGATCACGGAGATCGTCGGCGGCGCCGACGCCCTCTCGGGATCCGGCCGCACCGAACGCTGACCCAGGCCGACCTTACCTTGGCCGACGAGGCCCCGCGTCGGCACGACATGGAGAGAACGCACATGACCACCACCACTGACAGTCAGGCCCCCGCCGCCCAGGCGGCCGGTGCCACCGGACGCGTCGCCCGCGTCACCGGCGCCGTCATCGACATCGAGTTCCCTCCCGGGAACATCCCGCCGCTCTACAACGCGCTCACCATCCAGATCGAGGACACCGGCTCCGGGCTGGAGGCCTCGACGCTGACCCTCGAGACGGCCCAGCACCTCGGCGACGGCATGGTCCGCGGCATCGCGCTGAAGCCCACCGACGGCGTCGTCCGCGGCCAGGCCGTGACCGACACCGGCGCACCGATCTCGGTGCCCGTCGGCGACGTCACCCTCGGCACCGTCTTCGACGTGGTCGGCAATCCGCTGAACAAGCCGGTCGACCAGCTCGAGATCACCGAGCGCTGGCCCATCCATCGCACGGCCCCGAACTTCGACCAGCTCGAGTCCTCGACCGTCATGTTCGAGACCGGCATCAAGTCGATCGACCTGCTCACCCCGTACGTCCAGGGCGGCAAGATCGGCCTGTTCGGCGGCGCGGGCGTCGGCAAGACCGTGCTCATCCAGGAGATGATCTACCGCGTGGCCAACAACCACGACGGCGTCTCCGTCTTCGCCGGTGTCGGCGAGCGCACCCGTGAGGGCTGGGACCTCATCGAGGAGATGACCGAGTCCGGCGTCATCGAGAAGACCGCCCTGGTCTTCGGCCAGATGGACGAGCCGCCCGGCACCCGCCTGCGGGTCGCGCTGTCCGCGCTGACGATGGCGGAGTACTTCCGCGACGAGCAGGCGCAGGACGTGCTGCTGTTCATCGACAACATCTTCCGCTTCACCCAGGCCGGCCAGGAGGTGTCCACCCTGCTGGGCCGGATGCCGTCGGCCGTGGGCTACCAGCCGAACCTCGCCGACGAGATGGGCATGCTCCAGGAGCGCATCACGTCCACGCAGGGCCATTCGATCACCTCGATGCAGGCGATCTACGTCCCGGCCGATGACTACACCGACCCGGCGCCGGCGACCACCTTCGCCCATCTCGACGCCACCACGGAGCTCTCCCGTGAGATCGCCTCGCGCGGTCTGTACCCGGCGATCGACCCGCTGACCTCCACCTCGCGGATCCTGGATCCCCGCTACGTGGGCCAGGACCACTACGACACCGCGGTGCGCGTGAAGCAGATCCTCCAGCGCAACAAGGAGCTGCAGGACATCATCGCGATGCTCGGCGTCGACGAGCTCTCCGAGGAGGACAAGGTGACCGTCTCGCGCGCGCGGCGCATCCAGCAGTTCCTCTCCCAGAACACCCACCTCGCCAAGCAGTTCACCGGGGTGGACGGCTCCGACGTCCCGCTGCAGGACACCATCGAGGGCTTCAAGGGCATCTGCGACGGCGAGTTCGACCACATCACCGAGCAGGCGTTCTTCAACGTCGGCGGCATCGACATGGTGCTCGAGAACCAGCACCGCATCGACAAGGAGCTCGGCGCGTGAGTGCGCTCGAGGTCACCTTCGTCGCCGCGGACCGCACCGTCTGGACCGGGCAGGCCGCGCAGGTCGTCGTGCCGGCGATCGACGGCTCGATGGGCATCCTGCCCCAGATGCAGCCCACCCTGGCCATCCTCGGCACCGGGGTGGTGCGGATCATCGACCAGGACGGCCACGTCGACGCGCTGGATGTCGAGGGCGGCTTCGTCTCCGTCGACGCGGACGTCGTGACCATCGGCGTCGATGACGCCGTGGTCGTCGAGCCCGCGGCCCCCCGCCTCTGAGCTGACTGCGCAGACGGAATGAACACCCTGAGCATCCCGATCCTCCTCCTGGGGATCGGGATGCTCTTCGTCGTGCTGGTGGTGGTGCTGTTGCTGGTCGCGCGCCAGCTGTTGGTCTCACGGAGCCGCGGCGCCTTCGAATGCACGGTGCGCCGCCGCGGGCTCGTGGGCGGGTCCAGCTGGCAGCACGGGCTGATGCGCTTCGGCACCGACCGCCTGCGCTGGTTCCGCGCCTTCTCCCTGCGGCTGCGTCCCGAGCTGGTGCTGCGTCGCAGCCAGATCCGGTCCGTCACCCGGCAGAACCTTCCCGCCCAGGTGGAGGACGGCGAGGAGCGGTGCCTGATCGAGTTCCGTCTGCGCGGCGGCCGGGAGGTCAGCGCGATCGTCGATACGGCCTCGGGGCAGCGCTGAACTCCTGGTTGGAGGCCGCCCCGATGGGCTCCGTGCTCGGGGACGCGGACTGACCGATCTCGCCGCAGCGGCCCGGCCGCTCCCGGGGGCGAGCGGCCCGGCCGCTCCCGGGGGCGAGCGGCCCGGCCGCTCCCGGGGGCGGCTCAGTGACGCTCAGTCGGTGACGACGACGCCTGCGCGCAGCACGGTGATCGGTGCCAGCTCGGAATCCACCAGCACGGCATCTGCACGTCGGCCCGGGGCGAGCACACCGATCCGATCCTGCATCCCCAGCACTGCGGCCGGCACCGACGAGGCGGCGCGCACAGCACGCACCAGATCCACCCCGGCCTCGGTGACGGCGAAGCGCACCACATCGAGCAGGTGCGCGGTCCCACCGGCGATCGCAGAACCGCCGGTGAGCGTCGCGACCCCCGAGGCGACGGTGACATCGAGCGACCCGAGGCGGTACTGCCCATCCGGCATCCCGGCCGCAGCCATCGCATCGGTCACCAGCACCACGTTCTGCTCGGCGGCGATCGCGAAGACATGGGCGACGGTGCGGGCATCGAGATGGACGCCGTCGGCGATCACCTCGACCACCAGGTCACCGGCGGCGGCCGCATCCAGCGCAGCCAGGGCCGGTCCGGGATCGCGGTGGTGGATCGGCCGCATCCCGTTGAACAGATGGGTCGCGGTGGGCAGCGGCGAGCGGCCATGCTCCCGGCGCAGCTCGGCCCGGGCCCGCGTGAGGGCATCCGTCATCTGGGCGCTGCTGCCGTCGGTGTGGCCGAGCGAGGGCACGGCTCCCACCTCGGCCAGCGCCTCGATGACCTCTTCCGCCCCCTTCACCTCGGGGGCGACGGTCATCGTGGCCAGCGCTCCGCCGGCGAGCTGGGCGAGCTCGCGCACCAGATCCGGATCGCCGTCGACGATGTGTGCGGGGTTCTGGGCACCACAGCGCGCCACGGAGAGGAACGGGCCCTCGAGGTGGAGCGCCGCGATCTCCCCGTCGGCGGCGAGCCGCGCCAGGTCGGCGACCCGCGCCCGCAAGGTGTCCGCTTCGGCGGTGACCAGTGAGGCGACGAGACTGGTGGTGCCGTGCCGGCGATGCTCGCGGACCGCGGTGAGCAGGTCCTCGGACGTTGCCGCGTCGGGGAAAGAGGCACCCCCGCCGCCGTGGCAGTGCAGATCCACCAGTCCGGGCAGGATCAGTCCGTCGTGCTCGAGCGTCCGCTCTGCCTGATGCTGCGGGGCCCGGGCCGAGGGGCCCGCCCAGAGGATGTCACCGCCGTCGATCAGCAGCAGCGCGTCCGGCACGAGTCCCTGCTCGAGCACGGCGGTGCCGCGCAGCGCCAGCTCAGCGATGACGGGGGTGGGGGCGGCAGCGGTGCTCATGTCTTCTCCAGGTGCTCGGGGGCGAGGAACTGAGCGGGACCGTGTGCGGTGCTCAGAAGAGGCGCGACTCGGCATCATCGATGCCGCGCAGCGCGTCGTAGTCGAGGGTCACGCAGTCGATGCCGCGATCGGCGGCGAGCACGCGCGCCTGCGGCTTGATGGCCTGTGCGGCGAAGATGCCGCGCACGGGCGCCAGCAGCGGATCACGGTTGAGCAGCTCGAGATAGCGGGTCAGCTGCTCGACGCCGTCGATCTCGCCGCGCCGCTTGATCTCGATCGCGACCGAGCCGCCGGATTCGTCGCGGGCGAGGATGTCCACCGGGCCGATGGCGGTGAAGAACTCGCGGCGCACGAGCGACCAGCCTTCGCCGAGGGTGTCGATGTTCTCGGCGAGCAGGGCCTGGAGGTGGGCCTCGACGCCATCCTTCTGCAGGCCGGGATCGATGCCGAGCTCATGGGAGGAATCCTCGAAGACCTCGACCAGGCGCACCCGCAGTCGGTCACCGGTCTTGTCGTGGACCACATCCCACTGTTCGATCCATTCACCCTCGGGATCTTCGAGAGCCTCCTCGTCATCGCGACGAGAGGTGGTCAGAGTGCAGGGCGGAGTCATCCAGTTCAGCGGTTTGTAGCTGCCGCCGTCGGAATGGACCAGCACGCTGCCGTCGGCCTTGACGATCAGCAGCCGCGGGGCCAGGGGCAGATGGGCGGTGAGCCGACCGGTGTAGTCGACAGAGCAACGGGCAACGACGAGACGCACCCGGCCAGGGTACGACACCACCAGCACTGCCGGGGTCGCCGGCCGCAGCGATCACCCGGCGCTCCGTCCGTGCGCGCCGACGGGGGCACTCCCGTGTGATCCGATCGATTCCAGGCCTGCGCATGAGCGGACGATGAGATGCTCATGAGGAGCGCTTTACCCAGGTGCAGATGCTCACTCGGCCCTGTTCTGCGAGGCGTCCCGCTCGTATCGTGGCCAGGTCATCCGCTCGGTCTGCGCCGAGCCACCCTGAAGGAGCATCTACCGTGCAACGACTCCTGGCCGTCCTCCTGGTCCTGATCGGCCTGACCGGACTCGTGCTGGGCCGCCTGGGTGAGACCACCTGGGCCCCCGAGACCGAGACCACCGCCACGGTGGACCTCTCCGACGCCGGGCCCGCTGTGGTCATCGACCCCGGTGTGCTGTACGTGGGAGGTGAGCAGGGTGAGCTCGTGATCGAAGGCGCCTCAGACATCTCCGTGATCACCGCCGGCGGCGGTGACATCGAGGCCTACCTCGAGGACGTGCACTTCACCCGCATCACGGGGGCGAGCGACTGGGCCACGCTCAGCACCCAGGAGGTGAACCCGGACGGCGCGGATGAGCTGACCGATCCCACCACCTCGGACCTCTGGCGCACCGTCGACACGGCGCCGAGCCCCTACTCGCTCGACGTCGCCGAGTTCTGGGCCGCGGAGAACGGCGAGCACGAGCAGGTCTACCGCTCCCTGCTGATCGTCACCGACGGCACCGAGCCCGGGGCCGAGAAGATCTCCATCACCTGGCCGAACGATGCAGAGAACGAGTGGGTGCCCTTCGCCTACGCGGGTGGTGCGGCGATCGCTGTGATCGGCCTCGTGCTGCTGGTGGTCTCGCTCGGTGGCCGGCGCCGTGACGAGGATGAGTTCGAGGTCGTCGAGGATGCACCGCAGGCCACTGCCGAGGCGGCCGCCGTGCCGGTTGCCGCGGGTGCCGCCGCTGCCGAGGCCTCCCCGCACAGCCCCGCGGTCGACGCGTCCGGCGGCGACCCCCTGCTCGGCGCGCCAGGACAGGAGCCCCGTGAGGAGAGCGTGTGGGCGCTGGGAGCCGGCTCGGGACGCAGCAGCGAGGACGCCGATACTCCCGCCGACGCCGACGCCGACGCCGACGCCGACGCCGACGCCGACGCCGACGCCGATGGCGCCGAGGACGACGCCTCGGACGAAACCGACACCACGGACGAGACCAGCACGCCTGTTCCCGAGGACCGGACCGAGCAGATCGATGTCGTCGAGGACGAAGAGGACGAGCAGCGATGACCCGCCACGAACTGCGCCGCAGTGCGCGGAAGGATCTCATGATGAGCACTCGCCCCGTCGGCCGTCGCGGCCTCTTCCTGGGAGCGGGCAGCCTGCTCGCCACGGGTCTCCTCGCCGCTTGCGGCTCCGAGGTCGAGCCGCCCGCAGCTCCGCCCACGGGCAAGGAGCTCGCCGAACCGACCCCTGTCCAGACCACCGAGCAGCTCACGAGCATCGTGCCGGAGGTGAATACGGCTGTCGTCGCCGCGGACAAGGCGCTGAAGGCGAAGAAGCTCGCTCCGCGCGTCTCCGGTTCCGCTGCCGAGTTCCGCACCGCGGCCTACGAGATGATCGAGAAGGCCGAGGAATGGGCCGAAGAGCTCACGGTCCCCGGCGCCGAGCTCCTGGTGCCCATGACCTCGGTGACCGCAGAATTCCCGCGAGTGGCGATGGCCCTGGTCGAGGACTCCACCGAGGAGGGAGTGCCGTACTTCGTGGCCCTGCAGCAGGCCGACGCGAAATCCCCGTACTCCGCGTGGGGCTGGGCCCAGCAGGCCGTGGGCATCGAGATGCCGATGGTGGCGAATGCCGTGGTGGGTTCGGAGCAGGTCACCCCGGACAGCAAGGGCCTCGTGATGACGCCGCAGGAGGCGCTGGCGCTGTACGCCGATGTGCTCACCGCCGGCGATGACAAAGATCCTGAGGACCAGCTGGCGGAGAACCCGTTCCAGACCGCGACCCACGAGCGCATCCAGACCGAGCGCGAGGAGCTCAACGCGGGCGTCGAGTGGGACGAGGCGGCGACCATCCACGAGTCCTTCTCCGTGCAGTCGGAGGAGTTCGCCGGGGTGCGCACGGATGACGGCGGCGCGATCGTGATGGCGACGCTGCTGTCCACCCGCAAGGTGAGCATCAAGGATGGTGCCACCATGCGCTACGCCGAGGAGAACAAGTACACCAAGGTGATCGGGAAGAAGGAGTTCACCTCCGAGTTCATCCGGAAGTTCGGCACCCATATCGCCCTGTTCATCCCCTCGGCGGATGCCGGCGGCCAGATCCAGCCGATCGGCGCGACCCAGACCGCGCTCAGCGCCACCGGCGAGTGACCGGAGCGCCACAGCGCGCCCTCGGGCGGACTCCTTAGACTGGGGGCGTCCCGAAGTCATCGAAGGAGTTCACCTGTGACCGATCCGTACGGAATCATCGACCTCGCCGCGCTGAAGCAGCCCGCCGGAGCTGCGGCGGGCGGGACGGCCTCCGCCGGTACGCCGTCCCTCCACGAGGTCGCCGTCACCGAGCAGGGGCTCGAGCAGCTCATCGCCGACTCCCAGCAGATCCCCACCCTGCTGCTGGTCACCAGCGCTCGAGTGCCGGAGTCGGAACAGTTCCTGACCGGGCTGCGCCGTGCTGTCGACGGCAAGGGCGGAGCGATCCGTCTGGGCATCGTCGATGCGGACAGCCAGCAGCAGATCGCCGGAGCCCTGCGCGTCCAGCAGCTGCCCACCCTGCTGCTGCTGATCCAGGGGCAGCTCCAGCCGATCGTCCAGTCGGTGATCCCCGAGGCAGAGATCGACAACCTCCTCACCCAGGTGGTGGAGGTCGCACGCCAGCAGGGCATGGAGCTGCCCGAAGGCGAGGGCGCGGCCCAGGAGCCGCAGGAGGAGCCGCTGCCGCCGCTGATCGCCGAGGCCTATGAGGCGATCGAGCGCGGTGATCTCGATGCTGCCGTCACGGCGTACCGGAAGCAGCTGCAGGAGAGCCCGGCCGATGCGGAGGCGAAGGCGGGTCTGGCCACGGTCTCCCTCATGCGTCGTACCCAGGATGCGGATCTCGCGGCCTCGCGGGAGGCGGCGGCTCAGCGGCCCGAGGACCTGGGCGCGCAGCTGCTGGTCGCAGATCTCGATATGATCGGCGGCCACGTCGATGATGCCTTCGGGCGCCTGCTCGATCTGCTGCGCGGAGCGGATCAGGAGACCAAGGACGCCGTGCGCTCCCGGCTGCTGGAGCTGTTCGAGGTGGCGGGGCCCGCGGATCCGCGTGTGGCCCCGGCCCGCAAGCGGCTCGCGAACCTGCTGTTCTGATCTCCCGGGCCCATCTGGGAACAGGCGACACAGGTCACCGCACAGTCCATGGGCGCGCCGGATCCCTCGTCGGATCTGCGGTGCGCATGACCGTGCGGTGACCGTTGCGTCCGGGCCCGAGGGCGGTCAGTCCTCCCGCAGTCGCTCGGGGACGAGGATCACCGCGGCCAGCGGCGGCACGGTCAGGCGCACCGAGTGGTCGCGGTCGTGCAGGGGCAGCTGCTCGGCGTGGACCCGGCCCAGGTTCCCGACCCCGCTGCCGCCGTACACGGGGGAGTCGGAGTTGAGCACCTCCAGCCAGGTCCCGCCCTCGGGCAGGGGGATGCGGTACTCGTGCCAGGGCTGCGCCGAGAAGTTCACGACCACGACCACCGGGTCGCCGGCCTCGTCCCGCCGCACATAGGACAGCGCATTGTGGGCCGCGTCGTCCCCGATCAGCCATTCGAAGCCGCCCGGATCCTGATCTCGCTCGTACAGCGCGGGGAACTCCGCCTGCACGGCGTTGAGATCCTTCACCAGCTGCTGGGTGCCGCGGTGCAGCGGGTACTCCAGCAGCCACCACGGCAGCCCCGCCTGCTCGGACCACTCGGTGCCCTGGGCGAACTCGATGCCCATGAAGACCAGCTGCTTGCCCGGATGGGTCCACTGGAAGGCCAGGTAGGTGCGCAGCGTCGCCGCCTGCTGCCAGTCGTCGCCCGGGGCCTTGCGCAGCAGAGATCCCTTGCCGTGCACGACCTCGTCATGGCTCAGCGGCAGCACGAAGTTCTCGGAGTACTGGTAGACCATCGAGAACGTCATCTCGCCGTGGTGGTACTGGCGATGGATCGGATCCTGCCCGAGGTACTCGAGGGTGTCGTGCATCCAGCCCATGTTCCATTTGAAGCCGAAGCCCAGGCCACCCGCGTCGGTGGGACGGGTGACGCCGGGGAACGAGGTGGACTCCTCGGCGATCATCACGATGCCCGGGGCCCGCTTGTATGCAGTGGCGGTCGCCTCCTGCAGGAACGCGATGCTCTCCAGGTCCTCTCTCCCGCCGTGGCGGTTGGGGACCCACTGCCCGTCCTCACGAGAGTAGTCGAGGTACAGCATGGAGGCGACGGCGTCGACCCGCAGGCCGTCGACATGGAACTCTTCCAGCCAGTAGCAGGCGTTGGCGACCAGGAAGTTGCGCACTTCGTTGCGCCCGGTGTCGAAGATGTACGTGCCCCAGTCGGGGTGCTCGCCGCGGCGCGGGTCGGCGTGCTCGTACAGCGGCGTCCCGTCGAAGCGGCCCAGGGCCCACTCGTCCTTGGGGAAATGGGCGGGCACCCAGTCCAGGATCACGCCGATGTCGGCGTTGTGGAGGGTGTCGATGAGATGGCGCAGCTCGTCGGGCGTGCCCAGGCGGGAGGTGGGCGCGTAGTACCCGGTGACCTGGTACCCCCAGGAGCCGCCGAAGGGGTGCTCCGCCACCGGCATGAGCTCCACATGCGTGAAGCCCATCTCCGTGACGTAGTCCGTCAGCTCCGTCGCGAGGTCCCGGTAGCCCAGGCCCGGCCGCCAGCTGGCCAGGTGCACCTCGTAGACCGACATCCGCGAGGCGAGCGGATCCTGCGCCGCGCGCTCGGCCAGCCAGCGATCGTCGGTCCACTCGAAGTCGCTGGTGGTCACCACGGAGCCGGTCGCCGGCGGGACCTCCGCGTAGCGAGCCATCGGATCGGCCTTGTCGCGCCAGACTCCGTCGGCCCCCAGGATCCGGTACTTGTAGATCTCGCCGTCCCCGATTCCCGGGACGAAGATCTCCCAGACCCCGGAGGCGCCGAGGGAGCGCAGAGCGTGCAGGCGACCATCCCAGCCGTTGAAGGCGCCGACGACCTGCACCGCGCGGGCATTCGGCGCCCAGACGGTGAACGAGGTGCCTTCCACGCTATCGACGCTGCGCACATGCGAGCCCAGCGCCTGCCACAGCTCCTCGTGGCGACCCTCATGGATGAGGTGGAGGTCCAGCTCTCCGAGGGTCGGCGGGAAGCGGTACGGCTCCTCGACCTCGACTGGCTCGGCCTGCGGGGACCAGGTCACCCGGATCCGGTGGGAAGCGAGCTCGCTGCGCTCGACCACGGCGACCCAGATGCCGTCGTACTCGTGCTCCATGGCGACGGTGCCGCCCTCGGGGAGCACCACGGCGACCTCATGGGCGAAGGGCTTCAGCGTGCGGACGGTGAAGCCGCCCTCGTACTCGTGGGCACCCAGCACCGAATGCGGCTCGTGATAGCTGCCGGTCGCGGTGGCTCCCAGCTCGTGCTCACCCAGCGGCATCACCGCCGCGGTGAGGGGCCGAGCTGCCGGGGTGGTGGCCGTGGGACGGTCGGGAGTCTCGGTCATGTCAGCTCTCCTCTGGGTGGATGATCCGCAGGACATGGGCGGGCCGGTCGGCCGCGCTCAGGATCACGAAGGGGTCGCGCCCCCAGCTGAACCGTTCGCCGGTCAGCAGGTCCTCCACCTCGAAGGCCTCGCCCACGGCGAGGGCATCGAGGTCCAGGTGCACGGAGGTGGAGGCATCGCGGTCATGGGCGGTCAGGGAGACCACCAGCACCGTGTCCGGCGAGCCGGTGCCGCTCGCGGCGGCATCGAGGTGCTTGGAGAAGACCAGCACCTGCTCGTCGTCGGCCTCATGGAAGCGGATGGTGGTGAGGGTCTGCAGCGCAGGATGCTCACGACGGATCCGGTTCAGCGTCCCCAGCAGCGGCTCGAGGCTCTGCCCGCGGGCGAGAGCACCGGCATAGTCGCGGGGCTTGAACTCGTACTTCTCGTTGTCGATCTGCTCCTGGGCTCCCGGCCGGGGCACGTCCTCGACCAGCTCGTACCCGCTGTAGATGCCCCACGTGGGGACCAGGGTGGCGGCGAGGATCGCCCGCAGCACGAAAGCGCTGCGACCGCCGGAGCTCATGTACGGGGTGAGGATGTCGTGGGTGGTGGGCCAGAAGCTGGGCCGCATGTACGGTGCCGACTCCACCAGCTCCTCGAGGTACTCGCGCAGCTCCTGCGCGCTCTCGCGCCAGGTGAAGTAGGTGTAGCTCTGGTGGTAGCCGACCTTGCCCAGGGTGTGCATCATCGTGGGCCGGGTGAACGCCTCGGCCAGGAAGATCACCTCTGGATGCTTCTGGTCGAATTCCGCGAGCAGCTCCTCCCAGAAGCGCACCGGCTTGGTGTGGGGATTGTCGACGCGGAACAGCGTCACCCCGTGCGCGACCCAGTGCTCGAGCATGTCCCGGATCGCGGCGTACAGCCCCTCGTAGTCGGTGTCGAAGCTCAGCGGGTAGATGTCCTGGTACTTCTTCGGCGGGTTCTCCGCATAGGCGATGGTGCCGTCGGCCCGCACGGTGAACCATTCCGGGTGCTCGGTGACCCAGGGATGGTCGGGGGAGCACTGCAGGGCGATGTCCATCGCCACCTCGAGGCCGAGCTGTCGAGCCCGGGCCACGAAGGCGTCGAAGTCCTCCAGGGTGCCCAGCTCGGGATGGATCGCGTCGTGGCCCCCTTCGGCCGAGCCGATCGCGTAGGGGGAGCCGGGGTCCCCGGGCTGTGGGTCCAGGGTGTTGTTGCGGCCCTTGCGGAAGGTCGAGCCGATCGGGTGGATCGGGGTGAGATAGGCGACGTCGAAGCCCATCTGGGCGATCCGGTCCAGGGCACGGGCGGCGGTGCGCAAGGTGCCGGAGGACCAGCCGTGCTCGGGGTCGAAGTGAGCACCCTCGGAGCGGGGGAAGAACTCGTACCAGGAGCCGTACAGCGCTCGCCGGCGTTGGACGATCAGGGAGTACGGGCCGGAGACGGTCACGCCATCACGCAGCGGACGCTCAGCGAGGACACCGCGCAGGTCCGCGGCCAGTGCCGGGGCCACCCGGGCGGAGGCCGGCAGCCCCGGGGCTCGCAGGCTCTCCAGCGCGGCGCGCACCACCGGTCCGTCGGCCGACGGGCGGGCACCGGCCTCGATCTCGGCGAGCACCTGCCGCAGCACGAGGGCGCCCTCGGCGCAGACCAGGTCGGTGTCGATGCCGGCGGGGATCTTCACCTCGGCGGTGTGGACCCAGCTGTCGTAGGGCGCGGAGAACGCCTCGATCCGGAAGCTCCAGTGCCCGGTATCTGCGGGCTGGATGGTGGTCTCCCACAGGTCCAGCCCCGGATTGACGCAGCGCAGGCTCTGCCGATGCTCCTGGCCGTCGGGCGAGGCGAGCACCAGCTGGACGCCCATCGCATCGTGCCCCTCGCGGAAGGCGTTGGCGCTGACCGTGACGGTCTCGCCCGCGACGCAGCGGGCCGGGAAGCGCCCGTCATCGACCACCGGCTGCACGCCCATGATCGGGATCCGGCCGATGCCGGCTCCCAGCCCCGTGAGGTCTGTGGTCTCGGACATGTGCCCTCCTGCCTGAGCACTCGTCCTGGACGAGGTGCTGCGCGACGGTCGCGGTGACTGCCCTCACGATAGCCGCTTCAGGGACCCCTCTGCGGTCTCGGGTGCGATCCCGAGGACCACCACCGCACCAGGCGCGACCAGGACCGCTCGATCGGTCAGCGGGGAGAGGGGCAGATCCTCGGGAGTCTCCAGCGCGGTGTCCAGCAGCACGCGGGCGCTGCCCTGCGGCCAGGGAGCGCCGGGCAGCGCGACCCGCACCGTCTCCGACTCCGAGGAGAGGAGCACCAGCAGGTGCTCAGCCCCCTCGCGTCCCCGGACCGCGGGCCGGAGCATCGCCAGCAGATGCTGGGAGGGATCCATCCAGTCCTCGTGGGTCATCGGACGGCCCTCGGCATCGAACCAGGCGACCTGATCCGCGTCCAGGCAGGCGGGATCCGCGGGGCGCAGGAAGTGCGGGGCGCGCAGCTGTGGGTGCTCGCCGCGCAGCTGGAGCAGCCGGGTCACCGTCTCCCGCAGGGCATCGATGCGGGGATTGCGGGCCCAGTTCATCCAGTAGATCTCATTGTCCTGGCAGTAGGCGTTGTTGTTGCCCTGCTGGGTGCGCATCCGCTCGTCGCCGGCGGTGAGCATCGGGGTGCCGGAGGCGAGCAGCAGCGTGGCCAGGATGCTCCGCGCAGTGCGCCGACGGGCGGCCTCGATCTCTGGGGCGCCTGCAGCGCGCGGCGGGAGCTCGCCCTCGTGGCCGTGGTGGTAGGAGCGGTTGTCGGAGGTCCCATCGCGATTGTCCTCGCCATTGGCCTCGTTGCGCTTGGTCTCGTAGGCGGTGAGGTCCCGCAGGGTGAATCCGTCGTGGGCGGTGACATAGTTCAGCGAGGCCCAGGGCGAGCGCAGGCTGCGCCCCTCCGGCAGCTCCAGCGGGTCGCTCGCGGTGAACAGATCACTGGATCCGGCGAGCCGGGTCGCCAGATCCCGGACCCCGCCGATCGCGTCGTCCCCTGATCTCTCGCGCATCGCCCGGTCGGAGAGCCAGAAGGCGCGCACGTCGTCGCGGAAGGCGTCGTTCCATTCCGCGAAGGGCACCGGGAAGCTGCCGGTCTGCCAGCCGCCGGTGCCCACATCCCAGGGCTCGGCGATCAGCTTCACGCCACGCAGCACGGGATCGGTGGCGATCGCGCGCAGCAGCGGATGATCGGCGCGGAATCCGCGGTCGTCGCGCCCCAGCGTCGCCGCGAGATCGAAGCGGAAGCCGTCCACGTGCATCTCCTGGACCCAGTAGCGCAGAGAGGCGAGGATCAGGTCCATCACATGCACCGAGCGCGGGTCGAGCGTGCCACCGGTCCCGGTGACGTCGAAGAACCGACCGTGGTCGGTCCAGTAGTACTCGAGGTTGTCCAGGCCCCGCAGCGAGAGGGAGGGGCCGTCGGCCCCGCCCTCGGCGGTGTGGTTGTAGACCACGTCGAGGATGACCTCGAAGCCGGCCGCGTGGAGGCTGCGCACCATGGTCCTGACCTCGTCGACCACGGCCTGCGCTCCGGCGCTCTGGGCGGCCGCGGTGGCCAGTGACGGGTTCGGGGCGAAGTACGACAGCGTCGAGTATCCCCAGTAGTTGCTCAGCCCCAGCCGGGTCAGATGCGGTTCGTCCATCGCCGCATGGATCGGCAGCAGCTCGATGCTGGTCACTCCGAGGCTGCGCAGGTAGCTGGTCACTGCCGGATGGCCGAGGCCCGCGTAGGTGCCGCGCTGCTCGGGAGGCAGCTCGGGGTGCAGCTGGGTGAACCCCTTCACATGCATCTCGTACAGCACGGTGGAGCCCCAGTCCACGAGCGGGCGCAGATCGCCCTGCCAGTCGAAGGCATCGGAGACGACCACGGACCACAGTGCATCGTCGCCGCTGTCGGTCCCGTCATGGCGTGCAGAGTCGCCGATGCGGTCGAGCATCGCGTCGACCTCGAAGGGGAAGAACGAGCTCAGCAGCGGTGAGGAATGGGAGACGCCGCGCGCCCACGGGTCCAGCAGCAGCTTCTTCGGGTTGCACAGCAGCCCGGCAGACGGGTCCCAGGGGCCGTCCACGCGCAGCCCGTACCTGGTGCCCGGCGTCATCCCGCTCACGTGGTCCCAATGCAGGCCACCGTCGACGTTGCGCAGCCGCTGCCGGTGCTCGGCCGCACCCCTGCGGATGCACAGGTCCACGCTGTGGGCGCGTGGGGCGGCGACGGCGAAGGTCCCGCGGCCCTGCGGGTCCACGACGAGGCCGGGGGAAGTGGGGGCGACGGGGGGAGTCGCACGGTCTGCTGGCACCCGGGCATTCTGCCATCGCCCGCGCGTGGATGGCCTCCGGGGTGACCAGTGCCGCTAGGATCGTCGCGGTGGTCCCCGATCCGTCGCCGACGGGCAGGGCCCACCCGCAGGACACAGCCGCACGACCGTTCCGCTGGACCGCTCCGCACGGCCAGGGCCATCGTGGCCTCCGGCCTTCTCGGGGGAGGGCCGCGGGCGCCGGTCATGCGATGGACGGATCAGCGGCATCAGCCGCACGAGCAGAACGCACGACGGGGGAACCGCAGCGCATGAGCAACCCACCCAGCCAGCAGCCCCGGGACCTGGCCCGACCCGCAGCGCACCCTGCGCCGTCGGCGTCCTCCGCGTCGGGGCCTGGGCGCCCAGCGGCCGCGCGCCGTCCCGGCGACTTCGCCCCGTCCGGCCCTGCGGTCTCCCCGGCCGACCTCGAACGCAGCGGTGCGATCATCAACACCATCACCGGGGTCTTCCATTCCCGCGTGGTCGGGCAGGAGAACCTGCGACTGACCCTGCTGGCCGCCCTCGCGGCCGGCGGGCACGTGTTGCTCGAATCGGTGCCGGGACTGGCGAAGACCACCGCGGCCAGCGCGCTGGCCTCGTCGATCACCGGCTCCTTCGCCCGCATCCAGTGCACGCCGGACCTGATGCCCAACGACATCATCGGCACTCAGATCTTCAACTACGGCTCGGGGACCTTCACCACCCAGCTGGGCCCGGTGCACGCCAACGTGGTCCTGCTGGACGAGATCAACCGTTCCAGCGCGAAGACGCAGTCCGCGATGCTCGAGGCGATGCAGGAGCGGCAGACCTCCATCGGCGGCGAGGTCTATCGCCTGCCGGACCCGTTCATGGTGCTGGCCACCCAGAACCCGATCGAGGAGGAGGGCACCTACGTCCTCCCCGAGGCGCAGATGGATCGCTTCTTGATGAAGGAGATCCTGACCTATCCGCGCCCGGCCGAGGAGCACGAGATCCTGGACCGCTCCACTGCGGGCAGCCTCACCGGGCCGCGGCAGGCCGTGGGCACGGTGACGCTCGAGGATGTGCGCTTCCTGCAGGCGATGGTCGACCAGGTGTACGTGGACCCGGCGGTCAAGCGCTACATCATCGATCTGGTGTTCACCACTCGCGGCTCCGGTCCCCGCCCGGTGCCGAACCTCACCCAGTCGGTGCGGGTCGGTGCGAGCCCCCGCGGCTCTCTCGCGCTGATGCGGGTGGCGCAGGCCCACGCGCTCCTGCAGGGGCGGGACTATGTCACTCCCGATGATGTGCGCGCCATGCGGTACGGCGTGCTGCGTCACCGTCTGGTGCTCACCTTCGACGCACTGGCCAGCGGCATCAAGCCCGAGCAGATCATCGACGCGGTCTTCCACGCCGTGCCGATGCCCTGAACGACGCGCAGGACAAGAACGACGAGCAGGACGAGAAGGACGGAGCGCGACACCACCCCATGGCCACCTCGTTGCTGACCCGCGTCAAGGCACGGGTGGATCTGCACACCTCCAACCGGGCGCGCGGGCTCATCCAGGGTCGCGGACGCTCGCTGTTCAAGGGCAGCGGCGAGGACTTCGATGACCTGAAGTACTACCAGCCCGGGGACAAGATCTCCGACATCGACTGGAAGGCCACGGCCCGGTCCGGAGAACCGTTGATCCGGCAGTTCAACGAGGAGCGGGTGCGGCACCTGTCGGTCGTCGTGGACACCTCCTCGGCGATGGCTGCGACCGCTGCCGACGGCAGCTCCAAGCGCGACGCGATGATCCTGGCCGCCGGGATGGTCTGCTTCCTCGCGCAGAAGAACGGTGACCTCGTGGGCATGGTCGCGGGCCACGACGACCAGCCGATCCAGCTGCCGGCACGATCGAGCGACGGCCACCTCGAGCTGCTGCTGCGCACCGCCCAGCAGGCGACCACCACCGCGGCCGGGGAGGCGGACAGCGCCTGGCTGCTGGAGCGCGCCTTCCGGGTCACCGCCCGGCCCACGCTGATGACGATCATCACCGACGAGGCCCATCCGAGCGTCGAGGACTTCACGCTGCTGCGTCGGCTGACGACCCGGCATGACGTGATGGTGATCCGGATCGCCGACGCCGACCCGCTGCAGGGCTCCGCACTCGACCACGACGTGGTCGATGTGGACTCCCCGCGGGAGATCGCCTCCCTGGCGCGGACCTCGAAGCGCGTCGCGCATGATGTCGAGGCCTATCGGAACGCGCGCCGGCAGGGCATCGCGGAGATGCTGGACCGCCTGCACATCAGCCACATGCTCACCCAGGGGGAGACCACCGTCGTGGACGACATGATCGCCCTGCTGCGGTCGAGGGAGTATCGCAATGCTCGTTCCTGACCTGCTCGGCGCGGGGCTCGGACTGCTGGCGGATCCCGCACCGCCGGAGATCATCACCCCGCCCCAGTACTCGATCGCCTGGGTGATCCTGGCCGTGCTGTGCGTGCTGGTGATCATCACGCTGATCGTGAGCACCCTGAAGATCACCCGCGCCATCGAGAAGCGGATCGCCTATCGCCGCCGCCCCGATGACGTCGAGGCGCTCAAGGCGGAGTTCCTCCGCGCGGTCAACGACATCGCCGACCGCTATGAGGACGGGCAGCTGGGGGCCGGGACGGGCACCACGAGCTCACCGGGGTGATGCGTCGCTTCGTGCGTCGCACCACCGGCCACGACGTCACCAGCCAGGATCTGGCGACGCTGCTGGCCGATCCGCGCACCCGGTCCGTCGGTGAGCTGATCGGAGATCTGTACGAGCCCGACTTCGCGATGTCCTCTGATCACGACCTGCTCGAATCCGTGCGTCGGGCGAGGGAGGTGATCCGCACGTGGTCATGATCTTCTGGTGGGTCACGGGGCTGCTGCTGGTGGCCGCGCTCGCCGTCTGGGCGATCACGTTCTGGAACCGGCGGGCCATGCGCCGCTCCCCGGTGCTGGTGGCGAACTCCCGCTACATGGAGAGGATCCCGAGCTTCCTGCGGGCCCAGCGCACCGCGCGCGTGGTGCGGGTGCTCCAGGTGGGCGTGGTCGCGCTCGCGGTGATCGCAGCCTCGGTGCTGTCGGGCCGGATCGCCAGCGAGCGCATCCAGACCCCGGACTTCTCCTCCCGGGACATCGTGCTGTGCCTGGACATCTCCGGATCGATGTACGAGTACGACGCCGAGATCCTCGAGACCTTCGCGCAGCTGGTGGACACCTTCGACGGGGAGCGCGTCGCGCTGTCGATCTTCAACTCGACCAGTCGTCTCGTCTTCCCGCTGACCAACGACTACGACCTCATCCAGCGGGAGCTGGAGGCCGGCGCCGAGGCGATCGACTTCGACGAGTTCGAGTACCGCCTGGGCAATCGGGACTACTCCGAGGACAAGGTGCGCCAGTACGTGGAGTTCGTCGAGGGCACCCGTGGCATCCCGAACGAGGCCTCGGTCGTGCCCGACGGCCTCGCCTCCTGCGCACAGGTCTTCGATCGGGCGGACGAGGACCGTTCTAGATCGATCATCTTCGCGACCGACAACGAGGTCAACGGCGATCCGATCTTCTCGCTCCAGGAGGCGACCGAGCGGGTCGCCGAGCGGGAGATCGACCTGTACACCTTCTATCCCGGGGCCTTCGAGTGCGGGCCTCAATGCTTCGAGGAGCTCGAGACCGCCACCGAGGACCAGGACGGCGCGCTGTACGAGTCCTCCGATCCGGAGGCGATCCCCTCGATCATCAACGAGATCCAGAAGACGCAGGCCGAGGTGATGGGAGCGACCCCGACCGTGGTGAGGACGGACCATCCCGGGGTCGGCTTCGTGCTCACCTTCCTCAGCCTGCTGGGGATCCTGGTGCTGGGATGGAGGGCCCGCTGATGCATCTCGAGCTCCTGATGCCACTGTGGGCCCTGATCCCGCTGTTCACCGCGATGGTGACTCTGTCCGTGGTGCTGCTGGTGCGCCGTCCGCGTCAGCGGATCATGTGGGGGCGCCGGTTGCTGATGGTGCTGCTGCTGCTGGCGGTGGCGCTGCGGCCGGTCACCCCGATCGACGGCGAACAGACCGAGCGGATGAACGCCAACGTGTTCTTCGTCGTGGACCGCACCGGCTCGATGAACGCCGAGGACTACGCGGGTGATCAGCCGCGGCTCGACGGGGTGAAGGCGGACATGACGCGGATCATGGGGATGACAGAGGGGGCGCGCTACTCGATCATCGCCTTCGACTCCACCGCCACGAAGCAGCTGCCGCTGACCACCGATGCCGGGGCCGCGAAGGCCTGGATCGATACCCTCACCACCGAGCCCACCGCCTATTCGCAGGGCTCCAACATCGACCGTGCGCTGACGCCGCTGATGGTGGAGATCTCCGAGGCGAAGCGGGATGATCCCGACTCGAGCGTGCTGGTGTACTTCCTCGCCGACGGTGAGAACACCGACGGGAAGGACTCGGAGTCCTTCAGCGCGGCCGCGGGCTTCGTCGACGGCGGCGCGGTGCTCGGCTACGGCACTGCGGAGGGCGGGCCGATGAAGGCCGAGGGCGGCGACGACGACGGCGAGTACATCACCGGCCCCGGCGGCCAGAAGGGCATCTCGCGCATCGATCCGGAGCAGCTGGAGACCATCGCCGGGGAGCTCGGCGTCCCCTATCTCCACCGCGAGGATCCCGAGGCGCCGATCGAGGGCACCATGGAGGGGATCACGCTGCGCCCGGTCCCGAGCGAGTCGCGGCGCCGTGTGGCCAGCTATCAGGACTGGTACTGGATCGCGTCGATCCCGCTGGCCGCGCTGCTGATCTGGGAGCTGGGGGAGATGACCTACCGCCTCCCGCGCAAGCTCGACCGTTACGACATCTCAGGAGCGCAGAGATGAGCAGACCTCCGAGGCAGGACCCGAGCGGCAGCCCGAAGAACTTCGGGCTGAACGTGAAACGGCTGCGGCTGACCAGGATCATCACCCTGACGGTCCTCTCGCCGCTGATCCTGCTGCTGGCCCTGCTGGCGGTGCGCTTCGTCTCGATGCCGATCACCCAGGCGACGCACCTGCAGGCCTATGAGGGCGGGGACTATCCCGCCGCTGTGGAGCGCCTGGGCCCGGTGGAGTTCGCCAACTGGTTCGAGCCGTACCTGCCCCACCTGTCCAAGGGCACCGCCCTGCTGCAGCAGGGGCAGGACGCCGCCGCCGAGGAGGAGCTGCGGACCGCACTTCAGGAGTGGACCTCGCACAGCGACCTGAACTCCCCGCTGCATGCCCAGTGCAAGATCCTGAACAACCTCGCGATCTCCATCGAGCGCCAGGCGGATCTGCTCGAGGATCCGCAGCAGCGTGCCGACCGGCTCTTCGAGGCCGAGCAGCTGCTGGCCCCCTGCGCCGGCGGCGGCGGAGGCGGCGAGGGCGAGGGCGAGGGCCAGGGCGGCGGCTCCGGATCCGGCAACGAGGACTCCGAGACCACCGAGGACAACGGAGAGCGGGTCGAGGAGAAGCGTCGCGAGGCCGATGAGGAGGCCGGCAACGATCCCGACGCCCGCGGCGGCGAGGAAGGCGGCGAGGAAGAGGGCGGCACCCCCGGCCAGCAGGACCCCGGCGACCCCACCCGGGAGGATCCCGAGGATGACGGACCCGAGGAGGAGGCTCCCACCGACGGCGACTCGGAACAGGAGCAGAAGGACGACGAGCTCGAGCAGCGCAATCGCGATGCGCAGGGCGGTGACGGCGACGAGGATCCCGGTCAGACCAGCGACGACCCGGTCCAGCCGTGGTGAAGAGCGAGAGGGGGACCCCGATGACGACGGAGGACAGTGACGCGCGGGCATACCTCGACCACGCCGCGACCACGGTGCTGCGGCCGGCAGCGCTGGATGCCTTCCTCGAGGCCTCCACGGTGCGGGGGAACCCCTCGTCGGTGCACACCTCGGGCCGGCGCGCACGCGCCGTGCTCGACGAGGCCCTGGCACGGATCGCCGCCCTGCTGGACGTGCCGCGCAGCTGGGTGCTCATGACCTCAGGCGGCACCGAGGCGGACAACCTCGCCCTGCGCGCCGTCCCCCAGGGCCTGCGCGAGCGGGATCCCTCGCGCACCACCGTCGCGGTGGCCGCGACGGACCACCCCGCCGTGCTCGCCACCGCCCGCTCCCTGCCGACGGGCGCCTCGGCAGGGCCGGCCGGGTTCGAGGTGCGCGAGCTCGAGGTCGACGGCACCGGGGCACTGCACCGGCAGGGCATCGAGGACGCGCTGGCCGACCGCACGGTGGGCGTGGTCAGCGCCGCCCTGGTGAACAACGAGACCGGCGCCGTCCAGGACATCGCCGCGCTGGCCGCTCTCGCCCGCGAGCACGGCACCCTGGTGCACACCGATGCGGTGCAGGGCGCGGGACACGTGCCGCTGCCGCGCTGGGACGACGTGGACCTGATGTCGCTGTCCGGGCACAAGCTCGGCGCGCCGGTCGGGGTGGGGGCGCTGGTAGCGCGCCCCGAGGTGCCCTTCGCCGCGTTCAGCACCGGCGGGGGACAGCAGCGCGGGGTGCGCTCGGGGACGCTGGACGCCGCCCACGCCGCCGCCTTCGCCGCCGCGCTCGAGGAGGCGCTCGCCGAGCGCGAGGAGCAGTCCGCGCGGCTGCGCGGTCTGGCTGCGAAGCTCCGGACGGGGATCCGGGAGATCGATCCGGAGGCGCGCTTCACCCTCGCTGAGGGCACCCCGCAGTCCGCCCACATCGTGCACGCAGTCTTCCCCGGCGCAGACACGGACGCCCTCCTCTTCCTGCTCGATGAGCGCGGGATCGACTGCTCGGCCGGCTCCGCCTGCTCGGCCGGGGTGACCCAGGCCAGCTCGGTGCTCGCCGCGATGGGCGTGAGCGACCAGGACGCGCGCGGCGCGCTGCGACTGTCTCTGGGTTGGTCCAGCACCGAGCGTGACGTGGAGATCCTGCTGGCGGCGCTTCCCGAATCGCTCGCCCGAGCCCGCGCCGTCGGTGCGCTGAGAGGTTGAGAGGTTCCTCCAGGTGCCCGGGCTCGCTCAGCCGAGCAGGTGGGCGATCTGGCGCAGGCCCACCTGCTCGAAGGGCCCGTTCCCGACCTCGAATGCCCAGACGGCAGTGCCGATCGCCTCGGTCACCAGGGTGGGTCGCCACAGATCGGACTCGCGCGGATCGTGGCCGTACCCCCTCAGGAAGGCCTCCTCGAGACGGGGATCGCGGGTGAAGTCCTGACGGGCCAGCCGAGCGAAGTCTTCGACGCGAGGCCGTAGATCTGCGCGCCCGAAGTCGATCGCTCTGACCTCGCCGTGATCGATGAGCCAGTTGCGGGGCTGCCAGTCGCCATGGGTCGGCACCAGCATCACCTCGCCGTCCGAGCCCCAGCCATCGATCTCCTCACGCAATGCTGCGACCGCACCGTCGCTGATCCGGTGGGATCGCTCGAGCCATCCCCGTGCCCGGCACGCCAGGCGGGAGTGCCAGTCCCCGACGGTCTCGGCGTGCTGGGCGTGGAAGCGGGCCAGCAGCTCCCCGGCCTGGCGGTAGGTATCCGGAGAGTCCTGCGCGGCGTGCCCTTCGACCAGTGTGCCGGGGAGGAACTCGGTCACCAGGAGCTTCGCCCCCTCCTCGGCGTGGAGCAGGCGCGGGGCGTGCCCGGTGCGGGTCCAGGGCTCGAGCCATTCCCGGTGGGCGCGCAGCTCACGTCGGAGGTGGTGATCGGCGGGACCGCCGGCCTTGACGATGACAGCGCCGTGCGTGGGCGTCTCGAGCTGGAGCACGGTGGTCTGCACCAGCGGCCAGCTGTGGTCCTCCACCAGCTCGGCGCCCGGCAGCCACCGGGCCAGCAGAGCCTGCTGGCGCTCGGTCAGTGCGGTCATCCCCATGGCAGGACCGTATCGGCAACGCCGCGATCCGGCGCGGTCCCCGCCTTCGTCACCGGGGCGAACATCACGTTCCCCACCCCTCGGCTCTGCGGCCGCGCTCCGTACACTGGATGGCCGGACGAGGAAAGGCGGACGGGGTGAAGGTGCTGGCAGCGATGAGCGGCGGAGTAGATTCCGCGGTCGCGGCGGCGCGCGCCGCCGAAGCCGGCCACGAGGTGGTCGGGGTGCACATGGCGCTGTCGAAGAACCGCGATCAGACCCGCACCGGGTCCCGCGGCTGCTGCACCGTCGAGGATGCCTCCGATGCTCGCCGCGCTGCCGAGAAGATCGGCATCCCGTACTACGTCTGGGACCTCTCGGACGACTTCCACGACCTGGTCGTGAAGGACTTCCTGTCCGAGTACGCCGCCGGGCGCACCCCGAACCCCTGCGTGCGCTGCAACGAGCGGATCAAGTTCGCCTCTCTGCTCGAACGCGCCACGGTGCTGGGCTTCGATGCCGTGTGCACCGGCCACTACGCCTCGATCCGCGCCGACGGCCCCAGCGGCGCCCCCTCCCTGCACCGCTCGCGGAACATGGCCAAGGACCAGTCCTACGTGCTGGCCGTGATGGGCCCGGACGCCGTCGGCCGTTCGCTGTTCCCGCTGGGTGAGTACGAGACCAAGGAGGAGGTGCGCGCCGAGGCGCGCGCCCGCGGCCTCGGCGTCTCCACCAAGCCCGACAGCTACGACATCTGCTTCGTCGCCGACGGCGACACCCGCGGCTTCCTCGAGAGCCATCTCGGAGAGTCGCCCGGCGAGGTGCTCGATGACGACGGGAACGTGCTCGGCACCCATCGCGGGACCCACGGGTTCACCATCGGCCAGCGCAAGGGCCTGGGGATCCAGCGGCCCGCCCCCGACGGCGCCCCCCGCTACGTCGTCGACATCGACCCCGCCTCCCGGCAGGTGGTCATCGGCGCCGCCGAGCTGCTGTCCACCCGCGAGCTGCGCGCCACCGAGGTGATCTCCTTCGAACCGCTCGAGGTGGGCCGGCAGGTGCACGCCCAGATCCGTGCCCACGGCGAGGCCATTCCCGCCCGGATCCTCGAGGTCCCCACCACCAGCGCTGCGCCCGCAGATCCCGCGACCGCCGACGGCAGCCTGCGGGTGGAGGTCAGCACCCCGCTCCGCGGGGTCGCCCCCGGCCAGACGCTCGTCCTCTACGACGCCGACCGGGTCCTCGCCGCCGCCACCCTGGAGCGTCGTTCATGAAGCCCCTGGTCACCCTCACCGGCGATGGCACCTTCCGGGCCCCCACCCCCGAGGAGTCCCTGCGCCTGGATCTGCCCGAGGACCCGCACCTGGCAGCCCTGATGCGGGTGCGCGCCCTGCTGGGCGATGATCTCGAGGAGCAGATCGCCACGCGGCTCTACCTGCCCTCCGCCCTGGGCCTGGACGAGACCGACCATCTGCTGCCGGCGACCCTCGCACTGCTCGCCGACACCACCGGCGACCTGGTCAGCTACGGCTGGCGACTGGGCACCGGCACCGGACGCGCCTGGCGGCACGCCCGGGAGCTGCGCGAGCGGATGCTCGATGCCGCGCGGATCGCCCTGCTGGGCTACCAGGGCCCGCTGATGACCACCGCGCTGGGTCCGGCCACTCTCGCCGGGGCGACCTTTCTGCAGTCGGGGGAGCGGACGCTGGGCGATCCCGGCGCGGTCCGCGACCTGCCGATGCTGCTGGCCGAGGGCCTCGTCGAGCATCTCGGCGTGATGGCCGAACGGGTGCCCGGCGCACACCAGCACGTGCTGCTGCGCGAGGACGCCTTGGCGGCGGTCCACGAGGGCCGGATCCCCACCCCGTCCGGGCGGCGCCGCTACGACCCGGTCCCCGCCCCCGAGGTGGGGATGCTGTGGCGCATCCTGATGGTCGCGCTGGAGGAGTACGGGCTGGGCCCCGATGCGGTCACCGTCGGCGTCGGCGCCGATCTGCGCCTGCTGCGCGCGGCCCGCGACGCCGGCATCCGTCGCATGGCGATCGCCCCGCGCCGCCTGCCGCCGCTGTCCACCGACACCGGCCGTGCCCTGTGGGAGGGCATCGCCGAGGCCTGCGACAGCGGCGCCGTGATCGAGCTGGTCGTGGATCCGCGCCCCGGCGGGAACCTCGGGCCCGAGCTGGAGATGATGCTGGAGACCTGGCGCCGGCTCGGCCACTCCGACGCCGACGCCGCCGGGGTCGCGGTGATCGCCCACACGGGCGCCTCCCACGACCTCCAGTCCGGTCGCGTCGACCCCTCCGCACAGCCGCAGAACTCGACCTTGCTGGACGAGTCGGCGCTGGAGGCTCTGCTGCGGATCGCGCCCGCGTGGGCGGAGCGTCTGGCGCCCTGAGCCGCCATCCACACCCGGGCCTTGAGGTGGGCAGCCCCGGCTCCTGTGCGCGACAATGTTCCGGTGACCACGAATGAGCAGGAACCCCGTGCCTCCGACCACAGTGCGCAGCAGCGCATCGCCGAGCTCACCGCGCAGATCGAGCAGGCCCGCGCCGACTACTACGAGCACGATGCGCCCACCATGGCCGATGCCGAGTACGACGCGCTGGAGAAGGAGCTGCGCGCCCTCGAGGAGGATCATCCCCAGCTCGCGGCCGAGGACTCTCCCACCCGCACCGTCGGCGGAGCAGCCGCGGCGGGCCTGCCCACGATCGACCACGCGGAGCGGATGCAGAGCTTGGACAACGTCTTCTCGCTGGAGGAGCTGCGTGAGTGGTGCGCCCATGCCGCCGCCGAGCTCGGCGGGTCGGTGCGGTTCCTCACCGAGCTGAAGATCGACGGGCTTGCGATCAACCTCCGCTACGAGCACGGCGAGCTCATCACCGCAGCGACCCGCGGCGACGGCCGGACCGGTGAGGACGTGACCGTCAACGCCCTGCGTCTGGAGGGGATCCCGCAGCGACTCACCGGCACCGGGCATCCTGCTCTGGTCGAGGTGCGCGGCGAGGTGTTCATGCCGACCGCGGACTTCGAGCGCCTCAACGGGTTCCAGGTGGAGCTGCGCGAGCGCGCCGTCGCCGAATCGCGCACCCGCTGGGAGTCACGGCAGGCGACGGGGCGCCGGGCCTTCGACGAGCAGCGCGAGCAGCTCGCCGCGACGCGCCGCTTCCCCACCTTCGCCAACCCCCGCAACACGGCCGCCGGCGGTCTGCGGCAGCAGCTGGAGAAGAAGGAGGGGCTCGAACGCGAAGCGGGGGAGGCGCGCCTGGCCGCGCTGCGCCTGACGGTGCACGGCCTGGGGGCCTGGCCGGACCCGCCCGTGGACTCCCAGAGCGAGATGTACGAGCTGCTGGCCTCCTGGGGCCTGCCCATCAGCGACCACTTCGCCGTCGTCGACACGATCGACGAGGTGGCGGCCTATGTCGAGCACCACGGCGAGCACCGACACGACCTCGAGCACGAGATCGACGGGATCGTGGTCAAGGTCGACTCCTTCGCCCAGCAGCGAGCACTGGGCTCCACCTCCCGCGCCCCGCGCTGGGCGACCGCGGTGAAGTTCCCTCCGGAGGAGGTCACCACCAAGCTCCTGGACATCCAGGTGCAGGTGGGGCGCACCGGCCGCGTCACTCCGTTCGGCATCATGGAGCCGGTCACCGTCGCCGGCTCCACGGTCGAGAAGGCGACGCTGCACAACCAGTTCGACGTGGAGCGCAAGGGAGTGCTGATCGGCGACACGATCGTGCTGCGCAAGGCCGGTGACGTGATCCCCGAGATCCTCGCCCCGGTCGAGTCGCTGCGCGACGGCAGCGAGCGTCCGTTCGTGATGCCGACGCACTGCCCGGCCTGCGGCACCGAGATCCGCCCCGAGAAGGAAGGCGACAAGGACTGGCGCTGCCCGAATCAGCGGGACTGCCCCGCCCAGGTCACCGGGCGGGTCGAGCATGCCGGTTCCCGCGGCGCCTTCGACATCGAATCGCTCGGCGAGGAGAGCGCGATCGCGCTGACCGATCCTGACAAGCGCCGCGGCGAGGCGCTCGCCGCGCTCGCCGCCGGCCACAGCATCCACCTGCCGATCCGCGACCTCGCCGAGACGCAGCTCGAGCAGTTCGCGGTCGTCAGGAACGGAGAGCTCACCACCGGCAACGACGGTGTCCCGCTGCTGCGGATCACCGAGGCGGAGGATCCGTTGCTGCCTGCCGAGCAGGCGGGGGTGATCACCACGGGCGCGGACCTCTTCGACCTCACTCCCGAGGCGCTGCGGGAGGTGGCCGTCTGGCAGCCCGAACGGCGCGACGGCGAGCCGACGGGGGACTGGCGGATCCAGCCCGCGTTCTGGTCCCGTCCGCAGTTCCGCCACTACAAGCGCGAGAGCGCCTGGAAGCCGGTGAGGGAGCCGGTGGTCCTGAAATCCACCGAGGTGCTGATGACCGAGCTCGAGAAGGCGAAGGAGCAGCCGCTCTGGCGGGTGCTGGTGGCCCTCTCGATCCGCCACGTCGGCCCGTCGGCGGCCCGTTCGCTCGCGACGGCCTACGGCTCGATGGACGCGATCCGTGCGGCGAGCATCGAGCAGCTTGCCGACACCGACGGGGTCGGCGAGATCATCGCCGAGGCCGTCGTGGAGTGGTTCGCGGTGGACTGGCATCGCGAGCTGGTCGACGGCTGGGCCCGCTCAGGGGTGCGGATGGCCGACGAGGTCGCCGAAGGCTTCGTGAAGACCCTCGACGGGCTCACCGTGGTGGTCACCGGCGGGCTGGAGGGGTTCACCCGAGACGGCGCCAAGGAGGCGATCATCACCCGCGGAGGCAAGGCCTCGGGCTCGGTCTCGAAGAAGACCGATTTCGTGGTGGTCGGTGAGAACTCCGGGTCGAAGGAGACCAAGGCCCGCGACCTGGGCCTGCGGATCCTCGACGAGGCCGGGTTCGTGGCCCTGCTCGAGGGCGGCGCCGAGGCGGTCGCGCTCGCGCCGGAGGAGCAGCCCGACCCGGACGAGCGGGAGCCGGCGGGCGACTGATGCGCCGGCAGTGACCGTGGCGCGGCGCCCGTCCGGGCCCGGCCTCAGGCCTCCAGCGCCAGGGAGAGCGGCAGCACCGGCCCGGCCCCCGCTCGTCGCAGAGCGGCCGCCGCGACCGTCATGGTCCACCGCGAGGAGATGGTGTCGTCCACCAGCAGCAGCGGGGCGCCGTCGAGCTGCGCGAGCGCCTGCCGGAGCTCCTCGGTGACCATGAAGCGGTCCCACAGGTCCGCCAGGCGGAAAGCGCTGTTGCCGCCCGCCCGCAGAGGAGCGGCCTGCGGTGCCAGCGCGAGCCGGCCGAGGTCGGTGAGCCGGCCCACGGAGGCGATCCCGGCGGCGAGGGAGCTCACCAGCTGCGGCCGGGTCATCGAGGGGATCGCGACGACCGCCTCGGGGCGCCGCTGCCAGTCCCAGGCGGCGAGCACCTCGATGATGCGGCGTCCGAGCACCTCCGGGACCTCGGAGTCGATCGGCCGGCCCTGCTCGTCGGTGCGCAGCACCTGCCGCAGCACCGCCGCCCAGCCGAGGTCCGAGGTGCGGGCCAGCGCCCGGCCCTCCTCGGCCCGCAGCGCGGCCGGGATGTTCCCGCGCGGGACCTTCCCGTCCTCCCCGAGCACCCCCAGCCGATCCAGGCCCTGCGGCCACTGAGCCCGCGGTGCCACCGGCACGCCCACCCGGTCCAGCACCGCCGAGACCTGCTGCGAGGCGGTATCGGGCTCGCCCGAGCCCTGCTCCGCTCCGGGCGCGGGATACCAGGGGCCGGCGCACACGTCGCAGCGACCGCAGGGCGTCGCGGTGACGTCATCGAGCTGCTGGGCCAGGAACATCATCCGGCACTGCTGCGGATCCCCGGGCTGCAGCCGTTCGTACTCGAGCATCGCCTGCTGCTCCTGACGGCGTGCCCGGGCGACGTTCTCATACCGCTGGCCGTCGTAGGCCCAGGGCGCCCCGGTCGCGATCCAGCCGCCCTTGACGTTCTGCACCGCGCCGTCGACCGCGAGCACCTTCAGCAGCAGCTCGAGCGCGGTGCGGCGCACATCCACCCGGGCCTCCAGCGCCGGGGTGGACAGCGGCTGGCCCGCGGACGCCAGCGCGCCCAGCACGGCGCTCGCACTCTCCTGCGAGGGCATCGATGCGGTCGCGAAGTACTCCCAGATCGCGCGGTCCTCCCGGCCCGGCAGCAGCAGCACCTCCGCGGTGTCGGTGGCACGACCGGCGCGCCCCACCTGCTGGTAGTAGGCCACCGGTGAGCTCGGCGCCCCCAGATGGACCACGAACCCCAGATCCGGTTTGTCGAAGCCCATGCCCAGCGCGCTGGTCGCAGCCAGCGCCTTGACCTGGTTGTTCTTCAGCGCCTGTTCGAGCTCGGCCCGCTCCTCCGGGTCGGTGCGCCCGGTGTAGGCGCGCACGCGGCGCCCCGGCCGATCCAGCAGGGCGGCGAGATCCTCAGCGGCGGAGACGGTGAGGGTGTAGATGATGCCCGAGCCCGGCAGCTCGTCCAGATGCTCCACCAGATAGGCCAGGCGCGCCCGGTCGTCGGGCAGCGAGAGGCAGCCCAGCCGCAGTGAGTCACGGGTCAGGGCACCGCGCAGGGTGAGCACGGGCGAGGCTCCCTCGTCCTGGACCTCCAGCTGCTCGGCGACGTCCTGCACCACCCGGGTGTTCGCCGTCGCGGTGGTCGCCAGCACCGGCACCTCGGGACCGAGCTCGGAGACCAGGTCCCGCAACCGGCGGTAGTCGGGGCGGAAGTCGTGACCCCAGTCCGAGATGCAATGCGCCTCGTCGATCACCAGCAGACCGCAGCGCTGCACCAGGCGCGGCAGCTGCTCCTGGCGGAATCGAGGGTTGACCAGGCGCTCGGGGAGACCAGCAGCACGTCGATCTCATCGGCCTCCAGCGACTGCTCGATCGCGGCCCATTCTGTGGGGTTCGCCGAGCTGATCGCCTCGGCCCGCACCCCGGCGCGCCGGGCGGCCGCCACCTGATCGCGCATCAGCGCGATCAGCGGGGAGATGATCAGGGCCGGTCCCGAACCGCGGCGACGCTGCAGCAGGGCGGCCAGGAAGTACACCGCCGACTTCCCCCAGCCGGTGCGCTGGACCACCAGCACGCGCCGGCGCTGCTCGACCAGCGCCGCGATCGCCTCGAACTGGCCGTCGTGGAAGGTGGCATCGGTGCGGTCGGTCAGGGCGCGGAGCGCTGCGAGCGCCTCGTCCCTCAGAGCGGGGGAGGTGGAGTCCATGCCCCCAGTGTGGCAAGTCGGCCCGACATCCGGGCCCGGGCACGCTGCCGGGTCAGGACGGCGAGGCCTCCCCGTCCGCGGCGCGGGAGGACTCCTCGGCCTCGAGGCGACGCAGCCGCTCCGAGGTGGACTCGTCGTCGCGCAGCGGATCCTCCTTGGTGGCCAGCGCCCGGCGCATCCGCGCCTCGAGCTCCTCCGCCTCCCGGAGTGCGGGGTCCTCCGACTGCTGCTCCCCGTCCTGCGGGTCGTGGGCGTGATAGTCGATGTTCGGGTCGACGGACATGTCGAGGTCCCTTCGTGGTCGATGAAGACGTCGAGTCTAGCGAAGCCGACCGGCGGGGACCGCCAGCGGCTCGGTAGGCTCACCCGGGTGAACCGACGCACCCGCCGACCGTCCCCGTCCCTGCGCCCATTGACCGGCACCCGCCTCGTGGAGGCGCTGATCGCCGGGTGGCAGCCGTTGCAGCGCCTCGACACCGAGGGATTCGCGCTGCTGCGCTCCCGCGGTATCACCCGTCGGGCCCACAGCATCATCGCGCTCGAGCCGCCGGCTGCCCCAGCGGAGCTGGCCGCCGCCCTGGCACGGGTGGAGTCGCTGGTCGCGATGGCGGGGGAGTCACCCACCCACCGCATCATCGACGGGGTCACCCCGCTCGCGCTGCAGTCACTGCTCGCCGAGCGCGGTGACGAGGCGATCGGAGCCAGCGAGATCCTCGAGCTGCCGCTGACCGGGACCCTGCCGCGCCCCCATCCGTCAGCGGAGATCTCCACCGGCGCCCTGGACGAGGACTGGTTCGAAGCGGCCTGGCGCCTGGCCCCGCGCGAGGGCACGGAGGCCCGCGAGACGATGCACGACATCCTCGCCGGCTCGCCCGCGATCCAGGTCCGCCTGCCCGCAGGGGAGGAGACGGCCGCCGTCGGCCGCGCCGCCCTGGTCACCAGGGGCAAGGAGACCCTCGTGGTCCTGAACATGATCGCGGTCGATCCGACGCAGCGCCGACGGGGCCTCGGCCGGGCGCTGTCCACCACCCTGCTCGCGCTCGCCGCCGTCCAGGGCGCGCACCGCGCCCTGCTCGAGGTCGAGGTCGAGAACACCCCTGCGCGCACCCTCTATCGGAGCCTCGGCTTCCGCCGCATCGGCGGCTACCACTACCGGGTGCACGCCGCGCCCGGTTCACCGGCCTAGAATGACTCCCATGCCTTCGATCGGACGAGATGACGTCGCACGCCTCGCCGACCTCGCACGGATCCAGCTCACCGATGAGGAGATCGACCGCTTCGCCGGCGAGTTCGACTCCATCATGGACGCTGTCGCCTCCGTCTCCGAGGTCGCCTCCGAGGATGTTCCCGCGACGTCCCACCCCATTGCCATGACCAACGTCTTCCGTGAGGACGTCGTCGAGAACACACTGACCCAGGAGCAGGCGCTCGCCGGCGCTCCTGAGGCGCAGGACGGCCGCTTCGCCGTCCCGCAGATCCTCGGGGAGGAGTGACCTGATGAACGACGCACCGCAGAACGACATCATCCGCACCAGCGCCGCCGCCCAGGCCGCCGCGCTGCGTGCCGGTGAGACCTCCTCCGAGGAGCTCACCCGAGCCCACCTGGACCGCATCGCCGCCATCGACGGCGACCTCAATGCCTTCCTCCACGTGAACACCGATGAAGCGCTCAGCGCCGCCCGGGAGGTCGACTCCCGCCGCGCAGCCGGGGAGGAGCTGCCCCCGCTCGCCGGCGTGCCCATCGCCGTCAAGGACGTCGTGGTCACCGAGGGCCAACCCACCACCGCGGGCTCGAAGATGCTCGAGGGATGGATCCCGCCCTACGACGCGACCCTGGTCACGAAGCTGCGAGCTGCCGGGCTTCCCCTGCTCGGCAAGACCAACATGGACGAGTTCGCGATGGGCTCCTCGACCGAGTCCAGCGCCTACGGCCCCACCCGCAACCCCTGGGACCGCGACCGGATCCCCGGCGGCTCGGGCGGCGGCTCCGCCGCCGCCGTCGGCTCCTACGAGGCCCCGCTCGCGATCGGCACCGACACCGGTGGCTCGATCCGCCAGCCCGGCGCCGTCACCGGCACCGTCGGCGTGAAGCCCACCTACGGGTCTGTCTCCCGCTACGGACTGATCGCCATGGCCAGCTCGCTGGATCAGGCAGGCCCCGTCACCCGCACCGTCGAGGACTCCGCGATGCTGCACGAACTCATCGCCGGCCACGACCCGCACGACTCGACCTCCCTCACCGACCCCGTCGGCGCCTTCACCCAGGCCGCCCGGGCCCGGGACGTCAAGGGTCTGCGCGTGGGCGTCATCGAGGAGCTCGAGGGCGAGGGCTTCGCCCCCGAGGTCCGCGCCCGCTTCACCGAGTCGCTCGCCCAGCTCGAGCGCGCCGGTGCCGAGATCGTGCGGGTCTCCTGCCCGAACTTCACCTACGCGCTGGGTGCCTACTACCTGATCATGCCCTCGGAGGCCTCGAGCAACCTCGCGAAGTTCGATGGCATGCGCTTCGGACTGCGGGTGGTCCCCGAGGACCACTCCACTGCGGAGAACGTCATGAAGGCCACCCGCGGGGCGGGCTTCGGCGACGAGGTCAAGCGCCGCATCCTGCTGGGCACCTACGCCCTCTCGGCCGGCTACTTCGACGCCTACTACGGCAGCGCCCAGAAGGTCCGCACCCTGGTGCAGCGCGACTTCACCGCCGCCTTCGAACAGGTCGACGTGCTCGCCTCGCCGACCGCGCCGACCGTCGCCTTCCGTCTCGGCGAACAGGTCGACGATCCCACCGCGATGTACATGAACGACATCGCGACCATCCCCGCCAACCTCGCGGGAGTGCCGGGCATCTCCCTGCCGAGCGGTCTCGCCGAGGATGGTCTGCCCGCCGGTATCCAGTTCCTCGCGCCGGCCCGGGCCGACGAGCGGCTCTACCGGGTCGGCGGTGCCCTGGAGGCACTGCTCGAGGACGCCTGGGGCGGACCGCTGCTGGCGAAGGCCCCCGAACTCACCGGAGGAGCGCACTGATGACTGCCACGGATATCGACCTCGTCGACTTTGACGACGCGATCGACCGCTACGACCCCGTCCTCGGCATCGAGGTCCATGTCGAGCTGGGCACCGCCACCAAGATGTTCGACGGCGCGCCGAACATCTTCGCCGCTGAGCCCAACACGGCCATCACCCCCACCTCGCTGGGCCTGCCCGGCGCGCTGCCGGTGGTGAACCACCGGGCCGTCGAGTACGCGATCCGGATCGGGCTCGCGCTGAACTGCTCGATCGCAGAGTCCTGCCGGTTCTCGCGCAAGCAGTACTTCTACCCGGACCTCACCAAGAACTTCCAGACCTCTCAGTACGACGAGCCCATCGCCTACGAGGGTTGGGTCGACGTCGAGCTCGACGACGGTGAGATCATCCGGGTCGAGATCGAACGCGCTCACATGGAGGAGGACGCCGGCAAGAACACCCACGTCGGCGGCGCCACCGGGCGCATCCACGGGGCCACCCACTCCCAGGTCGACTACAACCGCGCCGGCGTGCCGCTGGTCGAGATCGTCACCAAGCCGATCCCGAACACCGAGGGCCGGGCCCCCGAGGTCGCCGCGGCGTATGTGCGCACCCTGCGCGACATCTTCCGGGCGCTGGACGTCTCCGAGGCGAAGATGGAGCGCGGCAATGTCCGCGCCGACATCAACGTCTCCCTCCGCGAGAACGCTCAGTCACCGCTGGGCACCCGCACCGAGACCAAGAACGTGAACTCGTTCCGCTCGATCGAGCGCACGGTGCGCTACGAGATCTCCCGTCAGGCGGGCGTGCTCGACGCCGGGCAGAAGATCGTCCAGGAGACCCGCCATTTCCATGAGGACACCGGCGGCACCTCCTCGGGCCGCCCGAAGTCCGACGCGGAGGACTACCGCTACTTCCCCGAACCCGATCTGGTGCCCGTGGCCCCGAGCCGCGAGTGGGTCGAGCAGATCCGCGAGACGCTGCCGGAGCTGCCGGCCGCCCGTCGCCGCCGTCTGCGAGGCGAATGGGGATTCACCGATCTCGAGATGCGGGACGTCATCAACGCCGACGCCCTCGACCTCATCGAGGCCACCGTCGCCGCCGGTGCGAGCGCCCAGAGCGCCCGCAAGTGGTGGATGGGCGAGCTGGCTCGCATCGCGAAGGACCGCGAGAGCGACATCACGGCACTGGAGATCACCCCGGCCCAGGTCGCCGAGCTGCAGGGCCTGGTGGACGGCAAGCAGATCAACGACAAGATCGCCAAGCAGGTCCTCACCAAGGTGCTCGACGGCCAGGGCGACCCGGCCGCGATCGTCGAGGCCGAGGGTCTGGCAGTGGTCTCCGATGACTCGGTGCTCACCGACGCCGTCGATCAGGCGATCGCCGACAACCCTGATGTGGTCGCGAAGATCCAGGGCGGCAAGGTCCAGGCCATCGGGGCGCTGATCGGCCCGATCATGAAGGCCACCCGTGGCCAGGCCGACGCCGGCCGCGTGCGCGAGATCATCATGGACAAGCTCGGCGTGAGCTGAGTCCGGGCGGAGAGCGCACAGCGTCACCGGAGCGCAGGAGCGCCTGGCGCAGCCCCATGAGGCTGCCCCGGGCGCTCCTGTCGTCTCCGCTCCGCTGCGCCGCCCTCCGCCGAGCTAGCTCTCCAGGAGCTGTCCTGCTGCAGCGCGGGTGTCGCTCTCGGGAAGCGGGAGGTAGGAGACGACGTGCAGGTCAGGAGCGTCCTGCGGCACGATGTTGACCTGTTCGAACACGAGCTCGCCCACGAGCGGGTGCTGGAACTCGCGGCGCCGTGACGCGAAGCGTTCCACCTCATGGGCGTCCCAGGCGCGGGAGAACTCCTCGCTCTCGGCGCGCAGATGCCCCACCAGGCGCACATGCTGCGGCCCGCCGGCGCGGCCACCGGCCTCGGAACGGTACTCGGCCAGGAACTGCCTGCTGGTGCGCTCCCAGTCCGGGAGCATCGAGCGCACCCACGGGTCGGTGAAGATGAACTGCAGCAGGTTCCGCTGGGTCGCCTCCGCCTCCCGGACCGCGGGGAACAGCCCCTCGTAGGCGCGGTTCCAGGCGGCGATGTCCCAGTGCGGCGTGAGCGCGAAGGCCGGGGCGGGGTCGAGGGCGTCGAGCAGATGCTGCACGTGCGCGGGGACCGGCGCGGGCTCGGCGAGCACCGGGCGCGGGGGAGGGGTGAACCCCGCCAGGCCCAGCGCGTAGTCGTGCTCCGGCTCGGTCAGACGCAGGTTCACGGCGATCGCGTCGATCACCTGGCGCGAGGGATTGATGTCCCGGCCCTGCTCGAGCCAGGTGTACCAGGTGACGCTCACCCCGGAGAGGAAGGCGATCTCCTCCCGACGCAGGCCCTTGGTGCGCGTGCGACCGACCGGGGGCAGGTCGTAGTCGGCCCGCAGGGCTTCGTTGCGGCGTCGGCGCAGGAAGGTGCCGAGCTCGGTGCGGGGTCCGTCGGTCATGGCGCCTCTCGGTCGGGGTCTCAGCAGGTCGCGGGCGTGGGCCAGCGGGTCCCGGCGTGAAAACTATCAGTTCCACCACTAGTAGTGACGGCGTCTTGGTGCCGAGGTGCGGAAGGTGGTCAGATATCCGTATGGTCCAGCTCCGCTCCCGCACCTCCACCCATGGCCGCAATATGGCAGGCGCTCGTGCCCTCTGGCGCGCCACCGGTATGAAGAGCGGCGACTTCGGGAAGCCGATCATCGCGATCGCGAACTCCTACACCCAGTTCGTGCCCGGCCACGTCCACCTCAAGAACATGGGCGACCTGGTCGCCGGGGCGATCGCGGAGGCCGGCGGGGTCTCCAAGGAGTTCAACACCATCGCCGTGGACGACGGCATCGCGATGGGCCACGGCGGGATGCTCTACTCGCTGCCCAGCCGCGACATCATCGCCGACTCCATCGAGTACATGGTCAACGCCCACACCGCGGACGCGCTGGTGTGCATCTCCAACTGCGACAAGATCACCCCCGGCCACATGATGGCCGCGATGCGCCTGAACATCCCCGTCGTCTTCGTCTCCGGCGGCCCCTCCGAGTCCGGCAAGCCGATCGAGGGCGTCACCGAGCACCGCATCGACCTGGTCGACGCGATGGCGCTGTCCGCCGACGACTCGATCACCGATGCGCAGCTCGCCGAGGTCGAGGAGAACGCCTGCCCCACCTGCGGCTCCTGCTCGGGCATGTTCACCGCGAACTCGATGAACTGCCTCACCGAGGTGCTCGGCCTGTCCCTGCCCGGCAACGGCACCACGCTGGCCACCCACGCCTTCCGCAAGGAGCTCTTCCTCGAGGCCGGCCGGAAGATCGTCGAGCTCGCCAAGCGCTACTACGAGGACGAGGACGAATCGGTGCTGCCCCGCTCGATCGCCACCAGGGCCGCGTTCGGCAACGCCATGGCGATGGACGTCGCGATGGGCGGATCGACCAACACCATCCTGCACATCCTCGCCGTCGCGATCGAGGGCGGGGTCGACTTCACCCTGGACGACATCGACCGCATCTCACGCCTGGTGCCCACCCTGTCCAAGGTCGCCCCCAACGGCACCGCGCACGTCGAGGACGTCCACCGCGCGGGCGGCATCCCCGCGATCCTCGGCGAGCTGGACCGCGCCGGCCTGCTGGACCACACCATCCACACCGTGCACTCCCCGGACCTCTCCAGCTGGCTCGCCGAGTGGGACATCCGCGGCGGCACGGCCTCGAAGAAGGCCGAGGCGCTGTTCCACGCCGCCCCCGGAGGGGTGCGCACCACGCAGGCCTTCTCCACCACGAACACCTGGGACGAGCTGGACACCGACGGCGAGGAGGGCGTGGTCCGCTCCGTCCCGCACGCCTACACCAAGGACGGCGGGCTCGCCGTGCTGAAGGGCAACCTGGCCCGGGACGGCGCCGTCTTCAAGACCGCGGGCATCACCGAGGACCTCTTCCACTTCGAGGGCACCGCAGTGGTCTGCGACTCCCAGGAGGAGGCGGTCCAGAAGATCCTCGACAAGACGGTGAAGGCCGGCGACGTCGTGGTGATCCGCTACGAGGGGCCGCAGGGCGGCCCCGGCATGCAGGAGATGCTCTACCCGACCTCCTTCCTCAAAGGACGGGGGCTGGGCAAGACCTGCGCCCTGATCACCGACGGCCGCTTCTCCGGCGGCACCAGCGGGGTCTCCCTCGGGCACATCTCCCCGGAGGCCGCCGAGGGCGGGCTGATCGGCCTCATCGAGGACGGCGACAGGATCATCATCGATGTCGACAAGCGCCTGCTCGAGCTCGACGTGGCCGAGGACGAGCTGTCGCGCCGCCGAGAGCTGAAGGGCCCGCTGCCCTGGCGCCCCGAGCATCGCGAGCGCCAGGTCTCCCAGGCTCTGAAGGTGTACGCGCACCTGGTGCGCTCCGCCACCTACGGCGCCACCCGTCGGCCGCTGGACTGACGGTGATCGCCGACCCGCACCGCCGCGTCCGTCCCTCCCCGGGGCCGGGCGCAGCGGTGCGCGCGCACGCCGCGAAGTCCGCATGCTGGACTCGGCGGGCGTTCCCGCTCCCGCAGGCTATGGTGAGCTCATGCACACGACGATTCTCGTAGTTACAGAGCGCGGCTGACGCCCGTTCGTTTCACGAGCACGTCACCCGCGCCCCTCCCCAGCCCCAGGCGGAGGGGCTTTTTCGTGTCCCGGCCGGGCCACGATCACGGGGGACGGGGATGTGTGCGGTTCACCGCTGAAGCCACCGCCCGAGACGACGAAGGAGTTCCGATGACCGGACAGCAGATGACTGGCGCGCAGGCGCTGGTCGAGTCCCTCAAGCAGGCCGGGGCAGAGGTCGTCTTCGGCCTTCCCGGCGGTGCGATCCTGCCCACCTACGATCCGCTGATGGATGCGGAGGGCCTGCGGCACGTGCTGGTCCGCCACGAGCAGGGTGCTGGGCATGCAGCCAGCGGCTACGCCCACGCGACCGGGAAGGTCGGCGTGTGCCTGGCCACCTCCGGGCCCGGCGCGACCAACCTCATCACCGCCATCGCGGACGCCCAGATGGATTCGATCCCGATGGTCGCGATCACCGGCCAGGTCGGGTCGGCCTTCATCGGCACCGACGCCTTCCAGGAGGCGGACATCGTCGGCATGACGATGCCGATCACCAAGCACAACTTCCTGGTCAAGAACGCCGACGACATCCCCCTGGTGATCAAGCAGGCCTTCCACATCGCCTCGACCGGCCGGCCGGGCGTCGTGCTGGTGGACGTCACCAAGGACGCCCAGCAGGCGATGACCGATTTCTCGTGGCCCGACGGTCTGGGACTGCCCGGCTACCGACCGGCCCCCCGCCCGCACAGCAAACAGATCCGCGAGGCGGTCTCGATGCTGCTGGAGGCCAAGCGCCCCGTCTTCCTGCTCGGCGGCGGCGTGCTGCGCGGCCGGGCCACCGAAGAGATCGGTGAGCTGATCGAGGTCTCCGGCGTGCCCTTCGTGACCACCCTGATGGCACGCGGTGCACTGCCCGACTCGCACCCCAGCCATCTGGGGATGCCGGGCATGCACGGCACGGTCGCCGCGGTCTCCGCGCTGCAGCGCTCGGACCTGATCGTCAACATCGGGGCACGCTTCGACGATCGCGTGACCGGGGTCCTGGAGTCCTTCGCCCCCTCGGCGAAGATCGTCCATGCGGACATCGACCCGGCGGAGATCTCGAAGAACCGCACCGCGGATGTCCCGATCGTGGGTGAGGCTGCCGAGGTCGCCCGGGCGCTGACCGCCGAGCTGCGGGAACGCCTCGCCACAGCGGACCCCCGCGACTACGAGGCCTGGTGGAACACCCTGAAGATGCTGCGGGACAACTACCCGCTGGGCTGGACCGAGACCGAGGACGGCTTCACCGCGCCGCAGAAGGTGATCTCCCGGATCGGTGCCATCTCCGGCCCGGAGACGATCTTCGCAGCCGGCGTGGGACAGCACCAGATGTGGTCCGCCCAGTTCATCAAGTACGAGAACCCGTACACCTGGCTGAACTCCGGGGGCCTGGGCACCATGGGCTATTCGGTGCCGGCGGCGATGGGTGCGAAGGTCGGCCGGCCCGACAAGGTGGTGTGGTCCATCGACGGTGACGGCTGCTTCCAGATGACCAACCAGGAGCTCGCGACCTGCGTCATCAACGACATCCCGATCAAGGTCGCGATCATCAACAACTCCAGCCTCGGCATGGTGCGGCAGTGGCAGAACCTGTTCTACGACCAGCGCTACTCCAACACCGAGCTGAACACCGGGCACGGCTCCCGGCGAGTCCCCGACTTCGTCAAGCTGGCCGAGGCCTATGGCTGTGCCGGACTGCGCTGCGAGCGCGATGAGGACATCGACGCCACCATCACCCAGGCGATGGAGATCAACGACCGACCCGTGGTCGTGGACTTCACCGTCAGCGCCGACGCGATGGTCTGGCCGATGGTGCCGTCCGGCGTCTCCAACGACGAGATCCAGATCGCGCAGGGCATGAGCCCCGAGTGGGAGAGGGACATCTGATCATGAGCACGAATACGACGAACCAGAGCACGACGCAGGCCTCATCGACGGTGAGCACCACGGACTACGTGATGACCCCCGGCAGCCAGACCCTCTCGGTCCTGGTGGAGAACAAGCCCGGTGCGCTCACCCGCGTCACCGCGCTGTTCTCCCGCCGCGGGTACAACATCGCCTCGCTCGCGGTCGGGCCGACCGAGCACCCGGAGATCTCCCGCATCACGGTGGTCGTCGACGTCGAGCAGCACCGCCTCGAGCAGATCACCAAACAGCTGAACAAGCTCGTCAACGTGCTCAAGATCGTGCAGCTCGATGCGCGTTCCACCGTGCAGCGCGAGCTCATCCTCATCAAGGTCACCGCCGACAACGCGACCCGGACCTCGGTGCTGGAGATCGTGCAGATGTTCCGGGCCAAGGTCGTCGACGCGGCCGCCGATTCGGTGACCATCGAGGCCACCGGCACCCAGGACAAGCTCTCCGCCCTGCTGGGGATGCTCGAGTCCTTCGGCATCCGCGAGATCGTGAAGTCCGGCGAGGTCGCCATCGGTCGGGGCGGACGCGCGATCACCGACCGCAGCCTGCTGGGCTGAATCTCCCTAGTCGAGACGCCCTCTCACAACGTAAGACACTCGGGGATAGGATCGACCTGTCGCCCGCACCCCACAACGAAGGAGCACACATCGTGGCTGAGATCTTCTACGACGACAATGCCGACCTGTCCATCATCCAGGGCAAGAAGGTCGCCGTCGTCGGCTTCGGCTCCCAGGGACACGCCCACGCGCTGAACCTGCGCGACAGCGGCGTCGAGGTCCGGGTCGGACTGCGCGAGGGCTCGAAGTCCGCCGCCAAGGCCCAGGAGGAGGGCCTGGTCGTCGGCACCGTGGCCGAGGTCGCCGAGTGGGCGGATCTCATCATGATCCTCACCCCCGACCAGGACCAGCGGAAGGTCTACGCCGAGTCCATCCAGCCGCACCTGGCCGAGGGCAAGGCGCTCGCCTTCGCCCACGGCTTCAACATCCGCTTCGGCTACATCGAGGTCCCCGCGGGTGTGGACGTGCTGCTGATCGCCCCGAAGGCCCCCGGCCACACCGTGCGCCGCGAGTACGTCGCCGGCCGTGGCATCCCGGACATCGTCGCCGTCGAGCAGGACGCCAGCGGTGCCGCCTGGGAGCTCGCGCTCTCCTACGCCAAGGGCATCGGCGGCACCCGCGCCGGCGTCATCAAGACCACCTTCACCGAGGAGACCGAGACCGACCTGTTCGGTGAGCAGGCCGTGCTCTGCGGCGGCATGAGCCACCTGGTCCAGGCCGGCTTCGAGACCCTCGCCGAAGCGGGCTACCAGCCCGAGATCGCGTACTTCGAGGTGCTCCACGAGCTCAAGCTGATCGTCGACCTCATGTTCGAGGGCGGCATCGCCAAGCAGCGCTGGTCGATCTCCGACACCGCCGAGTACGGCGACTACGTCTCCGGCCCGCGCATCGTGGACGCCGAGACCAAGAAGGCCATGAAGGAGGTCCTCGCGGACATCCAGAGCGGTGCCTTCGCCAAGCGCTTCATCGATGATCAGGATGCCGGCGCCCCCGAGTTCAAGGAGCTGCGCGAGACCGAGGCGAAGCACCAGATCGAGGTCGTGGGCAGGGACCTGCGCAAGATGTTCTCCTGGAGCGCCCAGGCGATCGACTCGGACTACGTCGAGGGCAGCGCCGCGCGCTGAGCGACGCCTCTCCCACAGCGGCGGGTGCACCTGGACGTGGTGCACCCGCCGTCGTGCGTCTCGCATCCTGACTGTGCGGACCGCATGGCGGACAGCGGTCTAGGCTGTCCCCGTACCCGTCGCCCCCGAGGATGCGTGCGACGCCAACCATCCGTACCGGAGGAGTTCCTGTGACGCGTCCTGTCGTGCTCATCGCCGAAGAGCTGTCACCCGCGACCGTCGAGGTCCTGGGGTCCGAGATCGAGGTCAGGAGCGTGGACGGCACCGACCGTGGCGCGCTGCTGGAGGCGGTGAAGGACGCCGACGCGCTCCTGGTCCGCTCAGCGACCCAGGTCGACGCCGAGGTCTACGCCGCCGCCCAGCAGTTGAAGGTCGTCGCCCGCGCGGGCGTGGGACTGGACAACGTGGACGTGCCCGCCGCCACCACGGCGGGCGTCATGGTCATCAACGCCCCGACCTCGAACATCACCTCTGCCGCCGAGCTCGCGGTCGCACTGATCCTGGCGTCGCTGCGCAACCTCGGTCGCGCCGACGCCTCGGTGAAGTCCGGTAAGTGGGAGCGCAAGCAGCTCGCCGGCGTCGAGCTGCTGGGCAAGACCGTCGGCGTGGTGGGCTTCGGCCGCATCGGCCAGCTGGTCGCCGAGCGTCTGGCGCCCTTCGGCGTCGAGCTGCTCGCCTACGACCCCTATGTCCACCACGCCCGAGCCGCCGAGCTCGGCGCCCGCGTGGTCGAGCTCGATGAGCTGATGCGCGAATCCGACGTGGTCACGGTGCACATGCCCAAGACCCCCGAGACCACCGGTCTGATCGGTGCCGAGCAGTTCGCGCTCGCCAAGCCGTCCCTCCACGTGGTCAACGCCGCCCGCGGCGGCCTGATCGACGAACTGGCGCTCCACGAGGCGCTCACCAGCGGAAAGATCGCTGCCGCCGCACTGGACGTGTACTCCTCCGAGCCGCCGGCCTCCTCGGAGACCGCGAAGGCGCTGCTCGACCTCGACAACGTCACCCTCACCCCGCACCTGGGGGCCTCCACCGCCGAGGCGCAGGAGAAGGCCGGTGTCGCGGTCGCGAAGTCGGTGCGCCTGGCATTGGCGGGAGAGCTGGTGCCCGATGCGGTGAACGTCGCCGGCGGGGCGATCGATGACCTGGTCCGTCCCGGTGTGGCGCTCGCGGACCGGCTCGGCCAGCTGTTCACGACGCTGGCGGGGGAGCTGCCCGAGGTGCTGGACATCGAGGTGCACGGCGAGATCGCCTCCCGCGACGTCACCGCGCTCAAGCTCTCCGCGCTGCGCGGCGTGTTCCGCTCGGTGGTCACCGAGCAGGTCAGCTACGTCAACGCCCCCGTCCTCGCCGAGGAGCGCGGCATCAACGTGCAGCTGGTCACCGACGAGTCCTCCGAGCGCTTCCGCAACGTCGTCAGCCTGCGTGGCACCCTGCGCAACAGCGAGGTCGTCACCGTCTCCGGCACCCTCAGCGGGGTGGACCAGGAGCACAAGCTCACCGAAGTCTTCGGGCATGCTCTGGACGTGCCGCTGAGCGACCACCTGCTGATCATCCGCTACGAGGACGGCCCCGGCCTCATCGGCACCTACGGGCTCCGACTCGGTGAGGCGGGCGTCAATATCGCCGGCATGCAGGTCTCGCGGGCGGGAAGCGCCCGCGGCGCCGAGGCGCTGGTCGTCCTGGACCTCGATGAGTCCGTCGACCGCGAGTTCGCCGAGGAGCTCGGCGCCGCCATCGACGCCCGCTCCATCCACGCCGTCGACCTCGTCTACTGACCCCCGTCCCGCATTCCGCCGAGGAGGAATCCCCATGAGCACCCCCACCCCCAGCACTCTGCGGCTCGCCGTCATCGAGGGCGACGGCATCGGCCAGGAGGTCGTGCCCCAGGGCCTGCGCGCATTGAGGGCGGCGCTCGAGCCGATCGGCGTCACCGTCGAGACCACCGATTTCGACCTCGGCGCGGGCCGCTGGCACCGCACCGGCGAGACGCTCACCGACCAGGACATGGCGTCCCTGGCCGAGCACGATGCGATCCTGCTGGGGGCGGTCGGCGATCCGGGCGTGCCCTCGGGAGTGCTCGAGCGGGGACTGCTGCTCAAGCTCCGCTTCGCCTTCGACCACTTCGTGAACCTGCGTCCCACCCGGCTCTTCCCGGGCGTGACCTCGCCGCTGGCGAACCCGGGGCAGATGGATTTCGTGGTGGTCCGCGAGGGCACGGAGGGGCCGTACGTCGGCAACGGCGGTTCGCTGCGCACCGGCACCGAGCTCGAGGTCGCCACCGAGGTCTCCCTGAACACCGCCGTCGGCGTCGAGCGGGTGGTCCGCTACGCCTTCGAGCAGGCTGAGCGTCGTCGCAAGAAGCTCACCCTGGTCCACAAGCACAACGTGCTGGTCCATGCCGGGCACCTCTACCGCCGCATCGTCGAACAGGTCGGTGCCGAGCACCCGGAGGTCGAGGTGGACTACGCCCACGTCGACGCGATGATGATCTACCTGGTCCAGGATCCCTCCCGCTTCGATGTGATCGTCACCGACAACCTCTTCGGCGACATCGTCACCGATCTCGCCGGCGCAGTGGGCGGCGGCATCGGTCTGGCCGCGAGCGGCAACATCAACCCCACCGGTGCCTTCCCCTCGATGTTCGAGCCGGTCCACGGCTCGGCCCCTGATATCGCCGGGAAGGACCTCGCCGATCCCACCGCCACCGTGCTCTCGGTCGCCCTGCTGCTGGACCACCTGGGCCACCTCGAGCCGGCCGCCGCGGTCCGCGCCGCGGTTGAGAACGACCTGGCCGCCCGCGCCACCTCGGCGGAGCTCAGCGCGCGCGGAACCGCCCAGATCGGAGACGCACTGGTGTCCGCGATCGCCGGACGCTGACCGTCCGGTCCTGTCAGACTGACCCTGCCCCCGATTTGAGGAGATCCCCGTGAGCGCGCTCGACTTCACCCAGACCAGCACCACTCGTCGAGTGGGTGATGATGAGCGTGCCCGGATCCTGGCCGCTCCCGGGTTCGGTCAGTACTACTCCGACTTCATGGCCCATGCCCGGTGGACCCTCGAGGACGGCTGGGGCGGGGCGGAGATCGTGCCCTTCGGCCCGGTGGAGCTCTCGCCCGCCGCGGCAGTCCTGCACTATGGGCAGGAGATCTTCGAGGGGCTGAAGGCCTTCCGTCACGCCGACGGCTCGGTGTGGACCTTCCGTCCCGAGCGCAATGCCGAGCGCATGCAGCGCTCCGCCCGCCGCCTCGCGCTCCCCGAGCTGCCGGTGGAGGACTTCCTGGGATCGCTGAGCGCCATCACCGCGGCCGATGAGCCGTGGGTGCCCGAGGCGACCAGCGAGGAGTCGCTGTACCTGCGTCCGTTCATGTTCGCCAGTGAGGAGTTCCTCGGGGTGCGGGCCTCCCACTGCGTGGACTACTACGTGATCGCCTCGCCCGCAGGTCCCTATTTCCCCCGCGGGGTGCAGCCGCTCGTGGTGTGGATCTCCGACGAGTACGCGCGCGCCGGAGCCGGCGGCACCGGCGCGGCCAAGTGCGGCGGCAACTATGCCTCCTCGCTGCTGGCGAAGGAGGAGGCCGCCGAGAACGGGGCCGATGAGGTCATGTTCCTGGACTCGGAGACGCATTCCAGCATCGATGAGCTCTCGGGCATGAACGTCTTCGCGGTCACCGCTGACGGCCGCCTGCTCACTCCTTCACTGACCGGCTCGATCCTCGAGGGCGTCACCCGGGAGTCCATCCTCCGCCTGGCCGCCGACCGCGGCCTCGAGGTCGTCGAGCAGCAGCTGGTGATGGGCGAGGTGCTCCGCCAGGTCGACCGCGGCGAGATCACCGAGATGTTCGCCGCCGGTACGGCCGCGGTCATCAACCCCATCGGCGAGCTGCGTGCGCGCGGGGGATCCTGGACGGTGGGGGAGGGAGGCTCCGGCGAGGTCACGCTGGCCCTGCGCAGGGAGCTCACCGATATTCAGTACGGCCGGATCCCGGACCGTCACGGCTGGCTGACCCGTCTGATCTGACCGCGATGACGAGCGCCCCGATCCCCGCATTCCACCTCTACGACACCACGTTGCGCGACGGCTCCCAACAGGAGGGGCTGACCCTCTCGGTGGCCGACAAGCTCGCCGTCGCCCGCCACCTCGACGACCTCGGCGTGACCTACATCGAGGGCGGATGGCCCGGAGCGGTCCCGCGCGACACCGAGTTCTTCGCTCGCGCGGCGGGGGAGCTCCGACTGCGCCATGCCCGGCTCGCGGCCTTCGGCGCGACCCGGAAGGCCGGGGTCCCCGTTGCGGAGGATCCGCAGGTCGCCGCGCTCGTCGACTCCGGCGCCCCGACGATCACTCTGGTCGCGAAGTCGGATCTGCGCCATGTCATCGGGGCGCTGCGCACCACCGCCGAGGAGAACCTCGCCATGGTGCGGGACACCGTGGAGCACCTGGTTCGGCAGGGCCGCGAGGTGTTCGTCGACGCGGAGCACTTCTTCGACGGGTTCCTCCACGACCCCGCGTACACCACCTCCGTGCTGGTGACCGCCCACGAGGCCGGTGCCGGAGTGCTGGTGCTGTGCGACACCAACGGCGGGATGCTCCCGCACCAGGTCACCGAGATCATCGAGGACCTGCGCGACCGCCTCGTCGCGGCGGGGGCGGGCGGCGCCCGGCTCGGCGCGCACACCCACAACGACACCGGCTGTGCGGTGGCCAATGCGATGGCCGCCGTGCGCTCCGGGATCACCCACGTCCAGGGCTGCATCAATGGCTACGGGGAACGCACCGGCAACGCGGATCTGGTCACCCTGCTGGCGAACCTGCAGCTGAAGATGGGCATGGACCTGGTCCCCGTCGACACCCTCGCCGAGACCACACGGATCGCCCACGCGATCGGCGAACTGGTGAACATGCCGGTGACCCGCGGGCCCCGTACGTCGGAGCGAGCGCCTTCGCGCACAAGGCCGGTCTGCACGCCAGCGCGATCCGGGTGGACCCGGATCTCTACCAGCACACCGATCCGCAGCTGCTCGGCAACGACATGCGGATGATCATCTCCGACATGGCAGGTCGAGCCTCCATCGAGCTCAAGGGCCGGGAACTCGGATTCGACCTCGCCGGCGATCCGGAGCTGCTCTCGCGCTTGGCTTCCGCCATCAAACAGCGCGAAGCGGTGGGCTACTCGTACGAGGCGGCGGACGCCTCCTTCGAGCTGCTCCTGCTCGATCAGCTCGGCCGCGTCCCGAGCTATTCGACGGTGGAGTCCTGGAGGGCCACCTCGCAGCTGGGCCGGGACGGCACCCTGGAGTCCGAGGCGACGGTCAAGCTCCTCGCCGACGGTGAGCAGGGCGTCGGGAGCGCGCATGAGCGCAAGGTGGCGATCGCCGAGGGGAACGGTCCCGTCAACGCCCTGGATCTCGCCCTGCGTGCAGCGCTGCGCGAGCGCCATCCCGAGGTCGACGAGTTCGAACTGCGTGATTTCAAGGTGCGGATCCTCGATGCCCATCACGGCACCGATGCCACCACCCGGGTGCTCGTGCGCACCTCCGGGCGCGGCCTGGAGTTCCAGACCGTGGGCGTGGGGCCGAACGTCATCGAAGCCTCCTGGGAGGCGATCTACGACGCCTACACCTTCGGGTTGTTCAAGTCCGGGGTCTGAGCCCGGCGGGATCCGTGGTCCCGGGCGTCCCCTGACGCTACCCTGAGGCCATGACGACTCACGCGCCGACCACCGCTTTCGTGCTGACCGCCATCGGAGACGACCGCCCTGGTCTCGTCGCCGCGCTGGCCGCCGCCGTCGACGAGCACGGGGGGAACTGGGTCGACAGCCAGCTCGCCCTGCTCGCCGGCAAGTTCGCCGGGATCGTGCAGGTCGATGTGCCCGATGAGCGGGCGCAATCCTTCCTTGACGCGCTGTCGGTCCTGGCCGACGAGGTGGGGCTGGACGTGGAGGCGACCGCCGCCGGCGCTCCCATCGATGCGGCTCCGCACAGCGCATTGCGCCTGCACCTGCTCGGCCAGGACCGCACCGGCATGGTCCGTGAGGTGTCCTCCGCGCTGCGCTCCCAGGGGGCGACGATCGATGGGCTGCGAAGCTGGACCCGGGAGGCACCGGAGGGCGGCGGCATGCTTTTCGAGGCCGAGGCCGAGGTGCGCCTGCCGGCCGACGCGGACGAGGACGGGGTCCGCGAGGCGCTCGAGACGATCGCCGCGGAGCTGATGGTGGAGCTGGAGCTTGACGCCCCGGAATGAGGCGTGATCACGAATGAATATCGCGACGTCGACATTGCTGAATTCGTTCCCGGACGGTTTTCGGGTGGAAACCTGAGGAATCCCGACGTGGAGACGTCCGTGTTCATCTGAACGCAGGTAATCCGGGACCGAAGTCCCCTAGGATGGCGCTCAAGGGCGGGGACCCTGGAGCAGTGCGGGGAGTTCCCGCGCAGCGCCGTCGAGCAGTCCTCGCCGCGCGTACTCGCCCTCGAGCGTGGAGAACCATCGATGACCACGTCCCCCGTTGCCGCCACGGCGACGTCCACCACCGTCCCGGCCGGCGCATGGAAGGCACTTGCGCTGGTCACTATCGGGTTCGGCGTGAACTTCTGGGCCTGGGCCCTGCTGAGCCCCCTCGGTCCCGTCTACGTCGAGCGAGGGCTGGCCACCGACGCGTCCCTGATCGTCGCGATCCCCGTGCTGGTGGGCTCCCTGGGACGCATCGTGATGGGTGCGCTGACCGATCGCTTCGGCGGGCATCTCATGTTCCCGCTGGTCTCCCTGCTCACCGTCATTCCGGTGCTCTTTCTGGGATTCGTCGGTCAGTACACCTACTCGACCCTGCTTCTCGGAGGATTCTTCCTCGGCATTGCGGGCACCACGTTCGCGATCGGCGTCCCGTATGTGAATTCATGGTTCCCGCCCGCCAAGCGCGGCATGGCCACCGGCCTCTACGGTGTGGGCATGGGCGGCACCGCGATCAGCGCCTTCACCACCGTGCCGCTGCTGAAGTCGGTGGGCGACGTCGCGCCCTTCGTGCTCACCGCCCTCGCCCTGGTCGCCTACGCGGTGGTGGGCTGGCTGTTCATGCGCGACGCCCCCACCTGGAAGCCCTCGCGCAAGAACATCATCGATCAGTCCGTCGCCGTGATGAAGCTCAAGGTGACCTGGCAGGCGTGCTACCTCTACGCCCTCTCCTTCGGCGGCTACGTCGCCTTCTCCGTCTTCCTGCCCACGATGCTGCAGAACTGGTACGGGCTCGAGGCGGCCGATGCCTCCTTCCGGATGGCGGGCTTCGTGATCGTCGCGGTGATCATGCGCCCGTTCGGCGGCACCCTCGCCGACCGGCTCGGCGCTGCCAACACCCTGCTGGTCTCCTATGTCGCCGTCGGGCTGGCCGCCCTCGCCCTGACCTTCCAACCCGATCTGATGCCGATCGGCACCGTCGCCTTCATCGTGATGGCCGCCGGTCTGGGCCTCGGCTCCGGCGCGGTCTTCGCGCTGGTCGCCCAGACCTCTGACCCGGCCGTCGTCGGCTCCGTCACCGGATTCGTCGGTGCCGCCGGCGGGCTCGGCGGCTTCGTACCTCCGCTGGTGATGGCCGCGATCCATGCCGAGAGCGGAACCTACGCGCCCGGCATCGCCATGCTGCTGGTGGCGACGTTCGGCGCCGTGGTCGTCACCCTGTTCATCGCCCGTGGAGCGCGCGTCCCCGCGGCCGCCTAGGCCCTCCGGCCCTGCCCCGCTCCGTCACCGTCGATCCGCACCCTCGCCCCCAGGAGGAGCCCCCATGACCATCCAGAACCAGCAGAACCAGCAGCAGCCCCAGGATCGCGGGGCCCGGTCCGCTCCCGCCGGCGGCGGGGCGCCCGGCATCGACTCACCGCTGTTCGATGCCCTGATCGGCGCGCGCAAGATGTTCTCCCGCTCGGAGAAGATCAGCGAGGACAACCGCGAGACCCACAAGGTGGGCGGGCGCAGCGGGGACTCCTTCTACCGTGAGCGCTGGAGCCACGACAAGGTGGTGCGCTCCACCCACGGGGTCAACTGCACGGGCTCCTGCTCCTGGAAGGTCTACGTCAAGGACGGGGTCATCACCTGGGAGTCTCAGGAGACCGACTACCCCTCCGTCGGCCCGGACAAGCCCGAGTACGAGCCGCGCGGCTGCCCGCGCGGCGCCTCCTTCTCCTGGTACACCTACTCGCCCACCCGCGTGCGCTATCCCTATGTGCGCTCGGAGCTGCTGCGGCTGTACCGCGAGGAGAAGGCGAAGGCCCCGGGGCACGACCCGGTCGAGGCCTGGAAGGCGATCGTCTCCGATCCGGAGAAGGCCATGCGCTACAAGCGCGCCCGGGGCAAGGGCGGTCTGGTGCGCGCCTCCTGGGACGAGGCGGTGGAGATGGTGGCCGCCGCCTATGTCCACACCGTCAAGGAGTACGGCCCCGACCGGGCCACCGGCTTCTCCCCGATCCCGGCGATGAGCCAGGTCTCCTTCTCCTCCGGAGCCCGCTTCCATCAGCTCATCGGCAGCCCCATGCAGTCCTTCTACGACTGGTACGCGGATCTGCCTCCCGCCTCCCCGCAGGTCTTCGGCGACCAGACCGATGTGCCCGAGTCCGGCGACTGGTGGGACGCGGCCTATCTCATCATGTGGGGCTCGAACGTGCCCCTGACCCGCACCCCGGACGCGCACTGGATGACTGAAGCGCGCTACCGCGGCCAGAAGGTCATCTCGGTCGCCCCCGATTACGCGGAATCGGTGAAGTTCGCCGACGAATGGCTCGCACCGCATCCCGGCACCGATGCAGCGCTCGCCATGGGCATGGGCCACACGATCCTGCGCGAGTTCTACGTCGACCAGCAGGTCCCGTACTTCGAGGCCTACTCGAAGCAGTACACCGACCTGCCGTTCCTGGTCCAGCTCGAGCGCCGGGAGGACGGCACGCTGCTGCCGGGCAAGTTCCTGGTCGCGAGCGAGGCGGGAGAGCACCGCACCGCCGAGGCCACCACCGAGCACGCGGACTTCAAGCCGATGCTCTTCGACCGCGCCCGCGACGGCATCGCCACCCCCAACGGCACCCTCGGCCACCGCTTCTCCGCCGACGGGGAGGGCCGCTGGAACCTGGAGCTCGGCGACCTCGACCCCGCGCTGTCGCTGCTGGGCCATCACGAGGACGTGGCCGAGGTGCTCCTGCCCCGCTTCGACACCGTCGGCCAGGGCGGCCGCGGGGACGTGCCGCGCGGGGTGCCGGTGCGCACGATCGACGGGCGCCTCGTCACCACCGTCTTCGACCTGCTGCTGGCCGAGTACGGCGTGGGCCGCGAGGGGCTCCCCGGCCAGTGGGCCACGGGCCTCGATGACGCCGAGGCCCTCTACACCCCGGCGTGGCAGGAGACGATCACCGGCGTGCCCGGCCAGGCCGTGGCGCGCATCGCCCGCGAGTTCGCGCAGAACGCGATCGATTCCGGCGGTCGTTCGATGATCATCATGGGCGCCGGCACGAACCACTGGTTCCACTCCGACACCATCTACCGCTCCTTCCTGACGCTCACGAACCTGTGCGGCACCCAGGGGGTCAACGGCGGCGGCTGGGCCCACTACGTCGGCCAGGAGAAGGTGCGGCCGATCACCGGCTGGTCGCATCTGGCCAATGCCCTGGACTGGGCGCGCCCGCCCCGGCAGATGACGCAGACCACCTACTGGTACATGCACTCCGACCAGTGGCGGTACGACCGCTTCGGCGCCGACACCCTGGCCGCGACCACGGGGGCCGGAACCTTCGCGGACATGACCACCGCCGATGCGATCGCGCTCTCGCAGCGGCTGGGCTGGCAGCCCTTCTACCCCCAGTTCGACATCAGCTCGCTGGATGTCGCCGACCGCGCCGCGGAGGCGGGGCAGGAGACGATCCCGTACCTGGTCGACCAGCTCAAGAGCGGCGGCATCAACTTCGCCGCCGAGGACCCGGACGCCCCGGAGAACCACCCGAAGATCTGGTCGATCTGGCGCGCGAACACGCTCGGCTCCTCTGCCAAGGGAGATCAGTACTTCTTCCGGCACCTGCTGGGCGTGGACAGCTCCGCCACCGGTGAGGAGACCCCCGAACACCTCCGACCCAAGGACGTGCGCTGGCGGGAGGACGCCCCGATCGGCAAGGTCGATCTGATGCTCACCCTCGATTTCCGCATGACCAGCCACACCCTGCACTCGGACGTGGTGCTGCCAGCCGCGACCTGGTACGAGAAGCACGATCTCTCCACCACCGACATGCACCCCTTCGTGCACTCCTTCAACCCGGCGATCTCGAACCCCTGGGAGTCGCGCACGGACTGGGAGACCTGGTCGACGATCGCAGAGCGCTTCAGCCAGCTCGCCGAGACCCATCTGGGCACCCGCAAGGACGTCGTCGCCTCCCCCCTGCAGCACGATTCGCCGGGGGCGATGGCCACTCCGCACGGCCGGGTGCGGGACTGGAAGAAGGGCGAGTGCGAGGCGGTCCCGGGCCTGACCATGCCCGCCCTGGTGGAGGTCGAGCGGGACTATACCCAGATCCACGCCAAGTACACCTCGGTCGGCCCGCTCCTGGAGGAGAAGGGCATGACCACCAAGGGGCTGACCTACGACGTCACGGAGTTCGTCGAGGAACTCGGCCAGCTCAACGGCGTCCACCGCACCGGGCCCGCCGCAGGGCGTCCCAAGCTCGTCACCGATCTGCACGCCTGTGAGTTCATCCTGAGCCTGTCGGGCACCACCAACGGGCGCATGGCCACCGAGGGCTTCAAGACGCTCGAGAAGCGCACCGGTACGCAGATGCACGATCTCGCCGCCGAGCACGAGGGCAAGCGGATCCACTTCGCCGACACCAAGGCGGCGCCGGTCCCGGTGATCACCAGCCCCGAATGGTCCGGCTCCGAGAGCGGCGGGCGTCGGTACAGCCCGTTCACGATCAACGTCGAGCGCAAGAAGCCCTGGCACACGCTGACCGGGCGCCAGCACTACTACCTCGACCACGACTGGATGCTGGAGATGGGGGAGGCGCTGCCCGTCTTCCGACCGCCGTTGGACATGACGGCACTGTTCGGCGAGAAGGCGATCGGCGAGAAGGACGAGGGAGGGAAGTCGATCTCGGTGCGCTACCTGACCCCGCACAACAAGTGGGCGATCCACTCGATGTATCAGGAGAACTTCTTCATGATGAACCTGTCCCGCGGTGGGCAGAACATCTGGATGAGCGTGCAGGACGCCGAGGCCGTCGGCATCACCGACAACGACTGGGTCGAGGTCACCAACCGCAACGGCGTGGTCTCGGCCCGCGCCGTGGTCTCCCACCGGATGCCCTCGGGGACGGCCTTCATGCATCACGGGCAGGAGCGCACCGTGAACGTGCCGCTGACGGAGCGGGACGGCAAACGTGGCGGGATCACGAACTCGCTGACGCGCATCATGATCAAGCCCTCGCATCTGATCGGCGGATATGCGCAGCTGTCCTTCGCCTTCAACTACTACGGCCCGACCGGGAACCAGCGCGACGAGGTCACGATGATCCGCAAGCGCACCGCCCCCGTCGAGTACTGAGCCCCACCTACAACGCAGAGCGAAGGAGAGCCGCGATGAGAGTCATGGCCCAGATGTCGATGGTGATGAACCTCGACAAGTGCATCGGCTGCCACACCTGCTCGGTCACGTGCAAGCAGGCATGGACGAACCGGTCCGGCACCGAGTACATGTGGTTCAACAACGTCGAGACCCGGCCCGGCCAGGGGTATCCCCGTGGTTACGAGGACCAGGAGAAATGGAAGGGCGGCTGGGAGCTCGGGAAGAACGGACGTCTGAAGCTCAAGGCCGGCGGGCGTCTCACCAAGCTGATGCAGCTGTTCTCGAACCCGAAGCTGCCCAGCATCGAGGACTACTACGAGCCATGGACCTATGAGTACGACAACCTGCTCCACGCCCCGGCTCAGCAGGAGACCATCCCCACGGCGCCCCCGAAGTCGCTGATCACCGGTGAGCGCACGGATATCCAGTGGTCGGGCAACTGGGACGACGACCTCGGCGGCACCTACCTGCACAAGGACAAGGACCCGATGCTCAAGGGCATCGAGGACAAGGTCCAGTTCGAGTTCGACCAGACCTTCATGTTCTACCTGCCGCGCATCTGCGAGCACTGCCTGAACCCCACCTGCGTGGCCTCCTGCCCCTCGGGCGCGATCTACAAGCGCGAGGAGGACGGGGTCGTCCTGGTGGACCAGGACGGCTGCCGCGGCTGGCGCATGTGCATCACCGGCTGCCCGTACAAGAAGATCTACTTCAACCACCAGACCGGCAAGGCCGAGAAGTGCACCTTCTGCTACCCCCGCCTCGAGCAGGGCGAGCCGACGGTGTGCGCCGAGACCTGCGTGGGGCGCCTGCGCTACATCGGCCTGGTGCTCTACGACGCGGACAAGGTCACCGAGGCCGCCTCCGTCACCGATGAGCAGGACCTCTACCGCTCCCAGATGGACGTGATCCTGGACCCGCACGACCCCGAGGTCATCCGCGGGGCCGAGGCCGCCGGGATCCACCACGACTGGATCCTCGCCGCGCAGAACTCCCCGACCTACAAGCTCATCAAGGAGTACGAGGTCGCGCTGCCGCTGCATCCCGAGTACCGAACGATGCCGATGGTCTGGTACATCCCCCCGCTGTCGCCGGTGGTGGACGTGGTCCGGGACACCGGCTACGACGCCGAGGACGCGGAGAGCCTGTTCGCCGCGATCGACGCGCTGCGGATCCCGGTGGAGTACCTCGCGAACCTGTTCACGGCCGGAGATGTGCCCACGGTCGAGCGGGTGCTGTACCGGATGGCCGCGATGCGCTCGTACATGCGGGACATCAACCTCGGCAATGAGCCCCGGGAGGGGATCGCCAACGCCGTGGGCATGGACGGCGAGACGATGCAGGAGATGTACCGCCTGCTCGCGATCGCGAAGTACGAGGACCGCTACGTGATCCCGGTGGGGCACCACGAGTCCGCCCACGACCTCGAGTCCACCGGCACCGACTGCCCCCTGAACGCCCCCGGCGGTCCCGGCATGAGCAGCATGTCGCTGCCGGAGGAGTCGATGGGGATGTCCGGTCCTGGCTTCTCCAGCAAGCGGCAGGAGAACGCCGTCGAACGCCCGGAGGGCGTGCGGATCAACCTGTTGAACTGGGACGGCCGCGGCAGGCCCGACGGCCTGTTCCCGTCACCGGTGACGGGGAGCGTCTGATGGGCGCCCTCGCACGACTGCTGAGCCGACGCAGCGATCCCGGCGCAGGAGCCACCGCGACCCTGCCGCCGCGGGGCCGCGCGCCGAAGGATCTGCTGCACGCCTCCGGGATGAGCACCGAGCAGATGCGGGTCGCATGGATCGCGGTCTCCTGGCTGCTCACCTATCCGGATGAGGAGGCGCTCGCGCGCTATCCCCTGGTCCGCCAGCTGGCGGCGGAGCTGCCGGAGCCGGTCCGGGGCGGTCTGCTGCGCACCATCGACCTGCTCAGCGAACGGGATGCGGTGTCTGTCCAGGAGGAGTACGTCGACACCTTCGACACTCGCCGCCGGGGCTGTCTGCACCTGACCTATTTCAGCCACGGCGACACCCGCCGCCGGGGCATGGCGCTGCTGCGCATCAAACAGGACTTCCGCACCGCGGGCCTGGAGATCGGCAGCGAGGAGCTGCCGGACCACCTGCCGGTGGTGCTCGAGTTCGCCGCCGCCCATGACGCCGAGCGCGGCGCGAAGATCCTGCGCTCGAACCGCCCGGGTGTCGAGCTGCTCCGTCTGCATCTGGCGGACATCTCCTCCCCGTGGCACGGCACCCTGATCGCGCTGTGCGCGACCCTGCCGCCCCTGGATGCCGACGATCGCGCGGCGGTGCTCAAGCTGGCCGAGGAGGGCCCGGAGGACGAGACCGTGGGGCTGGACGGCTACGGCCTCGATGGCGACGCCGGTGACATGGCAGGGCAGACCTTCGCCTCGAGCGGCTGCGGCTCCGATTCCGCGGCCCCCGGACCTGTCCCCGTGGACCTGTTGAGAGGACGACCCTCATGAATGACATGACGACGCTCCAGCTGCTGCTGTGGGTGGTGTTCCCGTACATGGTGCTCGCCGTGTTCGTGCTCGGGCACATCTGGCGCTTCCGACAGGACCGCTTCGGCTGGACGACCCGCTCCAGCCAGCTGTACGAGTCGAAACTGCTCTCGATCGGCTCGCCGATGTTCCACTACGGGATCATCGGGATCTTCTTCGGGCATGTCGTGGGCCTGGGCATCCCGAAGTCCTGGACCCGCTTCGTCGGGATCACCGATCACATGTACCACCTGATGGCCATCATCATCGGCCTCGCCGCCGCTGTGGCGTGCGTGGGCGGCCTGCTGATCCTGCTCTACCGGCGGCGCACCAACCGGCGTGTCTTCGGAGCCACCACCGCCGGTGACAAGCTCATGTACCTGCTGCTGGCGATGACCATCGTGTGCGGAGTGCTGGCGACCGTGGTGCATACAGCGGTCGGCACCTACGACTACCGGGAGGGGGTCTCGATCTGGTTCCGGCAGTTCTGGACCCTGCAACCCTCGACGGAGCTGATGAGCCAGGCTCCGATCTTCTTCCAGCTGCACGTGCTCAGCGCTCTCTCGCTGTTCGCGATCTGGCCCTTCACCCGCCTCGTGCACGTCTTCGCCGCACCGGTGGGCTACCTGACCCGCCCCTACATCGTCTACCGCAGCAAGGACCCCCGCCGCGAGGCCGAGCGCCGTGGCTGGGAGAAGGTGAAGTTCTGATGGCGACGAAGCCGCCGGTGACGCTCCAGGACGATTGGACGACCACGCTGCAGCCGTGGCTGGACCGGGTCTCCGCGCAGCTCGACGTGGCGGGCGTGGACCTGGACGTGGATCGGGTCCATCTGATGACCGGGGTGGTCGCCGAAGGCGTTCAACGATCGATGGCCCCGATCTCCGCCTTCCTGGTGGGTGCAGCCGTCGCCCGGGGGCGAGTCTCGAGGAGGCGTGCGCTGCCGTGGAGCACGTCACCGCAGCTGTGGAGCGTTAGATATCGGCGACGGGCGCTTGTGCTGAATCTCACGCAGGGTACTGTAGGGTAAGAGGCAGGCTTCACTTCCGTGCCGCCCATCTTTTCTCGAGAGGACGATCGTTGTGATTGCTGACAAGGATGTGCAGGGCGAGATCGCCCGCCCCCGCCGCTGGACCGGGCGGGCAGCACGACTCGCCGGTGGGCTGACGCTCGGCGTGGCACTGGGTGTGGCCGGGGCGGGCGCCGCCTCCGCCGTCCAGATCAACCCGCAGGTCTCCTCCACGAAGTTCGAGCAGATCAGCCCCCAGGTGCAGATCAATCCGCAGGTGCAGATCAATCCGCAGGTGCAGATCAATCCGCAGGTGCAGATCAATCCGCAGGCGCAGAACAAGCCGCAGGTCCAGATCAATCCGCAGGTGCAGATCAACCCCCAGTGACCAGCGACTGAGCCGCACCGTGCGGCAGGATTCGTACCACAGGCCGGTGCCCCTCGGGGTGCTGGCCTGTCGTGCTGTTCAGGGCCGGTTCTCCGCTGTGCCGACGTGGGTGATGGTCAGCACCGGCTCCCCGGTCTCATCGGTCGCCTCGAGGTCCAGCTCGGCCTCGATGGCCCAGTCGTGGTTGCCATCGGGATCCGCGAATGCCTGGCGGATCCTCCAAACCTTCGACTCCTCGGTGATCTGCAGCAGCTGCGGGGAGCGGGCGGCGCCGTCGATGCCGACGTCGTCGTAGGTGTCGTAGTACTCGTCCATCGCCGCCGCCCAGCGCGGCCGGTCCCAGCCGGAGGCGCCGTCGAGCTCGGCCAGGCGCGCCTCCCGCTCGAAGGCGAAGAGCTCGATGCGCTGCCACATGGCGGCGCGCACCATCGTGCGCAGCACCTTCGTCTGCGCCGAGAGTCCGCGGGGAGTGCTGGGCCGGATCTCGGAGGCGGCGTCCTCCGCGAGGTCCTCCGGATGGGTCAGCGCTTCCCACTCGTCCAGCAGGGAGGAGTCGATGCCCCGCACCAGCACGCCGAGCCACTCGATCATGTCCTCGAGCCCTTCGGTGCGCAGCTCCTGGGGGATGGTGCGGCGCATCGCCTGATAGGCGTCGGAGAGATAGCGCAGCACGATGCCCTCGGACCGCTGCAGGCCGTAGCGCTGCACGAACTCGCTGAAGGTCTGCCCTGTCTCGTAGATCTCGCGGACCACGGACTTGGGGGAGAGGTCGTCCGCCGGCACCCATGGCCGGGAGCGCGCGTAGATCTCGAGCGCCGCCTCGAGGTCCTCCTCGAGCGGTTTCGGCCAGGACACCTCGTCCAGCCGCGCCATCCGCTCGGTGTACTCGACCCCCTCGGCCTTGAGCTCCGCCAGCAGCTCGCCCTTGGCGGAGTTCTGCTGGGCGAGCAGGATCTGCCGGGGGTCCTCGAGGATCGCCTCGAGGATCGAGACGGTATCGAGGGTGAGGGACTCGGCCTCCTCATCGAGAGAGTCGATCATCGCGATCGCGAAGGGCGCCAGCGGCTGGTTCATGGTGAAGTCCAGCTGCAGATCCTCGACCAGAGCGAAGCGCCGCCCGAGATGGTCCGGGCCGTCCAGCACCTCGATGATCTCCGCGTCCCGCAGCCCGCGGAAGATCTCCACCGCATCCTTGACCAGTGCCAGCTTCTGACCCGTCGTCTGATGGCTGGTCATGATCAGGTGGCGGCCCGAGGCGATCGCGTCACCCGGCCGGGAGATCAGGGACAGCACCATGCCCGCAGTGATCTTCAGGTGCGGGCGCAGCGGCTCCGGGGCGTTCTGGACCAGCTTGGTCATGTTCGCCTCGGACCAGGAGACCGCGCCCTCGGGGATCCGTGGCTTGGGCTCCTTCTTGCGCTTCTTGGCATTGTTGGAGACTTTGCCGGACTCCTCCCGTGCCTGGTACTTGGCCCGCTCCTTCTCGAACTCGATGGTCCACGTCGGCGCCTGCACCACGACGTGGCCGATGGTGTCGAAGCCGGCGCGGCCCGCACGGCCCGCGATCTGATGGAACTCACGCGCGTTCAGCAGCCGCATCCGCTTGCCGTCGAACTTCGCCAGCCCCGTCAGCAGCACGGTGCGGATCGGCACGTTGATGCCCACCCCGAGGGTGTCGGTGCCGCAGATGATCTTCAACAGCCCGGACTGGGCGAGCTTCTCCACCAGGCGCCGGTACTTCGGCAGCATCCCGGCGTGATGGACCCCGATGCCCTCGCGGACCAGCCGGGAGAGGATCTGGCCGAAACCCTTCGAGAACCGGAAGTCGCCGATGATCTCGCGGATCCGGACCTTCTCCTCCGGGCCCAGGATCTTCTGGCCCTGCAGCGCCTGGGCCTGCTCGAGCGCGTCCTTCTGGGTGAAGTGGACGATGTAGACGGGCGCGTCGCGATCGGTGAGGATCGTCTCGATCGTCTCCGGCAGCGGATCCAGCGACCAGCGGAAGTCCAGCGGCACCGGACGCGGGGCGTCGTCGATCACGCTCACGTCCCGCTCGGTGCGCTCGGCGAGGTCCTCGACGAAGCGGGTCACATCGCCCAGGGTGGCGCTCATCAGCACGAACTGGCACTGGGGGAGCTCGACCAGGGGGACCTGCCAGGCCAAGCCGCGCTGCGGATCGCCGTAGTAGTGGAATTCGTCCATCACCGCGAGGCCCACCTCGCTGCCGGCGCCGTCACGCAGGGCGTGATTGGCGAAGATCTCGGCGGTGCACACGATGATCGGGGCGTCGTGGTTGACCGCCGAGTCCCCGGTCATCATGCCCACGTTCTCGGCCCCGAAGTGGGCGACCAGATCGAAGAACTTCTCGCTCACCAGCGCCTTGATCGGGGCGGTGTAGTACGAACGCTCCCCGCGGGCCATGGCGGCGAAGATCGCGGAGTACGCGATCGTGGTCTTCCCGGACCCGGTAGGGGTGGCGGCGATGACGTGGTCACCGGCCGCGATCGCCAGCAGCGCCTCCTCCTGATGCGGATACAGGGTGCGGCCGACGGACTCCTGAGCCTTGACGAAGCCCTCGACGATCGCGTCCTCGTCGGCATCGGCGGAGCGCTCGGGCAGGAACGGCATCAGGATCGGCATGATCCCAGTCTGCCAGGCAGGTCAGACGGCGCCGAACTCCCGGCGACGTCACTGACGGTCCGCGACGAGCGGCGCGACCGCCGTCAGCAGCCGCTCCCGCAGCGCATCGGCCCGCGTGGCCAGCGCCCGCTGGCGCCGCACGTACTCGGCCTTGCCCGCAGGCGTCTCGATCGGCACCACCCCGTATCCGAGCGGTCGCACGTCGTAGGGGCTCGCCTCCATGTCCAGCACCCGCGTCTCGCGGGCGTGCTCGAAGCAGTCCAGCACGAGCGAGGAGGGCACCAGCGGCGTGAGCTTCATGGCCCACTTGTAGAGGTCCATCCCGACATGGAGACAGGCCGGATTGTCGTTCTGGACCTGTGAGGCGCGGGTGGGCTCCAGCGCATTGCGCGGAGCGGCGGACGGGGTGAAGAAGCGAAAGGCGTCGATATGGGAGCACACCAGCTTCTCCCGTTCCACCACGGCGTCGGTCTCGGCCGCTGAGAGCCGCAGCGGCAGGTCCTCGTGGCGCTGCTCGCCCGCGGGCACGCGATGGACCATCGCCCACTCGTGCAGACCGAAGCAGCCGAAATCCGGGCGCCGTCGCGCCAGCGAGGAGGAGGAGAGCAGTCGCGTCATGAAGTCGAGCGCGTCACCGCGCTCGGCGAGGAATCGGGCGACGTCCGCGCGACGCCACGTCACCGGATCGGGAGAGCCGCCGGAGGTGTCGAGATACCAGGAGCGGTGCCCGGCCCCGTCGATGTCCGCGATCAGGCTGGTCCCGTCGTCGGCGACGTCGGCCGCCGCGTCGTAGCCGAACTCCCAGCCCGGGTGCCAGCGACGCAGCCGCGCGGCGGAGAACGGGTAGTAGGTGAACAGGAAGTCTTCGACCGGGTGCTTCTCACCCCGGGCCCTGCGCGCACGATGGGAGGCGGTGAGCGCATCGGCGCGCTCCTCATGGGCTCGACGATCATCCGCGGCCTCGGCGACGGTCAGCGTGCGGACCGCAGCGGTGAGGGACGGCGTACTCACGGAGACCTCCGGGCGCGGGGGATGATGACCGCACCATCCTACGAGTCCCACGGTTCCTCCCCACCTGGTCGCCGTCCACAGCCGTGCCGCTGCCGAGGGCCCGGGCCCTCGGGTCGGGCATAGCGTGCCGCCATCTCGTGGCAGAGCGTCGCGGGTGGGGAGGAGCGTTGGAGATGACTGACATCGACTACGACTGCGCCGGCTGCGGCCGTCGTCACGAGGGAGCCGACGGGACCGCGGCCAACCCCTGGCCGCTGCTCGAGTTCGACCGCCCCGAGGCGTTCCTGCGGATGAGTCCCTGGGAACAGCTGATGCGCACTCGATCCACCGAGGAGCTGTGTCTGATCGACAACGGCCGCACGGTCGACTGCTATCTGACGGGCTTCCTGTCACTGCCCATCGTGGGGGAGCAGGCGCTGCTCCTCCATCAGCTGTGGGTACGGGTCAGCGAGGAGGACTATCTCGATCTCGTGGAGCACTGGGAGCACCCGCGCTTCCGCGGTGACTTCCGCGCCACCCTCGCCAATGAGCTGCCGGGCCATGAGGACTCGCTCTCGGTGCCGATGCGGGTGCTGGCTCCCGGTCGGCTTCCACCGGTGATCACGCCGGAGCCGGGATCCGGTCATGCGCTGGAGCAGGAGGCACGGGAGGGGGTCAGCAGGCAGGAGGCGGAGCTGCGGATCCGCTCGATGCTGCTGGAGGGCCCGGAGCGGTGACCGTCCCTGCGGTGGTGCTGGTCGTCACCACCGGGGTCCCCACAGCTGTCGATGGGGAGCTCTCCCCATCGACGGCTTCGGAGCGTTCCTCCAGGATGGAGCGGAATCTCGGCGCGCCGCCGGTAGCGAAGGCCGGCCCGGCGCCCGCCCCCGAACAGGAGAACCTCCCCATGCAGAACCGTCATCGTTCCCTCACCCGTCCTCTCGTGCTCGCTGCGGCCGCCACCTTCGCGCTCGCCGGCTGCGGCTTCCTGGGCGCCGGCTCCGTGCCCGCCGAGGACATCGAGGCCCAGATCCACGATCAGCTGACCGAGATGGTCGGGCAGGAGCCCGAGGACGTCTCCTGCCCGGAGGATCTGCCTGCCGAGAAGGGTGCCGAGATGACCTGCGTCCTCAGCGCTGAGGGCGAGACCATCGATGTCTTCGTCTCCGTCACCACCGTCGAGGACGACGAGGTCAACTTCAGCATCGAGGTGGCCGACGAGGTCAACTGATCTCGACGACCTAGACTGGCGCGTATGCGCATCGCTCGATTCACCACCGGTGACGACCCCATGTACGGCATCGTCCAGTCCAAGGACGGCCAGGACATGGTCTACGGGATCACCGGGGACCCCCTGTACACAGAGATCCGCCCCACGGGCACCATCGTGCCGCTTCAGGATGTGCGCCTGCTGGCGCCCGTCATCCCGCGCTCGAAGGTGGTGTGCGTGGGGCGGAACTATGCCGCCCACGCCGCCGAGATGGGCGACGAGCTGCCCGGGCAGGCCCTGTTCTTCCTCAAGCCCAACACGGCGGTCGTCGGCCCCGGCGATCCCGTCGTGATGCCCGCCTACTCGCAGGAGGTCAGCCTCGAGGCCGAGCTCGCCGTGGTCATCAAGCGGATGGCCAAGGACCTCGCCCCTGAGCAGGTTGCGGATCACGTGCTCGGATACACCTGTGCCAACGACCTCACCGCGCGGGACGCCCAGCGCGCGGAGAACCAGTGGTTCCGGGCCAAGGCCTTCGACACCTCCTGCCCGATCGGGCCCTGGATCGAGACCGATCTCGACCACTCCTCCCTCGAGATCTCCAGCACCGTCGACGGCGAGACCGCCCAACAGGGCTCCACCGCGGACATGGTCCGCTCGGTCGCCGAGCTGATCTCCGAGATCTCCTCCGTCGTCACCCTGCTGCCCGGCGACCTGGTGCTCACCGGCACCCCCGCCGGCGTGCGCACCGTCCCCGCCGGTTCCACCGTGGACATCACCATCGAGGGCATCGGCACCCTGTCCAACCCGATCGTGCGCCGCTGAGCGCCATGCCGGCCCCCACCATCCCGACCACTCCAGGAGTCCCTCGCGTGACCACTGTCCCCGCCTCGAGCCCCGCCCCGACCGCCGAGGTCAGGGTGCGCTTCTGCCCCAGCCCCACCGGCACCCCGCACGTGGGCATGGTGCGCACCGCCCTGTTCAACTGGGCGCATGCCCGTCACCACGGCGGCAAGCTGATCTTCCGGATCGAGGACACCGACGCCGCCCGCGACAGCGAGGAGTCCTATCACCAGCTGCTCGAGGCGATGCGCTGGCTCGGCATCGACTGGGACGAGGGCGTGGAGGTGGGCGGCCCCGATGGCCCGTACCGCCAGTCCCAGCGCGGGGACATCTACCAGGACGTCATCGAGAGGCTCAAGGCCTCCGGCCACATCTACGAGTCCTTCTCCACTGCGGAGGAGATCGTCGAGCGGCACCGGGCCGCCGGCCGCGACCCGCAGCTGGGCTACGACGGCTACGACCGTGACCTCACCGAGGCGCAGAAGGCCGCCTTCCGGGCCGAGGGACGCGAGCCCACCTGGCGGCTGCGGATGCCCCAGGAGGACCTCACCTTCACCGACATGGTTCGCGGAGAGATCACCTTCAGGGCCGGCTCCACCCCGGACTTCGTGGTGGTGCGCGCGAACGGGAAGCCGCTGTACACGCTGGTGAACCCGATCGACGACGCGCTCATGCGGATCACGCACGTGCTGCGCGGCGAGGACATCCTCTCCTCCACCCCACGGCAGATCGCCCTCTACCGGGCACTGATCGAGATCGGTGTGGCCGAGCGCGTCCCCGAGTTCGGGCACCTGCCGTATGTGATGGGGGAGGGCAACAAGAAGCTCTCCAAGCGCGATCCGCAGGCCAATCTGTTCCACTACCGTGATCAGGGCTTCACGCCCGAGGGCATGGTCAACTACCTCGCGCTGCTGGGCTGGGGCTTCAGTGCCGATGAGGACATCTTCAGCCGTGAGCAGCTCGTGGAGCGCTTCGACGCCTCGGACGTGAACCCGAACCCGGCTCGCGTCGATCTCAAGAAGGCGACCGCGATCAACGCCGATCACATCCGGTTGCTGCCGGAGGCGGAGCTCGCCGCGCGGCTGCTCCCGTACCTCCAGGCCGCAGGGGTGCTGGGCGAGCAGATCACCGAGCAGCAGCGTGCCCTGGTCACCGCGGCCACCCCGCTGGTCCAGACCCGCATGAACCTGCTCGGCGAGGCGCCGGATCTGATGGGTTTCCTGTTCATCGCCGATGAGGACCTGGTGGTGCAGGATGATGCGCTGAAGAAGCTCGGGGATGATCCGGTCGCCGTGCTCGACCGGGCGATCACCGAGATCGAGGCGGTCCCTGCCGATACCTTCGCCGCCGCCGCGCTCGAGGACGCCCTCCGGACGGCGATCATCGAGGAGATGGGCATCAAGCCGCGTCTGGCCTTCGGGCCGCTGCGCAGCGCCATCTCGGGCCGGCGGGTCTCGCCCCCGCTGTTCGAGTCGATGGAGCTGCTGGGCAGGGCCTCGAGCCTGGCGAGGCTGCGCTCCCTCCGCGATCGGCTCGCGGCAGCAGCCTGAGCTCAGGGGCGCTGTGGGGCGGCGTGCTCAGCCTCACAGCGCTCAGGGCCCTTCTCGCTTTGTCATGGCGGAGAAGACCCGGTAGAGTCTTACCTCGGTACGGCAACGAAGTTCAGTCCTGGAAGTCCTCGAAATCCACTCGGGGAACGGAGTGGAAAGAGCGGAAAGCGTGCTTTGACCATGGGGTATGGTGTAATTGGCAACACAACGGTTTCTGGTACCGTCATTCTAGGTTCGAGTCCTGGTACCCCAGCGCTTCGCGGCTTCCTCGGAAGTTGCGCAGTCCGCGCCCCGTTCGTCTAGCGGCCTAGGACGCCGCCCTCTCACGGCGGTAACACCGGTTCAAATCCGGTACGGGGTACGACGCGAGATCGCAAGAGATCGCTCCGGCCCCGTTCGTCTAGCGGCCTAGGACGCCGCCCTCTCACGGCGGTAACACCGGTTCAAATCCGGTACGGGGTACGAAAAGGAGCCGGCACCTTCGGGTGTCGGCTCCTTCTGCATTCGGTTGCCGAATTCGGCCGCAGGCCACCTGAAGCGCAGGGTATCGTCGTGATATGGAACACAGCACGGGTCCCCGCATCACGGTCGGTGTGTTCGATGCCGACGAGTCCGATCAGGCGGTCCGCTGGGCGGCCCGCCACGCCGACGCAGTCGGCGGCAGCCTCCATCTCGTCCACGCCTTCGTGTGGACCGAGCTCGATGTCAACATCGACCCGATCTCGGGGATGGCCGGTTCCGGGTTCCGGGGCGCCGCCCATGCCCTGATCCAGGACGCCGTCGCACTCGTGCGCGAGAGCGGGGTCGACGTTCCGGTGACGTCCGAGATCGTCGACGGCAATGCCGTGCCGGTGCTGGTCGAGGCCAGTGAGGAATCCGATCTGCTGGTGCTCGGCGGCCGCGGCCTGGGTCGGCTGATGACGCTGATCGTGGGCTCCAAGAGCCTCGCCCTGGCGGCGCGGGCGCACTGCCCGGTGGTGGTGGTGCGAGGGCGGATCGACGGGAGCGGTCCCATCGGGCTGATCCACCACGACATGGCCACCGAGGTGGTCACGCGCGCGGCGGATCTCGCCGAGGCCTACGGGCGGGACATCCATCTCGTGGTGCGGCCGGAGACCACGCCGGAGGAGGCCCAGGAGATCCTCGCCGGAGTCGCACAGCGGATCGCCGCGACCCACCCCTCGGTGTTCGTCAGGGATGTGCGGATCGCCGCTTCGGATACTCCCAAGGAGCTGGTCCAGGCCAGCGAGGACGCCAGCATGATGGTGGTCGCGGGGGAGCGGTCCCCCGGGGCCGGGGGCAAGGTCTCCGCCCCGCGCCAGCTGGTGAACGTGCTGCGCTTCGCCAACACCCCGGTCTGGATCGAGCGGGACTGAACGGGTTCGTGCTGGGCCCGGCGCTCAGGAGCCCGAGCGACGCAGCAGCTCGGTGAGATGGTTCGCCGAGCTCATCACGGAGGCGGCATGCAGGCGACCCGGCTGGCGGGTGATCCGCTCGATCGGACCTGAGATGCTCAGCGCAGCGACCACGCGACCGTTGGGTCCGCGCACCGGCGCGGAGACGGATCCCACCCCGGGCTCCCGCTCGCCGATGGACTGCGCCCAACCGCGTCGGCGCACTGCCGAGAGCTGCGTGGCGGTGAATCGGGCTCCGAGCAGACCGCGGTGGAGGCGGTCCGGCTCCTCCCAGGCCAGCAGGATCTGGGCTGCGGAGCCGGCGCGCATGGTCAGCGCGGATCCCAGGGGCACCGAATCGCGCAGCCCGATCGGCCGCTCCGCTGCGGCCACACAGATGCGGTGCTCGCCCTGGCGACGATAGAGCTGGGCGGATTCCCCGGTATGGTCCCGCAGCGCTGCCAGCACCGGCCCTGCCGAGGCCAGCAGGCGGTCCTCGCCGGCTGCGGCGGCCAGCTCGCCCAGGCGCGGGCCGAGGACGAAGCGGCCCTGCATGTCCCGGGCGACCAGATGGTGGTATTCGAGCGCCACTGCGAGCCGGTGGGCGGTGGGCCGGGCGAGGCCTGTCGACTGCACGAGCTGGGCGAGCGTGGCGGGGCCCGCCTCCAGGGCGCCGAGCACGATCGCCGCCTTGTCCAGCACGCCGACGCCGCTGCCGTTCTCCTCCGAGGTCTTGTCCATGGTCCGATACTGCCGTCTTATTGTGTGAGACGCAAGTGCGCCGCATCGTGGACCGGCACACTATGGAACGAGCGCTCGCACCCCGAGCGCCGCACAGCATTCAGGGACGTGCCCGCACCACGGGCGCAGGGAAGGATCGACATGGCGGGGACCCTCGCGGAGAAGGTCTGGGCGGATCACGTGGTCCGTCGCGGTGAGAACGGTGAGCCGGACCTGCTGTACATCGACCTCCAGCTTCTGCACGAGGTCACCAGCCCGCAGGCCTTCGACGGCCTGCGCCAGGAAGGGCGGGCCCCGCGCCGCATCGACCAGACGATCGCGACCGAGGACCACAACACCCCCACCATCGACATCGACAAGCCCATCGCGGACATCACCTCGCGCACCCAGATCGACACCCTGCGGCGCAACGCCGAGGAGTTCGGTGTGCGCATCCACTCCCTGGGAGACAAGGAGCAGGGGATCGTGCATGTCGTCGGCCCGCAGCTGGGCCTGACGATGCCGGGCATCACGGTGGTGTGCGGCGACTCCCACACCTCGACCCATGGGGCCTTCGGGGCGCTCGCCTTCGGTATCGGCACCAGCGAGGTCGAGCATGTGCTGGCTACCCAGACCCTCCCGCTGAACCCCTTCAAGACCATGGCGGTCACCGTCACCGGAGCGTTGAAGCCCGGGGTCACCGCGAAGGACATCATCCTCGCGGTGATCGCGAAGATCGGCACCGGTGGGGGTGCGGGCTATGTGCTCGAGTACCGCGGTGAGGCGATTCGCGACCTCTCCATGGAGGGGCGCATGACGATCTGCAACATGTCGATCGAGGCCGGAGCCCGCGCCGGCATGATCGCACCGGACGAGACCACCTTCGAGTATGTCCGGGACCGACCCCACGCGCCGCAGGGCGGGGACTGGGACGAGGCCGTCAGCTACTGGCAGACGCTGCGCTCGGACGACGACGCCGTCTTCGACGCCGAGGTGGTCATCGACGCCGACACGCTCGAGCCCTTCGTCACCTGGGGCACCAACCCCGGTCAGGGACTGCCGCTGTCCGGTCGGGTCCCCGCCCCCGAGGACTTCGTCGACGAGACCGATCGCTTCGCCGCCGAGCGCGCCCTGGCGTACATGGACCTGGTCCCCGGCACCGCGCTGAAGGACATCAAGGTCGACACCGTCTTCATGGGCTCGTGCACCAACGGCCGCATCGAGGACCTGCGCGCCTTCGCCTCCGTCCTGGAGGGCCGCACGAAGCACCCGGACGTGCGGGTGCTGGTGGTGCCGGGGTCGGCGCGGGTGCGGCTGCATGCCGAGCAGGAGGGCCTGGACAAGGTGTTCCTCGCCTTCGGCGCCGAGTGGCGTCAGGCCGGCTGCTCGATGTGCCTGGGCATGAACCCCGACCAGCTGGCTCCGGGCGAGCGCGCCGCCTCCACCTCCAACCGCAACTTCGAGGGCCGCCAGGGCAAGGGCGGACGCACCCACCTGGTCTCGCCCGTGGTGGCCGCGGCCACCGCCGTGCGCGGGACCCTGTCCTCCCCGTCGGACCTCGGCGCGGACACCGCGCCCTCCGACCTCCAGCCCGTCGCCTGACCTGCCACCCCAGGAGTTCCGCCATGGAAGCCTTCACCACCCACACCGGCATCGGCGTCCCGCTGCGCCGCAGCAATGTCGACACCGACCAGATCATCCCCGCCGTCTACCTCAAACGCGTCACCAAGACGGGCTTCGACGACGGCCTGTTCCACGCCTGGCGCACCAACGACCCCGAGTTCGTGCTGAACCAGCCCGCCTACGCCCAGGGCTCGGTCCTGGTGGCCGGCCCCGACTTCGGCACCGGCTCCTCCCGTGAGCACGCCGTCTGGGCGCTGCGGGACTACGGCTTCAAGGCGGTGCTCTCCACGCGTTTCGCGGAGATCTTCCGGGGCAATGCCGGTAAGCAGGGCCTGGTCGCAGGGATCCTCTCCCAGGACGATCTCGAGCAGCTGTGGAAGATCCTGGAGGAGAACCCGGGCACCGAGGTGACCGTGGACCTGGAGAACCGTCAGGCCCATGCCGGGGACAGCACCTTCCGCTTCGAGGTCGATGACTACACCCGCTGGCGCCTGATGGAGGGTCTGGACGATATCGGCCTGACTCTGCGCCACGAGGAGGACATCACCGCCTTCGAGGCGACGCGACCCGCCTGGATGCCGAAGACCCTGCCCGCCCGCACCGCCGACTGAGGCTCGCCTCCCGGCTCCCGCCGGTCTCGCTCCGGTATGGTGACCCGGTCAGAGACGGACGTCCGCGGACGTCCGACCGTCGAGGCAAGGACACCATGAGTTCGACATTCCATGTGCGCGGAGGACGCCCCCTCGACGGTGAGATCACCGTGCGCGGGGCGAAGAACCTGGTCTCGAAGGCGATGGTCGCAGCCCTGCTGGGCGAGTCTCCCAGCGTCCTGCGGTCGGTGCCCGACATCAGCGACGTCCGGATCGTCTCGAACCTGCTGTCGATCCACGGCGTCAAGGTCGAGAACGACATCGCCGCCGGCACCTTGAAGCTGGACCCCTCGAACGTCGAGCGGGCGCACGTGGTGGACATCGACGCGCACGCCGGCAGCTCGCGGATCCCGATCCTGTTCTGCGGGCCGCTGCTGCACCGCCTGGGCGAGGCGATCATCCCCGATCTCGGCGGATGCCGGATCGGGGACCGTCCGATCAACTACCACCTCGATGTGCTGCGCAGCTTCGGGGCGGTGGTCGACAAGCGCGAGATGGGCATCTACATCACCGCCCCGAACGGTCTGCGCGGCACGAAGATCCATCTCGAGTATCCGAGCGTGGGGGCCACCGAGCAGGTGCTGCTCACGGCGGTCCGTGCGCAGGGCATCACCGAGCTCACCAATGCCGCGGTCGAGCCGGAGATCGAGGACCTCATCGCGGTGCTGCAGAAGATGGGCGCTCTCATCTCTCTGCAGACGGACCGGACGATCACGATCGAGGGTGTCGAGACCCTGGGCGGCTACCAGCACACGGCGTTGGGTGATCGTATCGAGACCGGATCCTGGGCCTGTGCCGCCCTGGTGACCAAGGGCGACGTCTTCGTGCGCGGCGCCGAGCAGAAGCCGATGGCGACCTTCCTCAACGTCTTCCGCAGGGTGGGCGGCGGGATCGAGATCCGCGAGGACGGCATCCGCTTCTTCCATCCCGGCACGGCCCTGAAGGCGATCGCTCTGGAGACCGACGTCCACCCCGGCTTCATGACCGACTGGCAGCAGCCACTGGTGGTCGCGCTCACGCAGGCCGACGGCATCTCCATCCTCCACGAGACCGTCTACGAGAACCGCCTCGGATTCACCTCGGCGCTGAACGACATGGGTGCACGCATCCAGGTGTACCGCGAATGCCTGGGCGGCTCGAGCTGCCGCTTCGGTCGCAGCAACTACAACCACTCCGCAGTGGTCTCCGGCCCGCACGCCCTCCACGGCGCCGACATCACCGTGCCGGACCTGCGCGGCGGCTTCTCCTACCTGATCGCAGCGCTGGGCGCCGAGGGGACCTCCACCATCCGCGGCATCGATCTCATCGACCGCGGCTACGAGTCCTTCCGCGAGAAGCTCTCGGCGCTCGGCGCCGAGTACTGGGAGGAGGACTGAGGATGAGCGAGGTGTCTGATCAGGACCGGATCACCGCAGCGATGCCCGGAGCCGCCGGCTCCCTGGCGCTGCGGGACATCCCGATCCCCGACTACTGCGATGTGGTGATCGTCCCCACCTCCGGCGTCGAGGAGACCGATCCGCGGGTCTGGGCCGAGGCGATCTTCTCCCACGAGAACACCCCGCTGTCCTCCCGCGGGCTGCGGGCTCTGCGCGACGAGGCGATCCGTCTCTTCGACATGGTGCCACCACCCCAGAAGGAGCTGCTCACCGACGAGGTGGTGGGCTCCGAGGCGCTGATCATCGACGACGACGAGAAGCTCACGGTCCGCATCGGGGTGGCACTGCTGCCCGGCGGCGACCTGCTGCAGGTCACCACCGCAGTGAAGTACCGCACCGTCCGCGGCCGGCTCTCCTTCGCCCCGCGCCGGCTGATGCACGCCGCTGCGGTCAACACCCTGGCGCGCCGCGCTCCGACCACTCTGCGCCGCCGCGCCCTGGCGAGCAACCCACGGGCGGCCTCGCTGACCGGGCAGGTCTCGCGCAAGGCATTGGGCCGGGGCCCCTCGGCGCGGCGATGAGGGGCCTGCTGCGCAGCTGGGACGTGGGCACGGCCCGGATCCCGCAGCGGAGGGCGGGCACCGTCATCGGCCTCGCCCAGCTGCCCCTGCGCCCCCTGCTCACCCTGCTCGCCCGGCCCCGCTGGGTGGGCACCGATCAGCTGCCCGCCACCGGCGCGATGATCGCCTGCGGCAACCACCTCAGCGCCTTCGACGCCTTCGGGTACGGCCATCTGCTGCAGGCCAGCGGGATCGCGCCGCGCTTCCTGGCCAAGGACTCTCTGTTCCGCATCCCGGTGTTGGGGACGCTGCTGCGCGCCGCCCGCCAGATCCCCGTGCGCCGCGGCACCTCCCGCGGCGGCGACGCCCTCGACGATGCCCGGGCGGCGCTCGGCCGCGGCGAGCTGATCATGGTCTTCCCCGAGGGCACCTACACCCGGGACCCCGAGCTGTGGCCGATGCAGGCACGGCTCGGCACGGCGCGGCTCGCCCTGGAGACCGGGGCGCCGCTGCTGCCGATCGCGAGCTGGGGCGGCCGCGCCCTATGGCCCGTCGGCTCCCCGCTGCCGCGACCCCGGCCCGGCCGGCACGTGCAGATGCTGGTGGGCGAGCCGTTCACCGTCTCCCTGGACCAGGCCGAGACCTTCCAGCAGGGCGCGCTGCGGGTCTCCGAGGAGCTGATGACGCGCATCGCGGCGCTGCTCGGACAGCTGCGCGGCCAGGCGCCGCCCTCCGTGCTGCATGACGGCCGCCGGGACGCCCATCGCCCCGAGATGGGGGCACCCCAGCGCGGGTACCGAGCATTCACGCAGGACTCGGCATGACCCCCGCACCGACGCCAGACCGTCGGCTGGCCGTGCTCGGCGCCGGCAGCTGGGGCACCACCTTCGCCCGCGTCCTCGCCGACGGCGGGGCGGAGGTCGCGCTCTGGGCCCGCCGCGAGGAGATCGCTCGCGAGATCCGCGAGCAGCACCGCAACAGCGCATACCTCCCGGACCACCGCCTGCCCGAGACGGTTCACGCGACCTCCGACCTCGAGGAGGCGCTCGACGGCGCGGACGGAGTGGTCATCGCGATCCCCGCCCAGTCCCTGCGAGGGACCCTGGAAACATGGCCGGCCCTGCCCGCAGTCCCGGTGCTGTCCTTGACCAAGGGCATCGAGCGCGGCACCGATGCGCGGATCAGCGAGGTCATCGCTGCGGCCGGGGGAGCGGCACCGCAGCGCATCGGAGTGCTCTCGGGCCCGAACCTCTCTGCCGAGATCGCCGAGCGCCGCCCCTGCGCGAGCGTCGTCGCGGCCCCCTCCCAGGAGCTCGCGGAGATCTTCGCCGCCTGGTGCACTGCGCCCTATCTGCGCGCCTACACCTCCACCGACGTGATCGGGGTCGAGATCGCCGGCGCGGTGAAGAACGTCATCGCGATCGCGGTCGGGGCGGCGGTCGGTCTGGGCCACGGCCACAACACCACGGCCAGCCTGATCACCCGCGGCCTGGCGGAGATCACCCGGCTGGGCGTCGCCCTCGGCGGCCGTCCGGAGACATTCTCTGGCCTGGCCGGGCTGGGCGACCTGGTCGCGACCTGCGCGTCCCCGCTGAGCCGCAATCACCGCCTGGGGCTGGCCCTCGGCCAGGGACTGGATGTCGAGGCGGCCGCTGCCGCGGTGGGCCAGACCGCCGAAGGGGTGGCCACCGCCCGGGCGGTCGCGGATCTCGCCGCCCGGATCGGGGTGGACATGCCGATCACGCGCGCTGTCGTCGCCGTCGTGGACCATGGGGAGAGCATCGATGAGGTCACCACGGCCCTGTTGTCCCGCTCAGTCCGCCCGGAATGAATATCCTCGGAAGCATGAGAACCACCGTCGCCCTTCTGTTCGGCGGCCGCAGCGGCGAGCACGGCATCTCGTGCGTCACCGCCGGCGGCATCCTGGCCGCGATCGATCGTGAGCGCTTCGAAGTGATCGCGCTCGGCATCACTCGTGACGGCCGCTGGATCCATGTCTCCGATGACCCCAGCGACTGGACGCTGGTCGACGGCCGGGCCCCGGAGGTCGATCCGGCCGGGAACGAGGTGCTGCTGCCGGATTCCCGTCACCTCCCCGGGCAGCGGATCACGCTGCGCACCGTGCGTGAGGGCAGGGTCCACGACCTCGCGGACATCGACGTCCTCTGGCCGCTGCTGCACGGCGCCTATGGCGAGGACGGCACCGTCCAGGGCATGCTCGAGATGCTCGACATCCCTTATGTGGGCAGCGGCGTGCTCGCCTCGGCCGCGGCGATGGACAAGGCTGCGACGAAGCTCGTGCTGCGCGCCGCCGGCCTCGAGTGCGCCCCCGGCATCGTCGTGCACGAGGACGACTGGGCGAACGAGTCCCACCGGGTCGCCACCTACCTGCGCAACACCCATCCGCTGCCCTGGTTCGTCAAGCCCGCCCGGGCCGGGTCGAGCCTCGGGGTGACCCGGGTGAGCGACCCCAAGAAGCTGGAGTCGGCGATCGAGAGCGCCTTCGCCGAGGATCCCAAGGTCCTGGTGGAGGAGGGGCTCGACGCGCGCGAGGTCGAATGCGGTGTGCTCGAGGGCCGGGACGGGCGCGAACCCAGCACCACCCTGCCGGGGGAGGTGAAGGTCGGCGCGGATCTCGAGTTCTACGACTACGAGGCGAAATACTTCGGCAAGGGCACCGTGAGCATCGACGTGCCGGCCGCGCTGCCCGACGCCGTGCTCGAGGAGGCTCGCGAGGTCGCCTGCCGCGCGTTCCGGGCGCTGGGCCTGGAGGGCCTGGCGCGGGTCGACATGTTCGTCACCTCCGACCACCGGGTACTGGTCAATGAGGTCAACACGATGCCAGGCTTCACCCCGTACTCGATGTTCCCGGTGCTCTGGGAGAACATGGGGCTCAGCTACGCGGATCTCATCGCCGAGCTGATCGAGCAGGCCCGCTCCCGCCGCCTCGGCGTGCGCTGAGCACTACTGGCTGAGCACTACTGGGTGTCGCCGGGGCCGATGCAGCGATCCGTGGCCTCGATGGTCCGGCTGATCACCTGAGAGAGGTCCAGTGCCGCGCCGGAGGGCTGATCGGGGGCGGCAGACCGCGGCACCGACACGTCGATCGCCGGCTCGCGGCCATACGTGGTGTACAGGAACACGTCGCCCTCGAGCTCCCGCACGATCCAATCCACCTCCACTCCGCTGCCGTCGGCGAGCGTGGTGCACTGATCCGTGGTGGGACCGGGCGGAGTGACTCCGCAGCGCAGCACGATGGTGTCCGCGCCGCTGCCCCAGGCCGCGGTGCCCTGGCTCGAGGTCTCCGCGCGGGTCATTCCCAGCACCTCAGGCGGGGCCCCGAGGATGATGTCGGCGCAGGTCGGGTTCGCGGCATCCGGCCCGGGCGGCACCTGCACGGTCCCGCAGGAGACGAGGGCGAGGGCCATCAGGCCGGCGGCGGGCAGGGCGAGCAGACGAGAGCGGAGCACCCGGCGAGCCTACCGGGCCCGGCCTCGGGCACACTGGGTGCATGGCGAGTTCCACCCCCGCGGCGAAGCCGCGCTCCTGGCACGCATGCTCCCGCACCTGCAGCTCGGTGCGGAGATCGAGGTGGGGCCCGGCGACGACGCCGCCGTGGTGCGACTGCCGTCCCCGCGTTTGGTGGTCACCACCGACACCCTGGTCGAGGGCCACGACTTCCTCGGCCATGCCACCACCGCGCGCTGGATCGGTCGCAAGGCTGCGGTTCAGAACCTCGCCGACGTGGCGGCGATGGGTGCAGCGCCGCTAGCGCTGGTGGTCGCGATCTCCGCCCCGGCCGATACCCCGGCCGCCGTCTTCGAGGAGCTCACGATCGGCCTCACGGCACGCGCCGAAGCCGACGGCGCAAGCATCGTCGGCGGCGACCTCGGCCGTGCGGGACAGCTGACCATCACCGTCACCGCAATGGGCTCCCTGCCCCTGGACCAGGAGCCCGTGCGACGTTCCGGAGCCCTGCCCGGGGACGTCGTCGCGATCGGTGCCCCCCGCCTGGGCCGCTCCGCCGCCGGTCTCGCCCTGGTGCTGGGAGAGAGGGCCCTGGTCAGGGCAGGAGAGGACGGCAGACCGACGATCATGCTCCGCAGCATCCAGGACTCCTCCGCGGCGGATCTCCTGCGATGGCACGACGCTCCGGACCCTGACCTCTCCCTGGGCTGGACCGTCGGCCGCAGCGCCCGCGCCATGATGGATCTCTCCGACGGCCTGGTCCGTGACGGCCGCCGCCTCGCCGCCGCCTCGCACGTCACCCTCGATCTGGACCGCGCGGCGCTCGCCCCCGACGTCGAGCAGCTCACCGGGCTCGCTGCGGAGCTCGGCGCCGATCCCTGGTCCTGGGTCCTCCACGGCGGCGAGGAGCACGCGATGCTCGCCTGCTTCGCCCCCGGCGCCGTGCCGGACGGCTTCCGACCCGTCGGTCAGGTCCTGGCCCCCACGGCGCACGGCCCCGAGGTGCTGCTGGACGGCGCACCGATCGAGGGGGCCGGCTTCGACCACTTCGGCTGAGCCCCGATAGGCTGTCGAGCGGTGCTCCTCCGAGCACCGCCACGATCTTCCGGAGGTTCTTCCATGCCGTTCACCGTCAAGGCTCTGCAGAAGACCGGACCCGAGCAGCCGTTCCGCGTCACCACTATCGAGCGCCGCGACCCGCGCCCCGATGACGTCGTGATCGATATCCGCGCCGCCGGGATCTGCCACAGCGACATCCACACCATCCGCAACGAATGGGGCGAGGCCAGCTTCCCGCTCACCGTCGGCCACGAGATCGCGGGCGTCGTCTCCGCCGTCGGCGCGGACGTCACCGACTGGAAGGTCGGGGACCGGGTGGGCGTGGGCTGCCTGGTGAACTCCTGCGGGACCTGCGAGGAGTGCCGCGCCGATCAGGAGCAGAACTGCCTGGAGGGCAATGTCGGCACCTACAACGCGACCGATGTCGACGGCACCGTGACCCAGGGCGGCTACGCCGAGAAGGTCGTGGTCAACGAGCGCTTCGTGTGCCGCATCCCCGACGAGCTCGCCTTCGATGCCGCGGCCCCGCTGCTGTGCGCCGGCATCACCACGTACTCCCCGCTGCGCCGCTGGGGCGCCGACACACCCGTCGACGGCCGCGCCAAGCGGGTCGCCGTCCTGGGCCTGGGCGGGCTCGGCCATATGGGCGTGCAGATCGCTGCGGCGATGGGCGCCGAGGTCACCGTGCTCTCCCGCTCGCTGAAGAAGGAGCAGGACGCCCTCGCGCTCGGTGCGACGCGGGTGCTGTCCACCACCGAGGAGAACTTCTTCCGCGAACACCGCGGCGAGTTCGATCTGATCCTCAACACCATCAGCGCCTCCATCCCGGTGGACCGCTACCTGCGCCTGCTCACCCCCCGCGGCGTGATGGCGGTGGTCGGCCTGCCCCCGGAGAAGCAGCCGGTCGGCTTCGGATCGCTCATCGGCGGCGCCAAGGTGCTGGCCGGCTCGAACATCGGCGGCATCGCCGAGACCCAGGAGATGCTCGACTTCTGCGCCGAGCACGGCCTCGCCGCAAAGGTCGAGGTCATCGGCATCCACGAGGCCGATGCCGCCTACGACCGCGTGGTCGCCGGGGACGTGCACTTCCGCGCCGTGATCGACACCGCGACCTTCGCGGACGCCGCCGCGGAGTGAGCGCGGCGCGGAGGTTCCGCCCCGCGACGCCGGTCGACGCCGAGCGTGACGGCCACCGCTTCGAGTGGCTGAAGCCCGACGGCTGGCGGGTGGGCTTCCGCGCCCTGGTGCTCGAGCTCGAGAGTGCGGGCGATGGCGCGACGGTGATCGGCGTCGGCTGCATCGGCCCGAACACCGTCCATCCCGGCCGCGATCTGGTGGAGCTCGAGATCGATCCCGCGCACCGCCGCCAGGGCCACGGCACAGCGCTTCTTCGCGAACTCGGCACATACAGCAATAATCCGCTGTCCAACAAGGTCGAGCCCGGTTCGGAACGCGACGGATTCCTGCGTGCCCAAGGTGCAGTGACCTACCTTGAGGTTCCGCTGCTGCGCGTCGATGTCGCCGCGGCTCGCACCGCCCGCTGGTGCGCCGCGGTGCGAGGGGCGACGGATGTGCGAGGAGCCCGCGCGGTGCCGTGGACCGTGCTGCCCCGCCAGCAGCTCGTCGACGCTCTCACGGACCGCTACGCCTGGCAGCACGCCAGCTGGTCGCCCACGGCGCCCCGTGAGGTGATTCGCCCCGAGGTGGGCGAGGAGTTCTACGAGGAGTCCGTGCGGGAGCACTCCTGGGCCGCGGTCCGCGACGGTGAGATCACGGCGCTCGCGGACCTCTACAGCACGGACGACGACGAGGGCATGCCCGTCGGCCCTCGCCGCGAGGGCGCGCTCGAGGCCGTCGACGCAGCCGCCCCGCAGGCCCGGGCCGATGTCGCCCTCTGCCTTGCCGCGATGCTCGAGGACCTGCGCGAGATGGGAGTCCGGTCGCTGGACCTGGACAACCACCCCACCGACCCGCACACCGCCCCGCTGCTTGCCACCTTGGATCGCACCGAGGTCGACCCGGTGCGGCTGGTCGAGATCCCGAACGGCCTCACCGCGGTGCTGCGCGAAGTCCTCTGACGCTCAGCGCAGCCGGCGCACCGGCAGATCGGTCTCCACCACGACCCCGTCAGCGCCGCGCTCGATCCGCGTGACCCGGGCCCCGTCGATCTCGGCGACCGCCTCGACGAGCTCGGTGCCGCGGAAGAGCAGCCCGGTGCCGTCGTCGGTGCACAGTGCGGGGCCCAGAGTCCGCTTGGTCACCAGCTCGTGCAGCAGCGGCCTTCGCCGGTCCTCGGAGTCCATGTGCACCCCGTTGGCACCGGGCAGGAAGCCCAGTCCGTTCGTCACCGGCTGCAGGTCGGGGCCGAAGGAGTCGGTGACCCCGCCCTCGAACCAGCAGATCGATCCTGCGGAGATGCCGGCCAGCACCACGCCGTCCTGCCAGAGCCGGCGGAGGATCTCCGGCAGCTCGTGAGCCCGCCACACCGCGAGCAGGTTCACCACCGAACCGCCGTTGACCCAGATCACGTCGAAACCGCGCAGGTAGCCTTCGATGTCCTCGACGTTCGGCTGCGGGAACAGGCTCAGATGGTGCAGGACGTATCCCGCCTCTCGTGCCGCCTCCTCCATATCGCGTTGGAAGCTCCTGTCGTCGCCGTTCGCGGTGCCGAGGTGGCAGATCTGCGGCGGTCCGTCGGCGCGGGGACGACGTTCCTGAGAGAGCTCGAGCGCGAAGGCCATCATCGGCCCGAATCCGAAGCGCAGGCGGGGGTGCGGGCGATAGCCGGCGCTGGTGGCCAGGATGGTGGGTGCTGACGCGGGCATCGGTTCTCCTCGGTGGTCAGATGCACGAGAGCCCCCACCCGATCGGGTGAGGGCTCTCGCGGATGAGTCCTGAAAGGTCTCGCTCAGGCGCCGAGCGTGCTGACCTTGCCTGCCTTGAGGCAGGAGGTGCACGCGTTCACGCGCTTGCTGGTGCCGTTGATCACAGTGCGGACCGACTGGATGTTCGGGTTCCAGCGACGCGAGGTGCGGCGGTGCGAGTGAGACACGCTCTTGCCGAAGCGCGGGCTCTTGGCGCAGATGTCACACGTGGAAGCAGCCACTGTCGTCTCCTGGTACGTCGATGTTCTGATCGCGGTGCCCGCTCCACCCCCGCGCCGGAACGGCGGGGTCGGTGACCTGGGTGAGCACGGAGGTGCGAGCCCCCGGCGGTCAGGGCAACCACGGAATCATAGCCCACATGACGGTCTCCCTGAAGGGGAGGGGCGCTCCGAGGCGCTGTGGATTCCGCCACAGCGTCACAGGGCAGTGGCACGATGGGGCCTCGCAGGTCGCACTGTACGGGACCGCGCACACCGAGCACGAGGAGACGCCCGCATGGCCAGGAGGCAGGAGACCGCGCGCGGCTCGATGCCGCTGAAGGAGCTGCTGATCCGCAAGGAGTCCACGGCGATGGCCTCCTTCGGCGTGCGCGACCTGGACACCATGATGCGCTTCGCCCCCCGGCGCTACGTGGTCCCCGCCCCGCTGCGCTCCCTGCACGAGGTGAGCCAGGGCGAGGAGGTCAGCGCCGTGGTCTCGGTGGTCTCCGTCCGCGACCGTGCCATGCGCAGCCGCTACGGAGTCATCCTCGAGGTCGTCGTCTCCGACGGCATCGAGGAGATCACGCTGACCTTCTTCCTCACCAAGCAGCATCTGGTCGACTGGCACCGCAGCAGGCTCCCGGTGGGCGAGCTCATCATCGTGCACGGCACCGTCGGCTACGACCATTACCGCCAGGCCCTGCAGATCACCCATCCGGCGTACGAACCGGTCGAGGACACCGACGAGGGCCGGGCGTGGGCCCAGCGGCCGCGGCCGGTCTATCCCCTGCGGCAGAACATCGCGCAGCCGACCATGCGCTCGGCCGTCGAGAAGGGGCTCGAGTTCGCCGGCTCCCTCAGCCGCCCCGTCCCCGAGGAGGTGATCTCCCGCCGCGGCCTGCCGCCCCTCGAGGAGGCTGTGCGCCTGGTCCACGTCCCGCTGACGGTCGAGGACACTCGCCGCGGCATGGGCCACCTCCGCTTCGAGGAGGCCTTCATCCTGCAGGCGGTCTTCGCCCAGCGCCGCGAGCAGGACGAGCGCACCCCCGCGCCCGTGCTCGCCGCCGAGGGGCCGCTGCAGGGGCTGTTCGATGCGCGTCTGCCCTTCACCCTCACCGAGGGCCAGCGCGAGGTCGGCGCACGGATCGAGGAGCGGATCGGCAACGGCCATCCCACCAGCGTGCTGCTGCAGGGCGACGTCGGCTCCGGCAAGACCGTCGTCGCGCTGCGCGCCATGCTCCGCGCCGTGGACTCCGGCCATCAGGCCGCGCTGCTCGCCCCCACCGAGGTGCTCGCCGAGCAGCACCATCGCACCCTGCTCACCCTGCTCGGCGATCTCGCACGGGCCGGGCAGCTCGACGGGCACGAGGCGGCGACCCGCGTGCGCCTGCTCACCGGGTCCCAGCGCACCGCCGGTCGCCGGGAGACGCTCCTGGACGTCACCTCGGGACAGGCCGGGATCGTGGTGGGCACCCATGCGCTGCTCACCGAATCCGTGGAGTTCGCCTCGCTGGGCCTGGTGGTGATCGACGAGCAGCACCGCTTCGGGGTCGATCACCGCCGGCGCCTGCGCACCAAGGGGCCGGCGGGGCAGAGCCCGCACGTCATCGTCATGACCGCGACCCCGATCCCGCGCACCGCGGCCCTGGCCACCGTCGGCGACCTCGATGTGCTCTCCTTGCGCGAGAGCCCCGGACTGCGTGCGGGGGTCACCAGCTTCGTGGTCCATGAGAAGCTCCCGGCATGGCGGCAGCGCATGTGGCAGCGCGCCGCGGAGGAGGTCGCAGCGGGTCGGCAGGTGTTCGTGGTCTGCGCCCGCATCGACGAGGATGATGCCGCAGACGACGCCCCCGCCCCGCCGGAGTTCGACGAGCACGGCACGGAGAAGCCGCCGACCCTCGAGCCGGCCCGCGGTGTCACCCAGACCGCGCAGCGCCTGGCCGGGCGCCCCGAGCTCGCCGGCGCCCGGTTCGGCATCCTCCATGGCCGCCTGACCGGCGAGGAGAAGCAGGAGGTGATGGCGCAGATGGTGCGCGGCGAGATCGACGTCCTGGTCTCCACCACGGTCATCGAGGTGGGCGTCGACGTGCCCAATGCCTCGACGATGATCGTGCTGGACGCGGAGCGCTTCGGCGTCTCCCAGCTCCACCAGCTCCGCGGCCGCGTGGGCCGCGGCGAGCATGCCGGCATCGCCTTCTTCGACACCACGGCGGAGGTCGGCGCGGAGCATTCCCAGCATCTCCAGCGCATCGCCGACGCGGTCGACGGCTTCGCACTCGCCGAGCTCGACCTGCGCCGCCGCGGCGCCGGCGATCTGGTGGGGGAGGAGCAGTCGGGCCTGCAGCGCACCCTCAAGCACCTGGACGTGATGCGCGATGCCCGCGCCATCGAGCAGGCGCGGGAGGATGCCTTCGCGGTCATCGCCGCCGACCCCGAGCTCGCCGACCATCCCGCTCTCGCAGGCGCCATCGCGGACCGCCTGCGGGATGCCGACCCCGACGTGGAGAGGAGCTGACATGCCGCGCATCGTCGCAGGCCAACTCGGGGGCCGCACTATCCCCGGGCCGCCCGGCGCGGGCACCCGCCCCACCTCGGACAAGGTCCGCGAGGCCCTGTTCAACCGTCTCGAGGGCTGGGGCGCCCTTGCCGGCGCCCGGGTGCTCGACCTCTATGCGGGCACCGGCGCGCTCGCCTTCGAGGCGCTCTCCCGCGGCGCCGAGCACGCCCTGCTGGTCGAGCTGCACGGCCCGACCGCCAGGCAGCTGCGCCGCACCGCTGCGGAGCTCGGGCTGACGGATCGCACGGAGATCCGCTCGGGGAAAGCGGCGAGCGTCTCCGGCCAGCTCGCTGCTCAGCACACCGCCGATCCTGCGGTGCCCTCCGCCGACCTCGTCTTCCTCGATCCGCCCTATGACGTCCCCACCGAGGCGCTCGAGCAGATGCTCATTACCCTGCACCCCGCACTGGCCGACGACGCGCTGATCGTCGTGGAGCGCTCCTCGCGCACCCGCCCGCTCGAATGGCCGCAGGGGTGGGCCGACGACGGCACCAAGCCCTATGGCGAGACCGTGCTGCAGTTCGGCGGCCCGGCCTGAGAGGCCGGGTCTCCCGTTCGCTCGGTCGTCGTGCAATGACAGGCTCTGTCCACAATTCTCAGCCGCGGCTTGCATCGTCCAAAACAATGTGCATATCTCACCGTGTGTGCGATGAGCTGGCGAATTGCCACCGCTCGTGCAGCGAATGCGTAAAGCGGGGCGTTGCCGAGACCGGTCGTCGGCGGAGTTGACCTGCGAGTATCCACAATATGTGTGTTCCCTGTGGAAAGCTGAACATTCCTCCACACTCCTCGGTTATCCACATTTTCGTCGAGAATGCTCGCATCCCCTGGCGTTAGCCGATCGTGTGTTCTAAAGTGAATCACGTAGATATCGCGAACGGTCCGTGGAGCGGACGGAGCGGTGGATCGACATCGAGGTCACGAAGGGGGCGTCATGGAGCATCGCGCCGACCCCTCCTCCGTCCCGACTGCGTCGAGGGGCTCCAGGGCCCGCTACGGGGAACCTCCCCGCAAGCCTGTGGAGGCGCGCACCCCGCTCACCGTGGAATCTCTCGTCGACCGTGCCGAGGTCACCCCTCGCACGCCGGAGTCCGCGACTGTGCTGCGCATCTTCCAACGGCGCCGCGAGGAGCACGCCGCCCTCTTCGTGGCGGAGATGCGAGACCTCGCCTCCCTGTGGTCGGAGGACGACGAGCACGATGAGAAGGCGCTCCACGCCCTGGCCGCCGCGGTAGGACTGCGCACCAAGCTCACGCGCGGCGAGGACCGGCTGCGCGACGCCCACGTCGCCCTCACTGACCTGCCCTCCTGCTTCGCGCGGGTGGGAGAGGGGGCCCTGCCCGTCGAATGGTTCGAATGGCTGATCCGCAGCGTGCTGCGCCTGTCACCGCACCAGCGGCGTCAGGTCGACGAGCGGGTCGCCGCATGGCAGCTCGAGTCGATCGACGTCGAGCGCTTCTACCGCGAGCTGCACGCTCTCGTCGTCTGGTTTGGGCGCGCTGCCGTGCAGGAGACCCCGCAGGAGCAGCGCTCGGTGTCCCTCGCGCCGTCCTCCGACGGTGACGGCACCGCCTGCCTCATGATCCGTGGGCCGATCCCCGAGATCTCCGCCTTCGGTCAGCGGCTCGACGCCGCCGCCCGCGCAGTCCAGGATGCCCAGCGCCGCGCCCTCGACACCGGAGCACCGATCGCCTTCGACCTCGATGGGGTGGCCGCTCGGGAAGGACGCCAGCTGTCGCTCTCGGCCCTGCAGTACGCGATCGCGGTCCGCTCGCAGCTCGATACCGGGGCCGTCCAGGTGCCGGACCCCGCTTTCCGACTCTCCCTCGTGGTTCCGGTGCTGACCCTCCTCGGGCGCTCGAACGCGCCTGCGACCCTGGACGGCACGATCCCGATCCCGCCCCGCATGGCGCGCGAGCTGGCCGCCAAGGCGCCGACCTTCGAGCGCGTGCTCACGGATCCCGTCACGGGGGAGTACCTGCCCTCCGCCTCACGCACCTACCGCCCCTCCGCGGCGATGGCCGAGAATCTCCGACTGATCGACCCCGTCTGCGCGGTCCCCGGCTGCAGCCGCAACGTCATGACCGTCGGCGAGATGGACCACATCGAGGAGTTCGATCTCGAGGCCCCCACCCACGGCGGGCCGACCAGCATCGAGAACCTGCATCGCCTGTGTCGCCGCCACCATCGGATGAAGTCAGCAGGCCTGCTCGACCCCGTGCGCGAGCGCGAGACCGGGGCGACCCGCTGGCGGCTCGCCGATACTGCGGTCTGCGACGTCGCGGCGAACACCGACCTGGTCACCCGCGAGCTCGCCGACCGCCTCCGGGCCGCCTGGCAGCGATACGGCGATGAGCTCGAGTTCGAGGCGATGATCAGCACCGGTGCCTTCGACGAGTCGCGGGCCGAGGACGCCGACCAGGCTGAGGCATACCGGTGGGGATGCCACCTGATCGATTACTACTCACGCACCGAGTACGACGAGGCCGACGATCCCGGCCCACCGCCGCTGACACCCCTGCCCGGCCAGGGACCACCGCCATACTGATCACCGCCGTGCCGCTCTGCGCAGCAGTGCCTGCGGCGATACCCTGCACCGATGATACCCGCACTCGCCGAGCTCGACTGGCCCCTGCACACCGACCGCCTCGAGCTGCGCCCGGGTCGGGAAGAGGATGCCGCGGCCATCTGGCCCTGGTACCGGATGCCCGAGGTCCAGGAATGGACCACCACGCTGAGTCCCACCCTCGCGGAGCACCAGGAGCACTGGGTCCGCACGCTCGGATCCGCCGTCGTCGGCCTGCACGAGGGCACGGTCGTCGCCGTCGGCAAGGTCGACCGGCAGGACGCCTGGTCCCAGACCGACATGAAGGAGCGGGCCGCCGGGCAGCAGGCCGAGCTGGGATGGGTCCTCGATCCCACGGTCCACGGCCGGGGCCTCGGCACCGAGTTCGCCACCGCCCTGCTCAACCTGGCCTTCGACGGGCTGGGCGTGCGCCGCATCGAAGCCGCCTGCTTCGCCGAGAACCTCGCCTCGCGCCGCGTCATGGAGAAGATCGGGCTGCGGCTCGAGGGCGTCTTCTACGAGGACTCCCTGCACCGCAGCGGCCGCTGGCTCGACGGCATGTCCTACGCGCTGCTGGCGAGCGAGTACCGGGGGCGGAGGGCCTGAGCACTCCGCCCCGGGCAGACGTCCCGGCACGAATCCCCTCTCGCCATGCGGCATGGCCCCTGAGAGACTGAGGCCATGATGCGACTCAGCGCGACCTTCACCGTCGACCTCCTCCCCGGCGAGGACCTGCCCGCGGCGGACGGCCGCTACGACCTCAGCAAGACCTGGACCGGCGACCTCGAGGGCACCAGCTCCGGGCTCATGCTCACCTCCGGTGACCCCGTCACGGGCAGCGCCGGATACATCGCGCTCGAGCGGTTCGAGGGGGTGCTCGACGGCCGACGGGGCACAGTCACCTTCCACCAGCTGGGCACCATGGCCGACGGCCAGCCGACGCTGGAATACGTGATCGCCCCGGGCTCAGGCAGCGGAGAGCTCACTGGTCTCCAGGGGACCCTGAGCATCGAGCGGATCGACGACGACGGCATCCACCACGTGAGCCTCGACCTCGTCTGAGCCACCCAGCCGTCGCGCATTAGAGTGGCGTCATGAGCACCGTCGTCCTGCCCGGCTCGTTCGACCCTTTTACCCTGGGGCACCTCGACCTCACTCGTCGGGCCGCCGCGCTCGGTCACCGGGTGATCATCGCGGTCTCCCACAACCCCTCCAAGCGGGGGCTGCTGGACCTCGAGGCGCGCACCACCTCGATCACCCGGACCCTCGCGCAGGAGGACCTCTCCGGTACGGTCGAGGTGCGCACTCTCCCCAAGGGCCTGCTCGTCGACTTCTGCCGCGAGGTGGGTGCCCAGGCCGTGGTGCGGGGGCTGCGCTCCCAGCTCGATCTCGCCTACGAGGAGCCGATGGCGAGGATGAACCATCACCTTGCCGACGTCGACACCGTCTTCCTGCTCACCGACTCGGCCTGGTCGCATATCTCCTCCTCCCTGGTGAGGGAGGTCCACGCCCTCGGCGGCGACGTCTCCGACATGCTGCCCGGCCCCTCCCTGGATGCGCTGCGCACCGCCGCGGCCGTGTCCTGACCGACCCCACGAACGAACAGGATCTTCACCGATGTCTTCCGAGAACACCCCGACCACGACGCTCGATACCGTCCTGCGGTTCGACGCGGTCGACCTCGTCGGCCGCACCGGCTCCCACCGCCGCATCGAGCGGACCGTCCCCGCCCCGCCCCGGGAGGCGGGCGGCGTCGCGATGCAGGTCCCCGAGGGCGAGGACATCGCCGTCGAGGCCGAGCTCGAGTCCGTGGTCGAAGGGATCTACGCCCACGGCACCGTCACCGCGCACCTTGCGGGCGAGTGCTCCCGCTGCCTGGACCCCGTCGAGCAGGACGTCGCCGTGCGCCTCGACGAGCTGTTCATGTTCCCCGAGAAGGTCAAGGCCGACGAGAAGGAGGACACCACCCTCCTCGAGGCCGACGAGGTCAACCTCGGCCCGCTGGTGCGCGATGCCCTCGCGATGGAGGCCGATGAGCGCCCCCTGTGCCGCGAGGACTGCCCGGGCCTGTGCAGCCAGTGCGGATTCCGCATGGAGGACGATCCCGACCACCACCACGACATCATCGACCCCCGCTTCGCCGCACTGCAGGGGCTGCTCGAGGATCCGGCCGACACCCAGCAGGGCGAGGAGGCCTGATGGCGCGCAGGCGCCGCGCCACCGAGGCCGCCGCCCCGCAGGGCCTGCTGGACCGGCTCCCGCTGGATGCCGGTCAGGGGGCAGACCTGCGCGAGTCCGGGCTGCTCGAGCTGGCGCTGACCCACCGCTCCTTCTCCTACGAGCACGACTCGCTGCCCCATAACGAGCGGCTCGAGTTCCTGGGCGATGCCGTGCTGCAGCTGGCCGTCACCGAACACCTCTACGCGACCCATCCCACGCTGCCCGAGGGTGACCTCGCCCGCCGCCGCGCTGCGACCGTGAGCACCCGGGCGCTCGCCGTGATCGCCTCCAAGCTCGACCTCGGCGCCTACGTGAGACTGGGCCGCGGCGAGGACCTCACCGGCGGCCGGGCGAAGTCCTCGATCCTCGCCGACACCACCGAGGCCGTGATCGGCGCGGTCCACCTCGCGCTCGGCCAGGATGTCTCCCGCCGCTTCGTGCTCGATCTGCTGCGGCCACTGCTGGACTCCGACGAGTTCCTCGAGACCGGCTACGACTTCAAGTCGCGCCTGCAGGAGATCGCTGCCGCGGAGGGCTCGGGCGTCAGCTATGCGCTCACCGAGGCGGGCCTCGAGCACAAGAAGACCTTCACGGCCACCGTCACGGTGCCGGGCATCGTCACTGCCAGCGGCGACGGGGCCTCGAAGAAGGACGCCGAGCTCGCCGCCGCCCAGAACGCGGTGCGCGGCATCCTCGCCGAGCGGGGCGAGCCCCTGATCCCGCGGGGCTGAGCAGATGCCCGAACTGCCCGAGGTCGAGGTCGTCCGCCGGGGCCTCGCGCCCCGCACCGTCGGCCGCACCGTGACGGGCATCGAGCTGCTCGATGCCCGCATCATCCGTCGCCAGCACGGGGGCATCGACCGCCTGCGCGCCGCGCTGCAGGAGGTGACCCTCACCGCCGTGGTGCGGCGCGGGAAGTTCCTGTGGTGGCGGCTCGCCGACGCGGACGGGGCCGACACCGGCGAGGCGCTGATGGGCCACCTGGGGATGAGCGGGCAGCTGCGGATCGCGACCGGCGACGGGACCGCGTTCACCCCGGCTGCTCCGTCGCAGGGGCCCGCCTCGGATCCGCTGCGGCACCGTCGCCTCTCCCTGCACCTCGATGACGGGGCCCGGGTGGACCTCATCGACCAGCGCCTCTTCGGCGGGCTGTGGACCAGTGCGCTGGTCGAGGCGCCCGATGGGGCGCTCGCCGCGATGGGGAGCCCCGACGCCCTGCTCCCGACCGATGCGGCCCATGTGGCCCGTGACCTGCTCGATCCGGCCGCGGATCTCCCCGCTATCGCCCGTGCCCTGCGCACCCGGCGCAGCGGCGTGAAGACCCTGCTGCTGAACCAGCAGCTGGTCTCCGGGATCGGGAACATCTACGCCGATGAGGCGCTGTGGACGGCGCGCACCCGCTTCGACACCCCCGGCAGCGCGCTCAGCCAGCGCCGGGCGCTCGCGATCCTCCGCGCCGCCCGCGAGGTGATGGAGCGGGCACTGGAGGTGGGTGGCACCAGCTTCGACGCGCTCTACGTGAACGTCGACGGGCGCAGCGGGTACTTCGCCCGTTCGCTGAATGCCTACGGGCGTGAGGGACAGCCGTGCCCACGGTGCGATAGATTGCTGCGACGAGTGATCTACCAGGGGCGGAGCAGTCACTTCTGCCCCCGATGCCAGCGCAGGACGATGTGAGGAGGGACGCTCCGTGACAGCGACCGAACAGGCCGGCCCGGTCCGCGTGATGCTGGTGGACGACCATGAGGTGGTCCGCCGCGGCATCGTCACCGTGATCGATGCCAGTCAATCGCTGCGGGTGATCGGGGAGGCCTCCTCGGTGGCCGAGGCGAACCGTCGCCTGCCGGCGATCCGCCCCGAGGTGCTGGTGGTGGACCTCCAGCTGCCCGACGGCACCGGCATCGAGGTGATGAAGACGGCGCGTGAGCTCGATCCCGAGCAGAAAATGCTGGTGCTGACCAGTTTCGACGACGATGCCGCGCTGCGCGAGTCCAAGGCTGCCGGCGCCTCCGGGCTGATGCTGAAATCGGCCCGGTCGCAGGAGATCGTCGAGGCGATCAAGGCTGTCCACAGCGGGAAGACTGTCTGGCCAGCTGACCATGCCGAGGAGGGGCCGGACCTCTCCGAGAGCGATCAGCGGATCGTGGAGCTGATCGGCGACGGGCACTCCAACCGGGAGATCGCCGAGGCGCTCGGCATCGCGGAGAAGACCGTGAAGAACCGCGTCACGGTCATCCTGCAGGCCTTCGACATGCAGCGTCGTACCCAGGTGGCGGCGCTGGTCGCCGCCCGCCGACGGGCCGGCTGGAAGCCGCTCAGCTGACCGGCAGGGTCACCCGCCAGGAGACCATGGTGCCGGGCTCGAGATTGAGCGCATCCACCCAGCCGTAATGGCGACGGGCCCGTGAGGAGATGTTCGCCAGCCCGCTGCGGCGCTGCACTGAGGGGTCGATCCCGCGGCCGTTGTCGGAGACGTTGACCTGCACCACGCGGTCCACCCCCTCGGAGAAGACGCTCACCGACACCGCCACTGCGGTGGCATGCGCATGGCGCGCGGCGTTGGCCAGGCACTCCCGCACCACGGCGACCACGTCCTCTGCGATCTCGGGCGGCAGCTCGGCGTCCATCTCCGCCGGATGCGGGGGCAGCCGCATCGAAGGGACGAAGCCGAGCCCGGCCGTGGCGAGCCCCACCTCATGCCGCAGCCGCTCGGTGAGCGTCGCGGCGGAGCGCTCCCGGCGCAGCGACTGCACGATCAGCCTGATCTGGGCGACCGCGTTCTCGACCCCCTGCACGGAGGTCGCGACCGAGCTGCGGATCCGGGCGTTCGAGGGGGTCATGCCCGGTGCCTCGAGCGAGTTCACCATCGCCTCCAGCTCCATCCCGACGGCGAACAGCTCCTGGATCGCGAGGTCGTGCAGATCTCTGGCGATGCGGCTGCGCTCGTCGTCGATCTCGGCGCTGGCTCCCAGCGACGGGGCACGCAGCGTGAGCGCGATCAGTCCGGCCAGCCCATCGAGCCGCTCGCGGTCCGCCGCGGAGTACGGGGCGGAATCCGCAGCACGCAGCACCGCGAGCATCCCCCGCCCGTGCTCGGCAGCGTCGATCACGCCCAGCAGCGCGCGGCAGGGTCGGTCCCCGAGCTCGAGGTCCCCGATGGTCTCGAGCGCGTCGGAATCGGCCCGGTGCAGGGCGAGGCCGGTGGCGGTTCCGGGCGGGATCTCGGAGCCCAGCAGCTCGGCGGAGTCCGGCCCGTCGACCATCTCCACCCCCCAGCGGTCAGGCGTCAGCGGCATCACCAGCAGCGCATTGCGGGCATCGAGGTCCCGGCGGGCCGAGTGGAGCAGCAGGTCCAGCAGGTCCTCGGTCTCGCCGCCGGCGAGGACGGCCCCGCCGAGGTCCTGGATCCTGGAGCGGTCGCCACGGGAAGGCGGAGCGGTCGACGCAGCGGGAGGGGTCATCGGTGGTCCTCGAGTCGAAGGATCGAGGTCCCGGCCGGGATCGCCTCGATGCGGTGGGTGACCACCACGACGGTACTGCTCGTGGGCACCAGCGTGGTGTCCTGCGGGGTCAGCAGGGCATGCAGCAGCGCGTCGCCCCGCTCGGTGTCGAGGTGCTCGGTGGGCTCGTCCAGCAGCAGCACCGGTCCACCGCGCACCACGGCGCGGGCCAGCAGCAGCCGGCGCCGCTCACCACCGGAGATGGTGGTGCCGTCCGGGCCGAGCATCGTGTCCAGGCCGCGTGGCAGCGCCGCGACCCAGTCGACCAGGCCCACGGCCGCCAGCGCCGCCCGGATCTCCTGGTCGCCGAGGTCTCCGCGCACCACCCGCAGATTCTCCCGCACCGTGGTGGCGAAGACGTGCCCGTCCTCGGCGAACATCGTCACTCCCGCCCGCACTGCGGCAGGATCGAGGGCGGCGAGGTCCTGTCCGTCGAGCTCGACGTGCCCGGCCAACGGATCCAGCAGGCCGGCGAGAGTGGCCAGCAGGGTGGATTTCCCACTCCCGGAGGCACCGACCACCGCCAGCCGGGAGCCGGCCGGGAGCTCGAGGTCCAGTGCCCGCACCCGCGGAGTCTGCGGGGACCAGCCGGCCGTGAGCCCCACCGCGCGCAGCTCGGCCTCCGCGCGCCGCGCGGGAGCGGGTGCCGAGGGGACCGCCGCCGCAGGTGGGCCGGCCAGCTCGGCCAGCCGTGCGGCCGCGGCCTGGGAGCGGGCGTGCTGCGAGGCCGCCGCGGGCAGAGCAGTGGCCGCCTCGAAGGAGGACAGCGGCAGCAGGAGCAGCACACCGATCTGCCCGGCCGAGGCCCCGCCGTCGGCCCACAGCGACCCGGCCGCCAGCAGGCTGCCGGTCACCGCCAGGATCATCGTCAGCGGCACCGCGGCGGAGGCCACCGCCGCGGGCACCGCCGCCCGATCGATCGCGTCGTCGTGCGCCGCCTGCCGCTGCCCCAGCTCGGCCAGCGACCCCTCGAGCCGGCCCTGAACGCGCAGGGAGGTGGCGTCGTCGAGGATCTCCAGGGCCTGCGCGCTGAGACCGGCGCGGGTGGTGAGCACCGCCTGCTCGGAGATCCTCGATGCCCGATGGGCGGCCAGCGGGGCGAGCACGCTCGCGAGCGCCAGGGAGGTGAGCATCACCGCGGCGGCGGACAGGGACAGCGGCGCGAAGGTCGCGAGCACCGCCACCGCCATCACCACCGAGACCAGTGTCGGCACCAGGGCGGTGATGACGTGGTCGCCGAGCTCCTGGGCATCATCCCCGAGTCGGGCCAGCAGATCTCCTCGCCGCAGCCGGGTCAGCGCATCATCGGTGCGCGCGGCCACTGCGGTGAACAGGTTCGTGCGCAGGGAGACCACGCCCCGCAGGGCGACGTCATGGGTGAGCATCCGCTCCAGCCAGCGGAACGCTCCACGGGAGACGCCGAGCGCCCGGACCGCCACCACGGCGATGGTGAGGTCCAGGACCGGCGGCATCGTCCAGGCCCGGGTGACGAGATAGGCGGCGACCGCGGCCAGGGCGAAGGCGGAGCCGAGCGTCGCCAGCGAGGCGAGCACGGCGGCGAGCAGCCGGGTGCGGGGGATCTCCAGCGCGCGCACCGCCTGCCGCAGGGCGGTCGAGGAGGGGGCGCTCATCGGTCGGCCCCCACCAGCGCGGTCGCCACGCCGGACACCTCGTCGGCGAGGTCGACCAGCCGGGAGCGGTGGGCGATCACCACCACGGTGCGGCCGGCATCGCGCAGCGTCGTGATCAGGTCGAGCACCACCTGCTCGGTGGCGCCGTCCAGATGCGCGGTCGGCTCGTCCAGCACCACCAGCGGCGCGGGGGAGAGCACCGCCCGCGCCAGGGCCAGGCGCTGCCGTTCGCCGAGGGAGATGCCGCGACCGGCCCGTCCGAGGTCCGCGTCCCAGCCGCGCTCGGCGATCACCGCGTCCAGCCCGGTCGCCGCGGCCGCCGCCTGCAGCTCGGCCTCGCCGGCATCAGGCCGTGCCCCGGCGAGCACGGAGCGGATCGTTCCCGGGGCAGCACCGGGCGCTGGGGGAGCCAGGCCACCTGCGTCCAGAGGCTGTGCCGCGCCAGGGCGTCGATCGGCGTCACGGTCCCGTCCTCGGCGATGATCTCGGCGTATCCCTCGTCGGCCGGCAGGAGACCGAGCAGCACCTGCGCCGCGGTCGTCTTGCCCGAGCCCGAGGGACCGGTCAGCGCGTGCACCCGCCCCGGGCGCACCATGAGATCGGCGCGGTGCGGGGCCATGCCGTCGCGGGAGCGCACCGAGACCCCGCGCAGGGCGAGGGCGGAGGTGGCCAGATCCGGGGCGAGGAGCTCCCCGTCGGTCGGCGGCTGTTCCTCGAGCACAGCGAAGGCGGCGTCCACAGCGGCCAGACCGTCGGTGGAGGCGTGGTAGCGGGAGCCGACGTTGCGCAGCGGCAGGTAGACCTCCGGGGCGAGCACCAGCACCGCGAGCGCCGGGGCGAGATCCATCTCGCCGTACACCAGGCGCATGCCGATGCCCACGGCGATCAGCGCCACGCACAGGGTGGTCAGCAGCTCGAGCACCATCGAGGAGAGGAAGGCGTAGCGCAGGGAACCCATGGCGGAGGTGCGGTGGCGCTCGCCGAGCCGCCGCACGGTCGCCTCCGGGCCCTGCTCGCGGCCTAGAGCCCGCAGGGTGGGCAGTCCGTCCACCAGATCCAGCAGCTGGGACCAGAGGGAGCGCATATCCGCGATGAGCTCCTCGGAGCGGCCCGCCGTCAGCTTCCCCACCAGCACCATGAACAGCGGCACCAGCGGCAGGGTGAGGATCGCGATCACCGCGCTGAGCGGATCCAGCAGAGCGATGGTCAGCAGGCACAGCGGGGTCACCGTGAGCGTCAGCAGCAGCTGCGGCACGTAGCCCACCAGGTAGGGCCGCAGGTTCTCGATACCGGTGGTCGCCAGCGCCGTGAGATCCGCGCCGCGGCCGGCGCCCGCACGAGGGCCCAGCCGCGCGGCATGGCCGACGATCCGCCCGCGCAGCTCGCTGATCGCGGAGGTCGCGGCCCGGTGGGCGGTCGCCTGCTCGAGCAGCACCGCGCCGGCGCGGACCGCGAGCGCCGTGACCAGCACCACCAGCAGCCCGGGCGCCTCCTGCGGGACGGCGCGGTCCACGAGCAGCCGGGAGCCGAGGCGGGCGATCACCAGCGCGGTGACGATGACGCAGCCGGCCTGCACCAGCCCCAGCGCGACCGTGGTCGCCACGTGCCTGCGCGCCGCTGCGACCTCGCGCACCAGTCGCGGATCCAGCGGCGGCCGGGGGCGCCTCGGGGACGGCGCCATCAATGCTGCTCGAAGGTGCTGCGGTAGCTCTGCTTCGCCGCCTCGAGCACCCCGGAGCCGGGGGCGGGGGAGTCGTCGTCGGTGACCCGGTGGCGGAAGACCCGGTACGTCCAGATCGTGTAGGCGAGGACGACCGGCAGCAGGATGGCGAGCGCCACCAGCATCACCGTCAGGGTGTGCTCGGTCGAGGAGGCATTGGCGACGGTCAGTGAGTTCGCGGGATCGTTCGTCGCCGGCAGGACGTAGGGGAACAGCCCGCCGAACAGGGCGAGGGAGGCGCCGGCGATCGCCGCGACGGTCGCCATGAAGGCGAGGCCCTCCCGGCCCGCCCGGTTCAGCGGGACCACGGCGAGCAGCGCCGCGGCGGCCACGGCCACCGGGATCACGGTGAGCCAGGAGTGGGAGTGGGCGAGCTGGAACCAGGCCAGGAAGGCGGCACCGGCCACGATCGTCGGCCACACCAGGATCCCGGCCAGGCGGTTCGCCTCCTGCCGCAGCGGCCCGTCGACCTTGAGCGCGAGGTACAGGGTGCCGTGCAGCCAGAACAGCAGCACGAAGACCACCCCGGCCAGCAGGGCGAAGGGGTTCAGCAGCCCCAGCAGCGAGGTGGTCACCCAGTGATGCTGGTCGATCTCCACCCCGGCGACGATATTGCCGAAGGCGACGCCCCACAGCAGCGCCGGGGCGACACCGCCGACCACGTGGACCACGTCCCAGGCCCTCCGCCAGCGGAGGCTGTCCACCTTGCCGCGCCACTTGAAGGCGCACACCCGCACGATCAGCACCAGCAGCAGGAGCAGCAGCGCGAGGTAGAAGCCGGAGAACAGGGTCGCGTACCACTCGGGGAAGGCCGCGAACAGCAGAGCGCCGCCGGTGATCAGGAACACCTCGTTCCCGTCCCAGACGGGGCCGACCGTCTTCAGGATCGTGCCCCGCGCCCCGTCGCCGCGCCGCCAGAAGGCGCCGACGTTCATCTGCACGCCGAAATCGAAGCCCTCGAGCACGAAGTAGCACAGGAAGAAGAAGGCGATGAGGAAGAACCACAGGGTCTGCAGGACGGTGGGGGCGAGCATGGCATCCATGAGCTGAGGGTGTCCCTTCTCAGTAGTCGAAGGAGAGGGTGGGGGTGTCGAGCTCGTCCGTGGCCGGATCGCGCCGTGCCAGCGGCACGCCCTTCAGCGCCGCCTTCCGCATCATCTGGAACCAGAGCACGGCGAGCACCCCGTAGACGAGGGTGAAGGCGACCAGCGAGGTGAGCACCATCCAGCCCGGGTTGGCCGAGACGCCCTGCATCGTCATCAGTCGCACGACGGGGTCGTCGGGGTTGGGGTGGACCACCCACGGCTGACGCCCGATCTCGGTGAACACCCAGCCCGCGGAGTTCGCGAGGAACGGCATCGGGATCGCCAGCACTGCGAACCACTGGAAGAGGCGCGATCCCGTGGTGCGGGCGGCCTCACCCTTCCCGCGGGTCACCCACAGCGCCCACAGCGCGAGGATCCCGCTGAAGGCGGCCAGCCCCATCATCAGGCGGAAGGACCAGTAGGTGACGAAGAGGTTCGGGCGGTAGTCGACGGCCGTCTCGTTGCCGTGGATGTCGACGGCGGTATCCCCGAACTGCTCCTTGTACTGGGCGTTGAGGTCGTCCACCCCCTGCAGGGTGGCGTCGAAGGTGTGGGTGGCCAGGAAGGAGGTGACGTAGGGGACCTCGATCAGATGGGTGACGCCGTCGCAGTCGGTCGAGAAGGCGTCCGGCCCGCCGACGGTGAGGATCGAGAAGGACGCCCCGGTCTCCGTCTCGCACAGCGCCTCGGCGGAGGCCATCTTCATCGGCTGCTGCTTGAACATGATCTGCGCCTGGAAGTCGCCGGAGATCACCAGCACCACGGCGGCGACGACCATGGCGAGCACGCCGAAGCGGACCGTGGGCCGGTACAGATCGCGGGCGGCGAGGTGCTGCTCCTGGCCCTCCACCGTGTCGATGCCCAGCTCCCGGGCGCGATTGTGGTGGCGCACCATGTGCCAGGCCGCGACGCCGGTGAGGAAGGCACCGGCCACCAGCCAGGCGCCGGAGACCACATGCGGGAAGGCCGCGAGCGCGGTGACGTTGCTGAGCACGGCGAAGATCGACCCCTGCGAGGGGTCCAGCTCGGCACGGCCGGTCTCCGGGTTCAGGACCGCCCCGACGGGATGTTGCATGAAGGAGTTCGCGGCGATGATGAAGTAGGCCGAGAGGGTGCTTCCCACGGCGACGGCCCAGATGGTCAGCAGATGGATCTTCTCCGGCAGCCTCTCCCAGCCGAAGATCCACAGCCCCAGGAACACCGACTCCAGGAAGAAGGCGGCCAGACCCTCCAGCGCGAGCGGGGCGCCGAACACGTCGCCGACGAAGCGGGAGTACTCCGACCAGTTCATGCCGAACTGGAACTCCTGCACGATGCCGGTGGCGATGCCGATGCCGAAGTTCACGATCAGCATCGAGCCGAAGAACTTCGTCATCCGGGTCCAGGCGTCCTTGCGCAGGGGGTCCTTCGCGAAGACCGCGCGGGTCTGCATGATCGCGACCAGCAGCGACAGGCCGATGGTCAGCGGGACGAAGATGAAGTGGTACACGGTGGTGATGCCGAACTGCCACCGTGCGAGGTCAAGGGCATCCATGGGAACTCCAAAGTGGGTGACACGCTGTCACGAAAGCTACGGCCGCACCGGCGCCGGGAACGAGGACGATGGTCCCCGTGGCACGGTGATCCCGCCCTTCGAGGATCCGCATGTCGGCCCCGGACGCGGAAATGCCCTGTGTCATACTGACCGAGGCACTCTCCTGCTCCGTACCGGGTGGGGGAACCTCCCGGCGTCGAGGCGTCGGAGCATCGGCTACGCGGACCACCGCGACCGTCATGTTCCACGGCCGGCATCGCAGCGCTTCCATCGGGGAGCTGCGCGACGGCGAGGGCTTGAGACTTCCGTCCTCAGGGACGATGACCAGACGGGACCAGGGTGCGCTGGTCCTCCAGAAGGAGACGGCCCTATGGCTGACAGCACCCACGACACCGAGAACGACTCGTCGCAGGAGACGCAGGGCCCGCCACCGGCGCGGCGCCGCCGTCGTGCCGCAGGCGCCCCGGCGGGAGCGCCCGCATTCACCCCGCCGACAGTGGCGGAGCCGGAGAGCACCTCACCTCGCACCGTCGTCGCCTCGCAGGAGGCGGCGAGCGTCGAGCCCGCCCCGTCCACCGCCAAGCGACCCCGTCGTCGCGCCGGGGCCCCCGCCGGGGCCCCCGCGATCGCGGCCGAGCCGGCACCGGCTGCTGACGAGGTTGAAGAGCCGGTCGCACAGGTGACGGACGATGCTGTGGAGGAGCCTGCTCAGGATGCTCCGGTCGATCTCCCGGAACCCGAGGGCAACCCGGTCGTGGATGATCTGCGGGCGCTGGCCACGGCCCGTGGGGCCGCTGCGGAGGAGCCGACCGCGGACGACGATCGCGCGGGTCGTCGCGAACAGGTGCAGATGGATTTCGCGTCGCTCCTGTTCCAGGCGCCGACGCCGCAGCCTCGGACCACCGTCGCCCCCCAGGAACACGCTGAGGACGCAGACGCAGACGCCGAGGAGTCGCACCCCGCCGTGGGCGAGGAGTCCTCGGAGGAGGAGCGCACCTCCCGCTCCCGGCGCAGCCGCAGCCGTTCGCGCCGTTCCTCGCAGCGCGATGAGGATGCGACTGAGGGGACCGAGGGGACCGAGGAGGACGAGGACGATAGCGCTGACGAGGACCACTCGTCATCGAACTCGGGTGCGAACGGCAGCTCCCGCCGCCGGCGGCGTCGCGGGGGCCGTGGCCGTCGCGGTCGTGGCCGGGGCGAGGACGACGGCAGCGAGAGCGCGGACGGCACCGACGAGGCGCACGACGACTCCCGGGACTCCGGGCAGGACGAGGACGGGTCGGACTCCTCCGGCAACGATCAGGACAACGGTGGGGACTCCTCCTCCGGCTCCTCCAGCTCGCGCCGACGTCGGCGTCGTCGCCGGTCGGGCGGCGGCAACGACGATTCGGGCTCCACGGATGATCCGCCCAACACGGTGGTGAAGGTCCGTGAGGCGCGGGACGAGGTCAAGGCCGTCAAGGGATCGACTCGTCTCGAGGCCAAGCGACAGCGTCGCCGCGAGGGGCGCGATGCGGGTCGCCGCCGAAACGTGATCACCGAGGCCGAGTTCCTGGCCCGTCGCGAATCCGTCAAGCGCTCGATGGTGGTGCGCGAGCGCCCCGGCCGCACCCAGATCGCCGTGCTCGAGGACGATGTGCTCGTCGAGCACTACGTCGCTCAGAAGTCGCAGACGTCGATGGTCGGCAACGTCTACCTGGGCAAGGTGCAGAACGTGCTCCCCTCCATGGAGGCCGCCTTCGTGGACATCGGCAAGGGTCGCAACGCTGTGCTGTATGCCGGAGAGGTCAACTGGGACGCGGTGGGCCTGGAGGGCCAGCCGCGACGCATCGAACTGGCGCTGAAGAGCGGTGACCCGGTGCTGGTCCAGGTCACCAAGGACCCGATCGGTCACAAGGGCGCTCGCCTGACCAGCCAGATCTCCCTGCCCGGCCGCTACGTGGTGTTCGTGCCCGGCGGTTCCATGACCGGCATCTCCCGCAAGCTGCCCGACACCGAGCGGACGCGGCTGAAGAAGATCATGCGCCAGATCATCCCCGAGGACGCGGGCGTCATCGTGCGCACCGCCGCCGAAGGGGCGAGCGAGCAGGAGCTGACGCATGACGTCGAGCGCCTGCGCGCCCAGTGGGACAAGATCCAGAAGGCGCAGAAGAGCCGATCCGCGCCGGTGGCCCTCTCGCAGGAGCCGGACATCGCCATCAAGGTGGTCCGCGACGTCTTCAACGAGGACTTCACCTCGTTGATCGTCGAGGGCGGCAAGGTCTACGACGACGTCCACGCCTACGTCTCCGAGGTGGCGCCGGACCTGCTGGAGCGGGTCACGAAGCACGTCGGCGAGAAGGACGTGTTCGCCAAGCACCGCATCGACGAGCAGCTGCTGAAGGCCATGGACCGCAAGGTCTACCTGCCCTCGGGCGGCTCCCTGGTCATCGATCGCACCGAGGCGATGACCGTGGTCGACGTCAACACCGGCAAGTTCACCGGCTCCGGCGGTTCCCTCGAGGAGACCGTCACCAAGAACAACCTCGAATCCGCCGAGGAGATCGTGCGCCAGCTGCGGCTGCGCGACATCGGCGGCATCATCGTCATCGACTTCATCGACATGGTGCTCGAGTCCAACCGAGACCTGGTGCTGCGGCGCCTGGTCGAGTGCCTGGGCCGGGACCGCACCAAGCACCAGGTCGCCGAGGTCACCTCGCTCGGCCTGGTGCAGATGACCCGCAAGCGCGTGGGGCAGGGTCTGGTCGAGACCTTCTCCACCTCCTGCGAGCACTGCCACGGCCGTGGCCTGGTCGTGGACGCCGAAGGCGAGCACAATCATGGCGGCGGCAACGGCGCGGAGGACTCCTCGAAGTCCTCGCGGCGTCGGGGCCGGCGCCCGCGCAACGGCGCGAAGGACGAGGGCGAGGGCACCGAGCACGGCGGCGAGGAGACCGGTGGCGATGTGCACCGGCTCGAGGACGACGAGAGCAGCCGTGCCCAGGCGCGGGCCACGATCGCCTCGATCGCCGCGGCCTCGGGCGGCGCCGCACCGCTCGAGGAGCCCGGGGAGGGCGCCGCGACCGCGTGGGAGCAGGACGCTCCCGAGCAGGGGTGACGCGTTCCACAGGATGTGACCGCGTTCTCGCAGGTCGGACCGTGTCTGGTGGTTGACCGGCAGGTCGCGGGATCGTAAGCTGTTCCCTGGCGCAAAACGCGTCGCAGTCGTGCTCCCGGTGGACATCGCCGACCGCATCTCCCGCTCGGGCCTCACGGTCCGGGCCAGGTTGACGGTCGCAGGTCCGCGGTGACACCCGGCAGGGAGTCCGACTCGTAGAGCAATTTCGAATCACAAGATGGAGCATTGACGTGGTGTACGCAATCGTCCGCGCAGGCGGTCGTCAGGAGAAGGTGTCGGTCGGTGACACCATCGTGATCAACCGCGTGGCAGGCGAGGCGGGCGACAGCGTCGATCTCGCTCCCGTGCTGCTGGTTGACGGCGACAAGGTCACTTCCGCCCAGAACGAGCTCGCGAAGGTGAAGGTCACCGCCGAGAAGGTCGAAGACCTCCGCGGCGAGAAGATCCGGATCCTCCGCTACAAGAACAAGACCGGTTACAAGAAGCGCCAGGGCCACCGCCAGGAGCTCACCCGGCTGAAGATCACGGGCATCGCCTGAGCGATCCCTTCGACTAGACAAGGATTGATTCCAGATGGCATCAAAGAAGGGCGTCAGCTCCTCCAAGAACGGGCGTGACTCCAACTCCCAGCGTCTCGGCGTCAAGCGCTTCGGCGGCCAGGTCGTCGGCGCGGGCGAGATTCTCGTTCGTCAGCGCGGCACGAGCATCCACCCCGGTGACGGTGTGGGTCGCGGCAACGACGACACGCTGTTCGCGCTCACCGCGGGCACCGTCGAGTTCGGCCGCAAGCGTGACCGCAAGGTGGTCAACGTCGTCGAGACGGTCTGACCGCTCGCCCCGGCTTCCGGGGCACCCAGCGTCCTTCGAGGGGCGGAGCCGAACGCTCCGCCCCTCGAGGCTTTTCTCCCCTTCAGCATCGGAGTGCATCCATGGCCACATTCGTCGACCGCGTCCAGCTGCAGGTCGTCGGGGGATCGGGCGGGCACGGCGCCGCGTCCATCCGTCGTGAGAAGTTCAAGCCCCTGGCCGGTCCCGACGGGGCCGACGGCGGCCGCGGCGGCGATGTGATCCTCGAGGTCGATGCGTCCACCACGACACTGCTGGAGTACCACCACCGCCCGCACCAGCGCGCCACCGGCGGCGGCTTCGGCAAGGGCGACCTGCGCCACGGCGCCCGCGGTCAGGACCTGGTGCTCTCGGTGCCCGACGGCACCGTGATCACCGCCGAGGATGGCACGGTGCTGGCCGACATGATCGGTATCGGCACCCGCTACGTGGCCGCCCGGGGCGGCAGCGGGGGCCTGGGCAACGCGGCACTGGCGAACTCCCGGCGCAAGGCCCCCGGCTTCGCGCTGCTCGGCGAACCCGGCCAGGAGCGCACGCTCGTGCTCGAGCTGAAGTCGGTCGCGGATGTCGCGCTGGTGGGCTACCCGAGCGCAGGCAAGTCCTCACTGATCGCGGCCATGAGCGCGGCCCGGCCGAAGATCGCCGACTACCCCTTCACGACCCTGGTGCCGAACCTCGGTGTGGTCGAGGCCGGCGATCACCGGTACACCATCGCCGACGTCCCGGGTCTCATCCCCGGGGCGAGCCAGGGCAAGGGGCTGGGACTGGACTTCCTGCGCCACATCGAACGCTGTCACGTGCTGGTGCACGTGCTGGATGCCGCGTCGCTCGAGTCGGACCGCGATCCCCTCAGAGACCTGACCACGATCGAGCACGAGCTGGCGACCTATGCGGCGAGCCTCGACGAGGAGACCGACGGCAGGGTCCCGCTGATGCAGCGGCCCACGGTCGTCGTGCTGAACAAGACCGACCTGCCCGACGGCGAGGACATGGCCGATATGGTCCGCGACCAGCTCCGCGAGCGCGACGTCCCGGTCCTCGACGTCTCCGCGGTCTCCCACAAGGGGCTGCGCGAGCTGTCCTTCGTCCTCGGCGGACTCGTCGAGCAGGCGCGCGCGAAGCTGCCCGAGCCGGAAGCGGCACCCATCGTCCTCGCGCCCCGCGCGGTGGACGAGAAGGGCTTCCGCGTGGTCACCGAGCAGTTCGACGGCGCCACCGCATACCGCGTCCAGGGCGACAAGCCCGAGCGCTGGGTGCACCAGACGGACTTCACCAATGACGAGGCCGTCGGCTTCCTCGCCGACCGCCTCGCGAAGCTCGGCGTCGAGGACCAGCTGTTCGCCGCCGGGGCCGTGGCCGGCTCCACGGTGCTGATCGGACCCGGCAACGATGCAGTCGTCTTCGACTGGGAGCCGACGATGGTGGGCGGCGCCGAGATGCTGGGTCGACGCGGCACCGATGACCGGTTCGAGGACCGCTCCCGCCCCACCCGTGAGGTGAAGAAGGAGCAGCAGCGCACCCGCACCGCGGAGCGGATGCAGCGGATCTCGGCCATGGAGGCCGAGCGCAGGGCCGGGCACTGGGCCGACCCGGCCTCGGACGAGACGACGCGGTGAGCGTCGCGGAGCTGCGCCAGCCCGAGCGGCTGACCACCCGGGATTCACTGCCCTCAGCCCGCCGGATCGTCGTCAAGATCGGTTCCTCGAGCCTCACCGACGAGCAGGGGCGGCTGGACGAAGAGCACATCCAGGGGATCGCGGACACCGCCGCCGGGCTGGCCGAGCGGGGCACCGAGCTGGTGATCGTCTCCTCCGGGGCGATCGCCGCGGCGCTCGGCCCGCTGGGGCTGGCGGAGCGCCCGGCAGCCGTGGCGCTGCAGCAGGCCGCCGCGAGCGTCGGCCAGGCGCTGCTGGCCGGTGCCTGGCAGACCGCCTTCGCCCGGCATGGCCGGATCACCGGGCAGGTGCTGCTCACGGAGTCCGACGTGATCCGCCGGCAGACCTACCGCAACGTGCGCACTGCGCTGGAGACGCTGCTGGGGCTGGGCACCGTCCCGGTGATCAACGAGAACGACACCACCGCCACCCACGAGATCCGCTTCGGCGACAACGACCGTCTGGCCGCGCTGGTGGCGCAGCTGCTCGGCGCGGATGCGCTGATCCTGCTCACCGATGTCGACGCCCTGTACACCGCACCGCCTCGAGAGCCCGGCGCCGAGCGCATCGGCCAGGTGGAGGACGTGGCCCGGCTGGCGGGAGTCAGCATCGGCACGGTCGGCACCAAGGTCGGCACCGGCGGCATGGTCACCAAGCTCTCGGCCGCCCAGCTCGCCTCCACCACCGGCACCGCCGCGCTGATGACCTCCACCGAGAAGTTCTCCGCCGGCATCGCGGGGCAGGATGTGGGCACGTTCTTCCCGGCGCAGCATGGTCGGCGCCGATCCAGACTGGTGTGGCTCCGCTTCGCGACCCGCGGTGCCGGCACCGTGCACCTCGACGAGGGCGCGGCGCAGGCTGTGCGCGACCGGCACCGCTCGCTGCTGGCCGTCGGCGTCTCCCGCGTGGAGGGCACCTTCCCGGCCGGGGTCCCCGTCGATCTCGCCGCTCCGGACGGTGAGGTGATCGCCCGCGGGCTGACCTCCTTCAGCAGCGATGAGCTGCGGGCGATGGCCGGGCTCGGCACCGAGGAGGCGCGTGAGCGATTGGGGGATCGCTTCAGCCGCCCCGCCATCCACCGCGACCAGCTGGTGGTGCTCTGAACACTCGGTCTGCTGGTCGGACGCTCCTTCTCGGGGCAGAGCCATCCTCGTAGACTCCGGCCATGAGCACTCCCGTGACCATCGCCGTCCTCGCCGCAGCCCGCGCCGCGAAGGAGGCGCAGCCGGCGCTGGCCCGCCTGCATCGCGGCGCCAAGGACCAGCTGCTGCTGGCCATGGCCGAGGCGCTGGTGGAACGCGCAGGGGAGATCGTCCGGGCCAATGCGCGCGACCTCGCGGCCGCCGACGCGGCCGACATGGCACCTGGACTGCGGGACCGGCTCGCGCTGGATGTCGCCCGGGTCCGGGCGATCGCCGAGCAGCTCAGGGACGCCGCCGCCCTGCCCGACCCGATCGGCGAGGTGATCCGCGGCTCCGTTCTCGACAACGGCCTCGAGCTGCGCGAGGTGCGGGTCCCCATGGGTGTGATCGGCATGGTCTACGAGGCGCGTCCGAACGTCACCGTCGATGCCGCCGGCCTCGCTCTCAAGGCCGGCAGCGCAGTGGTGCTGCGCGGCGGCTCCGCGGCGCTGCACTCGAACACCGCGCTGATCGGGGTGCTGCGCGATGTGCTGGCCGCCCACGAGCTGCCCGAGGACCTGATCGTCGGGATCGACGAGCACGGCCGCGACGGGGTGGATGTGCTGATGCGCGCCCGCGGCCTGGTGGACGTGCTGATCCCGCGCGGCGGGGCGGGACTGATCCGGCGGGTGGTCGAGCACTCGCAGGTCCCCGTCATCGAGACCGGCACCGGGAAGACCCACGTGCTGGTCGATGCGAGCGCCGACCTGGACCAGGCCGTCGCCATCGTCGCCAACGCCAAGCTGCAGCGGGTCGGGGTGTGCAATGCGCTGGAGACCCTGCTGGTCCATCGCGACATCGCCGAGGAGGCGCTGCCGCGTCTGGCGGCGCCGCTGACCGCCGCCGGGGTGCGGTTGCACGTCGATGAGCGGGCCGCGGCGCTGCTGCCCTCCGGCACGGACGTCGTTCCCGCGACCGTCGAGGACTGGGACACCGAGTACCTCGCGCTCGAGCTCGCGGTGGCGGTGGTGGATGACCTGGACGCGGCGCTGGCCCATATCCGTGCCCACTCCACCGGGCACACCGAGTCGATCCTGACCCGCGATCTGACCAGCCAGCAGCGCTTCCTCGCGGAGGTCGACTCCGCGGTGGTGATGGCCAACGCCTCCACCCGCTTCTCCGACGGCGGCGAGTTCGGATTCGGTGCGGAGATCGGCATCTCCACCCAGAAGCTGCACGCGCGCGGGCCGATGGGGCTGCGGGAGATCACCGCGAGCAAGTGGCTGGTGGTGGGACAGGGCCAGGTGCGGCCGTGACCCGACTCCCATCCTGCGCGTCAGGGTGCTGACCGACTGCGCCGCTGTGGGATGATGGGCCGGTCACCCGTGGAAAGGCCTTCAAGACCATGATCGATCAGCTCATGATCCTCGCCGAGTCCGGCGCGCACGCCAGCGAGGGGCTCAGCGCCCCCGCCGTCGGCATCGGCATCTTCGTCATCCTGTTGACCCTGCTCGGCTTCACCTGGCTCACCGGCGGAGCGCACCACCGCAGCCTGGACAAGAAGCGCAAGAGCACCCGCGACTCCGACCGCTGACCTCAGTGGAGCTGCAGCGACGACGGATCGGCGTGATGGGTGGGACCTTCGATCCCATCCACCACGGGCACCTCGTCGCCGCCAGCGAGGTGCAGAGCGTCTTCGGGCTGCACGAGGTCGTCTTCGTCCCCACCGGCCGGCCCTGGCAGAAGGCGGAGCAGGCGATCTCTGATCCCGAGCACCGCTACCTGATGACGGTCGTGGCCACCGCGGCGAACCCGGTGTTCACCGTCTCGCGGGTGGACATCGACCGGCCCGGGGCGACGTACACCATCGACACCCTGCGCGATCTGCACCACGAGCAGCCCGATGCGGACCTCTTCTTCATCACCGGTGCAGATGCCCTGCAGAACATCCTCACCTGGAAGAACACCGAAGAGATCTTCGAGCTCGCGCACTTCGTCGGGGTCACCCGGCCGGGGCACGAGCTCGACACCTCCGGACTCCCCGAGGACGGCGTGACCCTGATCGAGGTCCCGGCGATGGCGATCAGCTCCACGGACTGCCGCACCCGCGTGGCAGCCGGCGGGCCGGTGTGGTACCTGGTGCCCGACGGCGTCGTCCAATACATCAACAAGTACGCGCTCTACACAGGAGGTGACCCCCGATGACCGAGCCCGAGACCACTCCGCGCCGCGGTCGCCGCGCCCGGGCGCTCAGCCCCGAGGAGCAGGCCGCCCTCGAGGCGCGCGCTGCGATGGAGTCCGCCGGCGAATCGTCGGCCGTGCCCGGTGTGCGGGGTGCGGTCGCCGCTCCGACGGCCGACGCCCCGGTGCCGGCCCTGCGCAAGTTCGGGCGCCGAGCCCGCATCATCGAGCTCAGCGAGCAGCCGGAGACGGCGTCCGCCGGGACGGAGCCGGCGGTCGCGGGCTCCGGCTCTGACGCGCCCGTCGCCGAGGATGCCTCCGTCGCGACCATCGGCCGCGACCACGACGGAGTCGAGCTCGGCGAGCTGTCCGTCACCGAGGCCCCGGAGCCGCGCCCGGCCCCGCGCTTCGACGGCAAGGTGCTCCACCGTCCCGAGAGCAGTGCCGGGCGCCTGCTGCCGTGGGTGGTGTGGATCCTGATCGCGATCGCGCTGGTAGCGCTGATCGTCCTGCTGCTGACCGGGGTCCTCGGCCCCGACACCGCAGCCACTGCGTCCCCGTCCGCACTGTCCGACCTGTCCCTCGTTCATCCCGTCCTGGAGGAACCTGCCGCGTGAGCGCTCCTGAAGAATCCCTCGACCTCGCCCGGGTGGCCGGCCAGGCCGCCGCCGACAAGTTCGCCGAAGAGGTGATCGCCCTCGACGTCTCCGAGCTGGTCGTGATCACCGACGCCTTCCTCGTGTGCAGCGGCGATTCCGAACGCCAGGTCGCCGCGATCGTCGACGGCATCGAGGAGGCGCTGCTGACCCAGCGGCAGCGCAAGCCTCTGCGCCGCGAGGGCGAGCGCGAGGCTCGCTGGGTGCTGCTGGACTACGGCGACATCGTCGTGCACGTCCAGCACTCCGAGGATCGTGTCTTCTACGCCCTCGAGCGACTCTGGCGCGACGCCCCCGTCATCGATCTGCAGATCGACGCGGACCGCCCGGCGTGAGGGGCCCCCGTACCCGTCTCGTCCTGGTGCGTCACGGGCAGACGGACTTCAACCGCGAGGGCCGCCTCCAGGGACAGGTCGACATCCCGCTCAACGCCACCGGCATCAGGCAGGCCGAATCGCTCGCGCCGGTCCTCGCCGCCGAACCGCCGGATGTCCTGGTCGCCTCCCCGCTGGAGCGAGCGCTGGCGACGGCCCGGCTGATGAGCCGCGGCACCGCGGTCGAGGTCAGGACCGATGACGCCTTCCTCGAGCGCGGGTTCGGCCAGTGGGAGGGGCTCCGCGGCGAGGAGATCCGCCTGCGCTGGCCCGAGCAGCATGCGGACTGGCGCGCGCACCGCCCGGTGCTCGGGCTCGATGTGGAGGATCGCCCGGAGGTGGGGGAACGGGTCGCCGCCGCCTGCCGTGCCCTGGTGGCCGATCACGTGGGCGGGACCGTGATGGTCGTCGCCCACGGCGCCGCGATCACCTTGGGCATCACCGCGCTGCTGGGCTTGGACACCAACGGCTTCCGCGGCCTGGCCGGGCTCGAGAACTGTCACCGTTCGATGCTCGAGCCGATCGCCGGTGACACGACGAACGGCCTGATGAGGTTGGTGTCACACAACGTCGCCCCCGATTTCCTCTGATCTCGGAGGCCGTGTAATATCGTCTCGTCGCCCAGGGGGCGGCACCCGATACGGGGCTATGGCGCAGTTGGTAGCGCGCTTCCATGGCATGGAAGAGGTCTGGGGTTCGAATCCCCATAGCTCCACTCGAGAAACCGTGAGACAGTGACTCGTCAGAAGGGCCCCACCACGAGGTGGGGCCCTTCTGCTGTCCGGTCTCCGGTCCGGCTCAGATCTCCTCGGCCAACCGGGCGATGACCTGGCCGGCGGGGCCCGCCGGTGCGCTGCGCCAGCCGGTGCCCGCCCAGAGATGCAGGCGCTGCGGATCGCCGGCCGCGGCTGCCCTCCGGCGCAGCTCGCGGGTCAGGTGGTGGACCTGTGGGTAGCCGGTCGGCGCCGTGTCGTGGTGGCGGTCCACGAACGCATTGCGCAGGGAGCGGGCGGGGCGACCGGTGAAGGCTCGCGTCAGCACCGTCTCGGTGAACGCGGGATCCGCGAGGGCGGCGCGATGGGTGGGGGAGGTGCCTGCCTCGTCGGTGCGCAGCAGCATCGTGCCGCTGACCACCGCCTCCGCCCCGGCGGCGAGGATCCGGCGCACCGCGAGCGGACCGTCCACCCCGCCGGCTCCCAGCAGCGGCAGGTCGACCGCTGCGCGTACCTGGCGCACCAGCTCCTCGGTGCGGATCGGGCCCGGGGTCCGGGAGGGATGATGGGTCGCGCTGTGCCCGCCTGCGGCGGGGCCCTGCACCACCAGGCCGTCGACCCCGCGCTCGGCCGCGGCGCGGGCCTCCTCGGGATCGGTGACGCTCGCGAGCACGATGGTGTCCACCGCCCGCAGGGCGGCCACCGCCGTCGCGGGCGGCAGGCCGAAGGTGAACGAGGTCACCGGAACCGGAGCCTCGCACAGCAGCGTCAGCTTCGCGGTGAAGCGGTCATCATCCCGGTGGGGCACCCGGTCCAGGCGGGCACCGAGCTGAGCGGCGTCCTCGGCGAGCTCCTCCGCATAGGCGGCGAAGGCGTCCTCGTCGATCTCCCAGGGCGGCAGCACGAAGAGGTTCACCCCGAAGTCGGCCCCCAGTCCCCGCGCCTGGTCGATGTCGGCGGCCAGCGCCTCCAGTGTCAGGTTGCCTCCGGCCAGGAAGGGGAATGCGCCGGCCGCGGAGACGGCTCCGGCCAGCGCGAGCGTGGAGGGGCCGCCCGCCATCGGTGCGGCGACCAGCGGGAGACGGGAGCCCAGGAGAGTCATCCCCTGATCCTCCCAGCCGCGCTGCGGGAGCGGTGAACGGAGGCTTGCGAGGTGAGACCGGATCGAGACCTCCGGCCTCGATGCACTGCTGTATGGTGACGAACATCCCCATTCTGAGAGCGCTCTCATGCTCAGGTTCCCGCAGCGAACGAAGGAGTTCACCATGAAGATCACCCGCAGAACAGCGCTGGCGGCCTCGGCCGCGACCGCTGCCACCGCCGCCCTGGCGAGCTGTGGCAGCAGCGACGGAGGGGGCAGCGGAGGCGGTGGCGGCGACGTCGAGCTGACCGTGGCGACCTTCAACGAGTTCGGCTACGAGGACCTCTTCTCCGCCTACGAGGAGGCGAACCCCGGGGTGAAGGTCACCCACAAGAAGGCCGCGACCGCCGATGACGCGCGTGCCAACCTGATGACGGGTCTCGCCGCGCACTCCGGCCTGGCCGATGTCGAGGGCATCGAGGTCGGCTGGTGGGCCGAGCTGCTCCAGTACGCGGACGTCTTCGAGGACCTCTCCGACCCCGAGGTCGAGGGCCGCTGGTTGGACTGGAAGACCGAGGCCGCCACGGTCGACGGCAAGCTGATCGGCTATGGCACCGATATCGGCCCCGAGGCCATCGCCTACCGGGCGGACCTCTTCGAGAAGGCCGGGCTGCCCACCGATCGCACCGAGGTCGCCGAGCTGCTGACCGGGGACTGGGACACCTACTTCGAGGCCGGCCGGAAGTTCGTCGAGGCGACCGGCATCCCGTGGTTCGACGGTGCCGGCGGCACCTTCAACGGGATGGTCCAGCAGCTGACCAACCCCTATGAGGAGTCCGACGGGACCGTGATCCCGCTTGCGGACAACGCCGACGTCAAGGCGATCTATGACCACCTGGCCGAGTACAAGGACATCTCCGCGGGCCTGACCCAGTGGTCCGAGGACTGGACCGCGGCCTTCCAGAACGACGGCTTCGCCACCATGCTGTGCCCGCCGTGGATGATGGGCCCGCTGGCCGGCAACGCCGATGGCGTCGAGGGCTGGGACATCGCCGATGTCTTCCCCGGCGGCGGTGGCAACTGGGGCGGTTCCTACCTGGCCGTCCCCTCCCAGGGCGAGCACATCGAGGAGGCGAAGAAGCTCGCTGCCTGGCTGACCGCGCCTGAGCAGCAGATCGCGGCCTTCGAAGCCGTCGGCGCCTTCCCCAGCCAGGTCGAGGCGCTGGACGCCGAGGAGGTGACCAGCCTGGTGAACCCCTTCTTCAATGATGCACCGGTGGGGGAGATCTACTCCGAGCGCGCCACCTCGATCGAGGTCCAGCCCTTCCAGGGACCGAACTTCTTCGTGATCAACACGGTCGTCGGCGATGCGATCACCCGGTGGGATGCGGACGGCGCGGACCCGACGGACTCCTGGGAGCAGGGCCTGACCGCGTACGACGAGCTCGGCCTGGCCTGAGCAGACCCCGGGGCGCGGACGGCCGAGCCGCCGTCCGCGCCCGCTCCGCGTCGAGAGGACTTCTGTGACCACCACCCGCCCTTCGAGGACATCGACCCGACGCGCCGTCCTCGCCCGGCTCGATGCCCGGCTGACGCCGTACCTCTTCATCAGCCCGTTCTTCCTGCTGTTCTTCCTGGTCGGGCTGTTCCCGATCCTGTACACCGCCTGGGTCTCGCTGCACGAGTGGGACCTGATCCGTGGCCAGGGAGAGTTCGTGGGCCTGTCGAACTTCCGGTTCGTGCTCGGGACCGAGAGCTTCTACAAGGCGCTGCGCAACACCTTCTCGATCTTCCTGCTGTCCTCGGTGCCGCAGGTGATCGCTGCGATCCTCATCGCCTATGTGCTGGATGCGAACCTGCGCGCGAAGACCTTCTGGCGGATGGGCGTGCTGGTGCCGTACATCGTGGCACCGGTGGCGGTCTCGATGATCTTCGCGAAGATCTTCGCCGACCAGTCCGGCCTGGTGAACAACCTGTTGCTGGGGATGGACCTGCCCGCGATCGGCTGGCACTCCGACGCCCTGGCCTCGCACTTCGCCATCGCCACGATGGTGAACTTCCGCTGGACCGGCTACAACGCGCTGATCTTCCTGGCAGCGATGCAGGCGATCCCGCGCGAGATCTACGAGGCCGCGATCATCGACGGCACCGGCCGGATGCGCCGCTTCTGGCACGTGACCGTGCCGATGCTGCGACCCACCATCATCTTCGTGGTCATCACCTCGACCATCGGCGGGCTGCAGATCTTCGACGAGCCGCGGATGTTCGACACCGGCGGCCAGGGAGGTGCGTCCCGGCAGTGGATGACCATGACGATGTACCTCTACGAGCTCGGCTGGGGACCACAGGTCTCCTTCGGCCGCGCCTCGGCGGTGGCCTGGCTGCTGTTCCTGATCATCATCGGGATCGGCATCCTCAACTTCCTGATCACCAAGCGGATCGCCGATGCCGGCGGCCCTGCGAAGAACAAGCGGTAAGGAGCAGATATGCAGTCGACCGCTGCCATCGAGCAGTTCGCCGGCAAGGGGGCCGCCCGTGCTGCTCGTCGCCGGCTCAAAGGCGGGGAGGGGTGGACGCCCGCCCCCGCTGGTGGAACTACGGCCTGCTCGCCGTGGTGCTGGGGATCTCGATCTTCCCCCTGTACTACGCGATCCTGCTGGCCTCCTCGGACGCCGGCTCCATCGCCCGCAATCCCATCCCCTCGCTGCTGCCGCAGGGAAATCTGCTGAGCAACATCACCGAGGTGATCACCTCCGACATCGATTTCTGGTCGGCGATCGTGAACTCCGTGCTGGTGGCGGTCGTGACCTCGCTGTCCGTGGTGTTCTTCGCGACCCTGGCCGGCTTCGCCTTCTCCAAGCTCCGCTTCCGGGGCCGGAAGTGGCTGCTGCTGTTCGTGATCGCGACCATGGCCGTCCCGGTGCAGCTCGGGGTGATCCCGCTGTTCATCATCATGGCGAAGCTCGGCTGGGTGGGAGATCTGAAAGCGGTGATCATCCCGGGGCTGGTCACCGCCTTCGGCGTGTTCTGGATGACCCAGTACCTCGATGATGCGCTGCCCTACGAGCTGATCGAGGCGGCACGCATGGACGGCTGCAACCTCCTGCAGACCTACGGCCATGTGGCGCTGCCCGCCTCTCGCGGCGCCGGGGCGATGCTGTTCCTGTTCACCTTCGTGGGTTCATGGACCAACTTCTTCTGGCCGTTCATCATCCTGCGCGGCGACAGCCTCACGCTCCCGGTGGCGCTGCAGCAGCTGCAGTCCTCCTACTTCAAGGACTACTCCCTGATCATGTCCGGCGTGGTGGTCTCCGTGCTCCCGCTGCTGCTGCTGTTCATCCTCGCCGGACGCCAGCTCGTCGGTGGCATCATGCAGGGTGCGGTCAAGGGCTGAGAGGAGGCGGGTGCATGGGCATCAGCGACGACACGGAGCAGCATCGTCCCGAAGGACGGGGCCCCACCCTGGAGGACGTCGCCCGTGTGGCGGGGGTCTCCCGCGCCACGGTCTCGCGGGTGGTGCGCGGGGATGTGCAGGTCCACCAGGACAAGGTCGATGCGGTCCAGGCCGCGGTGCACACGCTCGGCTACGTGCCCAACAATGCGGCCCGCAGCCTCGCCAGCCGACAGACCGGCGCCGTCGCGCTGATCGTTCCCGAGCATGAGTCGCGGGTCTTCACCGACCCCTTCTTCGTCAGTGCGATCTCCGGGGTCACCGCAGGGCTCGACCCGGGGGACAAGCAGCTGCTGCTGGTGCTGACCAGCCCCGAGGACCGGGCCCGGATCCGCCGCTTCCTCCGCGGCGGGCATGCCGATGGGCTGCTGGTGGTCTCCCATCACGAGGGTGACCTCACCGAGGAGATGCTGGAGGAGGCCACGGTGCCGGTGGTGTTCATCGGCCGGCCCCCGCGGGGCTGCTCCGCCCCCTTCGTCGATCTCGACAACACCGGTGGCGGGCGCCTCGCAGCCAGGCACCTGCTGGAGCGGGGGCGCCGACGGATCGCACTGATCTGCGGGCCGCAGGACATGCCCGCCGCGGTCGATCGCCGCATCGGCATAGAGACGGAGCTCGCCGAGGCCGGTATCACCCCGGTGTGGCGCTCCTACGGCGACTTCACCCTGGCATCGGGAGAACGGGAGATGGCCGCCCTGCTGGCCTCCGACACCTCCTTCGACGCCGTCTTCGCCAGCAGCGACCTGATGGCGCTCGGCGTGCTGAAGAAGCTCGAGGGCCGGGGCATCAGGGTGCCGGACGACGTCGCCGTCGTCGGCTTCGACGACATCGCCTCCGCGGCCGACGACACCATCTCGCTGACCACCGTGGTCAACCCCGGCCGACGCCTCGCCGAGCTCGGGGCCACGATGCTGCTGGACCTGCTCGCCGGCCGGGAGACCGCTCAGTCGCTCGTGCTGTGCCCCGAGCTGGCGGTGCGCTCGACCACCTGAGCTGCGCTGCGCTTCCGCTTCCCCTCCTCCACGATCAGTCCGTGCAGCTCGGCGAGCTCCGCCACCTCGAAGGCGGCGGCGGCGAGCGGCTCCTCCAGCGCGCGACGGAACGCGCGGTACGAGCCCGGCACCACGGCACCCCGCGCGCCGAGCAGGCGTCGGGCGTACTCGTCGCAGAGGAAGGCCGGCCGTCCGAAGCAGTACAGGGAGATCGCATCCGCGGTCTCCTCGCCGACCCCCTCGATGCCCAGCAGCTCGCTGCGCAGCTCCTCGTCGCCCAGCATCCGCGCCTGCACGGAGCGCCCGGCCCACCAGTCGGCGAGCGCCTGGACGCGGCGGGGCTTGGTGCGGGGGAACCCGGCGGGGCGCACCAGCTCCCGCACCGTATCCTCGTGGGCCGCGGCCAGCGGCGCCGGCATGAGCAGCCCGGCCGTGCGCAGGGCCGCGATCGCCGAGGCGGCCTGCTCCCAGCGGCTGCGCTGGACCAGCACGGCGCCGATGGCGATCTCGAAGGGCTCCTCGCCGGGCCACCACCAGCCCTGCGGGCCGTGCCGCTCGCGCAGCTCGCGGTGCAGGACGCGCAGATCGATCATGCCTCGTAGGTTGTCACGGCGTCGCCCGAGACGGCCAGGTGCACTGCGGCCCCGGGCTCGAGGCGGAGCTCTGCGATCTCCTGCGGCGGCAGATCCGCCGCGAGGTCCTCCGTGCGCACCCGTACCAGGTCCCCGTGCGGGAACAGCCCGGTCACGGTGCGGCGGATCCCGCCCTGCGATGCCGGCCGCACCGCGGACGGGCGGAAGGCGGCATGGACGCGGCGACCCGCGGGGTGCGGTCCAGGGGCCGGCAGGCGGGCCCCGTCGGCGAGGACCACGGCCCCGTCCTCCCAGCGTCCCGTGACCAGGTTGAGGCCGGCGAAACGAGCGGTGAAGGAGGTGCGAGGCCTGGTCAGCAGCTCCCGGGTGGGCCCCTGCTCGATGACCCGCCCCTCCTCGAGCACGGCGAGCCGGTCGGCCAGGGTCAGGGCGTCGAGCACGTCGTGGGTCACGATGATCGCCGTCCGGTCGGTGAGGAAGCGCCGCAGCTGTTCGCGCAGGGCCGAGGCCACGTCGATGTCGAGCGCGGCCATCGGCTCGTCCAACAGCAGCAGGCGGGGATCCGCGGCCAGGGCACGGGCGATCGCGACCCGCTGGGCCTGCCCGCCGGAGAGCATCGCGGGTCGACGCTCGGCCAGCTCCTGGAGACCGAGCTCGGTCAGCCACCGTTCGGCCTCCGCACGCGCCCGAGCTCGCGGCATCCCCTGCGACCTCAGCGGGAACATGACGTTTCCCCGTGCTGTGAGGTGCGGGAACAGCACCGGGTCCTGGCTGAGCGTGGTCACCCGGCGGTGGTGGGGCGGGGTCCAGGAGCGTTCGCCGGCGAGCACCCGTCCCTCCAGCTCCACCCGTCCCCGCGGGGTGCGCAGAGTGCCGGCGACCAGCGCGAGGACCGTGGACTTGCCGGCACCGTTGGGGCCGATCAGGGCGAGGGTCTGCCCGGCGGCCACAGCGAGGTCGAGCTCGACGTCGCGCTCGGGGACCCGGGCCCGCAGCTGCAGGCTCATGTGCTCACCCTGCGCCGGGCTGCGGCGATGACCAGCACCGCGACGATCATCAGCAGGAAGGACAGCGCCACGGCGGCATCGGGATCGCTCTCCCGCTGCAGGTAGATCTCCAGCGGGAGCGTGCGGGTCGTGCCCTGGAGGGAGCCGGCGAAGGTGATCGTGGCCCCGAACTCCCCGAGCGCCCGGGCGAAGGCCAGCACCGTGCCGGACAGCAGTGCGGGCAGCACCAGCGGCAGCGTCACTCCCAGCAGCACCCGGGAGGGCCGGGCCCCGAGCGAGGCGGCGGCGATCTCATAGCGGGTGCCGGCGGTGCGCAGCGCCCCCTCGAGGCTGATGACCAGGAAGGGCAGCGCCACGAAGGTCTGGGCGAGGACCACCGCCGTGGTCGAGAAGGCGATCTCCAGACCGAGCACCTCCAGCTGCCGCCCCAGCAGCCCCTGGCGGCCGAAGGTGTACAGCAGCGCGATTCCTCCGACCACCGGTGGCAGGACCAGGGGGAGCAGCACCAGCGAGCGCAGCAGCGAGAGGCCGCGGAACTCGGCGCGCGCCAGCAGCACGGACATCGGCACCCCCATCAGTACGCAGAGCAGCGCGCTGGTCCCCGAGGTCTGCACGCTCAACCGAAGCGCGGAGAGCGAGGCCTCGCTGGTGATCAGTGCGCCGAAGCTCGCCCATTGCACGCGCGCCGCCATCGCTGCGAGCGGGAGCAGCACGAACAGCCCACCGAGGAGGGCGGGCACCAGCACCCAGCGGGGGAGCGTGCTCACAGGCCGACGAAGCCGTAGCCGTCGAGGATCTGCTGACCCGTCGGGCCGCTGACCAGGTCGACGAACTCCTTCGCCAGCTCGAGGTGCGCAGAATCCTTCACCGAGGTGATCGGGTAGACGTTCACGGCCTCCTGCGCCTCGGGGAACCCGATGCCCTCGACGGCGTCCCCGGCCTTCGTCACATCGGTGACGTAGACGAGCCCGGCGTCCGCCTCACCGCTGGTGACCTTGTTCAGCACATCGGTGACGGACTGCTCCTCGCTGACCGGGGTGAACGCGAGACCGGCAGCCTGCTCGACGGTCTCGGTGGCCGCGCCGCAGGGCACCTCAGGGGCGCAGACGACGAGGTGCAGATCCTCCTCGGTGAGCGAGGTCAGGTCGGTCACTTCCGCCGGATTCCCGGCCGGCACCGCGATCATGAGCGTGTTGGAGGTGAAGTCCACCGGCTCGGCGCTCTGCATCCCGGCCTCGACGAGCTTGTCCATGTTCTCGGGGTTCGCGGAGGCGAAGACGTCCGCCGGGGCGCCCTGCTGGATCTGCTGGACCAGGGTGGAGGAGCCGGCGAAGTTGAACTCGACGTCGACCCCGTCGTGCTCGGCCTCGAAGGCCTCGCCGAGCTCGGTGAACGGTTCCTGCAGGGAGGCCGCGGCATAGACCTGCAGGGAGACGTTGTCCTCGGCCCCGTCGGCGCCGTCGGCGGCGCCCCCGCAGCCGGCGGCCAGCAGCATGACCGCGGCCGCGGCCGAGAGCGACCTGGCCAGGGCCCTCATGCGTCGACCCCTGCGGGAGTGCGATCGGGCTCCGCCTCGACCGTCACATGGGTTGCCTTCACGACGGCGCTGGCGACCTTGCCGGGTGCGAGGCCCAGCTCGCGCGCGGCTTCGCTGCTCATCAGGGAGACGACGCGGAAGGGGCCGCACTGCAGCTCGACCTGCGCCATCACCGTGTCCATCACGACGTTCGTCACCAGTCCCACGAAGCGGTTCCGGGCGGAGCTCGCGGTGGCGCCGTGCAGCTCCGGGGTGACCGCGAGCTCACGGGCCAGGCGGGCGACCTCGGTGCCCTCGAGGACCTTCCGCCCGGCGCCATCGGCGCTTGCGGAGAGGCTCCCCTTGTCGATCCAGCGCCGCACGGTGTCCTCACTGACTCCGAGGAACCCGGCAGCGTCGCGAACTCGCAGATGCGTCATGAATGCGACCATAGCACCGCATCTGCGGGTTCATCTCGTCCGCGAGCACACCGCCGACCCCGCCGTGTACGTTCGGGATATGCCGATCCTGACGAATACCGCCGCCCAGCCCGAGCAGCCCCGCCGCGGCGCGGTCTGGTCGATCGCCGAGCCCGAGCGCGAGCTGGACTCGAACCTGATCCGGCTGCCCCCCGGCGACAGCATCCCCACCCATATCGGAGCGGAGGTCGACACGCTGATCCACGTGGTCAGCGGCGGCGGCGCACTGGTCACCGACGCAGGGGAGGAGCAGCTGCGAGCCGGAGACGTGGCACTGCTCCCGCGCCGCACCGAGCGTGGGTTCCGTGCCGGCGAGGACGGGCTGGAATACCTCACCGTCCATCGTCGACGCCAGTCGCTGCAGATCCAGAGCGGCCCGCCGCGCAGCTGAGGTCGTCCCCGCCCGCCGGAGCAGGCAGACTGGACCCATGGCAGAGACTCAGGATTCCCGTGTGGCCGTCTATCTCGACTTCGACAACATCGTCATGTCCTGGTACGACCGAGTGCACGGACGACAGGCATACAGCCGCGACCGGCAGCGCATCGCCGAGGACCCGACCGAGCCCGAGATCGCCGAGCGCCTGGCGAAGGCCACCGTCGACGTCGGGGCGGTCATCGACTACGCCGCCTCCTTCGGCTCGCTCATGCTCACCCGCGCCTACGCGGACTGGTCCTCCCCGGTCAACGCGATCTACCGCAGCCAGCTGGTGGCCCGCGCCGTGGACCTCGTGCAGCTGTTCCCCGCCGCCGCATACGCGAAGAACGGGGCCGACATCCGCCTCGCCGTCGACACGGTCGAGGACCTCTATCTGATGCCCGACCTCACCCACGTGGTGATCGTCGCCGGGGACTCCGACTACGTCCCCCTCGCCCAGCGCTGCCGGCGCCTGGGCCGCTACGTGATCGCGATGGGCGTGGCCGGCTCCACCGCGAAGTCCCTCGCCGCCGCCTGCGACGAGTTCGAGTCCTACGAGAACCTCCCCGGGGTGGAGCGGCCCGCGGCCCCCCAGCGGAGCCGTTCCCGGCGCGGCGGCGGCAGCAGCGCCCAGCCCTCCGGTGACGGCGACTCCAGCGGTGAGGGCAGCGGTCAGCGCACCCGCTCCCGCCGTTCGGCGGACGCCGACGCCAAGGCTCGCGCCGCTGTCCACGCCGCCGAGGAGGCGGCGGACGCGGCCGAGGAGGCCGAGGCCGATGACGAGGAGACCGCAGAGGACCCCCGCGAGGCCGCGACCCGCCTGCTGCAGCGCGCGCTGCAGCTCGGCGACCGCGGGGACAGCGACTGGCTGCATGCCTCGGCGGTGAAGTCCCACATGCGGCGCATGGATTCCTCGTTCAGCGAGAAGGCCATCGGCTTCAAGTCCTTCAACGACTTCCTCAAGGGGAACGCGGACATCGCAGAGCTCGAGGAGAGCGGTCACGAACGCCTGGTGAGAGCGCGGGAATGAGCGACGGGAGGGCGCGGGTGTGACAGGGACCGCTCCGCAGAGGGATACTGGGATGCCCCGTCGAAGGAGACGCACCGATGAACCTGATCCTGTGGGTCCTGGCCTTCCTGCTCGCCGCGGTCTTCGCGAGCAGCGGGATGGTGAAGCTCGTCACCGTCCGTGACAAGCAGATCGACCGGACGCCCTATGTCGAGGACTTCCCGCAGGTCGTGATCCGGGGGATCGGTGCACTGGAGATCCTCGGTGCGTTCGGGCTGCTCCTGCCCGCCCTCCTCGACGTCGCCACCGTGCTGGTGCCCCTGGCCGGCGCCGGTCTCGCGATCACCATGGTCTTCGCCGCTCTCGTGCACACCCGGCGAGGTGACGGCATCGCCGCCGCACTGCCGTCGATCCTGCTGGCGATCGTGTCGACCCTCTTCGCCTGGCTACGCTTCGGGCCGTACCCCCTGTGACGGGCCCCGTCCCCGGCGACGACGGCGCGGGCGCAGGAGCGCCCGCAGCGCGAGCCCGGCCAGCAGTGCCCAGAACGCGGCGCTGATCCCGCCCACCGCGATGCCCGAGGCGGCGATCAGGACCGTCACCCCGGCCGGCAACTGCTCGGACGGCTCCGCGAGCGCGGCGCGCAGCGAGACCACGAACGTCCCGATCAGCGCGAGGCCCGCCACGGCCGGGACCACACCCTCCGGGGCCAGGGCGATCAGGTGCGCGCAGGCGGCCGCGCCGAGCCCGAGCAGCACCAGCACCACGCCGGAGGTGAAGCTCGCGATCCAGCGGCGATCCTGATCCGGTCCGGCCTCCGGACCCGCCGCCAGTGCTGCCGTGATCGCGGCGAGATTGATCCCATGGCCCCCGGCCGGCGCGCCCGCGAGCGTGCCCAGCCCCGTCACCACCATCGTGCGCCGCCAGGGCACCTCGTAGCCCAGCCCCTTCATCACCGCGACCCCCGGCACGTTCTGGGAGGCCATCGTCACCAGATACAGCGGCAGTGCAATCCCCAGCACCGCGCCGAGGCCGAGCCTCGGCGTGGTGAGCTCGAGCACCGGCAGCAGCGGCACCGATGACAGGCTGGTCCCGGCGCCGGCCATCGCGACCGCGATTACCACCGCGGCAGCGGCGAAGGCGAGCGGGGAGGCCCAGCGCGGGGCGAACCGCTGCGCGAGGGCCCACACCAGGATCACCGGTCCTACCGCGAGCGGATTCGCCGCGACGCCGAGCACCGGTCCGAGGCACAGCTGCAGCAGGATGCCGGCGAGCATCGCCTGGGCGATCGAGGCGGGGATCCTCGCCATCAGCCGCCCCAGCGGGCGCACCAGGCCGGTGAGCACGATGAGCACACCCACCAGGAGGAACGCGCCCACGGCGGCGGGCCACCCGCCCTCGACGGTGCCGGTCGTGGCCAGCAGTGCCGCGCCCGGCGTGGACCAGGCGATCGTGATCGGCAGCCGGGTCCACGTCGAGAGCAGGATGGAGGCCGACCCCATCGTGAGGCTCACCGCGAGCAGCCCGCTGGCCGCCTGGTCCGCACTGGCACCCACTCCGTGCAGGCCCGCCAGGACCACGACGAAGGAGCTGGTGAAAGCGACCAGACCGGAGATGATCCCGGCGGAGACAGGGCGGAGCATGCAGGCACAGTAGGCCGGATGAGGGCTTGCCCGCGCGACGGTTCGCGAGGAGGATCGCCGGATGGCACCGACCGATGTGATCTCCTGGCTCCTGGACACCGACCCGGCGCTGCGCTGGCAGGTCGAGCGCGATCTGCTCGACGCGCCCGAGCAGCAATGGCAGGCCACCCGCGCCCGGATCCCCCAGGAGGGGTACGGTGCTGCGCTGCTGGCCCACCAGGACCCGGGCACCGGGCTCTGGGCCGGCGGCGCCTTCTTCCCGGCCGGCTTCCTCGAGGACCCCGAGAGCAGGGAGCTGCCCGGCCAGCCGTGGACCGCGACCACCTGGTCGCTGACCACCCTGCGCGAATGGGGCATGGACGCCGCCCCGCTGATCGCCCGAGACACCGCTGCGAAGCTCGCCCGCCACGCGCACTGGGAGTTCGATGGCTCCCTGCCGTACTGGGGCGGGGAGGTTGACGTCTGCATCAACGCGATGACGCTCGCCAACGGTCTGTGGCTGGGCGCGGACGTCGAGACGCTGGTGGACTGGTTCCTGGCCCACCAGATGGACGAGGGCGGCTGGAACTGTGAATGGAAGGACGGCTCGACCCGCGCGAGCTTCCACTCCACACTCAACGCGCTGGGCGCCCTGCACGAGCACGAACGCCTCACCGGCGGCACGGATGCCACGCGCGAGGCCCAGCGGGCAGGGGAGGAGTACCTGCTGGAGCGGAATCTCAGCCGTCGCCTGAGCACCGGCGAGATCGTCGGCCCGTGGGTCGACCACTTCCTGTACCCGCCCCGGCATATCTTCACCGCACTGCGGGCGCTGGACCACTTCCGCCGCACCGGTCGCCGTGACCAGCGGATGCAGGAGGCCGTGCAGATGGTGCAGGCGGCTCAGCAGGACGACGGCACCTGGCTGCAGCAGCACGTCCTGCCCGGCGAGGTGTGGTTCGAGATCGACGTGGGCGTGGGCGAGCCGTCGCCCTGGCTGACGATGCAGGCGCTGCGGGTGCTGCGCTGGTGGAACGAGGGCTGAGCTGCCAGGGGATCACGGTTCGGTCACGGCGCCCGACATGGCGCTCCGGCGGGCGGCCCACGGGCACCCGGGCTGTTAGGTTGCAGGGCACCATGGGTGTGCCCCGTCACATGGGGCGCACCGGTCCACGACGTCGTGACCCCGCGGCGTCGTCCTCATCCCCAGGAGGGCCCCATGTTCGATGCCGCTTTCACTCCCCGACGCCGCGCCGTGCTCCTGTCGATGGCGGGCGTTCCCGTGCTGCTGTCCGCCTGCGCCAAGACCAGCGACGACGAGGGCGGCTCCGGCGGTTCCGACGGCGGTGGCGGAGGCGGGACCCTGACCGTCGGCACCACCGACAAGGTCACCGCGCTGGACCCGGCGGCCGCCTACGACAACGGCTCCTCGACCGTGTGGACGCAGTGCTACGGCTATCTGCTGTCGGTCGCCCTCGGCTCCGAGGACGGCCGCCCCGAGCCGGATCTCGCCGAGAGCGCCGAGTTCACCAGCGACACCGTCTACACCGTGAAGCTCAAGGAGGGACTGACCTTCGCCAACGGCAACGAGCTGACCAGCGAGGACGTCAAGCACACCTTCGACCGCACCCGTACCATCGATGATCCCTCCGGCCCCTCCAGCCTGCTGGGCAACCTCGACACCATCGAGATCGTCGACGACCTCACCGTCGAGTTCCATCTCAAGGAGCCCAACGACCAGACCTTCCCGTACGTCCTGACCAGCCCGGTGGGCCCGATCGTCGACGCCGACGTGTTCCCCGCCGACGCGGTGCTGCCGGACAACGAGATCGTCGCCGCCGAGGCCTTCTGCGGCCCGTACACGATCTCGAGCTGGAAGATCAACGAGCTGGTCACCTACGAGGCCTTCGACAACTATCAGGGCCTGTACGGGAAGCCGTCGACCTCCTCGGTGGTGATGTCCTACTACGCCGACCAGAACAACATGAAGCTGGACATCCAGGAGGGCAACATCGACTGCGTGTGGCGCTCCCTGTCCGCCACCGACATCGCTGACCTCGAGACCGATGACGCGGTCACCGTGCACAACGGCCCCGGCGGCGAGATCCGATACATCGTGTTCAACTTCAACACCAACCCCTACGGGGACAAGACCGAGGATCCGGATTCCGCCAAGGCGAAGGCCGTGCGCCAGGCCGTGGCAGACCTGCTGGACCGGGAAGCGATCTCGGAGACCGTCTACAACGGCACCTACACGCCGCTGTACTCGTACATCCCCGAGGGCCTGCCGGGCTCCGGCACTCAGTTCCAGGACCTGTACGGCGACGGCTCCGGCGGTCCCGACCCCGACCGCGCCCGGACGCGGCTGGAGGACGCCGGCGTCGAGATCCCGGTGAAGCTCAGCCTGCAGTACAACCCGGACCACTACGGAAACTCCTCCGGAGACGAGTACGCCGCGGTGAAGAACCAGCTCGAGGCCGACGAGCTGTTCACGGTCGATCTCCAGTCCACCGAGTGGGTCCAGTACTCCAAGGACCGGGTCAACGACGTCTATCCGGCGTACCAGCTGGGCTGGTTCCCGGACTACTCGGATGCGGACAACTACCTCTCCCCGTTCTTCGCGACCGAGAACTTCCTGGGCAACCACTATTCGGACCCGAAGGTCGACGAGCTGATCTCCCAGCAGCGCGGCACCCAGGACCCGGATGAGCGCGAGGCTCTGTTCGTCCAGATCCAGGATCTCGTCGCCGAGGAGATCTCCACCCTGCCGCTGCTGCAGGGCGCGCAGATCGCGATCTCCACCGCGGAGGTCGAGGGCGTGACCCTGGACTCCTCGTTCAAGTTCCGCCTCTCGCCGCTCGCGAAGTGAGCTCCACCCTCGAGACCGAGGTCCAGGACGCCCCCGACGCTCGCGCAAGCGGGCGTCGGGGGGCGGCCTCGGCCGATACATCCTGGTGCGCTTCCTGCTCATCATCCCCACCATCTTCATCCTGATGACGATGGTGTTCTTCCTGATGAGGATCACCGGCGATCCGCTCACCGCGGCCCTCGGCGGCCGGCTCACCCCCGATCAGCTCGCCGAGCGGCGCGCCGCGGCCGGCTACGACCGGCCGCTGATCGTGCAGTACTTCGACTATCTCGCAGGGGTGCTGCAAGGAGACTTCGGCACCACCTACTCCGACAACACCCCGGTCTCCGAGGTGCTGACCACCTACGGTGGGGCGACCTTCGAGCTGGTCGTGTACTCGCTGATCGTGGCGCTGCTGCTGGGCGTTCCGCTGGGCATGGTCGCGGCCCGCACCCGGGACCGCTGGCCCGATGCGGTGCTGCGCATCGTCGCGATCCTCGGCTACGCCACCCCGGTGTTCTTCGTGGGCCTGCTGCTCAAGCTCGTGTTCTCCGTGGGCCTGGGCTGGCTGCCGGTGGCCGGACGGCTGTCCACCGGTGGGCAGATCTCCATGAGCAAGATCCTGAACCCCACACCCTTCTACCTGCTGGACGCGCTGCGGCTGGGGGACATGGAGCTGCTGGGCGACGTGACCCGGCACGCGATCCTGCCGGCCGTGGCGCTGGGCATCCTCACCGGCGGCATCTTCCTGCGCCTGGTGCGCACGAACATGATCGGTACGCAGGATATGCAGTACATCGAATCGGCCCGCTCCCGGGGCGTGGCCGAGACCAGGCTGACCACCCGGCACGCGCTGCGTCCCGCATTGATCCCGATCATCACCGTGATGGGCATGCAGATCGCGCTGATGCTCGGCGGCGCCGTGCTGACCGAGACCACCTTCGAGTGGAACGGGCTGGGATACATGCTCGCCGAGTACATGAAGGCCCGTGACTATGTCGCTGTGCAGGGCATCGTCATGATGCTCGCGGTGATCGTCGCGGTCTCGAACTTCGTCGTCGACGTGATCGCCGCGCTCATCGACCCGAGAGTGAGGTATTGAGATGACCCTCTCGAACCCCGAACCCGTCGGCGAAGGCGATCCCGGCGCCAACGATCTAGCTGCCGAGGGCAGTGCCGTGGCCGCTCGCCGCAGCACCCCCTGGTATCTGCGGCTGCCGATCATCAGTCACCTGCGCAGCAGTGTCGGACTGCAGCGCGGCATGCTGATCACCGGCGTGGTGCTGGTCGGCATCCTGCTGATCTCCGCCCTCTTCGCGCCGCTGCTGGCGCCCTATGGCTTCGCGGAGACGTCGGCGGACGGCACCCGCTTCGGCACCCAGCAGCCGCCATCGGCCGCTCATCCGATGGGCACCACCGTGACCGGCTTCGACGTGCTCTCCCGGGTGATCTGGGGGACCCGCACCGCGGTCGCGGTGATGGCCTGCGCGGTCGCCGCCTCCCTGTTCCTGGGTGTCGCGCTCGGGCTGCTGTCCGGCTATGTGGGCGGCTGGCTGGACCGCTTGCTGGTGATGGTGGCCGACGCCGTCTATGCCTTCCCCGCGCTGCTGCTGGCGATCGTGATGTCGATCGTGATCTCCGGTGGCCAGTCCAACGCCTGGGGCGGGATCGCCGCCGCCGCGATCTCGATCACCGTGGTGTTCATCCCGCAGTACTTCCGGGTGATCCGCGCGGAGGTGGTGCGGCTGAAGGCCGAGCCCTTCGTGGAGGCCGCGAAGGTGGTGGGCACGGGGCACCGCCGCATCATGGGCACCCACCTGCTGCGCAACGCCACCCGCACCCTGCCGCTGATCTTCACCCTCAATGCCTCCGAGTCGATCCTCACCCTGGCGGCGCTGGGGTTCCTGGGCTTCGGCATCGAGCCGACCAGCGCCGCCGAGTGGGGATACGACCTCAACCGGGCGATGGCCGATGCGACCAGCGGGATCTGGTGGACCGGCATGTTCCCGGGCCTCGCGATCGCCCTGGCCGTGCTCGGGGTGACCCTGGTGGGCGAGTCGATCAACGATCTGAACGATCCGCGTCTGCGCACCCGTCGCTCGCGCCGCGGCCGACGGAAGAACCCGCAGCAGGAGGTGACGGCATGACCGACACGCAGAGCGCCCCGCGCCTGTCCATCCAGGACCTCGACGTCCGCTTCGCGACCGACGGCGGAGACGTCCACGCGGTCGATGGGGTGACCCTCGAGGTCGCCCCGGGAGAGATCCTCGCGATCGTGGGCGAGTCCGGCTCGGGGAAGTCCGTCACCGCCCGGTCCGTGCTGGGGCTCCTGCCGGAGACGGCGGAGGCCTCCGGGGCGGTGATCGTCTCCGGCACCGACCTGGTGGGACTGTCCGGGGCGCAGCTGCGAGCCCTGCGGGGCGAGGACGTCTCGATGATCTTCCAGGAGCCGTCCAGCGCCCTGAACCCGGTCTTCCCCATCTGGTGGCAGCTCGGGGAGGGCCTGCGCGCCCATCGGCCGAAGATCACCAAGAAGGAGATCCGTGCGGAGGCGGTCGAGGCGCTGGAGTCGGTGGGGATCCCCGATGCCGCCGAGCGCATCGACCGCTACCCCCACGAGTTCTCCGGTGGGCAGAAGCAGCGCATCATGATCGCGATGGCACTCGCGCTGGGCGCCGAGCTGATCGTCGCCGATGAGCCCACCACGGCGCTGGACGTCACGGTGCAGGCCGAGATCCTCGGACTGCTGCGGGAGATCCGGGAACGCCACGGCACCTCGATCATCGTGATCACCCACAACATGGGTGTGGTCGCCGACCTCGCGGACTCCGTCGCGGTGATGTACCACGGGCAGATCATCGAACGGGCCGGGGTGCGGGAGCTGTTCGCGAGCCCGCGTGAGGAGTACACGAAGAAGCTGCTCGCCGCCGTGCCGCACCTGGGCCGGAACTCCGCCTGGGATGCGCTGGAGCCCTCCCAGCAGGCCGTGCTCGAGGAGGCGGAGCCGGTGGTGGTGGCGAAGGACCTCGTCATCGAGTACCCGGGCCGGATGGGCAAGCCCGCATTCCGCGCGGTCAAGGGCGTGGACTTCGAGATCCGCGCCGGCGAAGTGTACGGGCTGGTGGGCGAGTCGGGCTCCGGCAAGACCACCATCGGCCGCGCGATCGCGGGCCTGGAGCGCACCACCGGTGGCAGCCTGAGCGTGCTGGGCCACCAGATGAACGGGATGAGGGAGAAGGCCTTCAAGCCGCTGCGCCGCCGGATCGGCTTCGTGTTCCAGGACCCGGCGACCTCCTTCAATCCGCATCTGACCATCGAGCAGTGCATCGCCGAGCCGCTGATCGTGCACGAGCAGCGGCTGACCGCCGCCGAGCGGGAGGCGCAGGTGCGCTCCCTGCTGGAGGCGGTCGAGCTGCCCGGCAGATATGCCGGGCGGTACCCGCACGAGCTCTCCGGCGGGCAGCGTCAGCGCATCTCCCTGGCCCGTGCCCTGGTGCTCGAGCCCGAGCTGCTGATCGCCGACGAGCCCACCAGCGCCCTGGACGTCTCGGTGCAGGCGACCGTGCTGGATCTCTTCCGCGAGCTGCAGTCTCGCCTGGGCTTCGCAGCACTGTTCATCAGCCACGACCTCGCCGTGGTCGATTCCCTCGCCCACCGCATCGGTGTGCTGTTCCGCGGCGACCTGGTCGAGGACGGCCACGGCCCGGACGTGCTGCAGCGACCCACGCACGAGTACACGCGCAAGCTCATCGCCTCCCTCCCGGTCCCGGATCCGATCGAGCAGGAGAAGCGGCGAGCGGTGTTCCAGGCGGAATGGGGTCGCGGAACGCCCGGGTGAGCGAGCGAGCGGGTGGAGGATCAGCGCGCACGGAAGCGCGGCACGGCCCCGTCGAGGATCGTCTCCACGATCGGTACGTCGGGGCCGGCCCAGTCGCGGCCCCGCAGATCCGTACGGGCCACCCACTCCAACCGGTCGTGATCGGTGCTGCCGGCGGGCTCCGCGCCGAGCAGGCGCGTCCAGTAGCAGTCCAGGTGGAGGGCACGATCACCGGCGGTGCCCTCCCCGCGGCCGATCAGCCAGCCGATCTCCACCTCGGCGCCCAGCTCCTCCCGCAGCTCGCGGGCCAGCGCCTGCTGCGGGGATTCCTCCGGTTCCACCTTCCCGCCGGGGAACTCCCAGAGCCCCGCGGCGCTCCTGCCCGCCGCGCGCCGAGCGACGAGGATCTGTTCCCCGCGCACGATCACCGCACCGACCACGCGCAGGGGCGCGGGATCATCCGGGTGCTCCTCGTCGTTCCGAGCGTCGTACCAGGCCTCCGGCTCCTCGGCGAAGCCGACATCCGCCGGCTGCCAGGCGTGCCCGCACTCCGCGCACTCCCGTTCCGGCCCGAGGCCCGTGCAGCCTTCCCAGAGCACCCACGGCGGTGAGGATTCGTAGGCCTCGAGCACCGGCATGCCGATCACATGGTGCAGCACCTGGTCACTGCCGCAGCGGGGACAGGTGCCGCGCACCCAGTGGATGGTCATGGCGCCAGTCTCTCGCAGGGGTGGGACACGTGAGCGCCCCCACCGCCCGTCACCGCGGCATGCCCGCTGTGCAGAGGAGCATCAGAGCCAGGACGACCAGCAGCACCAGCAGGCACCCGGCTCCGCTCAGGACTGCGGCGAGGAAGAAGTTCGAGCGGGCCTCGGCCTGCGAGACCGGCTCCGCCGGTGGTGGGGTGAAGCGCTCGTGGGATCCGGGTTCCGGCGTCGGCGACTCCGGCGAGGTCACGCCGACTCCGGCAGCGTCTCGAGCACGGCTTCACCGTATTCGGCGAGCTTCTTCGCTCCGACACCGCTGACCGCTCCGAGCGCGGCGACCGAGACCGGAGCGGCTTCCACGATCCCCACCAGGGTGGCGTCGGAGAAGACCATATACGGCGGAATCTGCTTCTCCGTGGCGACCGAGGTGCGCCAGGTGCGCAGGGCCTCGAAGCGCTCCCGCTGCGCGGGCTCGAGGCTCTCGGCGGCACGGGAGGCACCTGCGGCCCGTCGGCCGCCTCCGCGCGACGCCCGCTGCGGGGTGCGATCCACGGCCAGCTCGACGGTCGTCTCGCTGCGCAGCACGGGACCGGCCTGCGGACCCGGCACGAGCACGCCGTAGTCGCCCTCGGCCTCGATGATGCCGCGGGCCAGCAGCTGCCGGACCACGGTGCGCCACTCCTTCTCGCTGAGCTCCTCCCCGATTCCCCAGACGCTCAGCTCGTCGTGGCGGGACTGGGTGGAGCGCTGGTTCTGCCGGCCCAGCAGCACTTCGATCACCTGCCCGGAGCCGAACTTCTGGCCCCTTTCGCGGTCCAGACGGATCAGCGCCGAGAGCAGCTTCTGCGCCGCGACGGTGGCGTCCCAGGTCTGCGGCGGGGACAGGCAGGTGTCGCAGTTGCCGCACGGCTGGCTGTCCTGACCGAAGTAGCGAAGCAGCTGCACGCGCCGGCAGGAGACCGTCTCGCACAGGGCGAGCATCGCGTCGAGGTGGGAGTGGGCATTGCGCTTGAACAGCTCGGAGCCCTCACCGGTGTCGATGAACTTCCGTTGGCTGACCACGTCTCCCAGGCCGTAGGCCATCCAGGCGGTCGAGGGCTGCCCGTCGCGCCCCGCGCGACCGGTCTCCTGGTAATAGCCCTCGATGGACTTGGGCAGGTCCAGATGGGCGACGAAGCGGACGTCGGGCTTGTCGATCCCCATCCCGAAGGCGATGGTCGCCACGATGATCAGACCATCGGCACGCAGGAACCGCTCCTGATGGTCCTGACGCACGCCTGCGTCCAGACCCGCGTGGTAGGGCAGGGCGGGGATCCCACGCGCCACGAGCGCCTCGGCCGTCTGCTCGACGCTCTTGCGCGAGAGGCAGTAGACGATCCCGGATTCTCCCTCGTGCTCGCTGGTGATCAGCTTCAGCAGCTGCTCGCGCGGGGTGGCCTTGGGCTCGATCCGGTACTGGATGTTGGGGCGGTCGAAGCTGGAGACGAAGTGCTTCGCCTCCTGCATCTGCAGGCGCTCGGTGAGCTCGCGGTGGGTCGTCTCGGTGGCGGTCGCGGTCAGCGCGATCCGCGGCACCTCCGGGAAGCGCTCGGCGAGCACCGAGAGGCCCAGGTAGTCGGGGCGGAAGTCATGGCCCCACTGGGAGACGCAGTGCGCCTCATCGATCGCGAACAGCGCCAGCCGGACGCGACCCAGAAGCTCCTGGGTGCGGGGGAGGACCAACCGCTCCGGTGCCATGTACAGCAGGTCCAGCTCCCCGGCCAGCAGCTGCTGCTCGACAGCGCGGGCCTGGTCGAGGTCCAGGGTGGAATTGAGGTAAGCGGCGCGGATGCCGACGCCCTCGAGCGCAGCGACCTGGTCCGCCATCAGCGCGATCAGCGGGGAGACCACGATCCCCGTGCCGGCGCGCAGCAGGGAGGGGATCTGATAGCACAGCGACTTGCCGCCGCCGGTGGGCATCAGCACCACCGCGTCGCCGCCGGAGGCGACCTGCTGGATGATCTCGGCCTGATCACCGCGGAAGGCGTCATAGCCGAAGACCGTCGAGAGGATCTCGAGGGCCCGTTCGGCCTGCCCGGCATCGCCCTCGCGGAGCGCGGAGATCGGGTCGGCGGCAGGCGGGGTGCTCATGAAGACCACTGTAGGCGGGCGAGCCGACGGGCCGCGAGCGGGGCGTAACGGCTGTGGATGACGGGAGCTGCCGGAGGCGCAGCCGTGCCGGACGTCTGCCGAAACCGCGCAGGCCCCCGATGCCAGAGGTTCCGGTGTGAAGATCCTCGTCTCGTTCGTGGAGACCTCCTCGGAACTCGCTGACCCCGAGTTCGTCTGTCGGACCCGTTGTTGATGATTCAGTCAGCCCGTTCGCAGGGGCGGCGCCTCATTGGAGGACCGACCGGCTGGGCCCTCATCCCTTTCTCAGGCGGAGTTCGTCTGCCTGATCACCCAAGGAGCATCCATGTCTTCGTCCGTCCCTCCGCCGTACGGCGCATCCCCCAGCAACCGGGCGTCGGTCCGCAGAACCCGGGACAGGGCTCGCCCTTCCCACCCGTGCCACAGGGCCCCGGCTACGGCGCGCAGCAGCCGCAGCAGCCCGGCGGATGGCAGCCGCAGCAGCAGTCCGGTCCCGGTGCGTACCAGGGTGGTCCCGGCCAGTACGCCCCGGCCCAGAAGCCCCCGAAGGACTTCGTCGTGGCCTGGCTGCTGGCACTGTTCCTCGGTTTCCTGGGCATCGACCGCTTCTATCGCGGATTCATCGGTCTGGGCATCCTGAAGCTCGTCACCTGCGGTGGAGCCGGGGTCTGGGCATTGATCGATCTGCTGATCATCATCTTCACCGGTGGCCGCGACAGCACCGGACAGCAGCTGGCCGGCTACGACAAGAGCAAGAAGATCGCCTGGATCGTCACCCCGATCGTCCTGGTCCTCGGCATGATCTTCAGCAGCGTCAATGCCGCGACCAGCGGGGGCGAAGTGGCCGCTCCCGAGCCCGATGAGGTGGTCTCCGCCGCCCCGGCCGAGATCGAGGACGAGGTCGTCGACGAGGCCGTGGCAGAGCCTGTGGAGGAGGAGTCCGCAGACGAGGCGCCGGTCGAGGACGCTCCTGCCGAGGATGCACCGGAGGAGAAGCCCGCTGAAGAGGCTCCGGCTGTCGAGGAGGCGCCAGCCGCCGACTTCCCGGCGGCGCAGCAGGCCATGGCAGATGCGGTTGACCAAGGACGCACGGACGCCGAGGACGCCGAAACCGACCTGCAGCGCGCCAACGTCCTGAATGTGCGTAGCGAGACCATGTGCGAGACGGTGCCCGACGGCATCGTGCAGGACTGGATCGGCACCGTGAAGACGGTCGACGCGAACGGCGAGGGCAAGGCCGTGGTGGTCGTCTCGATCGAGGATGACATCGAGATCGGCACTTGGAACAACGCCTTCTCGGACATCAGCGACAACACGCTCATCGAGCAGGGCGATCCGCTCTACGACTCCGCGCTCGAGCTCGCTCCCGGGGACATGGTGAAGTTCTCCGGGACGCTCAAGACCGGCAGCGAGGGCAATGACGCCTGCTACTACGCCTCGAACCTCACCGAGGTGATGTCGATCGACTCCCCGGACTACATCGCGACCTTCTCAGCTCTGCAGAAGATCGAATGATCCCCGGATGACCGGATGCCGGCGGGCTGCGACTCGAGGTCGCAGCCCGCGGTGCGACCGGCAGCCCCGGGGACAGCGCCCGGGTGCGGCCCGCCGTGCACTGCACAGCGACATTCCGGAGTAGGGATTCCATGACCAAGCGCTACCTGATGAGTCTCGGCGAATCGCCGTTCGAGGTCGCCGATGCCTTCCATACGCTCGATCACAACCGCAGGTCTGGACCGCGTCCGTCCCATGCATGATCTCGCGGTTCAGCTGAGATGCGTTCCCGGGGCGGGGACGCCGTTCGCCCCGGCTGGCGGTCGATCACCCGTTGATCGCGACGATCACCCGGCCGGAGCTGCCACCGGCCAGGAGCGAGGCGAAGGCCTCGGGAACCCTATCGATGCCGTCGAAGACGGTGTGCAGGCTGCGCACCGCGCCCTCCCGCACCCAGCGGCCGACCTCGGACTCGAACTGTGCCCGCAGATCCTCGTGCGCGGTGACCGTTAACCCGCGCATGGTGAGCTCCTGGTAGATCATCCTGCGGTAGTTGGCCGGTCCGCCGGAACCGGCTGCGACCGCACCGCAGATCACCGCACGGCCGCCGAACCTCAGGACCTCGAGCGCTGCCTCGAGCTGTTCCCCGCCGACGTTGTCGTAGTACAGGTCGATGCCTTCGGGCGCGGCATCGCGCAGCAGGTCCACCGCGGGCCCGTCGTGACGGTTGACGGCCCGGTCGGCGCCGAGCACGTCCGTGAGGAGCGCGACCTTGTCCGAGGAGCCCGCGACGCCGATAACGGTCGCTCCCCGCGCCTTCCCGAACTGCACGACGCAGCTGCCCACGCCGCCGGCCGCTCCGGACACGTAGACGATGTCGTCCGGTCGGACCTCGCCGATGTGGACCAGGCCGGTGTAGGCGGTGAAGCCGACGTGGCCCAGGACTGTCAGATACGCCTCGAGGTCCACATCCTGCGTCTGACCATCGATCATCCTCAGCTCGTCCGCCTCGAGGACAGCTGCCGTGCACCACGGCACCTTGGCGACGGCGAGATCCCCGGGGAGAGACCCTCGACCGCAGACTTGAGCACCTCGACCACGGCGTCGCTGGAGGGGACGTCACCCACGCCGATGCCCGGCCCGTAGGCGGTGCCTTCACCGCCGAGACGGTGGGCGAGACCCGCGTTCAGACCGAGTCGTCGCAGTTCCACGAGAACCTGCCCGTCGCGGAGGGGCCCCACCTCCTTCTCGAACACTCCGAAATCCTCCGCGCGGACGGCTCCGTCCGGCACGGCTGTCAACTGCACTTCGCGACAGATCATCACGTGATCGTACCGTCGGGGCCGCGATCGATGCGGGCGGTCGGCGGACCGGCCAGTGCCGGCGACTGTCCCGTGCCGCAGCCCGACTCCGGCGGTTCGACCAGTAGCCTTGATCCTGGGACCCGATCGTGGTCCGCCGTGGCAGAGCCCGGTTCCGTTCCAGAGTGGGGACTCCATGACCAAGCGGTATCTGATGAGGCTCGGCAAATCGCCGTTCGAGGTCGCCGATGCCTTCCATACGCTCGATCACAACCTGCTCGGCACGAACAGCGGGAACCTGATCTACGGGGCTGCCGCCCACAAACTGTTCTCGACCCGAGACACGGTCGTCGAGCCCAACCACTACCGCATCAACGGCGCCTATGCCGCCGAGGTGAACGCCGAGTACGACGGGTTCATCCTGCCGCTGGCCAATGCCTTCCGCCCGAATTTCGAGGATCAGCTGCGACGCACGGCGGACTTCCTCGAGCGGCTCACGATCCCCTTCGTGATGCTCTCCGGTGGGGCGCAGCTGCCTCTGGACGGCGACCCGTCGGAGCTGAAGGCGATGGAGCCGACGGTCAAGCGGTTCGCCCGGGCGGTCCTGAATGGCTCCAGTGCATTGACCGTGCGAGGCGAGATGACCGCGGACTACCTGCATTCCCTGGGATTCAAGGACGTGCTCGTCGTTGGCTGCCCGTCCCTGACCCTCCATGGCCCCGGCCATCGGGTCGAGATGCCCGAGGCGCTCGAGGCCGGGGCCCAGGTGGCCTACAACATGGAGACGAAGGACCCCTTCGGCGGGGACCTCATCGCGGATGCGGAGCAGCACTACCGGGCCACCTACGTCCCACAGGAGCACGGCACCCTGGAACTGATGCTCTGGGCGACCTCTCCCTACGAGACCGCGGATCCGCGCCTGCCGCTGGAGCGGTCGCATTCCCAGTTCACGGCGGCGCGGGCCGAGATGTTCATCGATGCCTATCCGTGGATCGACCGTCTCTCACAGATGGATTTCTCCTTCGGAGCCCGAGCGCACGGAAACATCGCTGCCGTGCTCGCGGGAACACCCAGCGTCATGCTGGCGCACGACTCCCGGACCCTGGAGCTGGCGCGCTATCACGGCATCCCGTACCTGACGTGGGGGCGCGACGAGGTTCCGGGGACTGTCGAGGAGCTGTACGCCCGAGCCGACTTCACGGAGTTCAACCGCGGCCATGCCGAACGCTTCGACACCCTGAGCAGCTTCCTGCACGAGAACGGCTTCGAGCACATCTACGACCCGGGCCAGGAGTCGGCCCGTCGCGAGTACGAGCAGAGGATTCAGGAGGTGTCCTTCCCGCCCGCAGTCCGGCCCACCTGGATCGGGGAGTCGCCGGAGACGACGCACCGTCATGCCGTGCTCCAGGACCGGGAGGTCCGCCGCAAGCAGACCCAGTCCGCGACCCGGCGGGAGGGCGCCGCACGGCAGAAGCGGACCCGGGAACAGCTCACCGGGCTCAGCCAGCGGATCGAGGACGTGGAGAAGCGTCTCGAGGAGGCGCTGCAGAGGGCGGATGCAGCGGAGGAGCGCGCCGCGACGGCCGAGAAGCGACGCAAATCGATGGAGAAGCGACTGCGCACCGTCACCCGCCAGGTGGTCGAGGCGGACGACCGCTCCCGACGAGCCGTGCGGCTGCCGACACGCATCACCGATACTGTCTCCCGCCTGCGACGAGAGCGCTGACCGGGATCCCGCCCCTCAGGCGTCCTCGGCCCACGCCCCGGAGTCCACCGGACGGCCGATGAAGAGCGCGGCGAGCACGCCCACCAGCGACAGAGCCACCGGCAACAGCATCGCGTCGGCCATGGCGGCGGCGAAGGGCGCGTGCAGGAACGCGGGCAGGTCTCCGTCGGTGGGCAGGGAACGCTCACCGCCGAACCCGGCCGCGGCGGGGGCGTCCTGGAACGCTTCCGTGATCCGCACGCCGATGCGGTCGTTCATCACCGTCGCGATGCCCGCCGAACCCAGCACGGAGCCGATCTGCCGGGTCTCGTTGTACACGCCCGAACCGGCGCCGGCCTGGGACGGTGCCAGGTTGCGGGTGGCCGTCAGCGACAGCGGTCCCCAGATCAGTGCATTGCCGAGGCCCACCAGCACGAACGGCACCAGCAGCAGTGCCACTGAGGCGTCGGGCCGCATCAGGACGGCGAGCCACGCGAGCCCGGCGGCGAGCGAGGCGAAACCGCCCACGGCCATCCACCGCGGGTCGTAGCGGGTCATGTTCTTGCCCACCACCGGCGCGAGGACGAGGGAGACCACCGCCATCGGCGCGGTCATCAGCGCCGCCTCGGTGGGGGACATCCCCAGCACCCGCTGGAAGAACAGGGTGATCGGGAAGGACAGCGTGAGCACGATGGCACCCATCATCGCGATCGCGATGTTCGCGACCGAGAAGTTCCGGTCACGGAACAGGCCCAGCGGCACCAGCGGTTCCCGACGGTTCAGCGCCTGCCAGGCGACGAACGCCGCCATGATCACGGCCCCGGCGATGATCAGCCCGGGCACGCTGACCGGCACATGGGTTTCGAGCGGGCCTATCGTGAGGGAGTCGGTGATCCTGCCCCAGTCGTAGGAGGTTCCCTCCTGGATGCCGAAGACCAGCAGGAACAGCCCGACCGCGGAGAGCACCACACCGAGCCAGTCGAAGGAGTGCACGCGGCGCGCGAAGCGGGGTACGTTCCGTCCGGCCAGCAGCAGGCCGATCACGCCGACGGGCACGTTGACGAAGAAGATCCACTCCCAGCCGGGCCCGTCCACCAGCAGGCCGCCCGCGATCGGCCCCACCAGCGTGGCGACCCCGGCGGTCGCGCCCCACAGGGCCAGGGCCTGTCCACGATCGGCAGGGGCGAACATCCGGGTGATCATGGACATCGTCTGCGGGGTCATCATCCCGGCGCCGAGCCCCTGCACCACTCGTGCCAGGATCAGCATCTCCACGCTCCCGGACAGCCCGCACCACAGGCTCGAGGCCGTGAACACCGCCAGCCCCGCCATGTACATCGACTTCATCCCGAAGCGGTCGCCCAGGCGGCCGGTGATCAGCAGCGGCACGGCATAGGCGAGCAGATAGGCACTGGTCACCCACAGCAGAGACGGCAGGTCCGTGTCCAGGTCCTCCTGCATGCGGGGGATCGCGACGGTGACGATGGTGGTGTCCACCAGGATCATGAAGAATCCCAGCACGATCGACCACAGCGCCGGCCAGGGCCGTCCCAGGCGCGGGTCATGATCGGCTCCTGCCGCGGCAGATGGGGAGGGGCGATCGGTGGGGGACATGAGGCGGATCCTTCGGTGCGGGCGGGCACGGCTCCTGCGGGAGCGGCCCAGCAAGATTACGCGCCGAGAGACAGCGACAGCGGCTTCGAGGAACGAGAACGCCTGGCGGAGCCATTGCGCCACGTCACGACAGGATCCGTCCTATGGTGGCGACAGTCACATCAGTTCAGGCCCTGGTCCTTCGCACGACGTCGTGCGGACCGGCCTCATCCCTGAGGAGTCCACTGCATGTCCAGCGCGCCCGAACCCCGCACCGCACGGAAGGAGGGCACGGCGATCTCACGCGCCATGCGCCCTCTGAACCACCTGGTGGAGCGATTCATCCCCTCCGCCCTCGTCTTCTCGATCGTCCTGACCTTCATCGTCGCAGCCCTGGGTCTGATCCTCACCGATACCGGCCCCGCAGACCTGGTCGTGCAATGGGGTGATGGACTCTCCGGGCTGCTGGCCTTCATGACCCAGATGGCGCTCATCCTGCTGCTGGGGCACATGCTGGCCAACACCGGGCCGGTGCGGAGGATCCTGGCCTTCCTCGCGTCGGTCCCGAAGACCGAGCTGACCGCCTACGTCTTCGTGTTCGTGGTCGCCGCGATCGCCTCCCTCATCACCTGGGGCCTGGGACTGGTGGTGGGTGGCCTGCTGGCGCGCGAGGTCGCCTACCAGGGTCGCGAGCGCGGGCTGAAGCTGCACTTCCCGATGCTGGTGGCAGCCGGCTTCGGCGGATTCGTGGTCTGGCACATGGGCTACTCGGCGTCCGGCCCGCTGACCGCCGCCACCGAGGACTCCTTCCTCATGGACTCTCTCGGCGGGCAGCCGATCCCGATCACCGAGACCGTCTTCTCCGCCTGGAACATGAGTGCTGCCGCAGTGACGATCCTCGTGGTCGCGCTCGCGCTCTACCTGGTGGCCCCCCCGGCGCGGTGACCGGGTCACCGAGCTCACCGTCGATGCCCGCGAGCAGGTGGAGGACCTCCAGGAGGAGATCATCACCCCGGCCGACCGGCTCGACGCCAGCCGGATCGTGACCGGTCTGATCGGACTCGCGCTGGTGGCGTACCTGGTGCTGCACTTCGTGGGCGGCGGCACCTTGACGCTGGATACCGTGAACTGGTCCTTCCTCGCCCTGATCCTGCTGCTGGTGAAGAATCCCTTCGAGCTGATCCACCTGACCAAGAGCGCCGCGTCCAACGTGGGCGAGATCCTGCTGCAGTTCCCGCTGTACGCCGGGATCCTGGGCATGATGGTCGGCTCCGGGCTGGTCCAGGTGTTCTCCGACGCCTTCGTCTCGATCTCGACCACCACCACCTTCGGTCTCTTCGCGTTCCTCGCCTCGGGGCTGGTGAACTTCTTCGTGCCCTCCGGCGGCGGACAGTTCGCGGTGCAGGGACCCATCATGCTGGGTGCCGGCGCCGATCTCGGCGTGGATCCGGCGATCACCATCATGGCCGTCTCCTACGGCGACCAGTGGACGAACATGATCCAGCCGTTCTGGGCGCTCCCGCTGCTCGCGATCGCGGGTCTGAAGATGCGCGACATCCTCGGCTACACCACCATCGTGCTGGTCGCCTCCGGGCTGGTGTTCGCGGGGACGCTGCTGATCGTGTCGCTGTGAACGGCGTGGCGCGCCCGGTCACCGCTGGCTGATCCGCTCCCACACCACACCGCCGCCGGCGTCCCAGATCTCGCCGCCGTCACCGACCACCACCAGGAGCGACCGTGCGCGGGAGAGCCCTACGTACAGCAGCTGCGGTGCGCGCTCGGCGGAACCGAAGCCGTTGACCGCGAGGACCACGACGGGCCGCTCGAGCCCCTTGAAGTTCAGCACGTGCCCGTAGAAGACGTCCTCCTCGGCGAAGAACTCATCCCAGTACCCGTCGTACCCGAAGTGCTCGATCCGCTCCTTCTGCTCGGGGTGGCGGCTGCGGGTGGTGAGCAGGGCCACGTCTCCGGGAGCCCATCCCTCGACGAGGAGCTGTTCGATCACGTCGTCGGCGGCGGCGACCGCCTCCTGCGCGGTGCTCGCGACGTACCGCACCGGGGCGCCCTCCTCCATCCGGGCATTCTGCTCCAGGGGCGCGAGCGGCGCGAAGGTCCGGGCGATGGTGCTGGTGTTGCGCAGGTTGTCGTCCAGCGGGAACGGGTTCAGGGTGATCGGGGCGCGGCCCTCGCGGTCGAACACCGTCTGGTGCTCGTCAGTGAACACGAACAGCACTCCCTGCTCGGGATCGCGCAGGCAGGGCTGCAGGGAGTCCCACCAGATGTCCGCGAAATCCTGTGCCTCATCCACCACGATCGCGTCGAAAAGCTCACTCGGATCCTGATGCTGGGCGAGCTCGGCGAGGCGACGGGGCAGGTGCTGCTCGTAGTAGGCGACGACGGCCCCGTCGAACTCATCCTCGGTCTCGGCGCCCCAGCGCACGGGAAGATCATGGAACAGCCCTACATAAGCGGGCCGCTCCTCGACGGGCCAGGTCGAGGTCAGCAGCTGGAAGTGGCGGGCCAGACCCCGGGAATAGCACAGCAGGGCGGTCCGGGCACCGCGACGGGTCAGGTTCCGGGCCTTGATCATCGCCAGATGCGTCTTGCCGGAACCGGCACCGCCGATGATCTGTGCCCGGTCCTGGAATCGCAGCAGTGCCATCGCCCGCTGCTGCTCATGGGTCAGGGCATTGCCCTCGTCGGCGATCTCCCGGGCCAGCAGCTGATGGTTCTCGATAGCGCGATGGGTGCGCCGCAGGACCTTCACCGCGTAGGCGCACTGGAGGGCGTCCAGCGGCACGTACCCGGGGCGCGTCTGTGCGTTCAGGGCGTGCACGATCCGCTCGGTCAGATACGGCAGGTCGGTCGAGTCCAGCGTGATCGCACGAGGGGCCTCCGGCGGATCCCAGCTCCTCGGCAGCTCGGTGTACGGGAGCACCACCAGGTGCACGGCACGGCCGATGGGTGTCGAGGCGGCATTGTTGAGGTAGGCGATCAGGTGATGCTTCGCCGTCTGCGCCTGATCGATCGGGGACTTCTTCAGCTCCCGCTCCCCGGAGCGGTCGGCCTGGTACCAGCGGCCCTCACGCAGAGAGATCCGCCCGCCCTTGATCTCGATCACCGCCACGCCGCTCCCCGGCCACAGCACCAGCAGGTCCGCCTCGACCTCCGTGCCGTCCCGGGTGACGCGCTGGCCGGCGATCAGCACGGCGTCGTGCGGCAGTTGGGCACTCAGATGCTCCCAGACAGTCTGCTCGGCCGCCGAAGCGAAATCGGGGGTGTCCGGGTGGGTGATCGGCATGACGGCTCCTGGCGCGCTTCGCATCATCGCTGGTGGTCTCAGGATAACGAGCGGCTCCGGGGCGGGGCGCGGTATCCGGGACGGGGTCTAGGGTGGTGCCATGCGCCGTGACCATCTCGCCCCTGGGTTCACCCTGGACGGCCCCGGGACGACGCTGATCTCGAGATGGCCATGAATCCGAGCTCCGCGACGTTCCTGCTGTCCCTGCCACCGATGCGGGGCTTCGCCTCAGTGCTGTTCCTGGTCCTGGTCACTGCAGTGCCCGGCTTTGACGACGAGGAGCTGGGGGCCATGGCGCGGATCGTCATGGTCGTGGTCGTGCTGATGCTCGGCACCGTCATCTGGGGCGCCACGCTTTCCGGATTCGTGCGCGACGTGCGGGAACCCCGGTGCCTGGGCGATGCGGTCGTCCTCGCGAATCGTCCGCGGCGCCTAGCGCGCGTGCTGTCCTGGGCATCGCTGGCGGTGGTGATCCTCAGCGGGCTGTCCTTCGGTCTGCTGGCGGCCGCAGAGCTGAGCGATGTCGCACTCCTGCTCAGCATGCTCTCCTTCCTCGTGGCGCTTCCGGTCGCTTCGCTGCTGCCGCGGCTCAGCCGCTGGTACGCCGATGGCGCCGGGCGGGTGGCCGCCTCTCCCGGCGGGCTGCAGATCGTCCCTGCGCGAGGCGGTGAGGACATGACGATCCCGTGGACGGAGCTCGGGACGGTCCTGCCGTCGTCATCGCCGGAGGGGTCGCTGCCGGCCGTGCGGGGATGCGGGCTCGGTGGGCGTGTGCGGTGGCGACCCGGCACCTGCGCGGCCGTCGCGCGCTGGGCCGCAGAGGGTTTCGACCCGACCGCCGAGGAGGCACGCTCCCTCCACCTGGACCCCGAGTGGTCCTCGGATCCGTCGACGGTGCGATCCTCCCGGGCCGACCGCTGGGGCTGATCGCCCTCCAGGGCTGGGCGACGCTCGGCTGCGCGCTCCTGGCCGGAGCGATGATCTGGGCGGTCGCGACAGGTGAGGCGTCGTGGTGGATCCTGCTGCTGCTCGGCTGGGCACCGCTGCTCGGCGTCGCGATCCTCGCCCCGCGCCTGCTGCGCACCTTGCGCACCGACGTGACCCGACCGGCGGAGCTGAGCCCCGCCGGATGGGTCGACCATCTGCATGGCCAGGGGCTCGTGGCCTGGGAGGATATCGAGTCGGTCGAGGTGCGGGGGCAGCACACCCTGGTGACCGCCCGTGCAGATGCACCTCGTTTCATCGATCGCGACCTCGGCAACCGGGTGAATCATCGCCTCGAGCGGTGGCTGAGCCGGTCTTCGGTGCAGGTGCGCAGCGCCGGCCCGCTGTTCCGCGAGGTCGGTCCGCACCAGTTGCCCTATCCCCCGAGTCCGGGGCATTCACCCTGGTCGGCGAGGTGGAGAGGCAGGGGAGGGCCCACGTGCTGCGGGATCGGTGACGGCCCCGCAGCATGCCGGTGATCACCCGCAGTCGTCGCAGACGCCGGTGGCGGGCAGCGCGATGAAGCAGGACGGACAGATGGCGGGGCCCTCGTCCGTGGTCCCCACATCCCTCGAGCGGGGTCGGAAGCACGACAGGGCGAGACCGTGCCAAGCCGGATCCGGGCGATCGGTCGGCGCGAGGCCCTTGCGGAACTCCACGTATCCCGGGGACAGGTACATCACCGACAGCCCGTCCGCGTCCTGCGCGGTGACGCTGCCGTTGGAACGGGTGCGATAGAAGGCGCGCACCTCGAGCCGGTCGAGATTCTCCTCGAGCAGGCGGACGTCCGCGGCGGACCAGGCGGGATTCCACGCCAGAGCCTGCTCACGGGTCATGCGGAGACGGTCGGGGCGGTCGGTGGTCATCGTGCGCCTCCAGCTCCTCGCCGAGCACGGGCACGGCAGGGTAAGAGAACTCTGCCCGGTGGCAGCGCTCTGAGGCCGACCGTAGCCCTCATCGGCGCGGACTCCTAGGTCGGTCCGGGTGATGCCCGCGGCGCTCGGGGCGTGCGCGAGCTCGCCGCGGCTGTGGAGCGCCGTTCCGGTGAGGAGTTAATGTCAGCATCCACGTGACGCCGCTCACACCTCATGCGCGAAGGCCGGTCTTCTGGTCGAGATGAAACTAACCTCCTCGTCACGAGTAAAGGTCCCATTGACCTTAACAGGAGGTGTTGTGATGGAAGGCTCGCTCTCCCTGGCGGTCTCGACCGTCATCTTCGCGCTGCGCCCGCACCCCAGGACACGGCTGCCGGTGCTGTGGGTGCCCCTGGTGCGCCGTATCCGGCAGCCGCACCAGGGACGATGGGCACTTCCCGGGGGACCGCTCGGCGCGGACGAGGGCCTGGCGGCCTCGGCCGCCCGGACCCTGCAGGAGACCACCCGGCTCAGCCCGCGATACCTCGAACAGCTCTACGCCTTCGGCGGTACGGACCGGGCGCCGACAACCGCCGAGCGCACCGTCTCAGTCGTCTACTGGGCGCTGGTGCGGCCGGAGGAGGCCGACGCCGGCGCCGTCGGCGTGAATGTCCAATGGTTCGTCGCCGACGAGCTGCCCGAACTCGCCTTCGACCACTCGCTGATCGTCGAGTACGCGCTGTGGCGACTGCGCAACAAGGTCGAGTACTCCCGCATCGCCGCCGCCTTCCTCGGTGAGAGCTTCACCCTCGCCGAGCTGCGCGGAGTCCATGAAGCGGTGCTCCAGCGCTCCCTCGAACCCTCGAACTTCCGCCGGCAGATCGAGGCCTCGGGACGGCTCGTGGCCACCGACGCCTATCGCACCGGAGGCCGTCACCGCCCCGCCCGCCTGTACCGGCACGACCGCTCCATCCAGCTTTCCGACAACGGCCCTCTCACCGAACGCTGACCTCAGCCCCGACCCTCAGGAGAACCCATGACCACCGCCTCCGTCGACCTGACCCTGCGTGACCTCAGCACCCGCGGCACCGCGGACGCCAGCTGCTCGACCCGTCTGCTGGATGCCCCCTGGGACGTCGATGCGACCGATCCCGGCTACGGCCCCGGAGCCTCGATGGCGGATCCGATCCCCGCCGGCGCACCGGCCCAGGGCGAGATCCCCCAGGAGTATCGCGACGCGAGCGCCGAGGAGCTGGACCGTCGCATCCTCGCGGCGAAGACCGAGCTCGGCGACCGCGCGGTGGTGCTGGGGCACTTCTACCAGCGCGACGAGGTGGTGCAGTACGCGGACTACGTCGGCGACTCCTTCCAGCTCGCCACCGCCGCGACGTCCCGCACCGAGGCGGAAGCCATCATCTTCTGCGGCGTGCACTTCATGGCCGAGACCGCGGACCTGCTCTCCGCCCCCGAGCAGACCGTGATCCTGCCCAACCTGGCTGCCGGGTGCTCGATGGCGGACATGGCCGATATCGACCAGGTCGAGGAAGCCTGGGAGCAGCTGATGGAGGTCTACGGCGGCGAGAGCGAGGACGCCGACGGGCTGCTGCCGATCATCCCGGTCACGTACATGAACTCCGCCGCCGCGCTCAAGGGGTTCGTGGGCCGGCACGGGGGGATCGTGTGCACCTCCTCCAACGCGACCGCGGTCCTGGACTGGGCCTTCGCCCGGGGACGACGGGTGCTCTTCTTCCCCGACCAGCACCTCGGGCGCAATACCGCCAAGTCGATGGGAATCGGCCTGGAGCAGATGCCGATGTGGAACCCGCACCGACCGCTGGGTGGCAACGACGCCCAGGGCCTGCAGGAGGCGAAGGTGGTGCTGTGGCACGGCTTCTGCTCCGTGCACAAGCGCTTCACCACCGCACAGATCGACAAGGCCCGCGTCGAGCACCCCGGGGTGCGGGTGATCGTGCACCCCGAGTGCCCCATGCCCGTGGTCGACGCCGCCGACGAATCCGGCTCCACCGACTTCATCCGCCGCGCGATCGAAGGGGCCGAGGAGCCCACGACCTTCGCGATCGGCACCGAGATCAATCTGGTCCAGCGCCTCGCCGCTGCGCACCCGCAGCACACCATCTTCTGCCTCGACCCGGTGGTGTGCCCCTGCTCGACCATGTATCGCATCCACCCCGGCTATCTGGCCTGGGTGCTGGAGTCCCTGCTGGCCGGCGAGGTGGTCAACCGCATCACCGTGGGCCAGGACGTCGCTGAGCCGGCCCGGCTCGCCCTGGAGCGGATGCTCGAGGTGAAGCCCGCCCCGGCCCGCACCACCGCGGAGCGCTGAACATGACCGGACGCGAGGTACGCGGCGCCGGCACGCAGGTGCTGGTGATCGGCTCCGGCATCGCAGGGCTGACGGCGGCGCTGCGGGCTTCCCGCACCGCTCATGTGCGGCTGGTGACCAAGGGGGCGCTCGGCGACGGCGCCACCGCCTGCGCCCAGGGCGGGATCGCCGGCGCCGTGGGTCCCGAGGACAGTCCCGCTCAGCATGCCCGGGACACCTGCGGGGCCGGGGCCGGTCACTGCGAGGCGGAGGCGGTGCGGGTGCTGTGCGAGGAGGGGCCGGAGGCGATCGACGAGCTCATCGGCCACGGGGTCGCCTTCGACCGGGACCGGGACCGGGACGTCACCGGCCCCGGCAGAACCGGGTCCCCGTACGCCCTGGGCCTGGAGGGTGCCCACGGGCGTGCGCGCATCCTCCACGTCGGCGGCGATGCGACCGGGCGAGCGATCCAGGAGTCGCTGGTGCGGGCAGCAGCGCGCGCCGCGCGCTCGGTCCACGGCCCCGGGAGCCTCCTCGTACATGAGCACACCACCCTGGTGGACCTGCTGTGCGAGTCCGGCCGGGTCGTCGGTGCCGAGCTGCTCGGGGCCGACGGGACCCGCTTCGCACTCCGTGCCGGAGCGACCGTGCTGGCCACCGGCGGCGCCGGTCAGCTCTTCGCCCACACCACGAACCCCGCCGCCGCCACCGGTGACGGGATCGCCGCCGCGTGGCGCGCAGGGGCCGAGCTCGAGGACCTCGAGTTCTTCCAGTTCCACCCCACCGCGCTCGCCGGCCCGGGCAGTTTCCTGATCTCGGAAGCGGTGCGCGGCGAGGGCGCGCTGCTGCGCGACGAGCGGGGCGGGCGCTTCCTGCCCACCCTCGACCCACGGGCCGAACTCGCACCGCGCGACGTCGTCGCCCGCGCCATCGCGAGGGTGATGCGGATCCAGGCCGGCCGTCCGGTGCTGCTGGACGCCACCGGGATCGGGGGAGCACGGCTGCGGCGGCGCTTCCCGAGCATCGACGCCCAGCTGCACGCGTGCGGGATCGACTGGACCCGCACACCGGTGCCCGTCACCCCCGCCGCCCACTACTGGATGGGCGGCATCCGCACCGCTCTGGACGGCGCGACCTCGCTGCCCGGGCTGCTCGCGGCGGGGGAGTGCGCCCGCACCGGGGTGCACGGAGCGAACCGGCTGGCCTCGAACTCCCTGCTCGAGGGTGCCGTGTTCGGTGCCCGGGCAGGGGAGGCCGCAGCCGCTCGCGGCGCCGGGCCCGGACCGGGTGCGGGCCCGGCGCCGTCGCGCCTGCCCGCCGTGCAGCGAGCTCCCACCGCCGGCGCCGCCTGGACCCGGGGTGATCTCCAGCAGCTGATGTGGAGCCGTGCCGGACTGCTGCGCACCGGCGCCGAGCTGGATGAGGCCGCTGACGTCCTCGCCACCTGGCAGGCAGTCGATCCCGCCGCCCCCACCACCGTCGCCGCGCTCGAGGACCGCAACCTCCTCGATCTCGCCCGCCTGCTCGTCGCCTGTGCCCGGGCGCGAACCCCGACTCACTCGGTGCCCACCACCGTCTCGACGCCCCCGCCGCCCCCGTCCAGGAGGACCACGCATGCTGACCGCCACCGCCACCGCCACCGCCCCCACGCTCCCGGCCGCCCGGATCGAGGCCGTGGTCTCCGCCGCGCTCGCCGAGGACGCGCCCTGGGGAGACCTCACCGGCGAGGTGTTCCTGCCCATCGGGGCTGTGGCCACCGCCGAGCTCACCGCGCGCGAACCTGGCGTGCTCTCGGGGATCGAGGTCTTCGCCGCCGCCTTCCGCCTCACCGACCCCGCGGTGCAGGTCCGTGCGCACAGGGCCGACGGCGACCGCTTCGATATCGGGGAGGTGCTGGCCACCGTCACCGGCCCGGCCCGCGCCGTGGTCCAGGCCGAGCGGGTGGCCCTGAACCTCCTCCAGCGGATGACCGGCATCGCGACCCTCACCCGCCGGTTCGTCGATGCGGTCGAAGGCACCGGCGCCTCGATCACCGACACCCGCAAGACCACCCCGGGCCTGCGAGCCCTGGAGCGCCATGCCGTGCGGTGCGGCGGTGGAGTCAACCACCGCTTCTCCCTCTCCGACGCGGTGATGGCCAAGGACAACCACCTCGCCGTGATCCAGCAGCAGGGCCTGGACCTCACCGAGGCGATCCAGCAGGCACGCTCCCGCCTCGGCCACACCACCACGCTCGAGGTGGAGGTGGACCGCATCGAGCAGATCGAGCCCGTGCTCGCCGGTGGGGTCGACGTGATCATGCTCGACAACTTCGCGCCGGCGGACCTCGTCCGCGGCGTGGAGATCGTCGCCGGCCGCGCGATCATCGAGGCCAGCGGCACCGTCACCCTCGAGACGGTCGCCGACATCGCCCGCACCGGCGTGGATGTCATCTCCTCCGGCGCCCTCACCCACAGTGCCCGCCACCTGGACCTCGGCCTCGACATGACCGTCACCGCCTGAGCGCCGCCGATGATCTACCTCGACACCGCCGCCACTGCCCCTGTCCGCCGGGAGGCGCTCGAAGCCGCCTGGCCGTATCTCACCGGCACCTTCGGCAACCCCTCCAGCCACCACCCGGTGGGGGAGGCCGCCGCCGCCGGGCTCGCGGATGCCAGAGCCCGTGCTGCCGCCGTGCTCGGCGTGCGCCGTAGCGACGTCGCCTTCACCGCCGGAGGCACCGAGGCGGCGAACCTCGCGATCAAGGGGCTCGCCCTCGCCTCACCTCGCGGGAAGCATCTGGTCACCGCCGCCACCGAGCACGACGCGGTGCTGGCGAGCATCGACTACCTGCACCGCGTCCACGGCTTCGAGGTGACGTTCCTCGAGGTGGCGCCCGACGGCGCCGTGAGCCCCGAGGCGCTGCGCGAGGCGCTGCGCGAGGACACGACTCTGGTCTCCCTGGCCCTGGCCAACAACGAGATCGGCACCGTCCACGACATCCCCGCGCTCGCCGAGGTCGCTCACGCCTCCGGCGCACTCCTGCATACCGACGCCGTGCAGGCCGCCGGCTGGCTCGAGCTGCGGGGCCTCGGAGCAGACGCCCTGACCCTGTCCGGCCACAAGCTCGGCGCGCCCAAAGGGAGCGGCCTGGCGATGATCCGCGGCAGACTGCCGGTGGAGCCGCTCGTGCACGGCGGCGGTCAGGAGAACGGCCGACGCTCCGGCACCGAGAACGTCGCCTTCGCGGTCGCGCTCGCGACCGCGCTCGAGCTGGCCGAGACGGAGCGGATCGAGGCGACGGAGCGGCTGAGACCGCTGCGCGACCTCCTGGTCCGCCTGGTGCTTGAAGCGCGAGAGGACATGCTGCTGACCGGGGCGGACGTCGACCGGCCCGGAGCGCGCCTGCCCGGCCACGCCTCCTTCTGCGTCCCCGGCCGCAGCGGGGAGTCGATCGTGCTGGACCTCGCCGAACAGGGCGTGATCTCCTCCAGCGGCTCGGCCTGCGCCGCCGGCAGCGACGAGCCCTCCCACGTGCTCCTCGCCCTGGGGATCCCGCACGAGGTCGCGCAGACCGCCGTGCGCTTCACACTCGGCCCGAGGACCACCGCCGCCGAGGTGGAGGAGGCCGCGACCGTGATCGCCGAGGTCCTCTCCCGGGGGCGGAAGGCGGTCCGGGCCGGTTAGAGTGACCTGTCTTCTATGGACCCCACCCGCCGCACTGCGGTGTATACGGAGCGTGAGATGAGTGCGACGCAGCGTCTGATGGAGTCCCCGCCGGTGAAGGCCGGATTCTCCCTGGGAGCCGTGGGCCTGATCGGTAGCATCGCGACCCATCCCGAGGTGGACGACCCGGGGCTGAAGCTGGTCGTCATCGTGGTGATCGTCCTCTTCGCCGCGCTCCCTTGGGTGATGACCCTCGACGGCTTCCTGCGGGACCTGCGCCCGCCGCGTCGCCCGGATGGTGCCGTGCTGATCGCGTGGCGGCCCCGGCGCGGGGCCATGGTGCTGTCCTGGGCCGGGCTGGTCGCAGCGGTGCTGGGAACGGTGGGCTTCGGGGCCCTCCTCGGTGTCGAGGACTCCGCCCGGCTCATCGTGCTCTCCGGTGCCCTGGCCGCAGCCGGCGTCACTCTCGCCACCGTGCTGCCACGCCTGAGCCGGGCGTGGTCCTCGAACCAGGGCACGGTGGCCATCTGCCCCGGCGGGATGATCGTCACCGGGCACGGCGGCAGAGGCGACAGCCAGGTGCCCATCGAGGGCCTGCGCTGGGTGGGGCTGGACCGGGAGGTCGGTCGGTCCCTGCCGGCGGGGGCAGGGGCCGGGCTCGGCCCTGGGGTGCGCTGGCGACCCGGGGCCCAGGAGGCGGTCCGGCGCTGGGCGGCTGACGGCTTCTCGCCGACGTTCGAGGAGACCAGACGGTTCGGCCTGGACCCCGCGTGGTCGCCGGATCCGCGAGCCGACGTCACCCCGCTGCACGAGCGCCTCCGCCGGTCGGTCTTCTACGCCTGGGGCAGCGTGCTGCTGGCCGGCTTCGGAGGCATCTTCGTCTGGGGCATCGCGACGGGGGAGGCGCCCTGGTGGCTGGTGGTGCTCTTCGGCTGGATGCCGGTGGTGGGGCTGGCCGTCTTCCTCCCGCGGATCGTCACGTCCTTGCGGTCGACACGGCCGCTCGCGGGCGCGACGGAGCTGGGGTGGTTCGACATCCACCACGGCAGGCGCCTGATCCCCTGGGAGCAGATCGACCGGATCGAGGTCCACGCTCGGGTCGTCACCGTGGTCCTGCTCCCGTGTGCGCCGAGAGATCACGACCTGACGCTCGGTGGTGAGCGGCCGGACCACACCGACCGACGCCGGCCGACGTGGAGCGCGAACGTGCACACCTCACTCCGGGTCAGCAGGCCGGCGGGCACCGCCGAGCTGACCTATCCACCGTCGACGGACACGGTCTCTCTGGCGACGTGGGCCGAACGCCACGGCTGCGCACAGGTCACATGGACGGAGGAGGCGCGATGAAGCCCAGGCCGCAACGCCATCTCCCGTCGTCCCTCCGGGACGCGGAGGTGACACCTCCCGCTCTGACTCCCACGACCCCTGAGCAGCTGCATGTGATGAGCACGAACATCCGTTGCGACCGCTCCGTGGACGGCGGCACGCGTCCCGGCGATCCTGATCACTGGCCCGAGCGCCGGCCCCTGCTCATCGAGCTGCTCGCCCGGGAGCGGCCGGATCTGCTCGGGGTCCAGGAAGCGCTGCAGGGCCAGCTCTCCGCGCTGGACGAGGCGCTGCCCGGCCATCGCCGCCTCGGCTTCGGCCGCGAGGGTGGCAGCCGGGGCGAGCACGCCGTGATCCTCTACGATCCCGAACGCTTCGAGGTGATCGCCTGGGACCAGTTCTGGCTCTCGGACACCCCGAAGGTGATCGGCTCGGTCACCTGGGGGCACACCGTCACCCGGATCGTGGTCCGCGCGGACCTCCGTGACCGGATCACCGGCCGGGAGCTGACCCTCCTGAACACCCACCTCGACCACGAGTCCGAGACCGCCCGACAGCGTGCCGCCCAACTCCTCGCCGACCTGGTCGCGAACAACTCCCGCCCCACGATCCTCACCGGCGACTTCAACGCCGCCGCGCGGGCCTCCCGGGCCTACTCCAGCCTCGTCACCGACGGACCGATGCTGGACAGCTGGGACTCCGCCCACGAACGACTCACCCCCGCCTGGGGCACCTTCACCGACTACCTCCCGCCGATCGCGGACGGTGAGCGCATCGACTGGATCCTCACCACTCCGGACCTCACTGCGCTGCAGGCCGCGATCGTCACTGCCGGCACGGACGTCCGTGCCCACTCCGACCACGCCGCCGTGCAGGCGCTGCTAGAGCTGCACTGACACCGCACGGCAGCGGCGAGCTAGAGTCGCCACCACATCGCATCGTCGGGGTCGAGGAGCTGAGATGGAACCCTGGTTGCTCGCCCTGCTGGCCGGATCGGTCGCCGGTGGTGCCCTGCTGCTGGGCAGCGCGATCGCCTGGTTCGTGAAGGTCCCCGGCGCGGTCGTCGCCGCCATCATGGCCTTCGGCGCCGGAGTGCTGATCTCCGCCCTCACCCTCGAGCTGGTCTCGGACGCCATGGACCAGGGTGGACTGCTGGCTACCAGCGGAGGCTTCCTCGCGGGAGCGGTCATCTACGTGGGGCTGAACATCCTGCTGGCCCGCCACGGAGCGAGGCACCGCAAGCGCTCCGGCACCGAGCAGCCCTCCGAGCAGGAGCAGAGCGGCAGCGGGGGAGCGATCGCCATCGGCGCCCTGCTGGACGGGGTCCCCGAATCCATGGTGCTCGGGCTCAGCGTGCTCGTCGGTCCCGGGCTGAGCGTGCCGATGTTCGCCGCCGTGTTCATCTCCAACGTCCCCGAAGGGCTCTCCAGCAGCGCCGGTTGGAAGAACGCCGGCCGCAGCAGGCGATACGTGTTCGGGATCTGGAGCGCGATCGCCCTGGCCTCCGGGCTCGCCTCGCTCGCCGGATTCCTGCTGCTCGACGGTGCGGCTCCCGCCACCCTCGCAGTGGTCAACGCCCTGGCCGCCGGCGCGATCCTCGCCATGATCACCGACACCATGATCCCCGAGGCCTTCTCGAAGGACTCCCTGTACACGGGCCTGCTGGCGACCCTCGGGTTCCTCGCCGCACTGACCCTGCACGCGATGGGGTGAGTGTCGGCGGGGGCCGCAACGACGCCTACTCGCCGTCGGTCCCCTCGCCCTGCTCCTCGTAGTGCGTGGTCTCCGTCGGCTGGACGACCTCGTCGTCATCGTCCCCGAGCTCTCCGCCGCCGTCCGAGACCTCCACCGGGGGTGATGTCTCAGTGGTCTCCGCGTCGGTCGTCGGGGTCGCGGTCTCCTCCCCGGGAGTCTCGTCCGGCCCGCAGGCGGCGAGGCCGAGCAGCAGCAGCGGGGCGAGGAGAGCGAAGAGCGAGCGACGCATGACGGACCTCCGGGTCTCTCAGCGCTTGTGGTAGAGCGCCTTGTGCAGGAACCGCGGCTCGGAGGTCACGGAGATCCCCAGGTTGCGGAAGATGTCCTCGTCGACGGTACCGAGGATCGTGGTGGTGTGGACATCGCAGCCGGCAAGATTGCGCAGCTGCTCCACAGCACGCCGGGCGTTCTCGTCGCTCGAGGCGGAGACCGACAGCGCGATCAGTACCTCATCGGTGTGCAGACGCGGGTTGCGGGAGCCCAGATGCTCGGTCTTCAAGGTCTGGATCGGTTCGATCGACGACGGCGAGAGCAGCTGCACGGAATCCTCGAGGCCGGCCAGATGCTTCAGGGCGTTCAGCAGCATCGCTGCCGAGCAGCCCAGCAGCGGTGAGGTCTTCCCCGAGATCAGTGTGCCGTCGGCGAGCTGCATCGCCGCTCCCGGCTCCCCGGTGCGGGCCTCGATCGCCAGGGCCGGCTGCACCACGGCACGGTCGTCGGGCACGCATCCCGCCTTGGACATGATCATCCCGATCCGCTGGGAGACGACATCGTCCTCGTCGTTGATCCGCTCGTGCATGAGGGCCTTGTAGTAGCGGCGGATGATCTCCTGCCGTGAGGCCTCCCGGCACACCTGGTCATCCACGATGCAGTCCCCGGCCAGGTTCACGCCCATGTCGGTGGGAGACGCATAGGGCGAGGAGCCCGTGAGCCGCTCCAGCAGCGTGCGCAGCAGCGGGAACACCTCCACATCCCGGTTGTAGCTGGTGACCTGCTGCCCGTATGCCGCCAGGTGGAAGGGGTCGATGAGGTTGAGGTCGTCCAGATCCGCGGTCGCGGACTCGTAGGCGAGGTTCACCGGGTGCTCCAGCGGCAGGTTCCAGATCGGGAAGGTCTCGAACTTCGCGTATCCGGCGCTGATCCCGCGCTGATGGTCGTGGTAGATCTGCGAGAGACAGGTGGCGAGCTTGCCCGAGCCCGGCCCGGGTGCGGTCACCACGATCAGGTCGCGCGTGGTCTGCGTGTACTGGTTCGCCCCGAAGCCCTGCTCGGAGACGATCCGCGCGGTGTCCTGCGGGTATCCGGGGATCACGGTGTGCCGCGCCACGGTCAGCCCCAGCCGTTGCAGACGCTCGATGAAGGCGTGCGCGACGTGGTTGGACTCCTCCAGCTGCGTGAGCACCACGTTCTCGACCAGGAAGTCGTGCTCGCGGAACACGTCGATCAGCCGCAGCACGTCGTCCTCATACGGGATGCCCAGATCCGCACGGACCTTCTGCCGCTCCAGATCCTTCGCGTTCAGGCACACCAGGATCTCCAGCTCATCCTTGAGCCGATGCAGCATCGCGATCTTGTTGTCCGGGGTGAAACCCGGCAGCACCCGAGCGGCATGGTGGTCGTCGAAGAGCTTCCCGCCCATCTCCAGGTACAGCTTCCCACCGATCTCCTCACGGCGGTGCTGGATGTGGCGGGACTGGAGCTCGATGTACTGCTCGCGATCGAAGCCGATCGCGCCACCTCCCCGAGCCTCCCGGGCACTGGAGGCGGTCGAGGCGGGGGAGCGGGAATCCGAGTCGGTCACTCCGGCACGCTAGCACCGCTGACGCGCCTGGGCGGGCGTTCGCGAGGGCTCGCGGGTCGGTGTGGGACGGACCGGGTGGTAACCCAGCACCCGGACGCTTCCCCCCACTGCACGGGACCGCTGGTCACAGCACCTTCCGGCGGAGGCGGCGCGAGGGCTGGGCGCGCCCTGATAGGCATCGTCCTGGCCCGACGTTCAGGTATCGTTGAGACTCTTACCGGCCAGTGCTGTCCCACGAATCATGCGGGTTCCCACCCGTCCCGGGACAGCGGTGACCACGAAGGCGCCCAGGTACACCTGCGGTGCCCGTCCCAGCCTAGCGAGGTTCTCCATGATCATTCTCGGTGTCATTCTGCTGATCGTCGGCGCGCTGACCGACCTGTCCTTCCTCTACGCCCTCGGCGGGCTGCTCGTCGTGATCGGCATCGTCCTGACGGTCCTCGGCTTCCTCGGCCGCGCCGTGGGAGGCCGCAAGACCTGGTTCTGACGGCACCTGTCGCGCCGCCAGGGGTGAGAGCAGGCCGCTGAAACGGCCCGACGGCTGAGGCATGCCGGAGGTGCCACCGCGTGCAGAGGCCCGTGGATCACTGCGATGACGATGTGGATCGTCGTCGCGGTGGACCACGGGCCTCTCGTCATGCGTGGGCGCGCTGCGGCACTCGGTAGGCGATGCAGCGTCGGCGTGGGGGTGAGCGTCCACACTTCGTCACACAGCCAACAACTGCTTTGGTGGCCCCTAAGATACTCATATGGCTACTCTGGTCGCTCCCGCCGATGCCCAGCTGCTGCTGGACGCCCTGCTCACTGATTCCTCCGAGGGTCGCGCCGCCCTCGAGGTGCTCCGGCCCGAGGTGCTGGCCCACACTCGCGCCGCCTACGACGCGCTCTACCGGGAGCCGCAGGCGCTGTCGATCCCCGTGCTGCATGCGCTGGCCGCGGTCACCGCAGACTGGCAGGGCAGCGGACCGCTCGCCGACTGGCACCGGGCCCAGGGTGCCTCCGCGGCGCTGACGGCCGCCGACCCGCACACAGAGGATCCGGGCCTGGCAGCGCTGCGCGATCACGTGGATCTGCTCTCCTTCTCGCCGGCGCTGGTGACCCCGGCGGACCAGGCACGTCTCACCGCGGCCGGCCACGATGCTCGCACCGCGGTGCTGGTCAGCCAGCTCGTCGCCTTCGAGAGCTACCTCCAGCGCCTGGTCGCGGGGCTCGCCGCCCTGCGCGGCCTCGCGGTGCCGTCGGCCGCTGCGCCGGTCCGTGCTCCCCGCACCCGCGGCCGCGCCGCGCAGCACGGCGGCACCACCCCGGGCGGACGCACCCGCCCCTCGGCCTTCACCCGCGAGCAGCTGCAGTGGGAACCCTGGATCGAGGTGCCCTCCGAGGCGGCGCTCACCCCCGAGCAGCGAGGCTCCTTCGCTTCCAAGGCGAGCACCAACAGCGTCTACTTCCGGATGCTCTCGCTCACCCCGAACATCACCCGGGCTCGCAGCGAGCTGGACAATGCGATCTTCCTGCCGCGTGACGGCCTGCCGAAGGCCGAGCGGGAGCTCGCGGCCGCCGTGACCAGCAAGGTCAACGACTGCATCTACTGCGCCTCCGTGCATGCCCGCAAAGCCGCCGCCTTCGCCAAGCGCGACGTCGAGGTGGACGCTCTGCTGGCCGCCGTGCTCGAGCGCGACACCGACTGGATCGCCGTCGATCTCACCCCGCTCGCGGCCGGGCAGGACGAGCGCTGGTCCGCGCTGGTCACCGCCGCCGCGGAGCTCTCGCGCCCCCGTCCGTCGGCAGTGCCGATCGCGCCTCTGCGCGCACTGGGGATCTCCGACCCGGAGATCGCCGACCTGCTGGGTGCGGCCGCTTTCTTCGCCTGGGCGAACCGCCTGATGCTCAGCCTCGGCGACCCCTCCCTCCCCGACGACTCCTGATCCCCCGAACGAGGTTCCCATGACCACTGCATTCCGCCGCCGCACCGTGCTCGGCGCTGCCCTCGCCTCCCTGCCCGTCCTCGGCCTCGCCGCCTGCGGAGACGTCACCGTTGAGAGCCAGGCCGAGGCGGCCGAGCAGCTGACGATCATCGACGACCAGGACCGCGAGGTCGTCCTGCCCGGCCCTGCCCAGAAGGCCGTCGTCCTGAACAGCTACACCAACGAGTTCCTGCGCGCCATCGGCGCCGGCGACCGCGTCGTCGGCGTGGACCGGGCCTCGCTGGAACGCCTGCCCTACCTCGACCTCGGCGAGGACCAGATCATCGCCGAAGGCCTGGACCAGCTGAACTACGAGGCGATCGCCGAGCTCGAGCCCGACGTCGTCGTGATGCCGCGCAACGCCGTCTGGCAGGAGGCCGCCGAGCAGCTCGAGGCCTTCGGCATCCCGCTGATCGTCGCCACCGCCTGGGACACCGAGGTCGTCGAGGAGACCCTCACCCTGCTCGGCCAGGTGTTCGGCCAGGAGGACACCGCACAGACCGTGCTGGACTTCCGCGGCGAGATCGCAGGGATCCTGCAGGAGCGGCTTGCGGACGTCGAGCCGGTCCCCGTCTATCTCGAGACCGTCGAGCCCTACCTGACCACCCTGCCCGGCTCCGGCTTCCACGCGATGATCCTGGCCGCCGGCGGGGCGAACATCTTCGAGGACGCCGCGGGCGGCGACGCCCAGGAGGAGCTGACCGTCGACCCCGCCGAGGTGGTGCTGCGTGATCCGCAGTTCGTGTTCCACGAGTTCGAGCCCTCCGCCGAGCCCGTCGACCGCTTCGACGCCCTCCGCACGGATATCGCCGATCGGCCCGGCTGGGACGGCATGACCGCACTGGCCCAGGGGAACGTCGCGATCGCGAACGGCTGGGCCACCAGTGCGCTCGGCAAGTCGATCGGCGCTCTCTACCTCGGTACCTGGCTGCACCCCCAGGAGATGGACGGCGTGGATCCCGAGGCGTACCTCACCCGCTGGGTCACCGAGTTCCAGGACACCGAGCTGTCCGCCCCGACCGACTATGTGCAGGGTCCGTCCTCATGACCGCCACCCTTGAGCGTCCCGCTCCCGCGCCCGAGGCCCCGAGAGCAACGGCGCCCGGACCGTCCGCGCCCATGAGCGCCGCAAGCTCCTCGTCCTCGCCGCCGGACTCGTGCTGTCGGCTCTGGCCCTGGTCGCAGCGGTGACGATCGGCACCGCCGGGGTGGGGATGGGCGACGTGCTCCATTCGCTGCGGGTGAGCCTGCTCGGCGGCACCATCAGCGCCGAGTTCGCCTCCACCTACGCGGTGATCACCCAGCTGCGGCTGCCGCGGGTGCTGCTGGCCTTCACCGCCGGAGCGGCGCTGTCCGTCTCCGGTGTGCTCATGCAGGGGCTGCTGCGGAACCCCCTGGTCAGCCCGTTCACCCTCGGGGTCTCCCCGGCCGCCGCCTTCGGCGCGGCGCTGGTGATCACCCTGGCCGGCACCCAGCAGCTCCCGGCCTGGGCGACCATCGCCGGAGCCATGGTCATGGCACTGGCCGTCTCCGCCGTGGTGCTCGGGATCGCCACCGCCCGCCGCATGGCAGTGGCCACCCTGCTGCTGCTCGGCATCGCGATGACCCAGATCTTCGAGGCCCTCACCTCCGCACTCCAGTTCACCGCGAACGAGAACACCCTGCAGGCGATCATCCGCTGGACCTTCGGGTCGGTGAACGACGCGCTGTGGTCCGATGTGCTGATCGTCGGGGTGATCACCCTGCTGGCGATCCCGGTGACGCTGTTCTTCTCCAAGGACCTCAACGCCATCGCCTTCGCCGGTGACGACGCGGCCCGCAGCTTCGGCGTGAACGTGGGCCCGGTGCGGATCGGTCTGATCGCCCTGGCCGTCGCCCTCGCCGCAGTGGTCGTCTCCTTCTGCGGGATCATCGGCTTCGTCGGCCTGGTGGGCCCCCACATCGCACGCCTCGCGATCGGCGCCGATCACCGCCATCTGTTGCCTTTCGCGGCGCTGTCCGGTGGACTGCTGCTGTTGGTCGCCGACGCGGTGGGCCGCACGGTCCTCGCCCCCGCCGTGGTCCCCGTCGGCATCGTGGTCGCCTTCATCGGCGGCCCCGTGTTCATCTACCTCATCCTGACCCGAAGGAACACCCTGAAGTGAGCCTCACCGTCGACCGCCTCTCCTTTGCCTACGGGACCCGCCGGATCCTCGATGAGGTCAGCTTCGAGGTCGCCTCCGGGACGTTCTGCGCCCTGCTGGGCCCCAATGGCTCCGGCAAGTCCACCCTGGTCAAGGCGATCGCCGGCGTGCACCGCGCCAAGGCCGGCACCGTGACCGTCGAGGGTCGCAGGACCGCTTCGCTGGGCCGCCGCGAGCTGGCGAAGGTGGTCGGCTACGTCCCGCAGGCCGGGGATGCGCCCTTCGACCTCACCGTCCGCGAGGCCGTGATGCTGGGCCGCACCCCGCACTTCGGGCTCGCTCCCCGGGCACAGGACCGCGCCACCGTGGAGGATGCGATCGTGCGGATGGGGCTGGCGGAGATCGCCGAGCAGTCCATGTCGGAGCTCTCCGGGGGGCAGCAGCAGCGGGCCCTCATCGCCCGGGCCCTCGCCCAGGACACCCGGCTGCTGCTGCTGGACGAACCCACCTCCGCGCTGGATCTGCGCTACCAGATCGAGACCTTGCAGCTGGTCCGCCAGATCACCCGCGAGGAGGGCATCAGCGCCCTCATCGCGATCCACGATCTGAACCACGCCGCTCGCTACTGCGACCAGGTGATCGTCCTGCACGGCGGGCATCTCGTCGCCGACGGCACCCCGGCGGAGGCACTGCGTGCCGAGATGCTGCGCGGCGTGTACGAGGTCGATGTCGAGGTCGCGGCCCGCGACGGCGCCGTCGAGGTCCGGCCCCGCGTGGACGAGGCCGGCATCACCCGCACCGGCACCCGGCTCGGGGAGCTCGTGGCCTCATGAACGGGACGGTTCCTTCGGAGGCTGCGCACTTCGACGCCGTCATCGTCGGCGGTGGTCCTCGCGGCGTGGCGACCGTGCTGCGCACCGCTGCCCGCAGCGCCGTACTCGGCGGCGCCCCGATGCGGTTGGTGATCATCGACGCCCTCGCGATCGGCCCCGGGGCGACCTGGCGCCTCGATCAGCCCGCCCAGTACCTCAACAACACCCAGGCCGATGCCACCACCGTCCACCCCGACGATTCCACCCCGATGAGCGGCCCCGCCGCGCCCGGCCCGGACCTGGTGGACTGGGCCCGCCAGGTCCGGGCCGACGGCGGGCACCCGGCGGGTCAGTGGGTGCTCCAGGAGGCCTCGGCACTGACCGGCGCCGACTTCCCCACCCGCCGACTGCAGGGCGTGTACTTCCGCGACCAGCTCGACGCCGCGATCGCGAGCGGCAGGGTCGAGCTCACCGAGATCGTGGCCCGCGCCGTCGACCTCGACCGTGACGGCGAGGACACCGCGGTGGTCCTCGAGGACGGTCGCCGACTCGCCGCACCCACCGTGGTGCTCGCCCAGGGCATGGTCCAGTCCGAACGGGACGCCGACGTCTCGGCGCTGGCGGCGTTCGCCGAGCGCTTCTCGCTGCGCTACGCAGAGCCCGGCATGCCCGCCGAGCGGGAGTACACGGGACTGCCGGCGGGGGAGACGGTGCTGGTGCGCGGCCTCGGGGCGAACTTCTTCGACGTCATCGGGCAGCTGGTCGCCGACTGGGGTGGCAGCGTTGCACCGGTGGAGGGAGACCCTCACGGGCGCCTGCGCTACCTGCCCAGCGGCCGCGAGCCGCAGCTGGTCGTCGGCTCCCGGCGGGGCATCCCGTACCGTGCCAAGCCTGAGGGCGGCCGCTCGGTGCGGCCCTTCGCCCCCGCCTGGGCGCGCGATGAGTGGTTCGCCGAGCTCGAGCAGCGCACCGACGTGGACTTCGCCGAGGAGGTGTGGCCGATCCTCGCCCGTGAGTTCGCCCGCGCCTACCTCGAGGCCCTGGAGGAGCTCGCCCCGGAGTCCGTGCACGGCGACTGGTTCGCCGGACTCGATGCGGCCATCACGGCCGACGAGGTCGACATCGTCCTCGAACGGTCGATCATCGACCCGCGCTGGCGCTGGGCGCTCGAGGAGCTGCACCGGCCCACCCGCGGCCGGCCCGTCTCCGCACGGGACTGGGCCCGCCTGGTGCGGCGACTGATCGCCGATGAGCTGGGTTCGCTGTCCGACCCCTGGCGGCACCCGCGCGCCGCTGTCAACGGCGCGATGGGGGCACTGCGCCGACGTGTCGGGCGGCTGACCGGCCGCGGCGCGTTCACCGGAGCGTCCCTCGCCCGCGACGTGCTCGGCTGGTTCGACGGCGACTCCCTGGCGCTCGCCTCCGGCCCGCCCGCCGACCGGGTGCGGCTGGTCCTGGCCCTGATCGAGGCCGGGATCATCGAGCTGATCGGTCCCGAGATGGTGATCGAGGCCGACGAATCCGCGGGAGCCTTCCGGGCTGCCTCACCGCTGACCGGCCGCGTGGTCACCTCGGCCGTGCTGCTGGAGACCCGCATGTCCAAGGGGAAGATCCCGCGCACCGGCGACCCGCTGCTGCGCGCACTGCTGGAGACCGGGCGGGCCCGCATCCACACCGTCGACGGCGTGCAGACCCACAGCATGGAGGCCACCCGGGCCGAGCTCTCCGAGGACGTGACCAGCGGCCACAACCTGATCGCCGCCGACGGCAGCGTGGACGAGTCCGTGGTGGTGCTCGGCATCCCTGCTGCCTCGACACAGCCCGGCTCCGCGATCGGGGCCACCCCGGGCGTGCCCTCCCCGCTGCTGGCCGGCGCGGACGTCGCGGCGAAGCAGATCCTGGCGCGGACGCGGGTGGAGGTCGGGGCGTAGGGCTTCCCCGACCGCGATGAGGGAACCGACAGCCGCTGCCCCGACGGGCCGGGCCCGGCTCAGATGTCCCGGAAGGTCTCGATCCGCGCGCCGAGCTTGTTCAGCCGCGCCGCCAGGTCCTCGTATCCGCGGTTGATGACGTAGACGTTGCGCAGCATGGAGGTGCCTTTCGCGGCGAGCATCGCCAGCAGGATCACCACCGCCGGGCGCAGCGCCGGCGGGCACACCAGCTCGGCGCCGCTCCACCGGGTCGGGCCCTCGATGAGCACCCGATGCGGGTCCATGAGCTTCACGTTGGCTCCGAGCTTGGTGAGCTCGGTGAGGTAGATGGCCCGGTTCTCGTACACCCAGTCGTGCAGCATCGTCTGCCCCTCTGCGGTCGCGGCGATCACCGCGAAGAACGGGAGGTTGTCGATGTTCAGCCCGGGGAAGGGCATCGGGTGGATCTTGTCGATGGGCGCTCTCAGATCCGAGGGATGGGTGGTGACGTCCACCAGGCGGGTCTTGCCGTTCTCCGCCATGTACTCCGCGGAGCAGTCATAGCGCAGGCCCATCTCCTCCAGCAGCGCCAGCTCGATCTCCATGAACTCGATCGGCACCCGGCGCACGGTGATGCTCGAGCGGGTCACGATCGCGGCGGAGATCAGGCTCATCGCCTCGATCGGGTCCTCGCTGGGGGCGTAGTCCACATCGGTGGAGATCCGCGCCCTGCCCTGCACCCGCAAGGTGGTGGTGCCGATGCCCTCGATGGCCACTCCGAGCTTCTCGAGGAAGAAGCACAGGTCCTGGACCATGTAGTTGGGGCTGGCGTTGCGGATCACGGTCTCGCCCTCGTACAGCGCCGCCGCCAGCAGCGCGTTCTCGGTGACGGTGTCACCGCGCTCGGTGAGGATGATCGGGCGCCGAGCCCCGGTCACCGCGGAGGTGGTGGCCTGGTAGTTGTGATCGGTCGCGACGACATCGAGCCCGAAATGACGCAGAGCCGACAGATGCGGCTCGACGGTGCGGGTTCCCAGATCGCAGCCGCCGGCGTAGGGGAGCTGGAACTCTCCTGCACGATGCAGCAGTGGTCCCAGGAACATGATGATCGAGCGGGTGCGCCGGGCGGCCGCGGCATCGATCGAGCTGAGGTCGAGCGTGGCGGGGACGCGCAGTTCGAGGTCGTTGTCGGAGTTCAGCCAGGTCGCCCTCACCCCGATGGACGTGAGCACCTCGAGCAGCCGGTTGACCTCCTCGATGCGCGCGACCTTGCGCAGCACCGTGGTCCCGGTGTTCAGCAGCGAGGCGCACAGCAGCGCGACCCCCGCATTCTTCGAGGACTTCACGTCGATCGCTCCGGACAGGGTGGTCTCGCCGTGGACCCGCAGATGGCTGGGGCCAGGGCCGCCCAGCCCCACGAGCTCGGAGTCCAGGGCGGAGCCGATCTTGGAGATGGTCTCCAGCGTGAGGTTCTGCTGGCCCTTCTCGATGCGGTTCACCGCGCTCTGGCTCGTGCCGAGCTCGGTGGCGAGCTGAGCCTGGGTGAGGCCGGAGTGCTGACGGGCGTCCCGGATCAGGGTGCCGATCCGTGCCAGGTAGTCCTCGTTCTCAGTCATATCGAGACCGTAACTCACAGATGAGATAACTACAGGTGAGAGTCGGTGCGTCGATCCTCACGTTGCGCTGGAGCGGCCGGTCAGGCTCCTCCGCGGATCAGGAGCGGAAGCCCTTGCGCATACCCGGCCACCCGAAACGAGTGGGCTGGATCATAGGGCTCCGCACGCAGCAGCATCCCGGCCTCCTCGGGGGTGCGATCCGCCTTGCGGTTGTTGCACTCCTTGCAGGCCGAGACCAGGTTCGTCCAGCTCGAGGCGCCGCCACGGGAGGAGGGAAGGATGTGGTCGACCGTCGCCAGCAGGCCCTCGCAGGAAGGAGTCTTCGAGACGCTGCGACCGCAGTACGCGCAGGTCCAGTGATCGCGTTCGTGGACCGCCCGGTAGGAGAAGCCGACTGAGCGCTGGCCGGCACCCTCCACCCAGGCCCCGCTCAGCTCGCGGGTGAGCTCGAGGGCGGTGGGGACGATGCGGTCCCCGAGCATCGTCAGCTCGACCGGGTCCGCGACCTCGCGACGGATCATCCCGAAGGCATGGCGCACCGTCGTGGTGTGCAGGAGCTCGCCGATCCCCGTCTCCGGGTCGTATCCCAGGTTGAAGACCCTGACCTGTGCCATGTCGTCACCTCTTCCGCCCCCAGTGTCGCCGAACACCACCGGTGCGGCCATCGATTTCCTGCGAATGCCCGGTTGCGGCACGGGCCCCGGCATCACCCCGGGCGATGCATCCTGAGGCATGCTGGAGGGATGGAGGACGAACAGGGAGCCCAGCGGCTCGAACGCGAGCAGGTGCTGTCCGAGTACGGCACCTGGCGGCTCACCGGGGACGAGGACGCGCCCGTCGCCGAGGAGATCCGCACCCTGGAGACCCTGCTCCGGCTCAAGGCCGAGCAGCAGGGCAGCCCGGATCCCGGTCTGTGGACCGAGGAGCTGGCCATCGAGCTGCTCACCGTCGTGGTGCCGCGCACCGTGATCCAGCCGCGCGAGCACGTGATGGACCTGGTGCCCACCCTGATCCGCTTCGTCACCTACCTGCGGGAGACCGGGCGCTGGCATCCGGGAGCGATGAGCGCCACCGAGGCACCGGGGATGCTCTCGGGCCTCGAGTTCGCGGCCCTCGAAGCGGCCGACGACCCCTCCCGTCGCTCCTTCTCCACCAACATCCTCGGGTACGGCATGGCCCTGGGCGTCGACCTCGAGGACGAGGACGAGCTCGCCGCCTTCATGAACTGGTACAACTCCCTGCCCGACGACGAGCGGCTCGCCCTCAGTGAGACGGGCCGGATCGAACGCCCGCAGACCCCGTACGACCGGGACGCTTCACTCCGGGCCGCGCAGGCGGAGGACCAGGGCACGAGCTCATGGCCCTGGTTCCTGCCCGGTCCGGAGGCCGCGGAGGGCACCGTGCTCATCGAGGGAGCCCTCACCGAGGACGCCGCCGTCTATGCGGCGAACGACTTCGTGGAACGGGCCGCCGCACTGCTGGAGCACCTGGGCGGGCAGCCGCGGAAGGTCACCGGCACCGGTGCTCTGAACCGGGCCGACTCCGCGGAGGTGCTCGAGGCGCTGGGGATGCGTCCGTCATTGCGCACCATGTGGGAGCGTCCGGAGCTGGCAGGTCCCTGGGTGACGCTGCTGGACGGCGGCTGGCTGGAGGTCACCTCAGGCATGGTGCATCCGCTGGCGGGCCCGGTGCCGTACGTTCCCCTCGCCGCCGGCGGCGAGGGCTTCGTCGAGTTCGGCCACGCGCTGCTGTCCGCATGCCTGTTCGGGAAAGATGCCCGGGACGCCCAGGACGGCGGGTTCCGCGGCATGCCCGACACGATCGCCGCCCTGCTGGTGGCATGCGGCCCGGAGGGACTGGTGATGCCGGATCTGCTGTCACCGGACGCTGCGGAGCTGCCGGTCCCGCTCGACCCGAGCACCGGTGAATGGGACCGGGCTGAGCTGCACCGGCTGGTCGCCGTCACCCGCGACCTGGACGACCTCGTCGACCTCGGGATCCTCCACCGGCACGGACGCCACCACACGGGATCCGCCGCGGTGCTGGCGGCATTGGTCGCGCTGATGAAGGAGCGGGGCGAGCAGAGCGGCTTCAGCCTGGGGTGACGGTCAGGATCAGCGCACCCCGCGCATGCCCCGCCCGACGGGCTTGGCGATCATGAGCATCACCAGACCGATCGAGATGGTGATCGCACCCAGCGCGCCGAAGTAGGCGACCTCGGTCTCGGAGGAGTAGAAGGTCGCCAGCGCACCGGAGAGCGAGGTGCCCAGCGCCACCGCCAGGTTGTACAGCGCCATCATCATCACCGGGTAGGCGCGCGGCGCCAGCTTGGTGGCGAGGGAGAGGCCGACGGGGGAGAGCCACAGCTCGCCGATGGTGGCGACCATCATGATCATCGCGATCCACAGCACGGGCACCGAGACCACGGAGGCCATCGGCAGGAACAGCAGGAACGCGGAACCCATCAGGATGATGCCCACACCGAACTTCCGCGGGGTGCCGGGCTGGCGGGGGCCGAGCTTCGTCCACAGCGCCGCGAACAGGGGCGCCAGCACGATGATGAAGAACGGGTTGAAGGACTGCACCCAGGAGATCGGCATCTCCCAGCCCAGGACCTCACGGTCCAGTCGGGTGTCCGAGTACAGCGTGATCACCGTGAACTGCTGCTGGAACAGGGCGAAGAACGCCGCGGTGCCCACGAACAGCGGGATGAAGGAGACCACTCGGGAGCGCTCCTCGGGATCCAGCTTCTTCGAGGTCAGCAGCAGGGCGAAGATCGCGATCGCGCCGAGCACCGCGAGAGCCGCGACGACCGTGGCGAGGTTGTGCGCGTTCAGCACGCCCGTCAGCGCCAGCACCAGCACCAGCATGACGGCGCCGGCCCCGAGGCCGGCCCACAGCGGATACTGGCGGCGGGGGAGCGGGTCGGGGACGGCGTGGACGCTCTCCGGCAGACCCTTGCGGGTCAGGACGTACTGGGTCAGGCCCACCGCCATGCCGATCGCGGCGAGACCGAAGCCGAGGTGGAATCCCCACTGCTGCTGCGCGAAGCCCGTGATCAGCGGTCCCAGCAGGCCGCCGATGTTGATGCCCATGTAGTAGATCGAGAAGCCCGCATCCCGTCGCGGGTCATCGCGCGAGTAGAGGGAGCCGACCAGGGTCGCGGCGGTGGACTTCAGCCCGCCGGAGCCGACCCCCACCAGCAGCAGGCCGGCCATCAGGCCGGGGATCCCGGGCACCAGCGCGAGCGCGATGTGACCCAGCATGATCATCACGGCGCTGCCCAGCAGCGTCCTCTCGGCACCCAGCAGCCGGTCCGAGACCAGCGCGCCCAGGATCGAGAAGAGGTACACCGAGCCGCCGTAGGCGCCGACGATGCCCAGCGCGGCGCTCTCGTCGATCCCCAGGCCGCCATCGGCGACCGCGAAGTACATGTAGATCGCGAGGATGCCCTGCATGCCGTAGAAGCTGAAGCGCTCCCACAGCTCCACGCTGAACAGGTTCGCGAGCGGACCGGGCTGACCCAGGAAGGTGCGTCCGGAGGGGTTGTGCGCATCCGGCGCGAGCGTCGGCGCGGCGACCCCGCCGCCGGCAGCGGGGCGCTCGGACCTGCTCGGACGGTGATCGGGGGTCTCGGGGGAGTTCACGAGGAGCAATGCTGGGACATCAGAGAGCGTGATTTCAACGTGGAGCGGCGAGGTGTGAGAAGCCAGTCTCCCGGGCAGGTGTCAGAAAGATCGAGCGGGGGAGAGGTCCGGCATCGTCGTGATGCCGAATTCGTGCTCGAGCACGCGTCGGGCGGCATGCCAGCCGGACATGCCGTGCACCCCCGGTCCCGGAGGTGTCGCCGAGGAGCACAGGTACCAGCCGGTCCCGCCCAGCCGGTACGGGTCCCAGCGCGCGGTGGGGCGGGCGATCATCCCGGCCATGGTGACCCGGCCCATCGAGATGTCGCCGCCGACGAGTGCGGGGTTGTGGGCGGCCATCTGCGAGGCGGGGATGCCGCGGGCGGCGACGATCAGATCGCGGAACCCGGGGGCGAAGCGCTCGATCTGCGCGGTGACCAGCTCGGTGGGATCGCTCGTGTCGCCGGCGGGCACGTGCGCATATGCCCACAGCGGCCGCAGGCCGTTCTGGATCCGCCCGGGATCGACCACCGACGGGTCGCTGACCAGGGTCATCGGCCGCGCCGGCACCCTGCCCGCAGCGACCTCCGCCTCGGCGTGGGCCATCTGCGCCCGGGTGCCGCCGAGATGCTGGGTGCCGGACTCCCCGACCTCGGGATCGCGCCACGGCACCGGGCCGGAGAGCACGAAGTCGACCTTCGCCGCCCCGTCGCCGTGCGGGAAGCGGCGCAGCGCCCGCTCCAGCGAGGCCGGCAGGCGGGAGCCGAGGATATCGGCCGCAGCGGGGGCCGGGGTGTCCAGCAGCACTGCGCGGGCGGGCGGCACATCCCGCCAGCTGCGCACGTGATGGTCCGTCTGCACCCTCCCGCCGTGGGCACGCAGATCCGCCACCAGGGCGTCGATGATCGACTGGGAGCCGCCGACGGGCAGCGGCCAGCCGACGCCGTGGGCGATCGTGCCCAGCAGACCGGCGGTCCCCGCCATGGCCAGGGAGGGCATCGTCCCGATCGCGTGCGCCGCCACGCCGGAGAACAGCGCCCGGGCCCGCTCGGTGCGGAAGGGCACCCCCCAGGCAGGGGTGCCCTGCGCCCCGATGAGGGCACCGAACAGCGGTGCCACGGCGAGGATCGCCGGGTCCAGCAGGGCGACAGGGAGGGAGCGCTTGTCGCCGAGGGCGAGCGCGACCACCAGGTCCTGATGGCGGGACAGCGTGCCGAGCGTCGACCGCCAGGCGCGGCCATCCGCCCGAGCCCGTCGGCCGTGCGCTCCACATCGCGCCAGGCGATCGCGGCCGGCTCGTCATCCAGCGGCTGGGCATAGGAGGCGGCGGGGGCGATGGCGCGCACCCCCCGCGCCTGCACATCGAAGGCGGTGAAGAAGGGGCTCGCGAGCGCCAGCGGATGGGCCGCCGAGCAGATGTCGTGCACGATCCCGGGTGCGAGGCCGAGGTCCAGGGTGCGGGCCCCGCCGCCGATCGTGCTCTCCGATTCGAGCACCTGCACGCCCAGTCCCGCACGAGCGAGGGTCACCGCGGCGGCGAGCCCGTTGGGGCCGGAGCCCACGATGACCACGTCGACCTCGGGGCGGGATGCACGCTCATCCGCTCAGCCTAGGTCAGAGGCGACGCCGCCCCCTCGAACATTTACGGAACAGGGACGTAGCGTAATGTGGGGGTATGCAGACCGCCACCGATCAGTCCCCGCCCGCAGACGCCCCCGCGAAGCGCCCCGCGAAGAGGCAGGCCGTGCTCGAGGTGCTGGGCAAGACTCGGATCTCGCCGCGCCTGTTGCGCCTCACCCTCGGCGGTGAGGGCTACAGCGCGCTGAACCGCAACCACCACGCCGACGCCTACGTCAAGTTCCTCCTGGCCGATCCCGCCTCCGGCCTGCACCCGCCCTACGACATGGATGCGCTGCGCGAGCACAGCCCCGAGCTGCTGCCCGCTCGCCGCACCTACACCGTGCGCCACTGGGACGACGAGAACCAGCGGCTCGACGTCGACGTGGTCCTGCACGGCGACGGCGAGGAGAACGGCATCGCCGCACGCTGGGCCGATGAGGCGCAGCCCGGCGATCTCATCGCCATGAACGGCGCCGGCGGCGGCTACACGCCGCTCCCCGAGACCACCCACCACCTGCTGATCGGCGACCATGCCGCCCTGCCTGCGATCGCCGCGGCGCTGGAGTCGATGCAGGCGGACGCCTCCGGCCTGGCGATCATCCAGCTCGAGGACGAGGAGGACCGCCTGGAGCTCGAACGCCCCGCCGGGGTGGAGCTGCGCTGGGTGATCGGCCCGCGGGAGGCCTTGGTCGAGACGGTGCGCACACTGGACCTCGAGGACCCCGAGGGCCTGCAGGTGTTCTGCCACGTCGAGCGGGCCACCACCAAGCAGCTGCGCCGGGTGCTGGTCAAGGACGCCGGCATCCCCCGACCCCAGATCTCGATCTCCGCCTACTGGGCGCTGGGCCGCATCGAGGACCAGTTCCAGGCCGAGAAGCGGGAGCCGATCGGGAAGATCGACGACTGAGCATGGACCTGTGCACCGGCGAGGACGGGCTCGCCCGGCCTGCCTGGGCGTCCGTCCACGACGACCTGCGCGAGTACTACGACACCGAGTGGGGCATGCCGGTGCGGGACGAGCGGGGGATGTTCGAACGCCTCGCCCTGGAGGGCTTCCAGTCCGGCTTGAGCTGGGCCACGATCCTGCGCCGCCGCGAGGGGTTCCGCCGCGCCTTCGCCGATTTCGAGGTCGACAACGTGGCGGCCTTCGGACCGGCGGAGGTGGACCGGCTGCTCGCCGACGAGGGCATCATCCGTCACCGCGGCAAGATCGAGGCCACGATCGGCAACGCCCGGGCGGCCATCGAGCTGCGCGGTCAGCGGGGCCCGGGCACTACCCTCGCGGACCTGGTGTGGTCCTACCGGCCCGCCCGCACCCCGATGCCGGTGGTGGCCGCGGACGTCCCCACCACCAGCGCCGAATCTGTGGCACTGGCCAAGGAGCTCAAACGCCGCGGCTTCCGCTTCGTCGGCCCCACCACGATGTTCGCTCTGATGGAGGCACTCGGCGTGGTGGACACCCACCTGATCGGCTCCCACCGCCGAGGCACCTCCGGTGTCTGGGCGGCGGACGGACGACCCGTCGCGGACGGCCACACTCCGTCATAGACCTCGCCAGAGGCGGCGGTGCGGCCGGAGGATGAACCGGTCAGCACCACCCAGGGCGAGGAGCAGCGATGAGCACCGCAGCGATCCATGCAGGATGGGACGCGGCTGCCGACGGGCACGGGTCCCTCACCCCACCCGTCCACACGGCGAGCGCCTACGCCCACACCTCCCACGACTCGCTCAAGGCACTGTTCCAGCGGCGCGGTGACGGCTACGCCTACTCCCGCTCCGGCAACCCCACCACCGCCGTGCTGGAACAGCGCATCACCGCCCTCGAACAGGGGATCGGTGCGATCGCGGTCGCCTCGGGTCAGGCGGCGACCACCATCGCCCTGTACGCGCTGGCCGCCCCGGGGGGTCATATCGTCGCCTCCTCGCGCCTCTACGGCGGCACCACCGAGCTGCTGGACGACACGCTCGCCGAGGTGGGGGTGCGCTGCACCGTCGTCGACCCCTGGGACCTCGCGGCCTGGGAGGCCGCGTTCACCGAGGACACCCGGGCGGCGATCGTCGAATCGATCGCGAACCCCGGCGCACAGGTGGTGGACCTGCCGGCGCTCAGCGCGATCGCCCACGCCCGCGACGTGCCCGTCGTCGTCGACTCCACCCTGGCGAGCCCCGCTCTGTACCGGCCCGGCGAGCACGGTGCCGACGTGGTGGTCCACTCCGCGACCAAGTACCTGTGCGGGCACGGCACCACCATCGCCGGACTGATCGTGGACACCGGGCGCTTCGACCCGCGGCGATATCCGCAGCGCTGGCCCCGGCTGACCGAGAGGAACCGGCGCTTCGGCGTCACCTTCGCGGACGAGTACGCCCGCGGCGGCTCCGGGCTGCTGGGATACGCCCGCGCCAAGTACGTCACCGATTTCGGGACCACTCTGTCCGCCGCCGGCGCCCAGCAGATCCTGGTCGGGATCGAGACCCTCGACCTGCGGATGAACAAGGTCAGCGCCGACGCCGCCACCCTCGCCGCCCGTCTGCACGGGCTGCCCGGAGTGGCCCAGGTCGAGCATCCCACCATCCCCGGCCGTCCGGATGCGCAGCTCGCCGACCGCGACTTCCCGCGCGGCACCTCCGGCGTGTTCTCCGTGGAGCTGACCGGGGGCGAGGCCGCCGCCGCCGCGTTCTGCGATGCGCTCGCGCTGTGGACCATCGCGGTGAACATCGGCGACGCCCGATCCCTGGTCTGCCATCCGGGCACCACCACCCACTCCCACCTCACCGACGCCCAGCGCGCGGCATGCGGGGTGCGCGCCGGCACGGTGCGTCTCAGCGTCGGGCTGGAGGACCTCGAGGACCTCTGGGCCGATCTGGAGCAGGCCCTGGACGCTGCGCGCACCGTGGAGGAGGAGCTCTCCGCCGCGGCGTGAACAGTGGCGCTGACCGGAGCCCGCACCGTCCGTACGGATCGTTCCCACCTAGGCTGGAGAGCATGAGCACCTCTCCCGCCCCGCTGCCACCGCTGCCCGAGGACGGGGTGAGGCGCGTGCTGTGCATCGTCGCCCATCCCGACGACATGGAGTACGGCGCCTCGGCCGCCGTCGCCGCCTGGACCGCGGCCGGGATCGAGGTGTGCTATCTGCTGCTCACCCGCGGCGAGGCGGGGATGGCGCAGGACCCGGCGGTCGTCGGCCCGCTGCGGGAGCGGGAGCAGCGAGCGGCCTGCGCACGCGTCGGCGTCGAGCACCTGCGCTATCTCGACCACCCCGACGGGATGCTCGAGAGCGGGCTCCCGCTGCGGCGCGATATCGCCCGCGTGGTGCGCCAGGTGCGTCCGGACCTGGTGCTGACCGCGAACTTCGAGGTCGAGGCCTATGGCGGGCTCAACCAGGCCGATCATCGGGTGGCGGGACTGGCCGCGGTCGACGGCACCCGCGATGCGGCGAACCCCTGGGTGTTCCGCGAGCTCGCCGAGGTCGAGGGCCTCGCCCCGTGGCGCGTCCGCGCCCTGCTGGTGGCGGGTCATCCGCAGCCCACCCACGCAAAGCAGGTCGCGGCCGAGCAAGTGCGGGCGGCGGTCCGATCGCTGCAGGCGCACGAGGCCTACCTCGACCACGTCCAGGGACATCCGCTGCCCGAGGAGTTCATCCCCGAGATCCTGCGGGCCGGGGGAGAGGCCGCCGGGAGCGAGCACGCCGTGGTGCTGCGGGTCTTCGACCTCTGAGGGACCCGACCGGCTGGTCGCGGTTCGTTGCCGACAGCGGCCGCAGGCTCCTACGGTGGAGGCATCACGCATGATCCGCCACGGAAGGAGTCATGATGACCACGTCCATGCACGACAGGCTCGATCTCGACCAGGTGCCCGAGCTCGCGGCCCAGCTGCGGGTCGACTCGATCCGCTCCTCGACCAGCGCCGGCTCCGGCCACCCCACCTCCAGCCTCTCCGCCGCCGACCTGCTGGCCACCCTGATGGCCCGCCACCTGCGCTACGACTGGGATGAGCCCGAGGCCCCCGGCAACGACCACCTGGTCTTCTCCAAGGGGCATGCCTCGCCGCTACTGTACTCCGTCTACCGCGCCGCCGGCGTGGTCTCCGAGCAGGAGCTGATGGAGGGCTACCGGCGCTTCGACCAGCGGCTCGAGGGGCATCCCACCCCGGTGCTGCCCTGGGTCGACGTCGCCACCGGCTCGCTCGGTCAGGGACTGCCCGACGGCGTCGGCATCGCCCTCGCCGGCAAGTACCTGGAGAAGTCTCCGTACCGGGTCTGGGTCCTCACCGGGGACAGTGAGCTCGCGGAGGGCTCGATGTGGGAAGCCCTCGCCACCGCCTCGCACTACCAGCTGACGAACCTCGTCACGATGGTGGACGTGAACCGTCTGGGCCAGCGGGGCGAGACCGCGCTCGGCTGGGACATGGACACCTACGCCGCCCGGGTCGAGGCCTTCGGCGCCCGGGCCGTGGTCATCGACGGCCACGACCTGGACGCGATCGACGAGGCGCTGGCGGTGGCCGACGGCGAGCTGGATCGGCCCCTGGTGATCCTCGCCCGCACCGTCAAGGGCAAGGGCATCCCCGGCATCGAGGACCAGAACGGCTGGCACGGCAAGCCGATGCCCGAGGACAAGGCCGAGGAGGCCATCACCGCCCTCGGCGGCGAGCGCTCGCTGCAGGTGCGCGGACCGATGCCTCCCTCCGTCGAGCCGGCTCCGCACTCCCCGCGCGGGGAGATCGAGCTGCCCGCCTTCACCCCCGGCGAGGAGGTCGCGACCCGCAAGGCCTACGGCCCGGCGCTCACCGCCCTCGCGGAGGTCGACCCGCGGGTAGTCGCCCTGGACGGCGAGGTCTCGAACTCCACCGGCGTCGCCGACTTCGTCGAGTCGCATCCGGAGCGCTTCTTCGAGATGTTCATCGCCGAGCAGCAGATGGTCGCCGCCGCGACCGGCCTCTCCTCCCGCGGGTACCTGGCCTTCGCCTCGACGTTCGCGGCCTTCCTCACCCGCGCCGCCGACTTCATCCGCATGGCTCCGGTCTCCCGGATCGATCTGCGACTGGTCGGCTCCCATGCGGGCGTCGAGATCGGCGCCGACGGTCCCTCCCAGATGGGGCTCGAGGACCTAGCGATGATCTCCGCCACCCAGGGCTCGACCGTGCTGTACCCCAGCGATGCGACCTCGACCGCGGCGCTGGTGGCGGAGATGGCCGAGCTGTCCGGCGTGAGCTACCTGCGGACCACCCGAGGGGCCTATCCGGTCCTCTACGGCTCCGAGGAGCGCTTCCCCGTCGGCGGGTCGAAGACGCTGCGCAGCTCCGAGGACGACGCCGTCACCCTCATCGGGGCCGGCGTGACGCTCCACCAGGCGCTCGCCGCCGCGGACGCCCTGGCCGAGGACGGCGTGCGCGCCCGCGTGATCGACGCCTACTCGATCAAGCCGCTCGACGGCGCGGGCATCCGGGCGGCGGTCGCCGCGACCGGCGGGCGCGTCGTGGTCGCGGAGGATCATCATGCCGAGGGCGGGCTGGGGGCCGCGGTCCTCGCGGCGCTGGCTTCCGAACCGGTCACCGACCTGCACCTGCGGCATCTGGCCGTCGACGGCGTGCCGGGCTCCGGCACCACCGAGGAGCTGCTCGGCTGGGCCGGGATCGACGCCGAGCACATCGCCGACGCCGCGCGCGCCGCGCTCGAGGGCTGACCGCTGCCCCGACGGGGCGGGCCGCCGACGGGACGTCATCCGTCCCGGCGGCGCCGCCCCAGCTCGAGGCTGTCCATGTCCTCCAGCTCGCGGTCCTTGGTCTCCGGGACCCAGAGGTAGACGAAGATCAGGCTCAGCAGCGCGAAGGCGGCGTAGAGGCCGTAAGCGAAGGTGAGCCCGATGTTCGACAGAGTGGGGAAGGAGGCCGAAACGGTCCAGTTCGCCGCCCACTGCGCGGCGGCCGCGACCGCGAGGGCCGAAGCACGGATCCGGTTGGGGAAGATCTCGCCCAGCAGCACCCACACCAGCGGGCCCCAGGTGGCTCCGAAGAACATCACGAAGGCGTTCGCGCCGATCAGCGCGATCGTCGACCAGGGATCGGGCAGCGAGACGGCATCGCTGCCCGCGGTGACCTCGCCGAAGGAGAACGCCAGCGCCATCAGTCCCAGCGAGATCGTCATCCCGGCCGAGCCCACCAGCAGCATGATCCGTCGACCCACCCGGTCCACCAGCACGATCGCGATGATCGTCGCGACGATGTTCATGATCGAGGTGATCGTGGAGGTCAGCAGCGCCTGGGACTCGTCGAACCCGACGGACTGCCACAGCGTGGTCGAGTAGTAGAAGATGACGTTGATGCCCACCAGCTGCTGGAACAGCGACAGCAGGATGCCGAGCCAGACGATGGGCTTGAGCCCGAACCGCTCGCCCAGCAGGTCGCGGAGGCTCTCCTTGTCCTCCCGCTCGAGCGTCGTGCGGATCTGCTGGATCTTGAGGTTCACGTCGGGCTCGCCCGTGAAGTCGTAGAGCACCTTCGAGGCGCGATCGAGCTGGTTCCGCCGGATCAGGTAGCGCGGCGACTCCGGCAGGAACAGAGCCATGATCCCGTAGGCCGCGGCCGGCACCGCCTCGATCATGAACATCCAGCGCCATGCGGCCACCCCGAACCAGAAGGTCTCCGAGGAGCCTCCGGCCGAGTCCGCGATCAGCGCGTTGGACAGCAGCGCGACGAAGATGCCGAGCACGATCGCCAGCTGCTGCAAAGAGCCCAGCCGGCCGCGGAACTTCGCGGGTGCGACCTCCGCGATGTAGGCGGGGGCGATCACGCTCGCGGCGCCGACGCCCAGGCCACCGACCACGCGCCACGCGATGAGGTCCCAGACCCCGAAGGCGAGGCCCGAGCCGAGCGCTGAGGCGAAGAACAGGATCGCCGCGATCACCATCACCGGGATGCGGCCGTAGCGGTTGGAGAGGCCGCCGGCGAACCAGGCGCCGATGGCGCAGCCGAGCAGCGCCGAGGAGACCGCGAAGCCGGTCAGCGCCGCCCCGAGGGAGAACTCCTCGGACAGGGCGCCCACGGCACCGTTGATCACTGAGGTGTCGAAGCCGAAGAGGAAACCACCGACGGCGGCGGCGATCGAGATGCCGACGACCTTCGCGTTCAGATGCTGGGTGGGTGCGGGGTCCGCACCGGAGCGAGCTGCGGATGGTGCCATGACGGGACCGCCTCCTTGCCGAAGATCTCGGGCGGCCACCGTAACCCTTCTCACCGTCGGGCGGGGGCTGACGGGCCAGGCGGTCAGCACGCTCGGCGGACCTCGGCGGCATAGGAGTCCAGCAGGCCGAGGATCCCGGTATGTTGCCAGACGCGGTTCCGCGAGCGACCGGTCGCCTCCCGCAGGATGCCGGAGTCGGTGAGCTGGGCGAGAGCCCGCTGGGCCGTCATCGCCGGCACCTCGAGTGTGCGCTGGAGGTACGCGGCGTTGACGATCGGCTGACCGATGAGCAGAGGCAGCACGGACCATGCGAGAGCATGCCGGCGCACCCCGGACAGTCGCTCCCGGTCCCTCTCGAGCTGTCCGGCGAGGTCATCGACGAGTCGGCTGCCGGTGGCCGCGGCATACCGCGCGGCCCGGGCGAACTCCTCCACGATCGGGCGGGCGTCGCCGGCGCGGAAGGCGGTCAATGCTGCGGTGTACGCCTCGAGGTCCGTCAGGAGTCCGGCCGAGACCGGGGCGGTGGTGGTCAGCAGGCCCTTGCCGCTCAGCAGCGCGTGCACCAGCGCGCGACCGGTGCGACCGTTGCCGTCGGTGAAGGGGTGGATGGTCTCGAACTGGGCATGGGCGAGCGCCGCGTGGACGAGGACGGGTAGGTCGTCTCGGACGAGGAACGCGAGCAGGTCCTCCATAGCGGGCAGCACGTCCTCGGCCTCGGGGGCGATGTGGACGGCACCCAGCGGGCTCAGCCCGCTGCGGCCGACCCACACCAGCTGCCCCCGCAGGCGGCCGGCGTCTTCCGCACCGGCCAGCAGTTCTGCGTGCATCGCGAGGATCGCCTCCAGATCGAGTTCCGCGGCCAGGCGCAGCGCCGCCTCCATCGTGCGGACGTTGGCGACGACGGCGCGGGCGTTGTGGCTGCGCGACTCCTCGAGCTCGGCGAGGGCGAGCTGTCGTGCGCCGACGGTGAGGTCCTCGATCTGCGAGGAGGAGGCGGACTCGGTGCGCAGCAGCACTGCGCTCATCGGGCCGAGTGCGGGGTTGTCGGCGCCCAGGCGTACCGCAGCATGAGCGTCGAACGCCGCCAGAGCGGTCTCCGCATCGGCGACGTCGGCCGCCAGCTCCCCGGGCAGATCGATCTCGGAGGCGCCGAGCGCCGCGGGGAGCGTCGCCTCATAGGCGCCGGTCCCCGGGAGCGCGCAGAGCGGGAGGCGAGGCCGTCGTCGGCGACGGTCCAGTGTCCCGCCCGTCGCTCGACGGGCGACACGGACAGCGGTCGTCGTGCCGGAAGGGGTCCCATACCACCAGTGTAGTAACACTTTGCTCCGAAAGTGTTACTACAGTCGGGGAGGAGTCACAGTTCCGGCTCACCTTCGGCGGCCACCTCGAGGCGCTCGAGCTCCATCGCGGCGGTCGTCGGGTCGAGCTTGGCGAAGATGCCGGTGGGCTTCACGACTCTCTGGCCCACGCCCACCGGGTGGTGCTCCCAGGCCGGGACGTCCGTGTAGTCGCCGGTGATGATCGGGTAGCCGGGACCGCCGTCGAGATCCTCGACCTCCACGATCTGCGGCATCGGCGCGATCTGGCGGTCCCCGCCCAACGCCTTCTCCACCTCGTTCGCCGAGTGCGGCAGGAAGGGCGCCATCATCGTGTTGAGATCGGTGACGGCCTGGGCGAGCACGTGCAGCACGGTCAGCAGGCGCGGTCGCTGCTCCTCGGCCTTCATCTTGAAGGGCTCGGTGCGGGAGACGTAGGCGTTCGCCTCGCCCACCAGGCGCATGATCTCGGCGATCGCGGCGCGCTGGCGGTGCGCCTCGATGAGGCCGCCGACGGTTGTGAAGCCCTCACGGAGCTGGTCCAGCAGGGCCTGGTCGATCTCCTCGAACTCACCCGCCGCCGGGATCTCCCCGACGTTCTTGGCGATCATGGCGGCGGTGCGGTTGACCAGATTGCCCCAGCCGGCGACCAGCTCGTTGTTAGTGCGGGAGACGAAATCTGTCCAGGTGAAATCGGAGTCCTGGTGCTCGGGTCCCGCGGCGGAGATGAAGTAGCGCAGCGCGTCGGGCTGGTAGCGCTCGAGCACATCGCGCACGTAGATCACCACGCCCTTGGAGGAGGAGAACTTCTTGCCCTCCATGGTGAGGAACTCGCTGGAGACCACCTCGGTCGGCAGCGTGAGCTCGCCGAAGCGGCCGGGCTCGCCGCCCTTGTCGCCCTGGCCGTTCTGGGCGATCATCTCCGCAGGCCAGATCTGGGAATGGAAGACGATGTTGTCCTTGCCCATGAAGTAGTAGGCGAGGGTCTCGGGATCGTTCCACCACTTCCGCCACGCCTCGGGATCGCCGGAGCGGCGGGCCCACTCGATCGAGGCCGAGAGGTAGCCGATCACCGCGTCGAACCAGACGTACAGGCGCTTGTTCGGCTGATCCTCCCAACCCGGCACCGGAATGCCCCAGTCGATGTCGCGGGACATCGCCCGGGGCTTGATGTCATCGAGGATGTTCTGGCTGAAGCGGATCACGTTGGGGCGCCACAGCCCGGTCGCCTCGCGCTCGTCGAGCCAGCGGCCCAGCTCCCCGGCCAGGGACGGCAGGTCCAGGAACCAGTGCGAGGTCTCGATGAACTCCGGCGTCTCGCCGTTGATCCGCGAGACCGGGTCGATCAGGTCCGTGGGATCCAGCTGGTTGCCGCAGCTGTCGCACTGGTCGCCGCGGGCTCCGCCCGCTCCGCAGATCGGGCAGGTGCCCTCGATGTAGCGGTCGGGCAGGGTGCGGCCGGTCGACGGGGAGATCGCCCCGGAGGTCGTCCTCTCCACCATGTACCCGTTGTCCCGCACGGTGACGAACATGTCCTGCACCACCTGGTAGTGGTTGCGGGTGGTGGTGCGGGTGAACAGATCGTAGGAGAGACCCAGCGCGACCAGGTCCTCGACGATGAGGCGGTTGTTGCGGTCCGCGAGCTCGCGGGCGGAGATGCCCTCGGCGTCGGCGGAGACCAGGATCGGGGTGCCGTGCTCATCGGTGCCGGAGACCATGAGCACGTCGTTCCCGGCCATCCGCATGTAACGGGAGAAGACGTCGGAGGGGACGCCGAAGCCGGCGACATGACCGATATGGCGGGGACCATTGGCATACGGCCAGGCGACCGCGGACAGGACTGTGCTCATAGCAGTCGATTCTAGGGGAGTCGGGGCCGCAGCCCGACGCGAGTGCGGGTGAGTCCCCGGACAGGACGTGCGACGGTGGACGGCGCAGAGCACCCGGCCGTCCCGATACCCTGGTGCCATGAGCATTGAAGGACTTGCCGCAGCGCAGCAGAAGATGGCGGACGACGGGGTCGCGCAGACCGCGATCGACGTCTTCTCCCACTATTACGGTCAGCTCGAGGAGGGGGTCACCGGCACCATCCCCGAGGACACGATCGAGCCCTACCTCGACCCGCCGCAGCTCGATGACGTCTCGATCGACCCCGGTCATGCCAAGCAGGTCTTCGATCAGCTCGCGATCATCAACCTCAACGGCGGGCTCGGCACCTCGATGGGCCTGGACCAGGCCAAGTCGCTGCTGCCGGTGCGCGATGGCAAGAGCTTCCTGGACCTCATCGTCGAGCAGGTCCTGGCCGCGCGCCGCGGCACCGGCTCCCGCCTGCCGCTGATCTTCATGAACTCCTTCCGCACCCGCGAGGACACCCTCGAGGTGCTCGCGAAGTACGAGGACCTGCCCGTCGGCGACCTGCCGCTGGACTTCCTGCAGAACAAGGAGCCCAAGCTCCGCACCGACGACCTCACGCCGGTCGACTGGGACGCGGACCCCGCCCTGGAGTGGTGCCCGCCCGGCCACGGTGACATCTACACGGCCCTGCAGACCTCGGGCCTGCTCCAGCAGCTGCTCGACGCCGGCTTCAAGTACGCCTCGGTCTCCAACTCGGACAACCTCGGCACCGTCCCCAGCCCCGTCATCGCCTCCTGGTTCGCGGCCTCCGGCGCCCCCTACGCCGCCGAGCTGTGCCGCCGCACCCCCGCGGACCGCAAGGGCGGCCACCTCGCGGTGCGCAAGTCCGACGGCCGGCTGATCCTGCGCGACACCGCGCAGACCCCGGCCGAAGAGATGGATTACTTCACCGACGAGCACCGCCATCCGTTCTTCCACACGAACAACCTCTGGTTCGACCTCGAGAAGATGGCCGCGGTGCTCGAGGAGCGCGGCGGCATCATGGGCCTGCCGCTGATCCGCAACGAGAAGACCGTGGACCCGGCCGACAAGACCAGCACGCCCGTCTATCAGCTCGAATCCGCCATGGGGGCCGCGATCGAGGTGTTCGACGGCGCGACCGCGATCGTCGTGGGCCGCGACCGCTTCCTGCCGGTCAAGGCCACCAGCGACCTGCTGCTGGTGCGCTCGGACGCCTACGCCCTCGATCACCGCTCGGCGCTCGTGCAGCAGATCGAGACGCTGCCGACGGTGTCGCTGCAGGCGGACTCGTACAAGCTCATCCAGGACTTCGAGCCGCGCTTCCCCTACGGCGTGCCCTCGCTCAAGGACGCCGTGCGCCTCGACGTGCAGGGCGACTGGACCTTCGGGGCCGATGTCTCCGTGATCGGTGACGCGGTGCTCGGCGAGGAGGGCGGAGAGGTGCCCGAGGGCGCCCGGGTCGGCACCGCAGCCGCCGGCTGAGGCGCTGCCGCGTCAGGCGGAGGTGCGGGGCGCCCGGGCGGGCGAGTCCTCCGGCCTGACGAGGAGGTCGCCGATCGGGGGATCGGTGACCCAGCGCGTGAGCGTGCCGACGACGCCGCGGGAGAGCACCGCGGTCAGCGCGAGGGCGATGAGGATCAGCGGGAACGGCGCCCACCAGGAGTCGGCCCAGGCGAAGGGTTCCTCCAGGTAGCGGATCGGGAGCAGGGCGAGCGGGTGCAGGAGGTAGATCGTCAGCGAGCGGGCGCCGATCGCCGTCCAGACGGTCTGACCGAGCGGGGTGATCAGCAGCAGCGCGAGGGCACCGATCATGCCGGCGGCGAGCACCATCAACTGCACGATGATCGCGAGCCACGTCTCGTAGGGGCCGTCGGCGTAGGAGCCGCGGAGGAAGAAGCGGGCGGCCGAGAGATGTTCGTGGGTGGCGAAGGAGACCACCAGTGCGAAGGCCAGGACCGCCCCGCCGATCCAGACCCGGTGCGGCAGGGTCTTGAGCTTCTGCAGCAGCGCCGGGGTGGTGACCAGGCCCAGCGTGAAGAAGGGCAGCATCTCGATGAAGCGCCCCAGCGACAGGGTCCCGTCGAGGTTCTGGTCCAGCGGCGCGATCACGGCCACCGCCACGGTGAACACCAGGGGATAGCGCAGTGCCCGCAGCACCGGGGTCACCAGGCGCCACATCACCAGTGCCAGCAGGAACCACAGCGTCCACGCCGTGGAGACGAGCTCCAGATGGAACTCGTGTCCCAGCAGCAGCGTCTTCGCCGTCTCGTGGAGCAGCTGGAAGATCAGATAGGGCACGAGCATCGCGGTCAGCAGGCGCCGCACCTGGCGGGGCTCATTGCGGTAGGAGCGGGAGAGGTAGCCGGAGATCGCCACGAAGGCCGCCATATGGAACGAATAGATCCAGGTGTAGATCGAGTCCCCGACCGCTCCCGAATTGGCCTCGAAGCTCTCCAGCGTGTGCCCGATCACGACGAGCGTGATGAGGAGTCCGCGGGCGTTGTCCAGGAACGGGTCACGGACCTTCTTCGCAGGGGCCGTTGGCGGCAGATCCTCGCCTTCGGCCGTCCTCGTGCTGCTCGCCGGGCGCGGTCGGCTCGGATCGGCGTCGGTCATGGATCTCCCTCTGTCCTCAGAGCCGGCCGCGGGCCCAGCCCTGACCGCCGGTGAGGTCCAGCTCTTCCGGCAGCGGGTTCCCGTAGCGATGGTTCGTGGCACTGATCGCCTGCTCATGCACGAAGGGCAGCAGCTCCACCCGTCCGTCGACCACCACCTCGCCGGTGAACAGCGCCACCTCGATGCGATCCGCGATCGCGGCGCGCAGCGCGGGATCGCTCTGGCCGAGCAGGCGGATCCGTGACTGCTCGAGGTCGGGGATCCGCGCGGCGAAAGCGGTGGCGTCCTGGACCTGCACGGCCGCTTCGGCGAGCCCGGACTCCCGGGCCGTGCTGGCGAGCTCTGCGGAGGGGACGGACACCTCGACCTCGGAGTCGACGGTCGCCGCGGCGTGCAGCACCCGCGTCAGCTCCTGCGCCGTGGTGCCCTCGGCGGCGCGGATCATCACCGGCAGCGGCAGGTACCGCAGCACGTTGATCTCGCCGTGGAGCTGCTGTGCATCGCGCGGGATGAAGGTGCTCGCCCAGTGCTCGCGGTCGCTGTGACGTGCCGCGTCCAGCCAGGCCTCCGCATCCTGCCCGCGGTCGGGAGCCCCGTCGGAGTCGGACCAGTCCATCAGGTGCACCAGGTAGTTCGGGCCTCCCGCCTTCGCGGTCTGCCCGATCGCCGAGCGCTTCCAGCCGCCGAAGGGCTGGCGCTCCACGATCGCGCCGGTGATGCCGCGGTTGACGTACAGGTTCCCGGCCTCGACATGCTCGGTCCACCAGGCGACCTCCGTGGGCTCCAGCGAATGGATCCCGGCGGTCAGGCCGAAGGCGGTGCCGTTCTGGATCCGCATCGCCTCCTCGAGGGACTCGGCGTGGATCACTCCGAGCACCGGACCGAAGTATTCGGTGAGATGGAAGGGCGAGCCCTCCTCGACCCCGGTGCGGACCCCGGGAGAGAACACCGTGCCCGATTCATCGAGCTGACGAGGGCGCGAGAGCCATGCCTCCCCCTCGCGGAGCTCAGTGAGCCCGGAGCGCAGCTTCTCGCCGGGCGGCTCGATGACCGGCCCCATCTGGACCGTCGGATCCGTCGGGCGGCCCACATGCAGGCTCAGCACCGCGTCCGCCAGCTGTGCGGAGAACCGGCGGGAGGTGGTGACCGACCCGACCGTGATCACCAGCGAGGCGGCCGAGCACTTCTGACCGGCGTGGCCGAAGGCGCTCGCGGCGACATCGTGCGCGGCGAGGTCGAGATCGGCCTGCGGAGTGACGATGATCGAGTTCTTGCCGCTGGTCTCGGCGAGGATCCGCAGTTCGGGACGCCAGGAGGCGAACAGCGCGGCCGTGTCCGAGGCGCCGGTGAGGATCAGCTGTGAGATCCGGGGATCGGAGATCAGTGCCCGGCCCACCTCGTTCTCGGGCACGTCCACGAGCGTGAACACGCCCTCGGGCACCCCGGCCTCGTGCAGCAGCCGGCCGATCAGAGCGCCGCAGCGACGGGACTGCGGCGCCGGCTTCATGATCACCGCGCTGCCGGTGGCCAGGGCGGCGACGACACCGCCGGTGGGGATCGCGACCGGGAAGTTCCAGGGCGGAGTGACCAGGGTCAGCGGCCGCGCCCGGGCGCGCACGTCCTCGAGGCCGGCCAGCTGCTCGATCTGCTCGGCGTAGTAGAGGGCGAAGTCGATCGCCTCGCTCACCTCCGGATCGCCCTGCTCGAAGGTCTTGCCGGTCTCGGAGGCCATCACCTCCAGCAGCTCACCGCGGTGAGCGGCGAGCGTCCCGGCGGCACGGCGCAGGATCATCGCCCTCTTCTCGACCCCCAGCGCCTCCCAGGCCGGCTGCGCCGCGAGGGCGTCGGAGATGGTCGAGTCCACGGCCTCGACCGTCTTGAGCCGGGCGGCGCGGACCTCCGCGACGCCGAGCTGCGAGCCGCGGATGCGGTGGGTGATCCCGGCCGCCCACTGCTGGTTCATCGGCGTCGAAAGATCGGTGTCGGGAGTGTTGCGGAAATTACCGGGGACCGCCGGCACCGCCGGGGACCCGAGCTGCAGGGCGCCCTGGCCGTCCGCAGCCTCCGCACCGCGGTCCTGGTCGCGGTGGGTGGGCAGCGAGGTCTCCTGCAGCGCACGTTCCAGCGCCCGGGAGAAGCGCTGCCGCTCACGGGCGAAGAGCTCCTCGGAGCTGTCCAGCTCGAAGGCCGCGGAGAGGAAGTTCTGCGAGGAAGCATTCTCTTCCAGGCGTCGCACCAGGTAGGAGACGGCGACGTCGAAGTGGCGGGGGTGCACGATCGGCACGTACAGGCGCATCGTGCCGGTGGCCTCGCGCACCACTGCCTGCTGTCCCGGCGCCATCCCGGCGAGCATCTCGAACTCGACGCCATGCCCGGGACCGGCCGGGATGCCCCGGCCCTGCATCAGCAGATGGGCGAAGGCGACATCGAAGAGATTGTGGCCGGCCACACCGAGGTGGACGGCCGCGAGCTTGGCGGGGTCCAGCGCCTCCAGCAGCATGCGCTTGTACTGCGCGTCGGTCTCCTCCTTCGACAGCAGCGGCGCCTGGGTCCAGCCGTGCACCGAGGCGTCGACCTGCTCCAGCGCCAGGTTCGCGCCCTTGACCAGACGCACCTTGATCGGTTCCCCGCCCGCGGCCACCCGCCGCTCGCCGAAGCGGCGCAGGCGAGCCATCGCGGACGGGGCGTCCGGCAGGTAGGCCTGCAGCACGATCCCGGCATGCAGGGAGGCGAGCTCGGGGCGGTCCAGGAGCTTCTCGAAGACCTGCAGGGTCAGCTCGAGGTCCCGGTACTCCTCCATGTCCATGTTCAAGAACGTGGGGTTCTCGCCGCGAGCGGCTTCGAGGTACAGCGGCAGCAGCGTCTCGACGATGTGGTCGACGGTCTCCTCCGCCGCCCACAGCGGCAGATGGTCCACGATCGAGGACACCTTGATCGAGGCGTAGTCGACATCATTCCGGGCCACCAGCTCTCGCACGCCCTGGAGACGGCGATCGGCCTCCTGCGCACCGAGCACGGCCTCGCCCAGCAGGTTGAGGTTCAGTGCCGTGCCGTCGGCGGTGAGCCGCTGGATCGCACTGCTCAGGGGCCGGGGGCGGGCATCGAGGATCAGGTGGCCGACCATGCGACGCATCGCCGCTTGCGCGGTCGGCACCACCAGTGACGGGGCGAGGGTGGACGCGGCGCCGCCCAGGGCGATCACGCGGCGCAGCGGTGCGGGGAGGAAGGCCGGCGGATCCTGGGCGAGGCGGTGCAGCTCGACGGCGGCGGCGCGCGGATCCTCCGGCCGGATCACGCGGTCCACGAAGGCCAGCGTGAATTCCAGGCCCTTCGGGTCCTGCAGCAGATCCGAGAGCATCTTCGCCGGTCCCGGTATGGGACGGGTGGCGGCGGCGTGCACCCAGGTGCGGACCTGCGCCGAGACCTCATCGAGGGTCGGGACGGCAGGGGCGGCATCGAGCGGGGACTGCGAGGGGTTCACAGGGGACAACGGAGCTCTCTCCTCGTTCATGGATCACGGCGACGGTGCTGTGGAGCGGGCGACAGGAGGGTCGGCGCGACCGGTGTCCCCGTCCCTAGATCGTAAGACCTCGCGCGTCCCGCCGATACCGCGATCGGAGCCGGTTCGTGGAGGTTGTGTGACCGAAGTGGGACCAAAGGGGGACGAGCGGGCAGGGCGGCGTCCGGGACCGCTCGGTCGGCCCGTCATCGGGGCGGCGCCCGGCTGTGGCACGATGCAGGGCACATACCCGACGATGCAGGAGGCAGTGATGAAGAGGTTCATTTTCGTAGCCGGGCTGGCGATCGGTTTCGTGGTCGGTTCGCGGATGGGTCGAGGACCCTACGACTCCCTCGAGCGCACGGCCCACCGGGTCGCCGAGGACCCCGAGGTGCAGCGTCGCGCCGCGCAGGCGAGGGAGACCGCGTCGCGGGTCGCGCAGGACACCGCCGGGGCGGTCAAGGAGAAGGGCCCGGAGGTCGCCGCCAGGGCGCAGGAGGCGGTAGCCGGGGCCGCGGACTCCGCCAAGGAGCGCCTCGCCGGCGACTCCTCCGACGAGCTGGACGACGAGGCCGCAGCCGTGGACGAGAACTCCGCGGACAGCGCCCACGCCGGCGGTGACGCCGAGGTCGGCGAGGATCGCCCGCTCAGCTCCTGAGCCCCCACTCAGCGCAGGGACGCGCCGGTGTCACCCCAGGACGGTGACCCCGGCGCGTTCCTGCTCCTGCATGAAGCACGAGCCGCACAGCGACATGTAGGTCACTGCTTCGCCGTCGATCGCGACCTGCGCTCCTTCGAAGACGAAGCGGCCGTCGACGGCGCGGCAGTTGAACTCGGCCTGCGAGCCGCAGCGACACATGGTCGGCAGCTTCTCGATGTTGTCCGCGAGTTCGAACAGGCGCGCGGCGCCGGGGAACATCGCGGTGCGGAAATCGGTGCGCAGCCCGTAGCAGATGACCGAGACCCCATCGAGCTTCGCGATCCGGAAGAGATCGTCGATCTGGTGCGGCTCGAGGAACTGCGCCTCATCGACCAGGACGCAGTGCAGCGGGCGCAGTCCGCCGTCATCGGCCGTGGAGCCGACGAGGGCGCGCAGGTCATCGCCGATGACCGCGAGCACATCCACCCGCCGCCGCGCACCTCCGCGGGCGACCACCCAGTCCTCCCCCTTCGTATCCAGCGCCGGTTTCACGGTCAGGGTGGCCAGCCCCCGCTCGTCGTAGTTGTAGGCGGTCTTGATCAGGGTGTCGGACTTCCCGGAGTTCATCGCTCCGTACTTGAAATGCAGCTTGGCCATGCGGATGCTCCGGGGGTCGGGGGAGAGGAACAGGTCGACAGAAGGGATCAGAAGGCGTCCAGGACGCTGGGCCGAGGACCGGCCAGCAGCGCGTCCAGGAAGGACTCGCCCGCCGGCTCCGCCTCGGCGCGCAGGCCCAGACGGCGGGCGTCGGCGAGAGTGCGGCCTCCGACGAGCAGGAGCGAGGCGGAGTGGATGTCCAACCGGCAGGTGCCCAGCACATCCGTCGGTGCTGCGCCCGCAGGAACGTCCTCCGCCGCCGCAGTGACGTCGCCGTGGTGCGCGGAGACCAGGTAGGTGCCCCCGGCGCGGCAGGTGCCCGCGGGGACGGTGTCGTCCTCGACGACGAGCCGGAGCGTGCCGTCCAGGCCGGCAGGGGCGCGGCGGGCGCGCAGGGTCGCTTCCGTGTCGATCACCCGCATCATCACCAGCGGTTGCGGTGACGGATCGGGACGGGCCCCGCCGCCGGGAAGCACGTCCAGGACGGGATCCTCGGTGCGCAGCCGCAGCCGCACCTGCTCGCTCACCGTGGACCAGGAGCCCAGGGAGCGCAGCAGCGCCTGCCGGTCCGAGCGGGAGCGGCCGAGGAGCTCGTGCACCTCGAGGCCGACGCCGTCCGCGTCGCCGGGGCGGCGCGTCCAGGACATATAGCCGTGCGCGGTGCCGGACTCGTCCTCGAGCAGCAGCGCGGACCAGGGATGGGCGGGCATGGCCTCGGGGAACAGCGGCGGCTCGCGGCGCAGCATCAGGTTGTCGCCGGCGGTCAGCTGGTGATGGAGGCGGCGCAGCCGCGGCATCGACTCGGCGGTGACGGGGACGAGGCGCCGGCCCGGGACTGCGGGGATCCGCTGCAGATCCACCAGCGGCACGATCAGCGACTGCCCCCGCGCGACCACCTGGTAGCCGTAGCGGCGATAGATCGACGGGTTCGAGGGATACAGCATCGACAGCGCCATTCCCTCGACACCGCAGCGGGCGATGACGGCGGTCAGCAGCGTCCCGAACAGACCCTCCCCGCGATACGCAGGATGGACCGCCAGTCCCGCGACACCGCCGCAGCCGGCGACCCCACCGCCCAGCACCACCTGGTCGCGGCGGATCCGGGCGCCTGCGGCGATCACGCCGCGCGGCCCGCCCGGCAGCGTCGAGGCATCGATGCCCAGCGGGATCTGGCCGGGGGAGAAATCCTGGGGAGCGGCGGGGGAGGCCGGGTCGACCCCTCCACCGAAAGCGCCGGAGGCCATGGTCCGATAGCTGAGGAAGTCCGCGGCGGTGAGATCTCGAACGGGCATGCGGAAGAGTCTAGGGCGCAGGCTTGTTGCATACTGACCAGGCCTGTCCAGCCCAGAGGAGATGTCGTGAGCCCACGCCGTGATCGTCCTTCCACGGATGCGCCGCGCAACGGTGCCCGCAAGCCCTACACCCGGCCGAGCAGCGCGCATCGCACGGCCCGCGAGAAGCTCTCCAAGCGACTCTCGGCGGGCGATCCGCGCAGTGACCAGCACCCCCAGCGGAGGATCCCGGTGGGGCTGTCCACCTCCTCCGTCTTCCCCGCCGGGGTCGAGGAGTCCTTCCGACTCGCCCACGAGATCGGCTACGACGGCATGGAGGTGATGGTCTCCTACCCCAAGGACAGTCAGGACCCCGACCTCCTGCGCGCCTACTCCGAACGCTACGAGCTGCCGATCCTCTCCCTCCACGCCCCCACCCTGTTCTTCCTGCAGGGCCTGTGGGGCCGTGATGCGTGGGTGAAGATCGAGCGCACCATCGAGATCGCCAAGGAGCTCGGGGTCCCCACGATCGTGGCGCATCCCCCGTTCCGCTGGCAGGGGAAGTACGCGCACGGCTTCGTCGAGGGCGTCGCCGCGCTCGAGGAGGAGCACGGCATCGCGATCGCGGTCGAGAACATGTATCCGTGGAGGCTCGGGGTGCGGGAGCTGCTGAACTACTTCCCCGACCACGATCCGACCGACGAGGAGTACGCCCACGTCACCGTCGACCTCTCCCATGCCGCGACCGCAGGTGACGACGCGCTGGAGATGATCGAGCGGCTCGGCGACCGCCTCACCCACCTGCACCTGACGGACGGCTCCGGGAAGACCACCAAGGACGAGCACCTGCCGCCCGGTGAGGGCAATCAGCCCTGCGCCGAGGTGCTGCGGCGCCTGGCCAACCGCGGCTGGGAGGGCTCGGTGCTGCTCGAGGTCACCACCAGCAGCAATGCCGAGGCCCGTGAGCGCACGCTGCGCCAGAGCCTCGCCTTCGCCCGCCACCATCTCGGTCATCATCTGGACGGGGACGACGACGGGAGCGCCGCAGGCGACGTGGGATCCACCACGCCGTGAGGTGGTCCCCAGGTGCAGGTGTGACAATGACGAACGCATGTCTCGGGCCGGTCCTGGCCGCCATGCGACGACGACAGCGACACGGAACGACGAGGTAACGCACTCTGATGGGGAACGGGAACACAGGGATCGTCCACAGGAACACCAGCCTGCTCGCGATCGAGATGAGCCTCCCGCAGGTCACGGTGACCTCGGATGAGATCGACGAGATGCTCTCCCCGGCACGCAAGCGACTGCGGCTGCCCAAGGGTGTGCTGCAACGGGTGGCCGGCGTCTACGAGCGTCGTTGGTGGCGTGACCGGGACACGGGCTGGAAGCAGGGTGTCGTGCTCGCCGCCGAGCGGGCGATGGCCAAGGCCGGCATCATGCGCGACCAGGTCGGTCTGCTGATCAACGCCTCCGTCTCCCGCCAGCACCTGGAACCGGCCGTCTCCACCGGGATCCACCACTCCCTGGGCATGCCCCCCAGCTGCATGAACTTCGACATCACCAACGCCTGCCTCGGCTTCGTCAATGCGATGACGATGGCGGCGAGCATGATCGATTCCGGGCAGATCCAGTACGCCCTGGTCGTCGGTGCGGAGGACGTCGAGCAGGTCCAGCGCGGCACCATCGACCGCCTGAACTCCAAGACCTCCACCCGTGCGGACTTCAACAACCAGTTCGCGTCCCTGACCCTGGGATCCGGGGCCGCCGCCGCGGTCCTCGGCCCCGCCGATGTGCATCCCGAGGGGCACCGGCTGAAGCACACCCAGGCTCGCGCCGGCACCGAGCACCACGAGCTGTGCGTGGCGAACATGCAGGACATGCGCACCGACTCCGCCGGACTGCTCGAGAACGGGATCCAGCTCATCCTGGACACCTGGAAGGGCGCCAACGAGGCCGGCTATGACTTCAAGACCCTCGACCTCGTCATCCCGCACCAGGTCTCGTCGGTCTACATCCGCAACTTCTCGAAGATCACGGGGGTGGGGATGGAACGCATCCCGGTCACCCTCGCGGACTGGGGCAACGTCGCCGCCGAGGCGGTGCCGATGACGCTCGCGCACATCCAGGACGATGTCGAACCAGGTCAGCGCGTGCTGCTGATGGGGGTCGGCTCAGGACTGAACACGGCGATGATGGAGGTCCAGTGGTGAACCCCGCCCGCAGCCCGGGCCGCCGACGGGCGTCGTCCCCCGCAGGCCCCGAGATCCCGGACCAGCCCGGCGTGGATCCGCGCCTGCACCGCACCCTCGAGGTCCGCGACCACACCGGCGAGCCGCGCCGCTGGCATCTGCTGGATTCCGGCCCGCTGCTCGCCGAGCGCGGGATCACCCCCCGTGGCACCCTGCTGGCCGTCCACGGCAACCCCACCTATTCCTTCCTCTTCCGTTCTCTGGTGCGGGAGGACATCCCCTGGCGGCTGATCGCGGTCGACCAGCTCGAGATGGGCTACTCCGAGCGCACCGGGCTGAAGCGTCGCTACCAGGACCGCATCACGGATCTGTCGATGCTGACCGATGCCCTGTCCCTGCGCGGACCGGTGGTGACCGTCGGCCATGACTGGGGCGGCCTGATCTCCGCCGGCTGGGCGCTGGACAACCGTCACGACCTGGCCGGGATGATCCTCACCAACACCGGGGTTCATCAGAAGCTCGAAGAGGCCCTGCCCAGAGCGCTGCAGCTGGCGACCGCGCCCTGGTTCCGCACCCCCTCGACCTCTGTGACCGACACCTTCCTGCGCACCACGCTGGCCCTGTCGAAGCCGTCGCTGCCGCGCGAGGTCCAGGACGCCTATCTCGCCCCGTACCGGGGACGTGCCCGCCGACGGGGCATCGATCAGTTCGTCGCCGACATCCCGGCCGCCGCTGACCACCCCTCCCGCAGCACCCTCGAACGGGTCGCGAGCGGCATCACCGAGCTGGACGTCCCCACCCTGTTCGCCTGGGGCCCACGGGACATCACCTTCTCAGACCGCTTCCTGCGCGACCTCATCCAGCGGGTCCCGCACGCCGACGTGCACCGCTTCGAGGGCGCCTCCCACCTGGTGTGGGAGGACGCCGACGTCGCCGGACTGGTCGCCGACTGGCTGGAGACGACCTTCGGCACCGCCGAGCAGCCCCGCAGCTCAGCACCTGCCTGGCAGCCCGTCTCCGCCCATGCCGAGCAGGCTCCGCAGCGGCACATCGGCGCGTCGATCGCCGAGCTGGCCGCCGATCCCCGCCATGCCCATCGCGCCGCCGTGGTGGAGTTGGGCGGCGAGGACGGCGAGAATCGGGAGATCTCCTGGTCACTGCTGAACCGCCGCGTCGATGACATCGCCGCGGGGCTCCTCGCCCACGGGGTGAGGCCCGGGGACCGCGTGAGCCTGCTGATCACGCCCGGCGCAGACCTCACCGGCGTGCTCTACGCCTGCTTCCGGATCGGTGCTGTCGCCGTCGTGGCCGACGCCGGCCTGGGGACGGCAGGCCTGACCCGCGCGGTCATCGGCTCCCACCCCGACTGGTTCATCGGCATCACGAAGGCACTGATCGGCGCACGGGCGCTGGGCTGGCCCGGCCGTCGTCTCTCGGTCCAGCAGCTGCCGACCGTGGATCGTGCAGCCCTGGGCGTGGAGACGTCGATCGCCGAGCTCGCCCGCTCCGGGGCGATGATGCGGGAACTCGGCGCGCCGCTGAACGCGCCCTGGCCCGAGCCCGATGCGGACGCCGCGATCCTGTTCACCTCCGGCTCGACCGGCCCCGCCAAGGGCGCGGTGCTCACCCACCGCCAGCTGGGCGCCATGTTCACCGCGGTGGGGGACACCCTGGACCTCGCCCCGGAGCGCGGACTCGTCGCCGGTTTCGCCACCTTCGCCCTGCTGGGTCCGGCGCTCGGAGCGCCGACGGTGGTGCCGGACATGGACATCATGCGTCCCGGCGACCTCACCGCCCCGGCCCTGGCGGCGGCGATCGCCGCCCTCGGCAGCCCGGCCGTGTTCACCGCGCCTGCGGCGCTGCGCAACATCATCGACACCGCTGACCAGCTCGACGAGGCCGGCCGTGCCGCGATGGCCCAGGCGGCGAGCTTCTTCTCCGCCGGCGCGCCGATCCCCGCGCAGCTGCTGCGCGAGCTGCGCACGCTGATGCCCAGCGCGCGGGCGCTGACCCCGTACGGCATGACCGAGTGCCTGGCCGTGGCCGCGATCGACCTCGAGGGCATCGAGGCCGCGGGCGAGGGCTCCGGCGTGTGCGTCGGCCGTCCGGTGCCGCGCGTCGAGATCGCGATCGCCGTGATGGACGAGCTGGGGACCACCACCGGGGAGATCACCCAGGACGCCGGGCGACGTGGCGAGATTCTCGTGCGCGCCCCGCATGTGCGGGACCGGTACCTGATGCTCTGGGGCACCACCCACACCGCGATGCGCTTTGAGGGCTGGCATGCCACAGGTGATGTCGGCCATCTCGACCAGGACGGTCGGCTGTGGGTCGAGGGCCGTGCGGCGCATGTGCTCGCCACCGCCTCCGGCCTGCTCACCCCCGTCCAGGTCGAGGACGCCGCGGAGTCCGTGCCCACGGTGCGCCGTGCCGGCGCCGCCGCCGTCGGCCCCCGCGGCACCCAGCAGGTGGTGGTGATCCTCGAGACCGAGTCCGGCTACCGTCCCGGCAGGCCCGGTCGCCCCCGTCCCGCCGAGCCCTCCCTGCAGGAGGCCGTGCGCCGCGCCGTGCGGGACCGCTCGGGAGCCGAGGTGGTCGCGGTGTTCACCACCAGCGCGCTGCCCACCGACATCCGCCACAACTCGAAGATCGATCGAGCGGCGCTGTCGCGCTGGTCCGCGCAGACCCTGGCCGGGGAGCGGGCGGAGGCCCTGTGAGTGCGCCGATCGTCCTGGTCACCGGGGCCTCCGGCATGCTCGGCGGGGCGGTCGCAACCGCCCTGCGCGACCAGGGCGCGTCGGTGCGCGCCTTCCAGCGCCGTCCCGCCGGGATCGACGGGGTCCAGGACCTCACCGGTTCCCTCACCGAGGCCGACGATGTGCGCCGTGCAGTGCAGGGCGTCGATGCGGTGGTCCACCTCGCCGCGAAGGTCTCCATCTCCGGGCCCGAGCACGAGTACCGGGCGATCAACATCGAGGGCACCCGCCATGTGGTCGAGGCGCTGCGCGCCCAGGGCGGGGGCGCGCTGGTGAACGTCTCCTCCCCGTCGGTCGCCCACCTGGGCAGGGCGATCGTCGGTGCGGATGCCACCCCCGCCGACCCCTCGATGGCCCGCGGCCCCTACGCCCGTACCAAGGCGGCGGCCGAGCTGCTGGCCATGGAGGCGGATGGCACAGACGGACTGCAGGTCACCTCGATCCGTCCCCACGTGGTGTGGGGCCCCGGCGACACCCAGCTGGTGGGCCGGATCGTCGATCGTGCTCGCCGCGGCCGGTTGCCGCTGCTGGACGACGGCATGGCACTGATCGACACCACCTACGTCACCAATGCCGCCGAGGCGATCGTCGCGGGGCTGGATCGGATCGACGAGGTGCACGGGGAGAGCTTCGTGGTCTCCAACGGTGAGCCCCGCACGGTCCGCGACGTGTTCGCCGGCTGGTGCGAGGCCGCCGGGGTACCCGTACCCACTCTTCGCGTCCCCGGCTCCGCGGCCCGTTTCGCCGGTCGCGTGATCGAGCGGATCTGGGAGAAGCGTCCCGGCCATGACGAGCCGCCGATGACGGAGTTCCTCGCCGAGCAGATGTCCACGGCGCACTGGTTCGACCAGCGCCGCACCCGCGAGCGGCTGCACTGGACGCCCCGGGTGAGCATGGACGAGGGCAACGCCCTCCTCGCGGCCTGGTTCCGCGAGCACCCCGTTGTCTGACAGCTGTTCCTGACGCCCCGTCCCCCCGCACGGAAGAGCACGGTCATCGAATGAACGAGAGCCCCACCACGGACCCGGCAGGCACGGAACCCGCGCACGACGACGCGACCCTGCTGGCCGAGATCGACGCCGAGCTCGCCGCCGAGCGCTCCGCGAAGGCGCGCGCCGGGCAGCGGGTGACCGGGCTGGTGCTGCTGATCGGTGCGTTGGTCGGCTGGATCGGTTCGCTCGAGCTGCAGGTCGGCAAGGAGTTCCTGCTCGCCAACCCGGGCTCCAGCCTGGCCTGCGATGTGAACCCCTTCATCTCCTGCGGCAACGTGATGATGACCTGGCAGTCCTCCGCACTGGGGATCCCGAACATGGCGATCGGTCTGGGGGGCTTCGCGATCATGGGCGCGCTCGGTGCGCTGATGGCGTCCGGCACCCCGCTGCCCACCTGGTTCCGCTGGGCCCGGCTGGGCGGGATCACCTTCGCGTTCGGTTACGTGCACTTCCTGGCGTCCTCCACGATCTTCGTGATCGGCGCGCTGTGCCCGTGGTGCATGGTGATCTGGTCGGTCACGGCGCCGATGTTCTTCGCCACCCTGGCCCACACCATCGAGAGCGGCGATCTGCGCGTGCCCGCACCGCTGGCGGGCCTGCTGCGACGGTGGGTGGTGCTGACGCTGCTGTGGTACCTGATGGTGATCGTCGTGATCGCCCTGATGTTCCGGCAGCAGTGGCTGGTGATGCTGGGCCTGTCCTGAGCGATGGGTCAGGGGATCGCGAACGGTGGTGGCTCGGTGACGAGGTGGAGCCGACCGTTCCTCCCCAGCGGGCGGCCGTCCCCAACGACGATCCGTCCGTAGAAGTCGACATGATCGGCGACCTAGCGTCGCAGTCATGGGAGCACACACCGGATCCGAGGGGCCGCGGCGCGGTCGCGCCGGGAGGCACCGCCGATCGGGTCAGGCGCTCATCGCGCGGCGCGACCACTCCGCACCGCAGCGGACTCGTCATCTGACGCTGCCCGCACCGTCGCCATCGGCGCTGGTGGGTCTCGCAGTGCTGGTGCTGATCGCGGTCGGGGTCGTGCATCTGTCCGGGTCGGGCTCCGCTGTGCCGGTGGAGCCGGCTCCGACAGCCCACGATCAGGGTGTCGAGGCCGCCTCCTCGGAACACGCGACCGACGCCGCGAGCGATGCCGGGGCGCCCGAGCCGACGTCCGTCCCGTCGGCCTCCGCAGCCACCGACTCCTCCGAGATCGTCGTCCACGTCTCCGGGGCGGTGGCGGCCCCCGGTGTGGTGCAGCTGCCGGGTGATGCCCGGGTGGATGACGCCCTGCGCGCCGCCGGCGGCCCGACGGGAGATGCCGATCTCTCGGTGGTGAACCTGGCCCGACCGCTCGCCGACGGCGAGCAGATCCACGTCCCGGTGCCGGGGGAGCAGCCCCGCCCCGCCATGGCGGGAGGACCCGCGTCCACGGGCGGGGCGGAGGAGCCCGACGGCGGGGCGCTGATCGATCTGAACACCGCCGGCGCCGCCGAGCTCGAGGAGCTGCCCGGGGTGGGACCGGCGATCGCCCAGCGCATCGTGGAGCATCGGGAGAAGAACGGCCCCTTCCAGGCGGTGGACGGATTGCTGGAGGTCTCCGGGATCGGGCCCGCCACCCTCGAGGAGATCCGCGGTCGGGCGACCGTATGACCCGGGCAGATCTGCGCCTGCTGCCCGGCGCGACCTGTGTCTGGGCGCTGGCCGTGCTCGGCGTCACCGCCGGCACCGCGGCGGCCGTCGCCGGTGGCGCCGTGCTGGTCGCCCTCGCGCTGAGCGCTGTCACTCTCACCGGCTCACCGCGCACGTCGCGCAGCCTCTTTGCCCACCTGGGCGTCGTGGTGCTGGCCGGGGCGCTGCTGTTCCCGGCGCTGCAGCGGCACGGAAGCACCGACACGACCTTGGAGGAGGCGGCGCAGCAGGGGCTGGTGGTGGAGCTCTCCGTCGTCGCCGCGGCAGATCCTGCCCCGCCGGGCGGCGGACCGTCGTGGGCCCGTCAGGGCCAGCAGATGCGGGCACGGACGGTGCGCGGTCCGGCTCGGGTGGGCCGCGATGTCGTCTCGCTGCCCGCCTCGTTGCCGGTCCTGGTACGTGCCTCCGGCGAACCGTCGCAGGATCTGTCCCGGGTGCGGGACGGCGATCTCGCGCACCTGCGGGGGCGGGTCGTCCTCAGCGGGTCCCTGGTCATCGTGCGCGCGACCGAGGTGCGACCGGTGGCATCGGCGGGTCTCGCGGGCCGTGCCCAGTCCGCTCGCCACGCGTTGCGCCGGCAGGCCCGGCAGGCCACCTCCCACCTCCCCGGCGACGAAGCAGCACTGGTGCGCGGGATGGTCCTGGGCGACACCCGGGGCATGGGGGAGAGGACCGAGGACATCATGCGGCGAGCAGGGATCTCTCATCTGGTCGCCGTCTCCGGCGCGAACATCGCACTGGTCCTGGCCGCAGTGCTGGGCCCGCTGCTGCTGAGCGGGGTGCGCCGCCGACCCCGGCTGCTCGTCGCCGCAGCGGTGGTGGCAGGCTACGTGTGGCTGGTCGGGGACGAACCCAGCGTCCAGCGCGCGGCGACGATGGCGGTCCCCCTGCTGGCCGCACGCTTCGCCGGGGTGCGAGCCTCACCGACGGCAGCACTCGCCCTCACCGTGGCCCTGTGGTCCGTGCTCGATCCGGTCACCGCCGCGTCCATCGGATTCCTGCTGTCCGCCCTCGCGACCGCGGCCATACTGCTGGCCGCGCCGCCGCTGGCGACCGCCCTCCAGGAGCTCAGCGGAGCACGGATCGGCCGCACCGCCGCGCTCGTGCTCGCGGTGCCGCTGGTCGCCCAGCTCGCCTGCACCCCGGTGCTGATCCTGCTCACCCCGGAGGTCTCCGCCTGGGCGGTGCCGGTGAACATCCTGGTGGGGCCGCTGGTGGGACCGTCCACGGTGATCGGGCTGCTGGCCCTCGTGATCGGGACGGTCTGGCCGGCCGCAGCGGAGCTCTTGTGGACGCTCGCCGCCGGGGGAGCCCACCTGGTGCTGCTGATCGCGCGGGCGGCCGATGCCCTGCCCGGCTCCCGCATCGCGGTGCCCGAGGGAGGGATCGGGGTGCTGCTGGCCGTGGCTGTGCTCCTCGCCGCCGTGATCGCCGTGGCGGCCCGCCGGCTTCCCCTGACGCGGTGGGTGGTGGCAGCGCTACTGGTCGCGGTGCTGGCGCCCGGGACGGGCCGGCTGCTCCCGCTGAGCACTGGGCCGGAGTGGACCGTTGCCCTGTGCGCGGTCGGCCAGGGCGATGCCCTGCTGCTGCGCTCCCGCGCCGACGCCGCGGAGGCCACCACGGTCCTGATCGACACCGGGCCCGATCCCGCGACTCTGCGGCAGTGCCTGGACAGGCTGGAGGTGCGGCACATCGACCTGCTGGTGCTGACCCACCCCCATCAGGACCACACCGGGGGCCGGAGCGCGCTCCACGGACGCCGCGCCCCGCACGAGCAATGGATCTGCCCGCTGCCGGACCCCGCTCAGCAGACGGTGCCCCAGGTGCCGACCACCGTCGCCACCACCGGGGAGACCTGGCAGCGGCCCGGGCTCTCGCTGCGCGTGCTGTGGCCGGACTCGGCGGAGGACGCCCTGCGCGCCGGCGCCGCGGAGCACAGCGCGGGAAACGGTGACCCGGCCAACGACTGCTCGATCGTGCTCGACGTGCTCTGGGACGATGGCACCCGTCTGCTCGCCCTCGGCGATCTCGAGCCTGCCGCCCAGCAGGAGCTCGCCGGGCTGGACCCCGGTCCCGCCGACATCGTCAAGGTCGCCCATCACGGTTCCCGATTCCAGCACCCGCCGCTGTATCGGCAGCTCGATCCGGACCTCGCCCTGGTTCCGGCGGGACAGGACAACAGCTTCGGCCACCCCACCGCGGAGGCATTGGACCTCATGCGCGACGTCGGCGCCCAGATCCTGCGCACCGACGTGAACGGCACCGTGACGCTACCGGCCGACGGCAGCTCGCCACCGCGCAGCGTCGGCCCGGCCCGATAGGATCAGCCAGTCCCCCAGCAGTGAGGAGCCCCCGTGAGCGATGTCGAGTGGCACAGCGTCGCCCTCGCACCGATCGTGCTGATCCACGGCACCGAGACCCTGATCGCCGACCGCGCTGTCCAGCGCCTGCGGAGTCTCGCCCGCGAGTCCGATCCCACGGTGGAGGTCCATGACCTCTCCGGAGACAGCCTCGGCCCCGGGGCGCTGGCCCAGGTGGCCAGCCCCTCGCTGTTCGGCGAGCCCCGTTTCGTTGTGGTCCCCGAGCTGCAGTCGGCGCCCGATGCGCTCGTCCTCGAGCTGCTCGAGTACCTCAGGGCGCCCGAGCAGGATGTCACCGTGGTGCTCGTCCATCGAGGTGGCAACCGCGGCAAGAAGCTGCTGGACGCCCTGAAGAAGGCCGGGGTGCCGCGAGTCGATGCGAGCCCCGTCAAGCGCGCCGGGGACAAGCAGGCCTTCGTCGCCGCCGAGTTCGCGCGCGCTCAGCGCCGTATCCAGCCGGAGGCGCTGATCGCCCTCGTCGATGCCTTCGGCACCGATCTCGCCGAGCTCGCCGCGATCAGTCGTCAGCTCATCGACGACACCACCCCCGACCCGGGTGAACAGGCCCCGCAGGTGACCGTGGCGGATGTCCACGCCCTGACGGCCGGAAGGGTCGAGTCCACCGCCTTCGCCGTGGCGGATGCTGCCATCGCCGGGCGGGAGCAGGATGCCCTGCAGCTGCTCCAGCAGGCACAGCTCGCCGGCGCCGATCCGGTGCCGATCGTCGCCGCGATCGCGTCCAAGATGCGGTCCCTGGCGAAGGTCACCGCTCCCGGCGCCAGCGCTCGCACCCTGGGGATGCCCGACTGGATGCTGCGCAACCTCGGCCGTGAGGCCAGACACTGGAACGACCGTTCACTGGCTCGGGCATTGGAGGCGGTGGCCCGCGCTGACCACGAGGTCAAAGGCGCCGGACGCGACCCCCAGTGGTCGGTGCAGCGCATGGTGATGGGTATCTGCCGCGCCCGCCGGGCGCGCTGAACCGCGGCCGGCCCACCTGCGCTCGGACAGCACGCGGACAGCACCGAGCCCGGTGCGCATCACTGCGCACCGGGCTCGGTGCTCACCCCGTCATGCGGGCAGGCAGCTCAACGGCTGCCGGTCGTCACTTGGCGATGCCGGTGACCAGCTTCGCGAGACCGGACTTGCGGTTCGCGGCCTGGTTCTCGTGGATGACGCCCTTGGAGACGGCCTTGTCGAGCTTGCGGGACGCGCTCTTGAGCGCCTCGCCCGCCACCTCGGCATCACCGGTGGAGACGGCAGCCTTCACCTTGCGGGTGTAGGTCTTGAGCTCGGACTTGACGGCACGATTGCGCAGACGCGCCTTCTCGTTCGTCTTGTTCCGCTTGATCTGGGACTTGATGTTTGCCACGAAGACTCTTCTCTTGTGCTGCTGCGGTGGATCATCCGAGACGGCCGAGGAACGGAGCCGACGGGGACGGCGGTGGGGACTCGCCTGGAGACGTCGGTACCGGGTCGCTGCCACGGGTACTCGCCCGGGTCGCACGAATCGTCGCCCCTGACACGGCGGGACCACGTCATGCGCACACCGAACGGTATGTCACACATACGGTGGGGAACATTACCAGAGCCGGGCCAGCTGACCGCATCCGATGTGCGCCGTGTCTCCTGCGCCACAGGAGTCGGGCCATCGCCGGCCACGGACCCTCACCAGCCGTGGACGTCCCGCACCACGGCGGCCACCCGGTCATAGCGTTCCCGATCCAGCCGGCCGCCCTCACGACGCACCGCCTCCGGCGAGAGCCGCAGCAGCCGGTCTGCACGCACCTCCGAGGGCCGGCCCCTGCGGTCCCAGCCCCCGGCTCCGATGTCGACCCACGTGGAGCCGTGCTCGTCGGTGGCCACGGCTCCCTCGGCGGCACGGTCGCGGGAGGTGAGCATGAGCGCCACCAGCACCTGACCCGAGCCATCCGAGCCGCCGCGATCGGCGCTCTCCTCCGCGATCACCAGTACGGGACGATCCTTGCCCTGGGTGATGTCCTCCTCGTAGGGCACCCAGGCCCAGACGACCTCGCCCGGGTCGGGGCGGTCATCGGCGTGCGGCTCATAGGCGAGCACCACGACACTGCGGGAGCGACGATCAGCGAGCGCGTGGGAACCCTCGCCGCCGGAGGAGCCGCCCGCCGACCGTGGATCCGAGCCGGCCCGGGGACTGCGGTCGGCACCGGTGCTCTGCCGCGCCGCGCGCACCGCAGTGCGGCTGAGACGACGCGCGCTGCGCCGCACCGAAGGGGAGCGCACAGCGGTGCGGAGGGCCGATCCGAGTCGGGACAGCAGGGACATGGTGCTCGCTTCCTGGGCGTTCTGCGCCACACCGGGCAGGGGTGGTGTGAGAATGGTAGGCATGTCTTCCACCTCGCTGTTCCACAGCGCCCGCACCGGTGCCGGAGGCGACGAGATGTTCGCGCCCGACGGCACCGTGCGGCCCACCTACCGCGCCCTGCACGACGCGCTGGCCGGGCTCGGGCCCGAGGAGTTCCGCTCCCGTTCGGAGTCATTGGCTCGCAGCTACCTCGACCAGGGCATCACCTTCGACCACGCTGGGGAGGAGCGCCCCTTCCCGATCGACGCGATCCCGCGGGTGATCGAGGCCGAGGAATGGGCGCGGGTCTCCGCAGGCATCTCCCAGCGGGTGGCCGCCCTCGAGCGCTTCCTCGATGACCTCTACAACGACCAGTCGGCGATCGCTGACGGGGTGATCCCCGCAGAGCTGATCACCTCCTCCACCTATGTGGTCGAGGAGATGCGCGGCTACACCCCGCCGAACGGCGTGCGGATCCACATCTCCGGCATCGACCTGGTGCGCGACGGGGACCGCGAGTTCCGGGTGCTGGAGGACAATGTGCGCACCCCCAGCGGGGTCAGCTACGTGCTCTCGAACCGCCGCGCCATGGCGCAGGGCTTCCCGAGCTGTTCGCCGACCGGCCGGTCCGTCGGGTCGGGGACTATCCGGGCCGCCTGCTCTCCGCGCTGCAGGCCGCTGCGCCGGACATCCCCGATGAGGAGGCCACGGTGGTGGTGCTCACGCCGGGGCGCTTCAACAGCGCCTACTTCGAGCACTCCCTGCTGGCACGCACCATGGGGGTGGACCTCGTGGAGGCCTCCGACCTGGTCGAGCGCAACGAGCGCATCTATATGCGCACCACTGCCGGGCTGCGGCGGGTCGACGTGATCTACAAGCGCACCGACGACGACTTCATCGACCCCGAGGTGTTCCGTCCCGACTCGATGCTGGGCGTACCCGGCCTCGTCCGCGCGGTCCTCGCCGGGAACGTCGTGGTCGCCAACGGCATCGGCAACGGCATCGGGGACGACAAGCTCACCTACACCTACGTGCCCGACCTGATCCGCTACTACCTGGGCGAGGAGCCGATCCTGCCCAACGTCGACACCTGGCGGCTGGAGGAGCCCGAGTCCCGCGCCGAGGTCCTGGACCGGCTCGAGGAGCTGGTGGTCAAGCCCGTGGACGGCTCCGGCGGCAAGGGCATCGTCATCGGTCCTGCGGCCACTGCCGAGGAGCTCGATGAGCTGCGTGCCCGGTTGCAGGCCGACCCCCGCGGCTGGATCGCCCAGCCCGTGGTGCAGCTGTCCACGATCCCGACCCTGGTCGAGGAGGGGCCCGAACCGCGCCATGTGGATCTGCGCCCCTTCGCGCTGAACAGCGGCGACGATGTCTGGGTGCTGCCGGGCGGACTCACTCGGGTCGCACTGCCCCGCGGCGAGATGATCGTGAACTCCTCCCGCGGCGGCGGCTCGAAGGACACCTGGGTGCTCGCCGCGGAGCGCACCGCCGACACCGGCCCTGCTTCCTCGACCGCGCAGTCCCAGGAGACCCGCGACGAAGCGATCGAGGACCCCACCGACGACAGCTACGACGAGTTCGAGGACGTGCGCGAGGAACCGGCCGAGGAGCGGGCCACCGAACCCGATCCGGTCACCTCCGCGATCCCGATCATCGACGTCGAGGAGACACCCCATGATGCTCAGTAGGATCGCCGACGCGATGTTCTGGATCGGCCGATACGTCGAACGCGCCGATCAGACCGCTCGGATACTCGACGTCACTCTGCAGTCCATCACCGAGGACACCCCGGAGGACCTCACCGCCGCGTGCGCCGCCGTCTACCAGATCTTCGGCGTGGAGCAGGTCGGCGAGGAGGACTGCACCGTCCAGCGGGTGCTGGACAGCCTGGTCACCGACCGGATGAACCCGTCCTCCGTGGCCGGCGCGCTGCTCACCGCACGGGAGAATGCCCGCGGGGTGCGCGAGGCGCTCTCGACCGAGGTGTGGGAATCGCTGAACACCACCACGCTCGGCCTGCCCCGCGGAGTGCGCCCCTCCCGCATGCACGGCGCCTTCCAGTTCGCGAAGGACCGCTGCGCTGTGGTGAACGGTCTGGTCGACTCTTCCATGACGCGTGACGAGGCCTGGCTGTTCCTGCGCATCGGGCAGCTGCTCGAACGGGTCGACATGCTCGCCCGCAATCTGCAGGACCACGACCTGGCGGACGCCTCCTCCGCAGGGACCGTGATGCTGCTGCGTTCGTGCAGCGCGCACGAGGCATACATCCGCACCTACCGGGGGCGCGTCCGCTCCTCCCGGGCGATCGAGTTCCTGCTGCTGGACTCGATCTTCCCCCGCTCGGCCGTGCACTGCCTCAGTGAGCTCGACGAGGCGCTGGAGACCCTCGCCAAGCTCCATGGGAACAGCTTCGATCGCCTCGGTGCGGCGGAGCCCGGTCGGAGGATCGCCGGCCGTGCCCTGGCCAGCCTGCGGTTCCGTTCGCTGGATGACATCATCGTCGACTTCGACGAGGAGATGGAGCAGCTGCAGATGGTCACCGGCGCTGTCACCCGGGCGCTGGGCACCACCTACTTCCACCCGGCGCACTGAGGCGCGAGGGGGATCGACTGACGTCTCCCTGTGACCTCCGTCCTCGCGCGCGGCGGGGAGCGGGCCGAGGGCGGCTCGCATGAGACGATAGGTCGATGCCCGGGCGCAGTTGCGCCCGACCATGAACCGACGAGAGGATGTATGCCGGTGAGCCCGAGGATCGCTGTCGATGAGGCCCGGGATATCCTGCCCGCGTCGACACCCCAGGAGCGCCTGCGCAACTTCTGCATCATCGCGCATATCGACCACGGCAAATCGACCCTGGCCGACCGGATGCTGCAGATCACCGGGATCGTCGAGGAGCGCGCGATGCGCGCCCAGTACCTCGACCGGATGGACATCGAGCGCGAGCGCGGGATCACCGTCAAGAGCCAGGCCGTGCGCATGCCCTGGCAGGTCGACGGCGTGAACTATGCGCTGAACATGATCGACACCCCCGGCCACGTCGACTTCACCTACGAGGTCTCCCGCTCGCTCGCCGCCTGCGAGGGTGCGATCCTGCTGGTCGATGCCGCGCAGGGCATCGAGGCCCAGACGCTGGCGAACCTGTACCTGGCGATGGAGCACGACCTCACCATCATCCCGGTGCTGAACAAGATCGACCTGCCCGGCGCGGAACCGGAGAAGTACGCCGCCGAGATCGGTCAGCTGGTGGGCGTGGATCCCGACGACGTGCTGCGCGTCTCCGGCAAGACCGGGGTCGGCGTGCCCGAGCTGCTGGACCACGTCGTGCAGACCCTGCCCGCCCCGCACGGTGAGGCCGAGGCCCCGTGCCGCGCGATGATCTTCGACTCCGTCTACGACACCTACCGCGGCGTGGTCACCTATATCCGCGTGTTCGACGGCTCCCTGAAATCCCGCGACCGCATCGACATGATGTCCACCGGCGCGCACCACGAGCTGCTCGAGATCGGGGTCAGCTCCCCGGAACCGCACCCCACCCCGGGCATCGGCCCCGGCGAGGTGGGCTACCTGATCACCGGGGTGAAGGACGTGCGCCAGTCCAAGGTCGGCGACACCATCACCACCTCGATCCGCGGCGCCCAGCAGCCCCTGGCCGGCTATTCGGAGCCCAAGCCGATGGTCTACTCCGGGCTGTTCCCGATCGACGGCTCCGACTACCCGGTGCTGCGCGACGCGCTGGACAAGCTCAAGCTCAACGACGCCTCCCTGAACTACGAGCCCGAGACCTCCACCGCCCTCGGCTTCGGGTTCCGCGTCGGCTTCCTCGGCCTGCTGCACCTGGAGATCGTCCGCGAACGGCTGGAGCGCGAGTTCAACCTCGAACTGATCTCCACCGCCCCGAGCGTCGTCTACCAGGTGACGATGGAGGACGGCACCGAGGTCGAGGTGATGAACCCCTCCGACTTCCCGGTCGGCAAGGTCGAGTCCATCACCGAACCGATCACCAAGGCCACCATCCTGGTGCCCAGCGAGTTCATCGGCGCCGTCATGGAGCTGTGCCAGTCCAAGCGCGGCAGTCTCGGCGGGATGGACTACCTCAGCGAGGACCGGGTCGAGCTGCGCTACACCCTGCCGCTGGCCGAGATCGTCTTCGACTTCTTCGACCAGCTGAAGTCCAAGACCCGCGGCTACGCCTCCCTGGACTACGACGTCTCCGGCTCCCAGGTCGCTGATCTGGTCAAGGTCGACATGCTGCTGCAGGGCGAGCCCGTCGACGCGTTCAGCGCCATCGTGCACCGTGACCGGGCGTACAACTACGGCGTCGAGATGGCGGGGAAGCTCAAGAAGCTCATCCCGCGCCAACAGTTCGAGGTGCCGATCCAGGCCGCCATCGGCGCCCGCATCATCGCCCGCGAGAACATCCGCGCGATGCGCAAGGACGTGCTGTCCAAGTGCTACGGCGGCGACATCTCCCGCAAGCGCAAGCTGCTCGAGAAGCAGAAGGAGGGCAAGAAGCGCATGAAGAACATCGGATCCGTCGAGGTCCCGCAGGAAGCCTTCATCGCCGCGCTCTCCTCCGACGAGGGCGACATGCCCAAGGACAGCAAGAAGAAGTGACGCCCGGGCGACGACCCGGCGCCGCGGGAGGAGCCCCGAGATGACCACCGCACCCAGCCCCCTCGAGGTGGAGTTCGACCCCACGGCCACGGGACGGATCGCCGCGGTGTGCACCGTCGCCGAGCTGTTCCCGGTCGCGGCCAGCGGCCTGATGAGCGGGATCGACAAGCGACCGGTTCCCGGGCCGGTGCGCCTGCTCACCCATGGCGTGCTCGGTGACGTCCAGGGGGACCGTGAACATCACGGCGGGATCTTCAAGGCCGTCTACGCCTTCTCCCGCGAGGTCCGCGAAGCGTTCGTGGGCCTGGCGGGCCAGGAGCTGCCGGATGGCTTCTTCGGCGAGAACCTGGTGACGCTCGGCCAGGACACGGACGAGACGGTGATCGGGGAACGCTGGCGGATCGGCGGGGCCGAGATCGAGGCCACCTGTCCCCGCAATCCGTGCGGCACCTTCGCGGCGCGGATGGGGGACCGGCGCTGGGGCCGCACCTTCACCGCCCGGGGCCGCTGCGGCGCCTACTTCCGCGTCCTCGCCGAGGGAGAGGTCGTCGCCGGTGAGGAGATCGAGGTCCTCGCACGTCCCGCCCACGGCGTGACCATCGGTGATGCCTTCCGCGGGCTGACCGCAGAGCAGGCCCGCGCCCTGCTCGACTGGGCGGAGGAGACCGGCACCGTGCTCTATGACTCGCTGGCGCAGTCCGCGCTGACGGCGCTGTCCCGGGCCGGTGAACGGGTGGAGTTCCCCGCTGCGCTGCGCTCCACCGGGCGCGGGCTGGGACTGGGGATGGGGCTGTGAGCCCGGTGAGCCCCGCAGGCGGGGACCTGTCCGTCTACATCCACGTCCCCTTCTGCGCCGTGCGCTGCGGGTACTGCGACTTCAACACCTATACCGCCACGGAGCTCGGCGGCGGTGGTTCCCAGGCCGAGTACGCGCACAACGCCATGGCCGAGATGGACCTGACCCTCGCCGCCGACCGCGCGGCGGGCTACGACTACACACAGGTCTCGACCGTCTTCTTCGGCGGCGGCACCCCGACGCTGCTGCCCGCGGACGACCTCGTCGCGATGCTCGAGCATCTGCGCGCCCTGCTGCCGCTCGCGGACGACGCCGAGGTCACCACCGAGGCGAATCCGGACTCGGTCACCCGCGCCTCCCTGTCGCGGCTCGCGGCCGGCGGCGTCACCCGCGTCTCCTTCGGCATGCAGTCCGCGGTCCCCTCGGTCCTCGCCACCCTGGACCGCACCCACGATCCCGAGAAGGTGCCGCAGGCCGTGGCGTGGGCGCGCGAGGCCGGGCTCGATGTCAGCCTCGACCTCATCTACGGCACCCCGGGCGAGACGATCGCCGACGTCGAGACCTCCGTGAGGTCGGCGCTGGCCTGCGGAGTCGACCACATGTCCGCGTACTCGCTGATCATCGAAGGCAATACCGCGATGGCCCGCCAGCTGCGCCGCGGCGAGCTCGAGGCACCCGACCCCGACGACATGGCCGACAAGTACGAGCTGGTCGACGACCTCGCGAGCGCCGACGGCCTGTCCTGGTACGAGGTCTCCAACTGGGCCCGCACCCCCGCGCAGCGCTCCCGCCACAACCTCGCCTACTGGCGCGGCACCGACTGGTGGGGGATCGGGCCGGGCGCGCATCGCCACCGCGACGGGCTGCGCGCCTGGAACGTGAAGCACCCCAGCCGCTACGCCCGGATGCTCGCCTCCGGCGAGATGCCGGTGGCGGACTCCGAGCAGGTCGCCGACGAGGACCGGCTGGTCGAGCGGATCATGCTCGAGCTGCGGATCGCCGACGGGCTCGATATCGAGGTGATCCCGCAGGAGCGTCGGCCGATGCTCGCCGTGCACCGCGACCGCGGGCACCTCGAGCCCGCCGCACTCGCGGACGGACGGGCGGTGCTGACCCGCAGCGGGCGGCTGCTCGCCGACGCGGTGATCCGCGACCTGGTGCCCTGACCGCGTGAGGCAGGTCGCGAGCTGACGGCATGACGAGAGCCCCCGGGATCTCGGCGATCCCAGGGGCTCTCGAGCGCTGAGCTGCTCAGCGGGCGGCCGAGGCCGCGACGGTCACTTCACCAGGCGGAGGTTGAAGGGATAGCTCCAGTACTCGCCCTGATTGGCCTTGATCGCACCGATGATCGAGAACACCAGCTGCAGCAGAGCCGGCAGTCCGACCAGCGGATACAGGATCGTGCCGATGCCGAGGGTGAAGACAGCCACGATCGTGATCACGATGGTGAGGACGACCTGGGCGGCGAACACGGCGATCGCGCCGTTGAGGGCCTCGGCAGAATGGAAACGCACGAAGCGGTCGCGGTCCTTGTACATCAGGTAGACGACCAGCGGGCCCACCCAGCCGAGGAAGCCCCAGCTGATCACGTGCCCGACCGCGACCGCGGCCTGGGCGATGGTCGCCCACAGCCGCGAGTCCGAACGACTGACGGCCTGCCCGGTCAGCGGGCCCTCGTAGACACCCGGGGTGCCTGCCGGCGGCACGCTCTCACCCTCGGCCGTCGGCGCGGCGCCGAGCGGTGCCTGCTGGGCCGGTGCGGCGTAGGGGGCGGGGCCCGCAGCGGCGTACTGGTCCTGTCCGCCTGCGGCCGGCTGCTGCGCCGGGACGGCGTCGATGTCCAGGGGATTGGTGCGCGTGGCATCGGCGTCGTAGGCGTAGGGATCGTGCGGGTGCAGGCTCGGGTCGGAGCTCGGTGCGCCCTGCTGCGGCTGCGGGGCTCCGGGAGTGCCGGGAGTGCCGGGATCGGTGCCGAACGGATCGTGGGACTGCGGTGTCTGGCTCATCATTCCTTCTTCGGGATCGGCCGGCAGGGAGCCGGCGGCGGGCTGATGGGTTCAGCCTAGTGAGCGTGCACGGCAGCGTCAGCGCGGCGAACCGCCGGGTCCTGTGGGGGATAACCCCCAGACAGGACGGCTCTGCCGATCAGGCCGGGTCGACGGTCACGAAGTCGATGAGCTCCTCGATCCGACCGGAGAGGGTGGGCTCGACATCGGCATAGGAGCGGACCGTCGAGAGGATCCGCTTCCAGCCCAGGCCGATGTCGGCCTTATCGGCGCGCGGCCAGCCGAGCGCCGCGAGGGAGCCCACTTTGATGTCGGTGCCCTTGGGGACATGTGGCCACTCGCTCAGGCCCACGCGCGCAGGCTTGACCGCCTGCCACACATCCACGTACGGGTGGCCGAGCACGGTGACGTTGCCACGAGCACCCGGCAGCGCCATCACCTCGGCCGCGATGCGGGACTCCTTCGAGCCCTTCACCAGGTGGTCCACGAGGATCCCGAGGCGACGCCCCGGCGCGGGGCCGAACTCGCGCACCCGCTCGGCGAGGTTGTCGGCCCCCTCGAGCTGCTCCACGACGATCCCCTCGATGCGCAGATCGTGACCCCAGACCTTCTGCACCAGCTCGGCGTCATGGGTGCCCTCGACCCAGATCCGGGACGCGCGGGCGGTCCGGGCCTTCGCCCCGGCGACATAGACGGAGCCGGAGGCGGAGCGTTGCCGCGCCGGACCGCTCGCGGCGGCGATCGCACGGTGGAGGACCACCGGCTGGCCGTCAATCATGAACCCGGGGCCGAGCGGGAACGTGCGCCGCACGCCGCGGCCGTCCTCGAGCTCCACCACCTGCTCACCCGCGATCTTCTCGACCCGGGTAATCGCGCCGGTGAAACCGGTCGAGGCCTCTTCGACGACCAGATCCCTGGTCGCGGGCATCTCCCGGGCGACGGGGCGGCGACGGTGGTGGGCGGGTGGACCGGCGGACAGCACGTCGCTCCCGTACCGGTCGGGGAAGTTGGCAGGCACGCGCGTCACCGTACACCCGTGGCGAACGCCTCTTAGCGAAGCACGCCGGGGCGGCGTACGATTGGCACTTGGCATGGCAGAGTGCCAGTCTGGACCGGCCGGATACCGGCCGGATATCCGCTCCGACGACGAGATGACAGCACGCAGCGCAGGAGGTGAGGGAGACGGAGGACCGCAAGCTCCACATCCTCGGCGCGATCGTCGAGGACTACGTCGCCACCCGTGAGCCCGTCGGCTCCAAGTCGCTGTTGGAGCGGCATGAGCTCGGCGTCTCCGCCGCGACCGTGCGCAACGACATGTCGCTGCTGGAGGAGGAGGGGCTGATCCATCAGCCCCACACCTCGGCCGGGCGGGTCCCCACCGATAAGGGCTATCGCACCTTCGTCGACCACGTGGCGACCATCAAGCCGTTGTCGGCCCCCGAGCGGCGGGCGATCCGTGCCCTGCTCGAGGATGCGGGCGACGTCGAGGACCTGCTGGCCCGCACCGTGCGCCTGCTCGCGCAGCTCACGCAGCAGGTCGCCATGGTGCAGTACCCCGCGCGTCGACAGGCGAGGATCCGCCACGTCGAACTGGTCAAGGTGGCCGACTCGCTTCTCCTGGTGGTGCTGATCCTGGAGTCCGGCCGGGTGGACCAGCGCACCGTGCCGGTCATGGCGGGCAGGCCCGCGGAGTACTACGCGGCCCTGCGCGACCACCTGAACCGGGTCGTCGCCGGCCGCGAGGTCACCGACCTCACCGCACCGCTCGGCGATTACCTCGAGTCGTTGCCGCCGCCGGAGCGACCGGCCGCCGCCGAGGTGGCGGAGACCCTCGTGGCGCTGGCCGCGTCCCGGGCAGAGGATCGCATCATGATGGCCGGCACCTCGAACATCGCCCGCTCCGCACAGGACTTCGCGCGTGATGTGGAACCGCTGCTGGACGTGCTCGAGGAACAGCTGGTGCTGCTGCGCCTGTTCACCGAGATGCACGTCTCCCCGGGAGCGGTCGAGGTGCGCATCGGCTCGGAGCTCGAGGACCGTGCGCTGCATTCGACCGCCGTGGTCGGTGCCGGCTACGGGGCAGGGTCCCATCTGGCGATCCTCGGCCCTCGCCGGATGGATTACGTCACCGGGATCTCCACCGTCCAGGCCATCGCCCGCTACGTCTCCCGCTATCTCGAATAGGAGCGCGGCAGGCCTGCACGGCCCGTCCAGCTCCGCTCGACCCCCCGCATCCGCCCGCCGCCCGCCGCGGTCCGGACACCCCGACTCCCCGCGAAGGAATCCACCCCTGTGAACGAGGACTACTACGACCTGCTCGGCGTCTCCCGCGAGGCATCGACCGACGAGATCAAGAAGGCCTACCGCAAGCTCGCCCGCACCCTGCATCCGGATGTGAACCCGGATCCCGAGGCCGCCGAGAAGTTCAAGCGCGTCTCCCAGGCCTACGAGACGCTCTCCAGCGCGGACAAGCGCCGTCAGTACGACATGGGCGGCGGCCCGGGCATGGGCGGCTTCCCCGGCGGCGGCGGTGGCGGCTTCGACTTCAACGACATCTTCGACATGTTCGCCGGTGCCTCCGGGATGCGCGGACGCACTCAGGGCCCCGTGCCGCGTCAGCGCCGCGGCGGCGACGTGCTGCGCCGAGTCCGCATCGAGCTGCGTGATGTGGTGTTCGGCACCGAGGAGGAAGTCACCTTCCGCACCGCCGTGCTGTGCGAACGCTGCTCCGGCTCCTGCTGCGAGCCGGGGACCAGCCCCACCCGCTGCACCGCCTGCAGCGGTTCCGGCCATGTCCAGCGGGTCGCCCAGTCGCTGCTGGGCCAGATGGTCACCATGGCGCCGTGCCCCACCTGCGACGGCCACGGCGACGTGATCGAGAGCCCCTGCACCGGCTGCTCCGGCCACGGGCGCACACCCACCGAACGGGTCGTCACCGTCGGCATCCCCTCCGGCGTGGAGAACGGCACCCGCATCCAGCTGCGCGGGGAGGGGGAGACCGGCGAGGCCGGAGGCCCCTCGGGCGATCTCTTCGTCGAGCTCACCGTCACCGATCACGAGATGTTCGACCGTGATGGAGATGACCTGGTCACCACCATCGCGGTGCCCATGACCACGGCCGCCCTCGGCGCTTCCATCCCGCTGGACACCTTCGACGGCGAGCAGGAGCTGGATATCCGGCCCGGCTCGCAGCCCGGGAAGAGATCACGCTGAAGGGTCTCGGCGTGACGCCGCTGCGCCGGGAACGGCGCGGCGACATCCGCGTGGTCCTGGACGTGGACGTGCCCTCCACGCTCACCGAGGAGGAGCGGGACCTGCTCGAGCAGTTCGCTGCCCTGCGCGGTGATGAGACCACACGCCGCTCCAAGGGCCAGCGCGGACCGTTCGCGAAGCTCCGCGAGCGCCTGCGCGACTTCTGAGCCGACGGGGGAGCTGCTGATGCCGACGACGCCGCCCGGCTTCCTGATCCTCGATGAGGCGCTGGTCTCCGCCGTCGCCGGTGACTCGCTGGAGCTGGCGGGCGATGAGGGTCGACATGCTGCGAAGGTCGCCCGGATCCAGGTCGGGGAGCAGCTGCTGCTCACCGATGCCCCGGGCCGTCAGGTCCTCACCGAGGTGACCGCCGCCGGCCGGGAGGCGCTGGAGCTGCGCCTGCTCGCGGACCCCTCCCCGCCGGTGCAGCGCCTGCCCCGCCTCACACTGGTCCAGGCCCTGGCCACCGGAGGCAGGGATGAGCAGGCGGTCGAAGCGGCCACCGAGCTCGGGGTCGACCAGGTGGTGCCCTGGATCGCACGACGCTCCGTCTCGGTCTGGCGCGGGGAGAAGCTGCGCAAGGGGCGCGCCAAGTGGGAGGCGACCGCGCGCGCGGCCGTGAAGCAGTGCCGCCGGCCCGGGATCCCCGCCGTCGCGGAGCCGGTGACCACGAAGGAGCTGCTCGCCGAGCTGAGAGGGCGCAGCACCGCCGGGACCCTGGTGCTGGTCCTGGACGAGCAGGAGTCCGCCGGTGTGATGAGCCTCGCCGACCGGCTGCGGTCAGCCGCTGAGGACGGGCTCGAGGAGATCGTCGTGATCGTCGGCCCCGAGGGCGGCATCGATCCCGAGGAGCTCACGGCCCTGCGGGCGACGGGGGCTCGCGCGGTGCTCCTGGGACCAGAGGTGCTGCGCTCATCGACCGCCGGCCCCGCCGCGATCGCCGTGCTCAGCGCGCTGGTGGGGCGCTGGGGCTGAGCTCGGCGCGGGTGACGCGGGAGGGATGGCGCAGCTCTCCGAGGCGATCAGCCGATGCGGGCGGAAACCTGGGAGGTGATCGCCGCGAGCAGCTCGCGCAGCGCCGCGGTCTTCTCCTCGGTGACGAAGAGCTCGCCGTCGACGGAGAGGTCCTCGCGGAAGCCCAGGCCGATCGAACCGACCACCTCGGCGTCCAGCCGCGTCATCAGCGCCTCCAGCAGCGGCAGCACCTCACCGGCCGAGCCCCAGCCGTAGCCCACCAGCACGGTGGGCAGGCCCTGCCACTCGGCATAGAGGAAGTCGATCGCGTTCTTCAGGGCGCCCGGGTAGGAGCCGTTGTACTGTGGGGTGAGGATCACGACTGCATCGAGGGCGCCGATCCGCTCACCCCAGGCGTGGCCATGGGCAGTGGTCTTGTCCGCGCCCGACTTCGGGCTCGAGGGCTCGTCGAAGGCGGGCAGCGCCACGTCGCGCAGGTCGATGAGATCCACATCGACGTCGGTGGGGACGGCGTCGCGGACCCAGCGGGAGATCTTCTCCCCCACACGGTTGGGGCGGGCACTGGCGAGGATGATTCCGAGCTTCGTCATGATGATTAAAACTTCTCATACTTTCTGGAGGTTCCCCAAGCCGAGGTGGTGTTCCTCGCTCCCGTAGACTCCCCAGCATGGGAAACAGCGTCACCGAACCCGCCACCGAGCGCCACGATCCGGAGTGCCTCTTCTGCAGGATCATCGCGGGGGAGATCCCTTCCGAGCGTGTCCACGAGGATGATCTGGTCATCGCCTTCAAGGACCTGCACCCCCAGGCGCCGGTGCATGTCCTCGTCGTGCCCCGGGAGCACCGTCGTGACGTGACCGAGCTCGCGCAGGAGCCGCAGCTGCTGGCCCACACCGCGACGGTCGCGAGCCGGATCGCCGCCGACCACGCCGACGGCGACTTCCGCCTCGTGTTCAACACCGGCAAGAGCGCGGGCCAGTCCGTGTTCCATGTCCACGCCCACGTCCTGGCGGGCGGAAAGCTCGCAGAAGGAGAACTGTGACGGACGCTCTCACCCCGGCCCCCGGCCGGCCCCCGGAGATCGGTGAACGCCGACTGTCGATCCCCGACAACCTCAGCCCTTTCCAGGTGCTCGGGGAGAACGATCAGGCCCTCGCCGCCCTCGAGGACGCGGTCCCCGACACGGATGTCCACGTGCGCGGGCATCAGGTGACGCTGCGCGGCACCGAGGACGCCCTGCGCCGCAGCGAGCACCTCGTGCGCTCGCTGATCGACCTGGCGAGCAGGGGGCAGGCCGTCACCGTCGAGGCGGTGCAGCGTGCCGCGAACCTCTACGGCGATGACCGGGCGAACGGGAAGAAGCTCGAGCAGGTGCTCTCACGCACCGTCCTGTCCTCCCGGGGCCGGACGATCCGCCCCAAGACGATGGGGCAGAAGACCTATATCGAGACGATCGAATCCTCGACCATCACCTTTGGGATCGGCCCGGCCGGCACCGGCAAGACCTATCTCGCCGTCGCGATGGCGGTGCAGAAGCTGCTGAGCAAGCAGATCAACCGGATCATCCTCACCCGCCCCGCGGTCGAGGCGGGGGAGCGGCTGGGCTTCCTGCCCGGCGGGCTCAACGAGAAGATCGACCCCTACCTGCGGCCGCTCTACGACGCACTGCACGACATGCTCGATCCGGAGTCGATACCGCGGCTGATGGCCGCCGGCACGATCGAGGTCGCCCCGTTGGCCTACATGCGCGGCCGCACCCTGAACGACGCCTTCATCATCCTCGACGAGGCGCAGAACACCACGCCCGAACAGATGAAGATGTTCCTGACCCGCCTCGGCTTCAACTCCACCATGGTGGTCACCGGCGACGTCACCCAGGTCGACCTGCCCGGCGCCCAGCAGAGCGGTCTGAAGGTCGTCGAGCAGGTGCTCTCGGGCATCGACGACATCTCCTTCTGCCGTCTGTCCTCCCACGATGTCGTGCGCCACCGACTGGTCAGCGACATCGTCGAGGCCTACGGCCGCTGGGAGATCCGTCCGGGAGGCAGCCGAGACTCCCGCCACCGCCCGACCATGGGGAGCTGAGCATGACCATCGAGATCCGCAACGAGACCACCGCGGTCGTCGACGAGGGGGAGTTCGTCGAGCTCGCCCGCTTCGTCTTCGAGTCGATGCATCTGCATCCCGCCACCGAGATGTCGATCCTGTTCGTCGACGAGGAGGCGATGGAGAAGCTGCACGTGCAGTGGCTGGACCTGCCCGGCCCCACCGACGTGATGAGCTTCCCCATGGATGAGCTGATCCCCGGCTCCCCCAGCAGCCTGCTCCCGAGGGGCTGCTGGGCGATGTGGTGCTGTGCCCGTCGGTCGCCGCCAAGCAGGCGGCCGAGGCCGGCCACAGCGCCGTCGAGGAGATGCTGCTGCTGACCGTCCACTCCATCCTCCACCTGCTGGGCTACGACCACATGGAGGAGGACGAGCGCACCGAGATGTTCGATCTCCAGCGCACGCTGCTGCTCACCTTCCTCGCCTCGCGGACAGCGCGCTGACCGCCCCTCCCATGAGCTCTCCGCTACCTGGAACGGGGCCGCAGTCGTGCTGACCCTCGCCCTGCTCACCCTGATCCCCCTGATCGCGGTCTCCGGGGTGGTGGCCGCCATGCTCACGGCGGTCGACGCCGCGCAGCTGTCCGCTTCCCGCAGCGTGCTGGAGAAGGCGCTGTCCAGCCGTCCCGATTCCGTGCGCGCCCGCGTGCTGGCCCACCAGGAGGATGCGGCCCGCACCCTGGCCTCGGTCTCGCTCGGCCGGATGCTCGCGGAGACCGTGATGGTCGCCTCGGTGGCAGGGGTGACCGTGGCCGTCCGCGACCACCTCGGCCATTCGGGCCTGCTCCTGCCGGGGATCGCGACCGTGGTGGTGGCCGGGGTGCTGGTGCTGATCGTGCTCGCGATCTCGCCGCGGACCATCGGGCGCAGCCGTCCCGAGTCCGTGCTGATCGCCAACCGCTGGCTGGTCACCGTGGTGCGCGGGCTGCTGTGGCTGCCCGCCGGGGCGCTGACCAGCGTGGGCGCCTCGCTCGCTGCGCGCGCCGGCACACCGGAGAAGCCCGAGGACGGAGCCGAGAAGGCACGGAAGAACGTCGACCGGGCGCTCGAGGACGAGCACGTGCGCGACGGCGAGCGCGACATGATCCAGGGCGTCTTCGACCTCCGCGGCACCATGGTCCGGGAGCTGATGGTGCCTCGGCCCGACATGGTCACCCTCTCGGCGGACGCGAGCGCGGAGACGGCGATGCAGCTGTTCGTGCGCTCCGGGTACTCCCGCATCCCGGTGATCGGTGACAGCGTCGACAATCTGTGCGGCATCCTCTACGTGAAGGATGTGATGCAGGCGATCCACTCCCCGTGGGACGCGCGCCCGCAGCGACCGGTGCACGAGATCATGCGCCCCGCACGCTTCGCGCCCGAGTTCGTGGCGGCCGACGCGGTGCTCGCGCAGATGCAGACCAGCCACGTGCACATCACGGTGCTGGTGGATGAGTACGGGGGAGTGGCCGGGATCGTCACCATCGAGGACATCCTCGAGGAGATCGTCGGCAACATCGCCGACGAGCACGACCGCCAGGAGCCCGAGATCCAGGCGCTCGGCCACGGACGCTACCGGGTGCCCGCGCAGGCCGGGCTCTCGGAGGTCGGCGACCTGTTCGACCTCGAGATCGACGACGACGACATCGACAGCGTCGGCGGGCTGCTGGGCAAGGCGACCGGGCGGGTGCCGATCCCCGGCACCCAGGTGATCGTCCACGGCCTCGAGCTCGAGGCCGAGAAGAGCGCCGGCCGGCGCAAGCGCCTGTCCACCGTGCTGGTGCGCAGGGCCCCGCAGGACGAGGATCTGCCGGGCAACGACCAGGAGGACGACGATGACCGCTGACCAGCATCAGACCGAACCGGAGCAGGCTCGCACGGGGGGAGGGCAGGGCCCGGGCAGCACGCACCGCTCGGGCTTCGTGGCTCTGGTGGGCCGGCCCAACGTCGGCAAGTCCACGCTCACCAATGCACTGGTCGGAGAGAAGGTCGCGATCACCTCGACCAAGCCCCAGACCACACGCCGGGCCATCCGCGGCATCGTCACGCGGGGGAGGCCCAGGTGATCCTGGTGGACACCCCCGGTGTGCACCGCCCCCGCACCCTGCTCGGCGAGAGGCTCAACGATCTGGTGCGCGAGACGCTCGGCGAGGTCGACGTGGTGGGCTTCTGCCTGCCCGCGGATCAGAAGATCGGACCGGGTGACCGCTTCATCGCCGAGGACCTCGCGGAGATGCGCAGCGGTCGGCGCGGACCGAAGGTGATCGCCGTCGTCACGAAGATCGACCTGGTGGGCCGGGACGTGCTGGCCGAGCACCTGATGAGCGTGGACCAGCTGATGGGCTTCGACGAGATCGTCCCGATCTCCGCGAAGCGGGGTGAGCAGATCGACCTGCTGCTCGAGGTCATCTCCGCCCAGCTCCCCGAGGGGCCGCAGCTCTACCCCGACGACCAGCTCACCGAGGAATCACGCGATGATCGCATCTCGGAGCTGATCCGCGAGGCCGCTCTCGAGGGCGTGCGCGACGAGCTCCCCCACTCCATCGCAGTGGTGGTCGAAGAGGTCGTGGAGGTGGACCCCGACGGTGATGCGTTCACCCCGGTCGAGCCCGGGGCAGGGCGCCTCGTGGTGCGCGCGACCCTGTTCGTCGAGCGCGACAGCCAGAAGGGGATCATCATCGGCAAGGGGGGCTCACGGCTGAAGGAGGTCGGGTCCCGGGCGCGCGCGGAGATCAACCAGCTGCTGGGCCGCAAGGTGCACCTGGATCTGCGGATCAAGGTCGCCAAGGACTGGCAGCGCGATCCCAAGCAGCTGGGCCGGCTCGGGTTCTGACGCCCGGGCGGGGCGGAAGCCCGCGCGCCCGCGCCGCTGAGCGGGGTGACTACCTGGTAACCAGCCTCAGCTGTCGCGTCACGGCACCGATGGCGACAGCTGAGACAGGGTCGGCTCGTGGCTCGTGGCTCGTGGCTCGTGGCTCGTGGCTCGTGGCTCGTGGCTCGTGGCTCGTGGCTCGTCGGAGGGCTCTGACGCCCGGGCGGGGCGCTGAGGGCTGCGTGGCGTTCGCATCGTGAGAGTTCCCTGTGCGATGCGCCGACGGTGCTACCGTGACGTGCATGCGTGGATCGCTGCTCCTGCTTAGCCGCCGCGACGGGACCTGAACGCCGGGACCCCGCCGCGGCTGAAGTGTTGTCCGGCGACCGGTACTCCAGCGAGAAGGACCCCCTGATGACTGACTCCACGATCACCTCCACTCCCGCGATCGTCCCTGTGGCGGCAGAGGGCGACTCCGCCGCGCCCGTCGTCGGCCCCACCGGGGACGCTCCCCAGCAGCCCTCGGGCATGCCGGTCCACAAGTACCTGCCCTTCGACGAGCAGATCCGTGTCGAGCTGCCGGACCGCACCTGGCCCACCCGCCGCATCACCCGCGCCCCCCGCTGGTGCGCGGTCGATCTGCGCGACGGCAACCAGGCCCTCATCGACCCGATGAACTCCGAGCGGAAGCTGCGGATGTTCGAGCTGCTGGTGCAGATGGGCTACAAGGAGATCGAGGTCGGGTTCCCCTCGGCCTCCAAGACCGACTTCGACTTCGTGCGCGCCCTCATCGAGGAGGACCGCATCCCGGACGATGTGGCGATCCAGGTGCTCACCCAGTGCCGCGAGCACCTCATCGAGCGCACCTACGAGGCGATCGCCGGCGCGAAGCGCGCCGTCGTGCACCTGTACAACTCCACCTCCGTCGTGCAGCGCGACGTGGTGTTCCGTGCCGACGAGGACACGGTGCTGGACATCGCCGTGCAGGGCGCACTGCTGTGCCGGAAGTACGAGGAGACGGTCCCGGACACCGCGGTCACCTACCAGTACTCCCCGGAGTCCTACACGGGCACCGAGCTCGAGTACGCGCTGCGGGTGTGCAACGCGGTGAGCGAGGTCTTCAAGCCCACGCCGCAGGACAAGATGATCATCAACCTCCCGGCGACGGTCGAGATGGCGACCCCGAACGTGTACGCCGACTCGATCGAGTGGATGCACCGGAACCTGGACCGCCGCGACTCCATCGTGCTGTCGCTGCACCCGCACAACGACCGCGGCACGGGCGTGGCGGCGGCGGAGCTCGGCTACCTGGCCGGCGCCGATCGCATCGAGGGCTGCCTGTTCGGCAACGGCGAGCGCACCGGGAACGTGGACCTGGTGACCCTGGGACTGAACCTGTTCAGCCAGGGCGTCGACCCGCAGATCGACTTCTCCGATCTGAACGAGGTGCGTCGCACCGTCGAGCACTGCAACCAGATGCCGGTCCCCGAGCGCAGCCCTTACGGCGGCGATCTCGTGTTCACCGCTTTCTCCGGTTCCCACCAGGATGCGATCAACAAGGGTCTGGAGCGGATGGAGGCCGACGCGGTCAAGGCCGGCCGGTCCGTGGATGACATCGTCTGGCGCGTGCCGTACCTGCCCGTGGACCCCAAGGACCTCGGCCGTTCCTACGAGGCCGTGATCCGCGTGAACTCCCAGTCCGGCAAGGGCGGCATGGCGTACCTGTTGCGCACGGAGCACGGGCTGGAGCTGCCCCGTCGCCTGCAGATCGAGTTCTCCGCCATCGTGCAGGACAAGACCGATGCCGATGGCGGCGAGGTCAGCCCGGCGACGCTCTGGGACGTCTTCACCGACGAGTACCTGCCCACCGCCATCGAGGAGCGGCGCTGGGGCCACTACAGCTTCCGCGACGTGCGCCAGGAGTCCACCGGCGACGGCGCGGACCGCATCACCGTCTCGCTGGTGGTCGACGGCCAGGAGTACCAGGTCACCGGGATCGGCAACGGCCCGCTGGATGGCTTCGTCAAGGCGCTGGGGGAGCGGAAGATCGATGTGCGCATCCTCGACTACGCCGAGCACGCCCTCGCCGAGGGCGACGATTCGCTGGCCGCCGCCTACGTCGAGTGCGAGATCGGCGACCGCATCTTCTGGGGTGTGGGCATCGACGGTTCGATCACCCGCGCTTCCCTCGAGGCGATCACCTCAGCGCTGAACCGCGAGTACCGCGCCCGGCACTGAGCCTCCGGCTCGGGTCCTCGCCTGCCCATCGCGCCGTGAAGAGTGCCAGCTGGCTGGTACCTTTCACGGCGCGATGCGTGTTCGGTGGGGCGGAGGTCTCAGCCGCGCTGCGACGTTCCGCTGGGGTCCGGTCCGGACGACGCCGGCGCTTCGTAGGCCCACAGCTCCTGCTCGGTGAGCATCGGCATCTCGCCGGTGACCGTGGCATGGGTGGGTGTGGGCAGATCCCAGCCGGGCTCCTCGTCGACGGGCTGGGGCTCCTCCGGCCGGCTGCGACGAGCGGTGAGCGTGACCCCCGCGCTCGCGACCACCACCAGCACCGCTGCCGTGATCCGCAGCGGCGTCGCGCCCTGCCCGATCAGCAGCACCCCGGCCAGCAGGGCGACCACTGGCTCGAGGCTGAGCATGATCCCGAAGACGTGACGGGGCAGCTGTCGCAGCGCGGCGAGCTCGAGCGTGTACGGCAGCACGGAGGCGAGCAGCGCGGTGCCGGCGGCGAGGCCGAGCAGGCGCAGGTCCATGATGCCCGCGGCGGCGCCCTGTGCACCGAGCGGGAGCACGGTGAGCGCGCCGACCGCCATCGCGACGGCGAGACCGTCCTGCCCGGCCACCAGCTGGCCCACGCGGGCGCTGGAGAGCACGTACAGGCCCCAGAACACGGCGGCGACCAGAGCGAAGAGCACCCCGAGCAGGTCCAGCGAGGCCGCCCCGGTGAAGGACTCCACTCCGAACAGCCCCACCCCCGACAGCGCCAGCAGCACCCACAGCAGGTCCGAGCGGCGGGTGGAGAGCACCGCCGCGACGGTGAGCGGTCCGAGGAACTCGATGGCGACCGCCGTGCCCAGGGGGATGCGCTCGATCGAGGCGTAGAAGGCACCGTTCATCGAGCCGATGACGACGCCGAAGACGATCACCGCGATCCACTGCTGCCGGGTGAAGCGATGCACCTTCGGGCGGACGATGACCAGCAGCACGATCGCGGCGATGCCGAGGCGCAGCGCGGTGGTGCCCCAGGAGCCGATCGCCGGGAACAGCTGGGTCGCCAGCGCGGCCCCGAACTGCAGGGAGAAGCAGGAGCCGAGGATGAACAGCACCGGTGTCATGGGCACGGCGCGGGTGGAGCCCGACGGGCTCGCGGCGCCGGTGGTCGACGGTGCTGGTGCGGAAGCGGGAGAGGTTGTCACGACTCCACTGTGCCCACCACTGTCCCGCCAGGTCCAGCGAATGTTTCCGACCTGTATCGTGAAGCAAATCTTCATGATCATCGGAGGCGGCATGTTGAACCTGCATCGTCTGTTCCTGCTGCACGAACTGCGCAGGCTGCAGACCATGACCGCTGTGGCGAGCGCCCACTCGATGTCGGCGTCGGCGGTGTCCCAGCAGCTCTCCCAGCTGGAGCGGGAGACCAAGGTCACCCTCTTCCAGCAGGTCGGCAGGAGGGTGGTGCTCACCGATTCGGGCGTGCAGCTGGCGCGTCGGGCGGAGGAGATGCTGAGCCTGCTGGAGACGGCCGAGGCCGAGCTCGCCCTCGCCCAGGGGGAGGCGAGCGGAATGCTCCGGGTGGCGTCCTTCCAGACCCCGATGATCGCGCTCGCACCCGCGGCCGTCAGCGTGCTCGCCCAGCAGCACCCGGATCTCCATCTGGAGATGTCGCAGCAGGAGGTCGACGCCGCCTATGAGGGGCTGCTCGCCCACCGCTATGACGTGATCCTCGGTGAGGACTATCCCGGCGGACAGCAGCTGGTGCGCCGTGGCACCGACCGGGAGGCGCTGCTGCGGGATCCTCTGCTGCTGGTGCTGCCGGATCTCGGCCCGTGGGCCGAGGTCCACACCCTCGAGGCGCTGGCGGACGCCCCGTGGGCGCTGGATCCCTCCGGCTCCCGCACGGGGACGTGGTCGCGGACCTATCTGCGCGAGGCCGGGATCGAGCCGCGGGTCCGCTTCGCCACGCCCGATCCGCTGCTGCAGGTGCACCTGGTGCGCACCGGCCACGCCGTCGCCTTCCTGCCCGGGCTGATCGCCTCCGAGCATCTCGGCGGCACCCGGGTGGTGCGACTGCCCGGTGCTCCCCATCGTTCGCTGTACACGGCGGCCCGGGCCGGCGCCGCCGGTCACCCCTCCCTGCTCGCCTTCCGAGCGGCGCTGCTCGAGGCGGCCGGACGGCTCACCGGCCTCGAGGGGCTCGAGGTCCTGCGCTCCTGAGGCCCTGCCGGAGGCGACACGACACGATCGTGCATCGCCTGGGCCGGGCGGGGTGCTACCGGCCCCGGAGAGGGATAGACAGTCCCCATGACGACTTCGCCCGAGGACGGCGCTGCGACCGAGCATGCCGGCACCGATCCTGCCGCGCCGGAGCCGCTCGCGGCGGCTCCGCGATGGCATGCCGCCCTCCTGCTGCTGGTGCTGCTCGCCGTGGTCGCCTCCGGATTCGCGTTCCGCGGTGTGCCCGAGCCCCGGGACGACTCCGCCCCGCAGGACGTCTTCAGCGCCCAGCGCGCGCAGCAGGCCGTCGCCTCCGTGGTCGATGAGCCGCGACCCCTGGGTTCGGACGCGGACGACCGCGCCCACGCCGAGCTCGCCGCCCAGCTGACAGCGCTCGGCTTCGAGACCGAGACCCAGGAGGGCATCGGCGTGCGGGCGCGTGAGAACGAGGCCTCCGCCGGATACGTGCGGAACCTGATCGCCATCCGAGCGGGCAGCGACCCCACCGGGACCCTCGTGCTGGCCACCCATATCGACTCGGTGCCCGGCGCCCCGGGAGCGGCCGACGCCGGCGTCGGCCTCGCGGTGATCCTCGAGACCGTCCGTGTGCTGGGCCCGGAGGAGCTGCGCAATGACCTGGTGATCCTGCTGGTCGACGGCGAGGAGCGCGGCCTGCTGGGCTCGGATGCCTACCTGGACGGGCCCGGCAGGGAGCTCACCGCACCGGTGGTGGTGCTGAACCATGAGGCCCGCGGCATCTCCGGGAGACCGCTGGTGACCCGGGCGAGCGGGCCGATGCACGCCGTGATCGGGTCAGCGCCGGACCCCGAGTTCGAATCCTTCACCGATGCCCTTTTCGGCATCATCCCCAACTACACCGACTTCAGCTCCTACCGGGACGCCGGCTGGTGGGGGATGGATATGGCCATCATCGATGAGGCCTGGGCGTACCACTCCCCGCAGGACGATGCCGCGCACCTCGACGCCGGCAGCCTCCAGCACTACGGCGATCTCACCCTGGCGCTGAGCCGCGATCTCGGGGCCAGGGATCTCACCGCTCTCCGGGAGCATGCAGACGAGCACCCGGTGCAGACCACCGCGCCGTGGGGCGTGGTGCAGATGCCGCCCGCGCTGGTGACCGGTCTCGGCCTGCTGGGGCCGCTGGCGATCCTCGCCGCATTGCTGGTGCGGCGGCGCCGGGCGGAGGTCTCCCTCCCCGGCGCCGCCGCGGGTGCGGTGATCGGACTGCTGGTCCTGGCCGGCGGGGTGCTCGGTGCGTTCGCGCTGTGGTCGGCCACCGCTGCAGCCACTCCGGAGATGCTCTCCGGGGCCACCCGGGAACCGGTCCGGGCCACCCCCTTCCTGCTCGCCGAGATGCTGATCGCTGCGACCGCGGTGACGGCCGGCTGGGTCCTCGCCCGCCTGCTGATCTCGCGGGCCGCGGCACTGCTCGGGGGCGCTCTCGCGGTCACGACCCTGCTGGCCGTGCTCGCTGTCTACTCGCCCGCGCTCGGCAGCTCGATGATCCCGCCCGCCGCGATCGCGGCGCTGGGGACGCTGCTCGCGGCTCTGCTGCCGCCCCTGCCGGGCCTGCTGGTGCGTGCTGCGGCGCTGCTGCCGACGGCCTGGATGCTCGGCACCCAGCTCTCGGCGCTGGCCGAGTTCGGCATCGCCTCCGCGGCGGGGGGACTGGCCGGCACGGCCCTGATCGGGCTCGGCGCCGCGGGCCCGCTGCTGCTGGCGGGAACCGCCGGCCGACACGGACGCCCGGTCCTGCTGGCGGGGGAGCGTCCGGTGCGCCGACCCCACCGGCTGCTGATCCCGGTGCTGCCCGCGGTCCTCGCCCTCGGCATGGTCATCGGCGGCACGGCCTGGACCCTCGCCTCCCCGGAGCCGGCCCAGGAGCTGGTCACCGCGCAGGTGGACGCCGGCAGCGGAGACACTCGCTGGGAGGTCACCGGCACGACCGCCTGGGGGCGCGCCCTGGACGGCACCTCCGCCTCCTCGGACGTCGAGGCCCCGGCGGTCGCGGCAGAGGTCTCCGCCGCAGGGGCGCTCGAGATCACGGTCGATGCTCCTCGGGATGCCTCAGCGCTGGTGCTGAGGGCCGATACCGGGCTGCTGACGGGGATCGCCGTCGACGGGGTTCCCGTGGAGTCCGGGCAAGGGGTGGACCAGCTGTCGGTCCACGGCGTCCGCGCCGGTCAGCGGGTGACCATCACTGCCACCGCGGCCCCGGGCGCAGAGCTCACGCTGGTCGAGCGGAGCCATGACCCCAGCCTCGCCGCCGGCTGGGTCGCGCCGGGGGAGGAGGTCTCCCTGGTGCAGCCGCGCATGGAGGTGAGCGTCGTGGTGCCGCGCTGAACCGGGCCGGCACCCCCGTCCGCCCGCCCGGCCGGTCGCCGCGGGGATCCGGTCCCTCAGCCCAGCGGCACCACGGCGAGCACCTCGTGGAGCGGACCACCGGACCGGCCCTGTCCCAGCACCGACTCCACCACCTCGAGCTCGGACGCCTCCCAGAGCGGGCCCCGATAGACCGACAGCGCATGGACGGCGTCCGCGAGCAGCAGCTGCGTCGGATCCGGCGGGCGAGCCTCGCCGCGACGCCGACGGCGCGGCGCCCGGGGCGCCCGGGCGGAGACGCGGGCGACGCTCAGATGCGCCCGCCGACGCTCACGGTCCTCACCCTCCAGCAGGGTCTCGCCCATCAGTGCGGACAGGGCCTCGGTCGCGCCGCCCACCCCGATCCACAGGGTGCGGCCGCTGAACACGCCGGCCCCGCTCAGCTGGAGCGGCAGCGGCCGGTGCTCGGCGGCGACTGCCGCCAGCTGATCGACCGTGTCCTGGAGAGCCCCGCCGGGAAGATCCGCGCGGAAGGCGAGAGTCAGGTGCCACTGAGCCGGATCCCCCCAGTGCAGCGCGCGGCCGGCGCGGCCCCGCACGCCCTCGAGGGCCGAGTCCAGATGCTCCAGCGCCGTCGGTGAGGGCCGCAGCGCGACGAAGACCCGCATCAGCCCACCGGCGGGAAGCTCTTCCGGGCGACGGCCGCGATCCTGTTCAGCTGGGAGCGGTCGGTGAGCGCACCGAGCACAGCGCCCAGTCCCGGGATCGCCTTGCCGAACAGCCGGATCGAGCGCAGTCCGAAGCGGCGCAGCAGGCGCCCGCCGATCGCGCTCGCCACCTGGGACTGCGGGCTTGCGGGCAGGGTCTTGGCGACGCTGCGGGCCGCGGCCCCGGCGACCGGACCGAGCCCGACGTTCTTCAGCACGTCCCCGGACTCCTCGCCGAGCAGCGCTGCGAGCACCCGCACCCGCACCTCCTCATCCTCCAGGTCGTAGCCGCGCACTGCCGCGATCGCCCCCACCATGCGGGTGGCCTGGACGTAGAACTCGACCACGTTGGTGGGCAGCAGCAGCGGCAGGGTGACGAATCCGCCGAGCCCGGTGACGAAACCGCCCACCGTCACTCCCCGGCGATGGCGACGCACGATCCGGCGCACCGCGACCCGGGGATGACGGCGACCGCGTCCGCGCTGGGCACGGCGGGCGATGTCCGCGGCCGAGGAATAGGTCAGCTTCCCGTCCAGACCGATGTCGCGGATCATGGTCACCACGCGCTCCAGGGCCCCGCCCTGAGAAGCGTCCCCGCCCCGGCGTGCCTCCTTCATCGCCTCGCGCGCGGTGCTCCTGGCTGAGTCATCGCGACGCAGCATCGAGAAGATCCCCATGGCCGCTCCTTCCTCGTCGCGCACCGCGCTGATGTCGGTGCCCCGGTCGATGGGGTCCATCATGCCGTGCGCGCACCGAGTCATGGCCGGATCCGACCGCTCGGTGCGTCCAGAGCCCGGTGTCGAGGTCGAGATGGGTGTCGGACCCCAGGAGGTGACGGACCTCCTGGGCGACACCTGCCCGGCCTGCCCTTCGGCGGTGGGCCGCGGTCGTAGGCTCGGTTGATCATGCTGCAGAAGCTCTACCGCGACGATGCGATCGTCCTGCGCACCCATCCGCTGGGTGAGGCCGATCGCATCATCACGTTGCTCACGCGCCGCCATGGCAAGGTGCGTGCGGTCGCCAAGGGCGTGCGTCGCACCGGCAGCCGCTTCGGTGCGCGCCTGGAGCCCTTCAACCTGGTCGACGTCCAGCTGCACGCCGGGAAGTCCCTGCACACCGTCACCCAGGTGGTGACGATCGAGGCCTTCGCCGTCGGGATCAGCGCCGACTACGGCCGCTTCACCGCCGCCAGCGCCATGCTGGAGACCACGGACCGGCTCACCGACGAGATGGTCGATCCGAACCAGCGCGGGTTCCTGATGCTCGTCGGGGCGCTGCGGGCGATGGGAGAGGGCCGGATCCCGCCCCCGCTGGTGCTGGACTCGTTCCTCATCCGCACCCTCGCCGTCTCCGGCTGGGCACCGGAGCTGCGGGTCTGCGCCTCGTGCGGGGCCGACGGGCCCCATCACGCCCTCGACATCCGGGCTGGCGGGCTGGTGTGCACCTCGTGCCGCCGCCCGGGCGCGATCGCGGTGCGCCAGGCCGCGATCGAGCACATGATCTTCCTGCTCGCCGGGGACTGGGAGAATGTGCTCGGGGCCGAGGACGCGGTCATGCACGAGGCCGGCCGCCTGATCACCGACACGATCACCTGGCATCTCGAGCGCTCCGTACGCTCCCTGCATTACGTAGAGCGCTGAGCGCTGAACGCGCCCGCCACGACCCCTCAGGAGGACCACATGCCCGCTGCGACCCGCCACGGGTACCGGGAGCCGTACGAGCATCCCAGCGGCGCACGGCCCCCGCAGCTGCCCGCCCCGACCATCCCCGGCCATGTCGCAGTGGTCATGGACGGCAACGGCCGCTGGGCGAACCGGCAGGGTCTGCCCCGCACCGCGGGTCACGAGGCCGGGGAGGCGGCGCTGCTGGACGTGGTCGCCGGCGCCCTGCAGATCGGGGTGACGCATCTGTCCGCCTACGCCTTCTCGACCGAGAACTGGAAGCGCTCCCCAGAGGAGGTGCGCTTCCTGATGGGCTTCTCCCGCTCCGTGCTGCGCCGCCAGCGGGACACCCTGAACGCCTGGGGGGTGCGGATCAAGTGGATCGGCCGCGAGCAGCGGCTGTGGGGGAGCGTCATCAGAGAGCTGAAGGAAGCGGAGCAGCTCACCCGCACCAATACCCGGATGACGCTGTACATGTGCGTGAACCACGGCGGCCGGGCCGAGATCGTCGATGCGGTGCGTGAGATCGCGGAGGAGGCCCGGGCTGGGCGGATCAGCGGTCGGGGCATCACCATGAAGAGCTTCGCCCGCCACCTGAACGATCCGGACATGCCGGATGTGGACCTGTTCCTGCGCACCAGCGGCGAGCAGCGCACCTCGAACTTCCTGCTGTGGCAGGCGGCCTACGCCGAGCTGGTGTTCGTCGAGGAGCTGTGGCCGGATGTGGACCGGCGGGTGCTGTGGAGGGCGATCACCGAGTACGCCCGTCGGGACCGCCGGTACGGGGGCGCGGTCGACGCCCCCGATCAGGAGACCGCGGGGGGCTGAGCCGGTCGTCCGCGGCGTGCGGGCCGAGTGCGTCCGAGCGGACGGGGCGGCTACGCCCGCTGCTCGCGGGTGGGGGAGGACGCTCCGGCCAGCGGCGGCTCCGCGGTTGCGCCCACGGACCCCGCCGCATCCTGCGGCGATCCTGCTGGATGCGCAGACGCTTCGACGGGGCCTGCGTCCGTTGCGGCATCGCCTGCCTGCATCGTCTGGGCGCTGCTGATCCCGCCGGTACGGCGCCGGTGCCGCAGCAGCACTGCGATCAGCACCACCACCAGCGTGAGCACCGCAACGGCACCCCACGGCGAGACGAGGAACAGCTCGAACCAGGCCATGAACGCCACCAGGCCCACGGTCGCGTAGATGAAGGACCAGGCCAGTCCCCCGATCGCGAGAGCCGGCAGATACCGCTTGGCGGGCATGCCGGTCAGGCCGGCCGCCGCATTGGCCGCGGTCTGGAAACCGACGGTGAGGAAGCTCAGCGCGACCACCGGAGCGCCCCAGCGATGGATCAGCTCGGTGGCCCGGGTGACGTTCGGCGAGTCCAGGAAGGCGGCGATGCGGCCACGATGCGCGGCCCGTCGGGCCCCACGACCGACGAGATAGGTCGCTCCCGCCCGGCACCAGATCACCACGTACAGGAACCCCACTGCGGGCAGCAGCGGCAGATTCTGGATCCACTCCATCATCGGGCCTGGTCCTCGCCCTCTTCTTCGGCGGCCTCCGCCTCGCGGGTACCGTGGTCGCTGCACAGCCCGAACACCTCGAGGGTGTGGTCCACGTCGGTGAAGCCGTGCTCATGAGCGATCGCGTCCATCGAGCTCTCGAGCTTCGGAGCGAGGAACTCCACGGTGCGGCCGCATTCCCGACACACCAGATGATGATGGTGCCCGGTGTCCTCGCACTGGCGGTACAGGGACTCACCATCGCCCGCCACCAGCACATCGAGCCGGCCGGAGCGGGAGAGGACCTGGAGGTTCCGGTACACCGTGGCCAGGCCCACGGTCTCCCCGTCGGCCTTCATCTGCTCATGGATCTGCTGGGCGCTGCGGAAGTCGTCCTGCCGCGAGAGCGTCTCGAGGATCGCAGAGCGCTGGCGGGTGTTCCGTTGCATGCCGCTATTGTCCCCGACGGCCGGCGAGACTGCTATCAGTGGTGGCCGGTTGCACGTGCGACGGTGGGCGCACCGCCGGCGCGCGAGGGGCCGGGGCCGCTGGTCGGTGGATGCTCCCGGACCGGGCGCAGCGCCCGCGTCAGGAGTCCCAGGGCGTAGACCGCGATCGTCAGCAGCACGATCACCCCGCCCGGCGGCAGGTCCACATACACCGTGATCAGCAGCCCGCCCAGTGAACAGAGTACGGCGATCACCATGGCCGTGCGCATGGTGCGGGTGAACCCGACCACGAGATTCTGCGCGGCGGCGACCGGGACGATCATCAGGGCCGAGACCATCAGTGCGCCGACGATCCGCATCGACAGGGTGACCGTCAGCGCCGCCATCACGGCGATCAGGACGTTGACGATGCGCACCGGCAGTCCCGAGGCCCGGGCGAACTCCTCATCCGCGGTGACGGCCGCGAGGAGCCCGGACAGCCCCACCCCGATCCCCAGCACTACCACTGCGAGCACCACGGAGATCAGGGCGTCGGGAGCTGTGACGGTCGACAGCGAGCCGAAGAGGTACGCCATCAGGTTCTGGGAGGTGCCGCCGGCGAGCTGGATGATCACCACGCCGCCGGCGATGCCGCCGTAGAAGAGGATCGCGAGCGCCACATCACGGCTGGTGTGGCTGACCTCGCGCACGTACTCGATCAGCAGCGCGCCGATCACCGAGGCGGCCAGGGCCCCCGGGATCGCCAGCAGGTCTGCGGGCGCGGCGGAGGTCCACGCCCCGATCAGCCAGCCGACGGCGACACCGGTCAGCGCCACGTGACCGAGCCCGTCACCGAGCAGGGAGAGCCGCTTCTGCACCAGATAGGTGCCGACCACGGGAGCGGTGAGCCCGATCAGGACGGCGATGATCAGCGGGTAGCGCAGCAGATCTGAGGTGAGGATGTCGAGGGGCGAGATCATAGGGGGTGGATCTCCTGTCCGAGGCACTCGTCCAGCGGGGCGGCATCCTCGGGGTGGCCGGGGCCGGGGTCCAGGCGGGGACGGTCGCGCTCGGCGCCGTCATGGATGACATGGCCGTGGTCGAGCACCACGGCACGCCGGATGTCGCCGGCCAGCGGACCGGTCTCGTGCAGGACCACGAGGATGGTGGTCCCGGCGGCGGAGAGCTCCCGGAAGAGCTCGGCGACCAGCTCCTGGGTCGGCACGTCCACCCCGGAGAAGGGCTCGTCGAGCACCAGCAGCTGGGGGTCGCGCACCAGGGCGCGCGCGATCATCACGCGGCGGCGCTGGCCACCGGACATGCGGGTGACGGGACGGCCCGCGAGATCCGCCATGCCGACCGCCTCCAGGGCGGCCATCACCCGCGGGTCGCGGGTGCTGGGCCACCAGGAGCGGGCCCCCAGCAGACCGCTCGCGACCGTCTCCCGGGCCGTGGCGGGGATCGACCCGGTCTCTGCCGACTCCTGGGGCACGTAGCCGAGGCGATCATGGGCGGTGCCGCGCTGGACCGGGGCGCCGAAGAGCCGTGCGGAGCCGGCCGCGAGCGGCAGCACCCCCACCACTGCGCGCAGCAGCGTCGACTTCCCGGAGCCGTTGGCGCCCAGCAATGCCACCAGCTCACCGTGCTCGATGCGCAGATCGACATCATGCAGCACCCGCTGGCCCCCGCGGTCCACGAAGACCCCGGAGACCTCGACGACGGGCGGCCGTCGGTCGCTCAAGTCCAGCTCGCGATGAGCTCGGCACAGTTGTCTCGCATCACCTGAGGATAATCGGACTGCGGCGACTGCTGGGTCTCGAGGTTGTCGAGCTCCTCGCTCTCGATGCCGAGGTTCCGGGCGAGGGTCTGGGCGACCTTCGGCGAGGCCGAGGTCTCGAAGAAGATCGTCGTGACCCCCGTCTCCTGCACGACGGACTCCAGGGCGAGCAGCCGCTGCGGGGAGGGCTCGGTCTCCGGGTCCACGCCGGCGATCCCGATCTGGTGCAGGTCATAGCGCTCGGCGAGGTAGGCGTACGCCGCGTGGCTGGTGATGAAGGGCTTCTCGCCCCCGACCGCGCCGAAGGACTCCGCCAGCTCGGCATCGAGCTCCTCGAGCTCGGCGCGCAGCGTGGCGGCCGCAGCGGTGAAGCCCTGGGAGTGCTCGGGCGAGAGCTGCCCCAGCCGCGCAGCGACCGCGTCGGCGAGATCGGCCATCCGCACCGGGTCGTGCCAGAGGTGCGGGTCATGGGGACCGTGGTCGTGGTCCGCGTGCTCGTCATGCGCCTCGCCGCCGCCGTCGGATTCCTCGGTGTGCGCCGCGTCGACCGGCAGCAGGCTGAGCTCGGCGGAGATGTCCAGCACGTTGTCCCCGCCGTGGGAGGCGATGGCGTCGTCCAGCGCGTTCTGGAAGCCGGGGATCTGGAGCACCAGATCGGCCTCCTCGATGGCGAGGACCTGCTTGATGGAGAGCTCGAGGCCGTGGGCGTCGACCCCGGGGGAGGTGAGATCCACCAGCGTGACGTGGTCTCCACCGATCCTCGTGACGAGGTAGGAGAACGGATAGGCGGAGGTCACCACGGACAGCTTCCCGTTCGCCGCGGCCGGGCCGCCCCCGCACCCGGCCAGGAGTGCGGCACCGGCACCGAGTCCGGTGGCGGTCAGGAGGGTGCGCCGGGAGAGGCGGGGCGAGAGCGTCATGACAATCATTCTCACGAGCGCATCGGAGCGGCGCAAGTCGACGGGCCCCCTGGAACGCCTCACGTGGGAACCGTCACAGCCCGCCGGATGACTATGCTGGGACGGTTCCGTACCCCACCGTCACCAGGAGTCTCCCCGTGGCCAAGGCCCCCGCCAGCACGCTGGACAACGTCATCGCACTCGCCAAGAAGCGCGGCTTCGTGTTCCCGGCCGGTGAGATCTACGGCGGAACCCGCTCTGCCTGGGACTACGGCCCGCTCGGCGTGGAGCTCAAGGAGAACATCAAGAAGCAGTGGTGGCGCACCTTCGTGCAGTCCCGCGGCGACATGGTGGGTCTGGACTCCTCGATCATCCTGCCCAAGCAGGTCTGGGAGGCCTCCGGCCACGTCGAGACCTTCACCGATCCGCTGGTGGAGTGCAAGAGCTGCCACAACCGCTTCCGCGAGGACCATCTGCTGGAGGCCTTCGAGGCGAAGAAGGGCCGCGCGCCCGAGGGCGGCATGGCCGAGATCGCCTGCCCCAACTGCGGCACCCGCGGCGAGTTCACCGAGCCGCAGCAGTTCTCCGGCCTGGTCAAGACCTACCTCGGTGCCGTCGACAACGAGGCGGGCCTGCACTTCCTGCGCCCGGAGACCGCGCAGGGCATCTTCGTGAACTTCCTCAACGTCGTCACCGCCACCCGCCAGAAGCCGCCCTTCGGCATCGGCCAGATCGGCAAGGCGTTCCGCAACGAGATCACCCCCGGCAACTTCATCTTCCGCACCCGCGAGTTCGAGCAGATGGAGATCGAGTACTTCACCACGGCGGCCCAGGCAGATCAGCAGTTCAAGGACTGGGTCGAGGCCTGCTGGGACTGGTACATCGACCTCGGCATCGCGGCGGACAACCTGCGCCGCTTCGACGTCCCCGAGGAGGAGCGGGCCCACTACAGCGCCGGCACCATCGACCTCGAGTACCGCTTCGGCTTCCAGGGCAGCGAGTGGGGCGAGCTGATGGGCATCGCCAACCGCACCGACTTCGACCTGACCAGTCACACCGAGGGCTCGGGCACCAAGATGCAGTACTTCGACCAGGCCGCCAATGAGCGCTTCACCCCGTACGTCATCGAGCCGTCCTTCGGTCTGACCCGGTCGATGATGGCCTTCCTGGTCGACGCCTACTGCGAGGACGAGGCCCCCAACGCCAAGGGCGGGGTCGACAAGCGCACGGTGCTCAAGCTCGATCCGCGCCTCGCGCCGGTCAAGGTCGCCGTGCTGCCGCTGTCCAAGAGCGAGGACCTCGTGCCGCGCGCCACCCAGCTCGCCGACCAGCTGCGCAAGCACTGGAACGTCGAGATGGACGTCACCCAGGCGATCGGTCGCCGGTACCGCCGCCAGGACGAGATCGGCACCCCCTTCTGCCTCACGGTGGACTTCGAGACCGCCGAGGATCAGTCCGTCACCATCCGCGAGCGCGACACGATGGCGCAGGAACGGGTGGCGCTGGACCAGGTCGAGTCCTACCTCGCCGCGCGCCTGCTCGGGGCCTGAGCGACCTCGTCCGTGCGGCGGCGGTGCGGCGGGCTCAGCCCGTCACGCCGCCGCCGAGCACCATCTGGACCGATGGGACGACCAGGGAGCCGAAGGTCCGCAGCAGCTCCTGCTGATCGGTCAGCGGCGCTCCGGGCGGCAGCACCAGCACGACCTCGTCGGCGGCGCGGACCACCGGGTCCTCCCACAGCGCCCGCGCCACCTCCGCGGGCGAATCCAGCACCACTGCGCTGAAGACCGCGTCGTGCCCGCCGATCTCCTGGCCGTGGTGCTCTCCGACGACTCGTGGATCTGCGGCCCGCTCGCGGGGAGGAGGGTCATGAAGCGCTCCAGCTCCGCGTCGCTGCGCACCGGGATCATCTGGCGGCTGACCATCACGTCCCCCTCGCCGTGACCCGCCTCCCGCGAGCCGCGGCGATACGCCTCGAGCGCCTCGAGCTGCAGCTGTGCGAACGGGCGTCCCGAACCGTCGTCCGGCGCCATGGTGGCCAGCTGGAGACGGAGCCCGAGCCGGCCCGCCATCGCTGCCCGACCCGGATCGGCCGCACCGTAGGCCAGCCGGTCCCGGAGCCCGGGCACCTGCGGCTGGATCCGCAGCGGGCTCCCCGCCACGACCCCCTCGACGTGCCGGTCGGCGCCTGCGACGATCTCCCCGTCCAGCAGTGAGACGAGGTCGTGCAGCACGCGGTCCACGTGCTCAGCGCGTTCCGGCACCGCCCCGAAGGCGCGCGTGTACATCGCCTCGTGCGCCGAGTGGCCGGAGCTCACCCCGGGCCGGAGCCGGCCCCCGGTGAGCAGATCCGCGGTGGCCAGGTCCTCGGCGAGCCGTCCCGCGTTCTCGAAACGCAGCGGGATCACCGCCGTGCCGAGCTCGATGCGAGTGGTGCGCAGACCCAGCGCCGCCAGGAACAGCAGCGGGGAGGCGAGGATGTCCTGCAGGTGGCGGGTGCGCACGTAGCCCACGTCGTACCCGAGGTCCTCAGCGGTGAGGAACAGCTCGATGCCCTCCTCGAGGCCGCGGCTGGAAGGGGAGCGCCCTTCGGCGCGGGGGCCAGTGTGCTCGATCTGGGCCGCGAAGCCTATGCGCGGAGCCCTGCGCTGCTCTGCTGTCGGGGCGGTCATCTCCTGCCTCCTTCGTCGTGCGACGGTCGGCGCGGGGGCGAGGAAGAGATGGTGCGCCGCTGCTGCCATCATCTCCTCTCTCCCGCCTCCGGGCCAGGACCAACAGCCCGGCCCTCTCCTCCCCATCCGGTGCCGATGCACATCACCCCCGCCACCCCTCCCGGGGGAGAGGGCCAGATGGGACAATCGAGACGATGACCACCCTCGACACCGCACCCCATGCGCTCAGCTCCGTCGCCTCCCCGGCTCGCGACTCCACGTCCGTGCCCGGCAGCAGTGCTGCCCGGCGCACCCTCACGATCGGCCCGCACACCATCGATACGCCCGTCGTGCTGGCGCCTATGGCCGGGATCACCAATATGGCGTTCCGTCTGCTGTGCCGCGAGTTCGGTGCCCTGCACAGCGAGGACGACGGCGGTCTGTACGTCTCCGAGATGGTGACCACGCGCGCTCTGGTCGAGGACCACAGGGAGTCCTGGCGCCTGGTGACCATGGGGGAGCGGGAGACGCCCCGCTCGGTGCAGCTGTACGGCGTGGATCCCGCGACCGTGCGCCGTGCGGTGGAGATGATCCGCGAGCGCGACCTCGCCGATCACATCGACCTCAACTTCGGCTGCCCGGTCCCCAAGGTGACCCGTCGGGGCGGGGGCGGCGTGCTGCCCTGGAAGACGGAGCTGTTCACCCGCATCGTCAGCGCCGCAGTGGAAGCCGCCGGGCCCGAGGTGCCGGTCACGGTCAAGACCCGGGTCGGCATCGACGACGAGCACCAGACCTTCCGCGATGCCGGGCTGATCGCCCAGGAGGTCGGTGCGGCGGCGATCGCGCTGCACGGCCGCACCGTGGTCCAGCACTACTCCGGCCAGGCCCGGTGGCAGGCGATCACCGAGCTCAAGGAGCTGGTCACCGACATCCCGGTGCTCGGCAACGGCGACATCTGGTCCGCCGAGGACGCGATCGAGATGATGAAGCAGACAGGCTGCGACGGCGTCGTCGTCGGCCGTGGCTGCCAGGGACGGCCCTGGCTGTTCGCGGACCTCGCCGCCGGCTTCGCCGGCAAGCCGGACCGGGTGCGCCCCACGCTGGGCGACGTCGCGCAGACCCTGCGCCGCCACGCCGAGCTCCTGGTGGAGTACTTCGAGGACGAGGGTCGCGCCGTGCGCGACCTGCGCAAGCATGTGGCCTGGTACTTCAAGGGCTATCCCGTCGGCGGCGAGATGCGGCACCGCCTGGCCACCATGGAATCCCTCGCCGATCTCGACGCCAAGCTCGCCGAGCTGGAGCTGACCAGCCCGTACCCGGGCGCCGCCGTGGAGGGCCCGCGCGGCCGCGCGGGCACCCCGAAGAAGGCGCATGTGCCCGAGGGCTGGATGACCTCCCGCGAGCTCAGCCCCGAGCATGCCGCCCGCCTCCACGAGGCCGAGCTCGACACCTCCGGAGGATGACTCGATGTCCCTGCACAGCACGCCCTCGACGTCGCTGAGCGACGTGCCGCCGCCTGCGGGATACACCGCCCACGACCTCGAGCGCCGGGTCCCCGAGCCGCCGAAGTCCCAGGCCCGCACTCCGTTCCAGCGCGATCGTGCGCGCGTGCTGCACTCCTCGGCGCTGCGTCGGCTCGGCGCCAAGACCCAGGTGCTCGGCGCCGGGGCGAATGACTTCGTGCGCACCCGCCTCACCCACTCCCTCGAGGTCGCGCAGGTGGGGCGCGATATCGGAGCAGAACTCGGCTGCGATCCCGAGATCGTCGACGCCGCCTGTCTCTCCCATGACCTCGGCCATCCGCCCTTCGGTCACAACGGGGAGAAGGTGCTCGATGACCTCGCCGCCGGCTTCGGCGGCTTCGAAGGCAATGCGCAGACCCTCCGCCTGCTCACCCGGCTGGAGCCCAAGGTGGTGGGGGAGGACCGGCCCTATGGGCTGAACCTCACCCGAGCGAGCCTCGATGCGGCGATCAAGTACCCCTGGACGCGGGGCCGGGGCCCGGACCCTGCCTCCCCGAAGTTCGGTGCCTACGCCGATGATCTCGACGTCTACTCGTGGGCGCGCGAGGGCGCCGTGCCCGGGCGCCAATGCTTCGAGGCGCAGGTGATGGACCTCGCCGACGACATCGCCTACTCCGTCCACGACATCGAGGATGCGATCACCGGCCTCACCTTGGACCTGCAGAAGCTGCAGGATCCGATGGAGCGGGCCGCCGCGCTGTACGTGGTCCAGGACTGGTACATGCCGCACGAGTCGATCGCGCAGCTCGATGCGGCGCTGTCCCGACTCGAGTCCGAACCGAGCTGGTTGCTGTCCTTCACCGGCTCGATGCGCTCGGCCGCTGCGCTGAAGAACATGGCGAGCCAGCTGATAGGGCGCTTCACCCGCTCCGCGATCACCGCGACCCGCACGGCGCACGGAGAGGGTCCCCTCTCCCGTTACGGCGGGGACATGGTGGTGCCCGAGCAGACCCATCTCGAGATCGCTGTGCTCAAGGGCCTCGCGGCCGCCTACGTGATGTCCTCTGCCTCGCAGCAGCCGGTCTACGAGGCGCAGGAGGAGATCATCCGCGACCTGTACTCGCGGCTGTGGAACACCGGCACCCAATACCTCAGCCCGCTGTTCGCCGAGCTCTGGCACAGTGCGGCCGACGACGACGGCCGCCGTCGCGTCGTGGTCGACCAGATCGCCTCCTTCACGGACGTCACCGCGCGCCAGCTGCACGGGGCGCTCTTCGACCGCTCCCTGACCCACCTGACCGCTGCGGACACCCCGCTGCCCGGCCTCGGATCGGAGCTCTGAGCCCGTGGCCCAAGGGTTGATCCGTCGCGCCGACGTCGACTCCGTCCGCGAGCGCTCGCGACTGGACGAGGTGGTCTCCGAGCACGTCACCCTGCGCACGGCCGGGATCGGCTCGATGAAGGGCCTGTGCCCCTTCCACGACGAGAAGACCCCCTCCTTCAACATCCGCCCCCAGCTGGGCCACTGGCACTGCTTCGGCTGCGGCGAGGGCGGGGACGTGATCTCCTTCGTCCAGAAGATCAACCACCTCAGCTTCGTCGAGGCGGTCGAGATGCTCGCCGCCCGCTACGGCGTCCAGCTGCAGTACGAGGATGCCGGGGAGGGGCGCGGTGACCGTCCCGACTTCGGGACCCGGCGCCGGCTGCTGGATGCGCACGCGATCGCCGAGGAGTATTACCGGGAGCAGCTGGGCACTCCGGCCGCCGAGGTGGGCCGGCGGTTCCTCACCGAGCGCGGCTTCGACCAGGAGGCCGCCGCCCACTTCGGTGTCGGGTTCGCCCCCGAGGGCTGGGAATCATTGACCGGGGTGCTGCGGGGGCGCGGCTTCACCGAGGCGGAGCTGACGGCCAGCGGGCTCGTCTCCCAGGGGCAGCGCGGGGTCTACGACCGCTTCCGCGGGCGTCTGGTCTGGCCGATCCGCGACATCACCGGCAACACCATCGGCTTCGGAGCGCGGCGCCTGCTGGAATCCGACAAGGGCCCCAAGTACCTCAACACCCCCGAGACCGCGATCTACCACAAGTCCAGCGTGCTGTACGGACTGGACATCGCCCGCAAGGAGATCTCCTCCCAGCACCGGGTGGTGGTGGTCGAGGGGTACACCGACGTGATGGCCGCCCATCTGGCCGGGGTCACCACCGCCGTCGCCTCCTGCGGCACCGCCTTCGGCCCCGAGCACGTGAAGATCGTGCGCCGCGTGATGGGGGATTCCAACCCCACGGCGGGCCTGCGCCTGAACACCGACGGCCGAGGACTGGCCGGCGAGGTGATCTTCACCTTCGACGGCGACGCCGCCGGGCAGAAGGCCGCGCTGCGCGCCTTCGAGGAGGACCAGCGCTTCGTCGCCCAGACCTATGTCGCGGTCGAGGCCAGCGGCATGGACCCCTGCGATCTGCGGATCCAGCAGGGCGATCAGGCGGTGCGGGAGCTGATCGAGACCCGTCGGCCGCTGTTCGAGTTCGCGATCCGCACCGCCATCTCCCAGGTCGACCTCGACACCGTCGAGGGGCAGGTCACCGCGCTGCGGATGGCCGCGCCGGTGGTGGCCCGGATCCGTGACCGGGCGATGCGGCCCGAGTACGCGCGGCGACTGTCCGGCTGGCTGGGGATGGATGAGTCCACAGTGCTGCGCGCCGTGCACGACGCCGCCCGCAGCGAGGGACGCTCCGCGCAGCGCCTGGAGCCGCAGCGCCCCGTGCCGGACCCGGCAGTGCCCGGCGAGCAGACGACGGCCGACGGGGAGGCCGCTGCGATACCGGCGGCCCGCCTGGCGGACGTGGTCAGCCCCCGCGACCCCGTGGGCATGGTCGAGACGCAGTCGCTCGCGGTGATGCTCCAGTCCCCGCAGCTGCTGGAGACCGAGAAGGTCGCCACCCTGCCAGACGACGCCTTCCACGTCCCCGCGCTGCAGGGAGTCTGGGACGTGATGCTCGCCGCCGGCACCCTGCTGGATGCCGTGGAGGGTCAGCTCCACGCCGCCCGCTATCTCGAACAGGTCCTCGAGATCGCCGGCGAGACGGTGCGCCCGCTGATCGTGGAGATCGCGAACCTCGATCTCCCGGCCCGGGACGAGGAGGGGCTGCGACGCCTCGCGCATTCGCTGTTGGACCGGCTCGCGGAGCTGTCCCTCACCCGCGAGTACTCGGTGCTCAAGCAGCGCCTGCAGCGCACCGACCCCTCCGACGCCGAGCGCCACCAGGACATCATGGCGCGCCTGGCCCAGGTGCAGGGCCGCCGCCGCGCCCTGCGCGCGCTCGAGGACTGACCGACCAACTGCGAGCGTGCGCGCGGGAGGAGGGCGGTCGATCGGGCGCTGGACTGACCGACCGACGCAGGTCAGAGCAGGTTCGGCGCTCGTGCCGCGATGTCCTGGACCTGCTGCTGGGCACGCTGGTGCAGCATCCCCGTGGTGAAGGCGTTGTGACCGCTGCGCCTGCCCATGCCGGCATGCTCGAGCAGAAAGTCCATGGCCACCACCGCATCCTGCATCTGGCCGAGCACGAGATGAACGGTCGTGGCGGCTTCGTGATGCGGCGCCGCGCCCGGCTCCTCGGCCAGCAGCAGCTCCGCGGCATAGCGCCAGCGTTTGGCGACCTTGCGGGCCGAGTGCAGGGCATGCGGATCTCCGCCCGCCGCCTGGAGCCGTGCGCGTACCTCGCTCCGTGCCCGCTCGAGCAGGTGCAGCGGCTCCTGCTCGAGGAGCCGGGGCGGATCCTGCTGCCACGACCCGAGCTGGTCGGCGGCCTCGCGCCAGCGTGCGCTGCCGTGGCGCGCGGCGACATGAGCGACCGCCGCCCCGCGCCGCCGGGCCAGTGCGGCGGCGAGGTCCTCCTGGACCGGTCCGAGGATCCATGAGGCGGGCAGGGCCTGGACCTGCTCCAGCAGACCCTCACCGAGCACGTCGGTGTCGCGCAGCTCGCTGAGCGTGCGGGCGACGAACCGCAGGTCGCGGTCGGCCCGGGCGGTGTCGGCATCGTGCTGCGAGAAGGATTCCGGGAAGGTGGCCCGGATCGCCCGCAGCCGGCGCAGGGAGGTGCGGGTCTCGTGCACCACCTGGACCGTCAGCGTTCGGTCCAGTTCGCCCTCAGTGGCGCGTTCGATGGACAGCAGCCCCTGCAGCGCGCGCTCGGCGTGTTCCTGGACGTAGGCGCTCAGTGCATCCTGGTGAGACATCGGCACTCCCTGCGAGACGGAGGCGCTGGTCGGCTCTCGCCGCGGAGAGCCGACCAGCGCATCGACCATGCGGTGTACGGTCCGGCGGGCCCGGCGGTGTGTGAACCCGCGACTGACGGATCAACGGCACCATCATCTCATGACCAGCGAAGACGGGCGCAGAAAGCCTGTCCTTTGAAGGCGCGGCGGTCCGCTTCGAGAACCCAGGAGGTGGATCCGGTCCGCAGCCATGGAGGCACCAGATGACGCTCGATGACGGCAGATTTCGGTCCTCTTGGCACCCGCAGCAGGCACTTCTATCGTCGACGTCATGACGATCACCGCAAGCATCCAGTCCGCTGCCCCCGAGACCACTGCCGAGGATCGCGCCGCTCGCCTCACGGAAGCCGGGAAGGCGTGGGCCGAGCGTATCGATGCCCATCGCTCCAGCGCCCATCTGAAGTATGCGGTCGAAGGAGTCGGCACCGGTTCGGTGGCGACGACTGTGCGCGCCGGCAAGCACTTCTTCGTCGTCGACGAGCCTGCGGTGCTGGCGGGTGATGACATCGGGAGCAGCCCGGTCGAATACGCTCTCGGTGCGTTGGCCGGCTGCCAGGTCGTGGTCTATCGCCTCTACGCGCAGCAGCTCGGAATTCCCTTCGACGACATCGTCATCAGGGCTGAGGCCGATCTGGACGCCGCGCGTCTGTTCGGCGCCGACGAGTCCGTGCGCGCCGGTTTCTCGGAGGTACGGCTGAACATCGAGATCTCCGGCCCGGAGACGGACGAGCGCTACGACGAGCTGCGCGAAACCGTCGATGCCCATTGCCCGGTGCTCGACATCTTCCAGAATCCGACCCCGGTCACGACCACCGTCACCCGCGCCTGAAGACCGTCATGCCGACCTGATCTCGGTCTGCTCGGCGACGCTCTGGACCGAGCCTGCCCAGCGTGATGGGTAGCGCCACCGACGCCCGGAAGCTGCCATCCGGTGCATATGCGTGCTGCAGAACGTATTCTGGGGTGCCACGGCATCGGAGGACCTGTGATGATCGCACCACGTGAGAAGCCTGAGTTCGACCCCTCTCCGGGGGAGGAACCGATTCAGGAGCTCGAGGACGATCAGACGATCGCGCCCCGGCCCGAGGAGGAGATCGCCGACCGGCTCCGCAGCGAACCCGATGCGGACGGCCACGGCACCCGATCCAGCTGATGCGCCGGCGCGGTGCCGCAGCAGCCGCGCAGGGCTCCCCCGGGCGACTTTCCACACCCTCCGACGCACCGTTGATCATCAGCCCTCGGACGCGAACGCGGACGCTCGCGTGACACGCGAGCGATCACTTCTCGCTCTGTACGCGTTCCTGCGGATTCCACTACGCAGCGGATGGAGCGAAATCGCAGGCCACGTAGGCCAGGCGGGGCTTGAACCCGCGACCGACGGATTATGAGTCCGCTGCTCTGACCGGCTGAGCTACTGGCCCGAACCCTGCGAGCAGGGCGGTCAGGAATCTATCACGGAGGACCCCGGTGGCCTGGTCGGCCACCGGGCGTCGCCCCTCGCGCTCAGGGGCTGACGCGTGTCGCGGCCGCGCCACCGGTGCGGGTATCGCCTGCGGTGACGTCGGCCAGCTCGCGGACCACCCGGAGGGTGGGGCGCTCCCCGGCGCGCGAGGCGTCCATCCACTGCTCGAAGACCGAGCCGCCGGGTGCTGCGGCGCTGCGCAGCAGCAGCGGGTCTGGGCCGACGGGCAGGTCGATCGCCCGCCCCCGGGGTGCCGGGGCCGGCTGTTCGCGGGCCGCGGCGATCGCGTCCCGGAAGGCTGCGCCGGAGCCCTTGAGCCGGCCCTCCTCGTCGAACAGGCCGAGGGTGTGCTCCAGCGGTGGGAAGTCCGCCAGGGAGCGGGAGACGTCGTGCGAGCACCACCAGGTGATGCCCCAGAGCTCGGGGCACTGCAGGGAGTTCTCGACGGTGCTGCGCACGAACCAGGGGACGTCCGTCTTCTCCAGGATGCTGCGGGGGGCGCCGACCTCCTGGAGCCAGAGCGGGCGCTCCGGGGCGGGGGAGAAGGCGCGGGCCAGCTCGAGGTAGTACTCGGTGCGATGGGCGACCTCGTGGGAGCGGGCGCCGTAGCGCTGGCCGGTGCCGTCGAAGATCCAGGAATGGACCACGGTCGCATCGCCGAGCTGTGCGGACTGATCGGGGGTGAAGGCGTGGTCGTCCATGAACCAGGCGGCGTCGTAGTTGGCGACGGTGTGCATCCCGCGCGGGGCGCCGTCGCGGGCGGCGTCCAGGAGCGTCCGCGTCCACGCCTCCGCCTCGAAGATCGTGAGGGCATCGGGGTCGGGGTGGTTGGAGGCGGAGAACTGGTTGACCTCGTTGCCGAGCGAGAGGCCCAGCAGATTCGGGGCGTCGGCCAACCGGCTCGCCAGCGCGCGCACCAGCTGTGCGGTCGCCGTGACCACCTCGGGGTCGGTGAACATGTTCCGTCGGTGCCAGGTCGCCAGCCAGCTGGGGACGAAGTCGAAGCTCGAGAGGTGCCCCTGGATCGCGTCGACCACGACGTCGAGCCCGAGCTGTGCGGCGATGTCCACCACCGCGCGCACGTCGTCGAGCGCGCGGGGGCGGATCAGGGTGCGGTTGGGCTGGAGCAGCGGCCACAGCGGGAACACGCGGATATGATCGACGCCGAGGGACGCGACGGCGGCGAGGTCCTCGCCGACAGCGTCCAGGTCCAGGTCGAGCCAGGAATGGAACCATCCCTGCCGCGGCGTGTAGTTGACACCGAATCGCACCGGAGCGGCACCGGCCGAGGTGTGGGGGGAGGCAGACATCGTGTCCTTCCGTCGGACAGTGCTCGGGGGCGGCGTTCGCGGCGACACTCACGAAGCGGGCGCAGGGGAACCGGACATGTCCGACCCGGTGCCTTGTGGTCGCATCCTGTTACTATAGCGGTTTAGTCGAGGTCGTGGGCGGGTTGCGCCGCGCCGGCCGGAGAGGGTGGACGATGACCACCAGCACACAGCCCGGCAGCGGCCGGGGGCAGCGCGTCACCATCGCGGACATCGCCCGCCGCGCCGGGGTCACTCCGGCTGCCGTCTCCCTCGCCGTGAACGGGAGGCCCGGAGTCTCGGAGACGACCCGGGAACGGATCATGGCGATCGCCGCAGAGCTGCGCTGGGAACCCTCGCCCGCGGCGCGCGCCCTCGCCGGAGCCCCGGTGCTCACGGTCGGGATGGTGCTGGCCAGGCCGGCCGAGGTGCTCGGGACCGAGGCGTTCTTCGGCGCCTTCGTGGCCGGGTTGCAGGAGGTGCTCAGTCGCCGTGACTACTCGCTCCAGATGAAGATCGTGGAGACCACCGACGACGAGATCGACACCTTCCGCCGCTGGTTCGCGCAGCGCCGGGTGGACGGAGTGGTGGTCGTGGACCTGCGCCAGGATGATCCCCGCATCCCTGCGCTCGAGGATCTCGGGCTGCCCGCGCTCGTGGTCGGCGGGCCGGGACACCACGGCTCCCTGCCCTCGGTCTATGTCGACGACGCCCACGCGACCCGCCTGCTGGTGGACCATCTGGCCGAGCTCGGTCACCAGCGCCTGGCCCGGGTGGCGGGCAACGAGGACTTCCTCCATACCCTGCTGCGTGATCGGGCGTTCACCGAGCGCTGCGCCGAGCTCGGCATCGAGGCGATCACCCAGGACGCCGGCTTCGGCACTCGCGGCGCCGAGGTCGCCACCGACGAGCTGATGGCGCGCCCGGAGCCCCCCACCGCGATCGTCTTCGACAGCGACGAGATGGCCTTGGCCGGGAGCCACGTGCTCGGGGAGACCGGATCCCGGATCCCGAGGACGTCGCGGTCGCGAGCTATGAGGACTCGGCGCTGACCCGCACCCACCGCCCTCCGATCACCGCCATCGGTCGTTCGGCCATCGAGTACGGGCGGGTGGCCGCGACGCGCCTGCTCGAGGTGATCGAGGCGGGGCGGAGTCGGCGCGGCGCATCGCAGGCATCGCTCCAGGAGTCCCGGGCGATCGAGCCCGGGCTGGTGGTGCGCGCCTCCACCCGGCCCGATGGCGCGACGGCCGCATCGCCTGCAGCAGGACCGTCGTGCGAGGGGTTACCTTCGTCATAGTGGCCGGTCGAGGCGGGGTTCCGGGATGCGAAGCGGACCGGAACCCTGCTACTGTCGTCCAGGTCGATCCCGCATAGCTCAACGGCAGAGCACTCGACTGTTAATCGAGCGGTTCTTGGTTCGAATCCAAGTGCGGGAGCCCAGCACAGGAGCACAGCCCCGGAGACCTCCGGGCTGTCTCATTTCCCGTTGGTTCTCGTGAAGGAGAAGGACGATGACCTCCGTCCCCGATGACCGTTTCGAGCTCCCGGAGAACTTCGGCCCCGGCAGCGTCTGGGCAGACCGCACCGGAGAGCGCACCCTCGTCGGTCGCACCCAGCGCGGCGTCGAGATCCCGATCGGCCACGGCGAGGGCGAGGTCAGCCCCGGCGAGCTGCTGAAGCTCGCCCTGATCGGCTGCGCCGGCATGAGCACCGATGTGAACCTCTCCCGCCGCCTCGGCGAGGACTTCGCCATGCGGCTGTGGGCGCACGGCACCTCCGATGAGAAGCAGAATCGCTATCTCGCGATCGCCGAGGAGGTGCAGCTCCCGCTGGAGGGGCTCACCGAGCAGGAGGTCGCCGCCGTGGTGAAGGTCTTCGGCCGCGCGGTCGCCGCCGGCTGCACGGTCGAGCGCACCGTGGTGCCCGGCGCGGAGGTCACCCACCGCGTTCTCGGCGTCGAGGACCCCGATACCCCGGAGGCGGATCAGGCATGACCGTGCGCCCCATCCGCATCGTCGGCGACCCGGTGCTGCGCACTGCGTGCGATCCGATCCGGAAGATCACCGACGGCACGCGCACCCTCGTCCAGGACCTGTTGGACACCGTCGACGACGAGGGTCGTGCCGGGGTGGCGGCGAACCAGATCGGGGTGAGCCTGCGCGCGTTCTCCTGGAACCTCGGGGAGGACGGCGGTCTGGGCTGCATCCTCAACCCCGTCATCGTCGAGCTCTCCGAGGAGCTGCAGGACGATGACGAAGGCTGCCTCTCGGTGCCCGGGCTGTTCTTCCCGCGCACGCGATCCGCCTACGCCCGCTGCGTGGGCATGGACGTCGAGGGCCAGGAGATCGAGCTGGCGGGGGAGGGCCTGGTCGCCCGGCTCATCCAGCACGAGGTCGGCCACCTCGACGGAGTGCTCTACATCGACGGCCTCGAGCGCTCTGTGAAGAAGCGGGCGTTGCGCCAGATCAGGGAGACCATCTAAGCTCTGCACTGACAGGCACTCGCCGTCATCAGATCCCTCCGCAGGACCGATTCGTTGGGGAAGACGCATCGGACACCGGAAGGAACGAGATGACCCAGGGCGTTCTGTATATCCACTCCGCTCCGCGGGCCCTCACGCCGCACATCGAATGGGCCGCCAGCGGAGTTATCGGCGTGCCCGCACGCATCCGCTGGGAGGACCAGCCGGTGGGGCGCGGGCTGCAGCGAGCCGAGATGACCTGGCGCGGACGCGAGGACACCGGCGCACGCCTGGTCAGTGCCCTGCGCGGCATGCACGAGGTCCGCTTCGAGGTGACCCAGGAATCCACCGCACTGGTCGACGGTGCGCGCTGGAGCTGCACTCCCGAGCTCGGCATCCATCATGCCGCGACCGACCACGCCGGCAACATCGTGCTCACCGAGGATCACGTGCGCGGTTGCATGGACCGGGCCGGTGATGATCCCGCGGCGCTGCGCCGCGAGCTCGGCATCGCCCTGGGGGGTCCGTGGGACGAGGACCTCGAGATCTACCGCCACGCCGGCGAGGGCGTCCCGATGCGCTGGCTCCACCGCGTCAGCTGACTGCGGGGAGGGCTCGGGTCGATGCCTGGCAGGGACGGCCGACGCCCCTGACACACGAGAACGGGGTACGGAACGGCTTCCTGTGAGGAAGGCGTTCCGTACCCCGTACTCCGTCCCGCACCGCACGAGGCGGCGCCGGCCCGGCGCGGCAGTGCCGCTCAGGCGTTGGTGAACACCGTCGCGATATCGTGCCCACCGAAGCCGAAGGCGTTGTTCAGCACGGCGATGTCGCCGCCGGGCAGCTCGGCCGGGGTGTTCTGCGCGATCCGCATCGGGGTCTCGGGATCGAGGTTCTCGATGTTGATCGTCGGCGGCGCGATCCGGTGGTGCGAGGCCAGAACGGAGAACAGGGACTCGAGTGCTCCGGCGCCGCCCAGCAGGTGACCGGTCATCGACTTGGTCGAGGTGACCACGATCTGGTCGGTGACGCCGCCGAGAGCATCGGAGACGGCGCGCAGCTCGCCGATGTCGCCGAGCGGGGTGGAGGTGCCATGGGCGTTGACGTGGACGATGTCGTGCGCGGCGAGGTCGGCATCCTCCAGCGCCTCCCGCACGGCACGAGCCTGGCCCTCGGCCGAGGGCGCGGAGATGTGGTGCGCATCCGAGGCCATGCCGCGCCCGGAGGCGTAGGCGTACACGCGGGCACCGCGGGCGGCGGCGTGCTCCTCGCTCTCGAGCACCAGGATGGCGGCGCCCTCGCCGAGGACGAAGCCGTCGCGGTCCACGTCGTAGGGGCGCGAGGCGTGCTCGGGATCATCGACCCGGCCCGAGAGGGCACGGATGTTCGCGAAGGCGGCGATGGTCATCGGGTGGATCGACGCCTCGGTGCCGCCGACGACGACCACATCGGCGCGACCGTCGCGGATCATGCCCATTCCCAGGGCCACGGCCTCGGCGCCGGAGGCGCAGGCGGAGACTGGGGTGTGGGCGCCGGCACGGGCGCCGAGCTCCATGGAGATCTGCGCGGACGACCCGTTGGCCATCAGCATCGGCACGGTGAACGGATTGACCCGTCGGGCACCGCGCTCACGCACCACGTCCCACTGGTCCAGCGTCGTCCAGATCCCGCCGATGCCGGTGCCGACCACGACGCCGAGCCGTTCGGGGGCGACCTCGGGAGCGCCGGCGTCAGCCCAGGCCTCGCGCGCGGCGACCATGGAGTACTGACCGGAGGGGTCCAGCTTCCGGGACTCCGGGCGGCTGAGCCCGTCGAGCGCACCGGGGACCAGCTGGCAGGCGAAGTCCACGGACAGCCCGTAGCGCTCCTTCCAGTCGTTGTCGAAGGTGCGCGCTGTGGAGGTGCCGGCCAGGGCGGCCTCCCAGGTGGAGGTGACGTCACCGCCGAGCGGGCTGACGGTGCCGAGGCCGGTCACGGCGACACGGGAACGGGGAGCGGGCATACGGACCTCCGGGTCGGGGCGTCTGGCGAAACGGCGACGCCCGGGACGGGATCGTCCCGGGCGTCAGGTGGGGCTCAGTTCTGAGCGCCCTCGATGTACTTGACGGCGTCGCCGACGGTGGCGAGGTTCTTGACCTCTTCGTCGGGGATGCGGACGTCGAACTTCTCCTCGGCGTTGACCACGATGGTCATCATCGAGATGGAGTCGATGTCGAGGTCGTCGGTGAAGGACTTCTCGAGCTTGACGTCCTCGGTGGCGACACCGGTCTCCTCGTTCACGATCTCGGCGAGGCCCTCGAGGATCTCGTTCTCGGTGTGTGCCATGGATGCTCCTTCAGGTGTGCGGATGTGTGGCGGTCACAGACTACCCGTGCTACCGAGCAGTAACCGGCTGGTGGGGAATGTGTCCGCCGCGTGGCGTGACGCGGCTGACAGTCCTTCGGGGCGGATCGGGGCCGGATCAGGGCAGGATCAGCACCTGACCGGCATAGGCGAGGCCCGCGCCGAAGCCGAACTGCACGAGCACGTCGCCGCTCTTGACGGCGCCCTCCTCGATCAGCCGGTGCGTGGCCAGCGGGATGGAGGCGGCCGAGGTGTTGCCGGTCTCGGCGATGTCGCGACCGATCACGACGTCCTCCGGCAGCTTCAGCTGCTTGGCGAGCTCGTCGATGATGCGCATGTTCGCCTGATGGGGCACGAACACGTCGATGTCCTCGACGGTCAGGCCGGACTTGTCGAGCATCTCGCGGATCTTCTCCGCGGTGTGCCAGACGGCCCAGCGGAACACGGTGCGGCCGTCCTGCTCGAGGGTGGGCCATTCGCCCTTGCCGTCACGGAAGTCGGTGAGGGAGTTCGTCATCCGGATGGTGCCCCAGTGCTCGCCGTCGCTGCCCCACACCGTCGGGCCGATCTTCGGCTGCTCGCTCGGGCCGACGATCGCGGCGCCCGCGCCGTCGCCGAGCAGGAAGGAGATCGAGCGATCGGTGGGGGAGACGACGTCGGAGAGCTTCTCCGCGCCGATCACCAGCACGTTGCGGGCCGCCGCGGAGCGGATCAGCGAGTCCGCCTGGCCGATCCCGTAGGCGAAGCCGGCGCAGGCCGCGGAGATGTCGTAGGCGATGACGTCGGGACGGCCCAGCTCACCGGCCAGCAGCGTGGCCAGCGACGGTGTCTGGTACGGGAAGGTGATGGTGGAGACGATGATCGCGTCGAGCGTCTCCAGCTCGATGCCGGAGCGCTCGATCGCCTCCCGCGCCGCGGTGAGCGCGAGATCCTTGACGCCGACATCCGCGCTGGCCCGCTTACGGGTGATGATGCCGGTGCGCTTGCGGATCCACTCGTCCGAGGAGTCGATCGGGCCGACCAGGTCATCATTGGGCACGATGAGGTCGCCGCGCGCGGCGCCGTAGGCGAGGACCCGGGATCCGGCGACGGTGGGCTGAGGGGCGAGGGAGACGGCCATGTCAGTTCTCCTGGGCGGTGTGGGCGGCAGCGGCGCCGGCATGCTCGCGCACCAGGGTGCGGGCGGCGTCGAGGTCATCGGGGGTGTTGAGGTTCGCCAGGGCGATGCCCTTCAGCTCGCGCTTGGCCAGCCCGGTCAGAGTCCCGGCCGGAGCGACCTCGATCATCGCGGTCACCCCGCGGTCACGCAGCGTCGCCATGCAGGCCTCCCAGTCGACGGGGGCGGCGACCTGGTCCACGATCAGCTCGAGGTAGCGGGCGCCGGAGCTGATGACCTCGCCGCTCGCGTTGGAGATCAGCGGCACCGTCGGGTCGTGGGGCCTCAGGCGGGGGGCGAAGGCGGCGAGCTCCTCGCGGGCGCCGGCCATGTGCGGGGTGTGGAACGCTCCGGCGACCTGCAGCGGGATCACGCGGGCCCGGGCCGGCCCGTCCTGTGCGAGGGCAGCGATCTGGGCTGTCGTGCCCGCGGCGACCACCTGCGCGGCGGAGTTGATATTGGCCGCGCGCAGGCCGTGGCGCTCGATCGTCGCCACGACGTCCTCGCGCACGCCGCCGACGACGGCGGCCATCGAGGTGGGCTCAGCCGCGGCGGCCTTCGCCATCGCCTGCGAACGGACCGCGACCAGACGCATGGCATCCTCATTGCTGAGCACCCCGGCCAGAGCGGCGGCGGTCAGCTCGCCGACGCTGTGGCCGGCGAACGCGTCGGCCGAGGGGAGGCCCTCACCCTGGTACAGGGCCGAGGCGGCGATGATGCCGGATGCCACCAGCAGCGGCTGGGCCACGGCGGTATCACGGATGGTGTCCGCATCGGACTCGGTGCCGTGGCGGAGCAGGTCGATGCCGGCCGGCTCCGAAAGCGAGGCGAGCGCTTCTGCGACACCGGGCAGCTCGCGCCACGGACTCAGGAAACCGGGCTTCTGCGCCCCTTGTCCGGGACAGACGATCGCGAGCACAGGGACCTCCAGGGGAGAGAGACGGGGACGGCCCGCTCGGATGGCGAGACGGGCCGATGGCGGAAAGGACCGTCGGGCCGCCCGTCGCCGAGGACGGGCGGCCCGACGGGATGATCAGGACTCGCCGCCGAACGAGCCGGACTGCCCGGCGTTCACGTTCGTCAGGTCGTACTTGTCGATGGCCTGACGGACCACCGACGGGTCCACCTTGCCCTCCTGGGCGAGCAGCTGGAGAGCCTTGACGACCATCGAGTGCGCATCGATCTTCAGGTAGCGGCGGGCGGCGGGCCGGGTGTCCGAGAAGCCCCAGCCGTCAGCACCGAGCACGCCGTAGCGGCCCGGGACCCACTCGCGGATCATGTCCGGGACCAGGTAGTCGTAGTCGGAGGTGGCGACGAAGGGCCCCTGGACGTCCTCGAGACGCTGGGAGATCCACGGGGTGCGCTGGTCCTCGGGGTTCAGGAGATTGTGCTTCTCGACCTCCAGGGCCTCCTTGCGCATCTCGGTCCACGAGGTCACCGACCAGACGTTGGCGTTGACGCCCCAGTCCTCCGCCAGCAGCTCACGGGCGTGCAGCGCCCACGGCACACCGACGCCGGACGCCAGCAGCTGCGCCTCGGGGCCCTCGCCCTCGGGCTTGGGCTCGAGCAGGTACATGCCCTTGAGCAGACCCTCGACGTCCAGGTTCTCCGGCTCCTTCGGCTGCACCATCGGCTCGTTGTAGACCGTGATGTAGTAGAAGACCTCGTCCGTGCGGTCGTCCTCGCCGTACATGCGCTGCAGGCCGTCGCGGATGATGTGTCCCAGCTCGTACCCGTAGATGGGGTCGTAGATGACCGCGCCGGGGTTCGTGGAGGCCAGGATCGGGGAGTGGCCGTCCATGTGCTGCAGGCCCTCGCCGGCGAGCGTGGTCTTGCCCGCGGTCGCACCGATCACGAAGCCCTTGGCCATCTGATCCCCGGCGGCCCAGAAGAAGTCGCCGGTGCGCTGGAACCCGAACATCGAGTAGAAGATGTAGAACGGGATCATCGGGAAGTCATGCGTGGCGTACGAGGTGCCGGCCGCGGTGAACGCTGCGGTGGAGCTGATCTCGTTGATGCCCATGTGCTTGATCTGGCCGGAGGTGGACTCCTTGTAGGCCAGCAGCAGGTCGCGGTCCACGGACAGGTAGTTCTGACCGTCGGGGTTGTAGATCTTGGCCGTCGGGAACAGCGAGTCCATGCCGAAGGTGCGGGCCTCGTCGGGGACGATCGGCACCCAGCGCTTGCCGGTCTCCTTGTCCCGCATGAGGTCCTTCAGCAGGCGCACCAGAGCCATCGTCGAGGCGATCTCCTGCTTGCCGGAACCGCGCTTGACGACCTCGTAGGCCTTGTCGCCGGGCAGGTTGAGCGGCTTGTGCTCGGTGCGGCGCGAGGGGACCGGGCCGCCGAGGGCCGCACGGTGCTCCTTGAGGTACTTCATCACCGGTGCGTCGTCGTCGGGCAGGTAGAACGGGGCGTCGTAGACGCTGCCGGACTCGAGCTGCTCGTCGCTGATCGGGATGCGCAGGGTGTCGCGCAGCGCCTTGAGGTCCTCGAGGGTGAACTTCTTCATCTGGTGGGTCGCGTTGCGGCCTGCGAAGTTCTTGCCCAGGCGATAGCCCTTGACGGTGTGGGCGAGGATCACGGTGGGCTTGCCGTTGGCCTCGGTGGCCTGCTTGAACGCGGAGTAGATCTTCTTCGCGTCGTGACCGCCGCGGTTGAGCTTCCACCAGATGTCCTCGTCGGAGAGGTCCTCGACCAGAGCCTTCGTGCGCGGATCGCGACCGAAGAAGTTGTCCCGGATGAAGGCGCCGTCCTCGGCCCGGTAGGTCTGGTAGTCGCCGTCCGGGGTGGCGTTCATCAGGTCGATCAGCGCGCCGTCGGTGGACTTCTCCAGCAGCGGATCCCAGCCGGCACCCCAGATCACCTTGATGACGTTCCAGCCGGCGCCGCGGAACTGGCTCTCCAGCTCCTGGATGATCTTGCCGTTGCCGCGGACCGGGCCGTCCAGGCGCTGCAGGTTGCAGTTGACCACGAACGTGAGGTTGTCCAGGTGCTCCTTGGCGGCGATGTGCAACGCACCGCGGGACTCGACCTCATCCATCTCGCCGTCGCCGAGGAAGGCCCAGGTGTGCTGCTCGCTGGTGTCCTTCAGCCCGCGGTTCTGCAGGTAGCGGTCGAAGGAGGCCTGCTCGATCGCGGCGACCGGGCCGATGCCCATCGATACGGTCGGGAACTCCCAGAAGTCCTTCATCGCGCGCGGATGCGGGTAGGAGGGCATGCCGTGCTCGCTGGAGACCTCCTGGCGGAAGCCGTCGAGATCCTCCTGGGAGAGGCGGCCCATCATGAACGCGCGGGAGTAGATGCCGGGGGAGGCATGACCCTGGAAGAAGACGTGGTCTCCGCCGCCGGGATGGTTCCGTCCGCGGAAGAAGTGGTTGAAGCCGACCTCGTACATGGTGGCGATCGAGGCGTAGCTGGAGAGGTGCCCGCCCACGCCGATGCCGGGGGCCTGCGCGCGATGCACGACCATCGCCGCGTTCCAGCGGTTGATGTTCCGCAGCTCCTTCTCGAGCTCGGGGTCACCGGGATACTCCGGCTGCTGATCCGCGTCGATCGTGTTGACGTAGTCCGTGGTCAGCGACTCGGGGAGGTGGATGTCCTCCTCGCGCGCGTGCTGGATCACGCTCTGGACGATCTCAGAGGCGCGCTCGGGGCCGCGGTGCTCGACGAGACCGTCGAACGAATCCAGCCATTCCCGGGTCTCTTCCGGATCCGGATCCTGGGCATGGCTCGGCAGATTGATGCCGATGGGACGAGGAGTCTCGTGCGAAGTCACACTGTCCTTCTCTCTACGGGAGGCGACGGACCGGCCGTGGGAGCTGAGGATCGCCTGTGGGCCCGGCTCCTTCGGCCTCGGTGCAGGCAAGCCTACCGTCGCCGTGGCGGCGCGGGACCTCCACACTCCCGTCTCATCTGTGACACACAGGACATCACGGAGCGGAGCCGCCCGGATCGGGACTCCGGTCCCGTGATGCGCACCGGTGTCACGTGACATAGACTCGGCCGCGCGCCATCCGACCTTAGGGGCACTGTGCCCTTCTGGCCGCTGGCCTTACCTGCTTTGCCCCCGTTTGTAAGGAGTTCCTTCTTGTCACCGTCGGCCGACGCCCCTTCGTCCAGCTCCCTGTCCGAGGCGCTGGGTTTCACCTCGGGTCAGATCGTGCAGGAGATCGGCTACGACGATGATGTCGATCTCGATCTGCGTGATGCGATCGAGGACCTCATCGGTGAGGAGCTCGAGGACGAGGACACCCAGGAGATCGTGGACGCCGTCGTGCTGTGGTGGCGCGAGGGCGACGGTGACCTCACCGACGCCATGGTCGACACCCTGCGCAACATCGATGCCGGTGCCCCCGTCTGGGTGCTGACCCCCAAGGCGGGTCGCGACGGGCACGTGATGCCCGGAGACATCCAGGAGAGCGCCGGGATCGCCGGTCTGCGAGTCATGAGCTCGATGAATCTGGCCGCGGACTGGACCGGTACCCGCCTGGCGAGCCGCACCAACTGACCGCCGCCGCGGTCACGGGGGTGCGCCCCCGCCCGGGTCGTTAGCTCAGTTGGTCAGAGCGTCTGGTTTACACCCAGAAGGTCGGGGGTTCGAGCCCCTCACGACCCACCGCACGAAGATCCCGGCCCTGCACCCTCGGTGCGGGGCCGGGATTGTGCCGAGGTGCGCCGCACCGGGTGCGGCAGCGGTGCTCAGCGGGTCACGGCGTACAGCAGCACCAGCACGACCGGCACGGCGACCAGCAGGCAGCCCCAGGTGATCGAAGTCCTGCGGTCCTGCTCCTTCTGCTCAGCGGTGCGGGGCAGCGGCTCCGGACGGCCGGCGGCCTCCCAGCGCTCACGCTGCTCGCGACGCCGCACGAGCATGCGCCCGATCAGCACGACCACGGAGACCAGGATCGCCACGAACAGGGCGATCAGGATGAGCGAATCGATGGTGCCACCTCCGGGCTGTTCGTGACGCGGGTGCGGGCGCTGGCTGGGTCCCGCCCGTGCACAGGATCTCACGGCCCGGGCTCCGTCCCGAGCGGCCACCTAGACTGGGGCCATTGCCGTGACCGGTCCGCTCCGCATCCCGCGCAGCCCCGGCAGGGTCGACGTGAAGGAGGAGCCGCGCAGGTGAGTGCACCCAGCAGAGAGTTCGACCTCGAGGCGATCCGAGCAGATTTCCCGATACTGTCCCGCATGCTCGATCCGGACACCCCGATGATCTACCTCGATGGCGGTGCGACCTCGCAGCGACCGCGCCCGGTGATCGACGCCGAGGTCGCCTACCTCACCCACGACAACGCCGCGGTCAAACGCGGAGCGCACCGCATGGCCGGTGCGGCGACCGACGCCTACGAGGGCGCGCGTGAACGGGTCGCGGACTTCCTCGGCGCCCCCTCGCCCGACGAGGTGGTGTTCACCAGGAACGCCACCGAGGCGCTGAACCTGGTCGCCCACTCGCTGGGCAGCGGCGACGACTCCACCCCGGACCACCTGCGAGTGCGCGAGGGTGATGAGATCCTGGTCACCGAGATGGAGCACCACGCGAACCTGGTGCCCTGGCAGGAGCTCGCCCGCCGCACCGGGGCGCACCTGCGCTGGATCCCGATGGCGGATGACTTCACCCTCGACCTCACCGAGCTCTCTTCCCTGGTCACCGAGCGCACCAGGGTCATCGCCTTCACCCACCAGTCCAACGTGCTGGGCACCATCAACCCCGTCGAGCGCCTGGTCGAAGCGGCCCGCTCCGTCGACGCCCTGACGGTCCTGGATGCCGCGCAGTCCGCGCCCCACATGCCCTTCGACGTCACGGCCCTCGGGGTCGATCTGGTCGCGCTGTCCGGGCACAAGATGCTCGGCCCCACCGGCATCGGCGTGCTGTGGGGCCGCTTCGAGCTGCTGGCGCAGATGCCGCCGTTCCTCACCGGAGGCTCGATGATCGAGATGGTCCAGATGGAGCACAGCACCTATGCGGAGCCGCCCGCCCGCTTCGAGGCCGGCACGCCGCCGATCTCCCAGGCCGTCGGCCTCGCCGCCGCCTGCGACTACCTCGACGCCCTCGGCATGAACCGCATCGCCGCCCACGAACAGGCGCTCACGCAGCAGGCGCTGACCGGACTGGCCGGCATCGACGGAGTACGGATCATCGGTCCGGCAGCGTCCGCGCAGCGCACCGGCGCAGTCTCCTTCGACATCGCCGGGCGTCACCCCCACGACGTCGGCCAGGTGCTGGACTCGCTCGGCCTCGAGGTGCGGGTGGGCCACCACTGCGCCTGGCCGCTGCACCGCCGCTTCGGTCTGCACGGCACCACCCGTGCCAGCTTCTCCGTCCACACCACCGCCGCCGAGGTCGAGGCCTTCGTCTCCGGCGTCGCCCACACCGTCGAGTTCTTCGGATCCTTCTCATGAGCACACCCCTGTCCGCCCTGTACACCGAGCTGGTCATCGAGCACGACAGGCGACCGCTGCACGCCGGCCTGCGCGAACCGTTCAGCTCCGAGGTCCAGCACGTCAACCCCGTCTGCGGGGACGAGATCACTCTGCGGCTGCAGCTGACCACGGAGGGCGCCGAGCGGATCCGGGACATCTCCTACGACGCCGTCGGCTGCGCCATGAGTCGCGCCTCCGCCTCGATCATGGCCGATCTGCTGATCGGCCGGACCGTCGCCGAGATCGAACCCGTCCAAGCCCACTTCGAGGAGGCGATGCGCTCTCGCGGCCGGGTCGACGGGGACGAGGACCTCATCGGCGACGGGGTCGCGCTGCTGGGTGCGGCGAAGTTCCCTGCCCGGGTCAAATGCGTGCTGATGCCCTGGAAGGCCTACCAGGCGGCGCTGGTGGAGACCCGCGCCCTGGGAGCGTGAGCAAGATGGCCGCTTCTCCCACCGCCGCTGCCGACGCCGCCACCGTCGCCTCCGTGACCGAAGTGCTCGAAGCCGCCTACCCCCCGCGATGGGCGGAGCCCTGGGACCAGGTGGGCCTGGTGCTGGGGGAGCGGGCCGCCGCCGTGCACCGGGTGCTGCTGGCGGTGGACCCGACCCTCGCGGTGGCCCGCGAGGCCGTCGACCGCGACGCGGAGATGCTGATCACGCACCATCCGCTGCTCCTGCGGGGAGTGAGCGCCCTGCCCGCCGACGAGGGCAAGGGCGCCGTGGTCACGCATCTGCTCCGCCACGGTGCCGCGCTGTGGTGCGGGCACACCAACGTGGACCGCTCCACCCGCGGCACGGTCGGGGCCTGGCTCTCGCTGCTGGATCTGCAGGAGCCGCGGCCGTTGGTGCCGGGGGAGCTGCCGGAAGAGGCCGCGCACGGCTCGAGCCGTTTCGGTCTGGGCGCCGTCGGGGCCCTGACCGAGCCCACCACCGTGGGGCAGCTGGCCGCTGTGATCGCGGACCATGTGCCTGCCACCGCCCGCGGGATCCTGCACACCGGTGACGCCGCACGGGAGGTGCGCACGGTCGCCATCTGCCCCGGCGCAGGGGACTCCTTCCTCGAGGCGGCCAGCGCCGTCGAGGCCGACGTGTACATCTCCTCCGACCTCCGCCACCACCCCGCGCTCGAGCACCTGGAATCCGCGGCCGACCCGGCTGCGGTGCCGGCCCTGATCGACGTCCCGCACGCCGCGAGCGAGGCGCTCTGGCTGCCGCTCGCCCAGGAGCTGCTGGTCTCCGCGATCCCCGGCCTCGAGGTGCTGATCAGCGCGCACACCACCGATCCCTGGGGCGGCCGCCTCCCCTGAAACGCCGGGCGGGTCTCAGTCCACGCGGTCCACGACCACCAGCTTGTCCCCGTCGAGCTCGACCCCCAGCTGCCCGCCCAGTTCCTGACCGACAGCCTCGGCGACGCCCTCGGCGGTGCCCGGTGCCCGGTCCAGCTCCAGCAGCACCTGGGTCACCAGGCCGCGGTACCGCTTGGCGTCGTGCGAGATCACCTTGCGCATCCCGGCCCGCTCCTGCACCGGCGCGACCTCCAGCACCCGCACCCCGTCCCCGCTGCGCAGAGACATCATCGAGCGATAGCCACCGGAGCGGCAGTCGATGATCAGCGGGGAGGCGCTGCGGGCCTGCACGGACCGCAGCTCGGAGGCCACGGGACGCAGCTGCTTGGCCCACCAGGACCCGGCCTTCCCCAGGCGCGAGAGCGAGGAGCCGTTGGAGAGGCGGTAGGCGGGGATCCGGTCCTCGAAAGCATCCACGAGACCGAACAGCGCGCTCTGGATCAGCACGTCCCGGTCCTGGGCAGGCACGAGATCGGGCGGCAGCTGGTCGTACAGCACCCCGGAGTAGACCGCCAGGGGCGGCGCCGTCGGCTCCTGCTCCAGATGCAGCATGCGCCCCACCAGTTCGGGGGCCGAGGCGGGCACCCCCAGGTGCGCGGCGGCCTCGGGTCCGGCGGCGGTGCGCTGGGCGGCCCGCAGCATCGTGGCCCGTGCCCCGCCCAGCTGCGGCAGGCTCATCGCATCGAGGTCAAGGGGTGCGCCGTCGACCTCTGACGGGCGGGTCTTGGTCTCCGAGGGCGGCAGCATGATCAGCATCCGTCCATTCTGGGCGGTCCGCGTCGGCGGGCCCGGCAGGTGTGGGGAGACCTTGCGCACGTGCTCGGGGCCCGGTGATGCGCGGAGGCCGCGACGGTCGTCGTAGACTGCCTCCGGACCAGTCGGCCGGGCAGCCGCGTCCACGGGACTCCGCTCCCGTGGCCGAGGAAAGTCCGGGCTCCATCCGGCACGGTGGTGGGTAACTCCCACCCGGAGTGATCCGCGGGACAGTGCCACAGAGAGCAGACCGCCGCCGCACCCCTCGGGGCGCGGCGGTAAGGGTGAAAGGGTGGTGTAAGAGACCACCGCGGCCTCGGTGACGAGGTCGGCACGGTAAACCCCACCGGGAGCAAGGTCAGACAGGGAATGTTCGAGGGCGCCGGCCCGAGTTCCCGGGTGGACCGCTGGAGGTCGTCGGCAACGGCGACCGTAGAGGGATGGCTGCCGATCACAGAACCCGGCTTACAGGCCGGCTGGTCCGCCCCTCGCCCCGCACGGGATGCGGTGCGAGGGGCGCGCCGCGGCTACTTCGCCGCCTCGCGCTTGGCCCGCTCTTTCTTCTCCGCGGACTTCTCCGCCTTCTTCTCGGCCTTCAGCAGGGTCTTCTCCTCGCGATGGGCGAGCACCGCGGCGCCGACGATGCCGGCCTCGTTGCGCAGCTTCGCCGGCACGATCTCGGTCTTCAGGTTCAGCAGCGGCAGGAAGTGCTTGTGCTTCTTCGAGACCCCGCCGCCGATGATGATGCGGGTGGGGCTGAAGAGGAACTCGAGGTGGGAGAAGTACTCCTGGAGCCGTCCGGCCCAGGTCTCCCAGTCCAGATCCTGCTCCTCCTTGATGGAGCTGGCCATGTAGCGCTCGGCGGAATCCCCGTGCAGCAGCAGATGGCCGAGCTCCGTGTTCGGGACCAGGGTGCCGTCCACGAAGGTCGCGCTGCCCACGCCGGTGCCCAGGGTGATCACCTGGACCACTCCGGAGGTGCCGCGCCCGGCGCCGTACTTCATCTCGGCGATCCCGGCCGCGTCGGCGTCGTTGACCACGAAGACGTCATGACCGGTGCGCTCGGTGAGCAGTGCGTCGACGTCCGTCCCGATCCAGGACTTGTCGACGTTCGCGGCGGTCTGGGCGACCCCGGCCTGGATCACGGCGGGGAAGGTGACGCCCACCGGCATGTCGGTGCCGACGTCGAAGGAGCCGATGAGCTCGGCGACCGTATCGGCCACAGCCTCCGGGGTGGAGGGCTGCGGGGTGGGGATCCGCACCCTGTCGGCGGCGAGCTCGCCGGTGGACAGATCCACCGGCGCCCCCTTGATGCCGCTCCCGCCGATGTCGATGCCGAAGGCCTTCTTGCTCATCGCGTCTCCTGTGTGCAGTGGGCGGGCGCGAGAACGCCCTGCAGGGGGATGCACCGACAGCCGCGGTGCTCACGGCCGCCCACGATACCCGTGCACCGGATCCTCGCAGGGACGGTTCACGTGGTGGTCTCAGACCACCGTCAGCAGCTCCGGGCCCTCACCGGTGATCAGCATGGTGTGCTCGAACTGCGCGGTGAAGGAACGGTCCCTGGTCACCACGGTCCAGCCGTCGTCCCACTGCTCCCAGCCCTGGGAACCGAGGGTGACCATCGGTTCGATCGTGAAGGTCATGCCCTCCTCGATCACCTCGTCGAACATCGGTGCGGAGTCGTAGTGGGGGATGACCAGGCCGTTGTGGAAGCCTTCGGCGACGCCGTGCCCGGTGTAGTCGCGCACCGATTCCAGGCCGTGGCGGGCGGTGAACTTCTCGATCACGCGCCCGATCACGTTGACCTCGCGGCCGGGGCGGGCGACCTTCACGCCGCGCATCATCGCCTCATGGGTCCTGTCCACCAGGTCCTGTGCTCGGGGATGGACCTCACCCACCAGGAAGGTGGCGTTGCAGTCGCCGTGCACACCGTTCAGGTACGCGGTGACGTCGACGTTGAGGATGTCTCCGGACTGCATGACGGTCGAGTCGGGGATCCCGTGGCAGATCACCTCGTTCAGGCTGGTGCAGCAGGACTTCTCGAATCCCAGGTAGCCGAGCGTCGAGGGATAGGCGCCGTGCTCGAGCAGCACGGCGTGGACCACCCCATCGATGTGGTCGGTGGTCACGCCGGGCTGCGCCGCTTCCCCAGCGGCCTGCAGCGCGAGCGCAGCGACCCGCGACGCCTCGCGGACCCGCGCGATCACGTCGGCGCTCTGGACGTAGGGGCCGGTGTCGGAGACGGCCTCGTCCTTGCCGACGTACTCCGGTCGCTCGATGTGGGGGGGAACGCTGCGGCGCGGGCTGAGGATGCCCGGCACCAGCAGCTCGCGCCCTTCTGGACGGAACCATTCCTGCTCTACAGTCATGTCCACCAGTCTCTCACCGACTTCGAAGGAGACCGACGTGACCGAGGGCACCCAGTTCTACTACAACCTGACCAACGGCAGCGTGGAGGAGGGGCACCAGTCCCCGGGCACGGAGCTGATGGGTCCGTACGCCACTCGCGAGGAGGCGGCGCGTGCGCTGCAGACCGCGGCCCAGCGCAACCAGTCCTGGGACGAGGAGAACGCGGAATGGGAGGGCTACGGGACCGAGGGCTCGGGGTCCGACGGGTCGCGCTGACCCACTCGGCCCGGCTCCCGCGGGCTCATTCGAAGGAGTGCTCGGGCCCCGGATAGGTGCGCTCCGAGACCTCGTCCCGGTACTGCTGAGCTGCCTGCTCGAGCTGGGGGCGCAGGTCCGCGAAGGTCTTCACGAACTTCCCGTGGAAGCCGGAGAGCCCGGCCATGTCCTGCCACACCAGCACCTGCCCGTCGCAGTCGGGGCCGGCCCCGATGCCGATCGTCGGCACTGCCAGCGCCGCGGTGACGGAAGCTGCGACGGCCGCCGGGACCAGCTCCAGCACGATCGCGGCCGCTCCTGCGGCCTGCAGTGCGAGGGCGTCCTCCTGCATCTTCTGCGCTGCGGCCCGGTCCCGTCCCTGCACCCGGTGCCCGGACAGCGAGTTGACCGACTGGGGCGTGAAGCCGAGGTGGCCGAAGACGGGGATCCCGGCCTGTACCAGCACCCGCACCTGCGGGGCCACCTCCGCCCCGCCCTCGAGCTTGACCGCGCTCGCGCCGGCGCGCACCAGCTCGACCCCGTGGCGCAGTGCATCGGCGGGGCCGCCCTCATAGGTGCCGAAGGCGAGATCGGCGACCACCAGGGGGCGGGTCACGCTGCGGGCCACGGCACCGGTGAAGGTCAGCATGTCCTGATGCGTGGTGGAGGTGGTCGAGTCGTAGCCGAGCACCGTGGTGCCGACGGAGTCGCCCACCAGCAGCACCTCGATCCCGGCTGCCTCGAAGGCCTTCGCCGCGAACTGGTCGTAGGCGGTGAGCATCGAGAACGGTCGGCCCTGCGCCTTGGCCTGCTGCAGGTGCCGCAGCCGGATCGTGGCCGGGGCGGCGGTGCCGGGAGTGGATCCGGCAGTGGACTCAGTGCTCACGTGAGGCTCCTGGGCGGTGAACGGGATGATCGGTCTGCGAGCTCAGCCTATCCTCGTCGGCCGCGCCATCGAGATCTTGTCGGCGGCCTCCGCACGGGGCGGGAGTGTGCCACTCTGGTGCCGGTCGCCGCATCGGCGGCCTGGGAGGAGAGCGGTCGTGACGACGACGATGCGCAGTATTCTGCGGGGCACCGCCGCCGGCATGGGTGCCGCAGCCCTCCTGTGGGGGGCGACGGCTTGCACCGGCGGGGAGGAGGAGCCCGCCGCGGCGGAGTCCTCGAGCTCACAGCAGGGCGGCGGGTCCCCGGGTGAGGATGCTCAGCCGAGCGATGGCGGCGGTGAGACCCGCTTCAGCGACGCGGAGCTCGATGCCGCTTCCCAGCGGTTCCTCGACCTCCTCCAGGTCATCGACGACCACGACTGGGAATCCGCCTGCGGCATGGTCCTGGATCCCACCACCGGATCTGCGCCCGAGGGCGAACGTCTCCAGGACTGCGTCGACGGGGTGGAGCCGGTCTTCGCGGCGCAGGCCGAGCTGCTCGAGCCCGGAGCTTTCGACGCGCTGGATGCCTCGATGATTCAGGCGAGCGACAACGGGGACGGCACCGTCTCCCTCAGCGTGCTCGGCAACGACCTCGACATCCCGATGGCTCCCGGGGACGACGGCCGCTGGTACCTCGTCATCCCGTTCTGACGGCACCTCGGTCCTCTGAGGCCGCAGGCCGGGGGCCTGAGGCACACTGGGCACATGGGACATCTCCATGACGACGTCATCCGCACCGTCTCCGACCGGGATGTGCGGTTCATCCGCCTGTGGTTCTGCGACATCCCGGGGACGCTGAAGTCCATCGCGATCTCCCCGTCGGATCTCGAGGCCGCCTTCACCGAGGGCATCGGGATCGACGGTTCGAGCATCGAGGGCCTCACCCGCAGCTTCGAATCGGACATGATCCTGCGCCCGGATCCGGCCACCTTCGAGCTGCTGGCCTGGCGCGGGGACACCAATGCGACCGGCCGGATGATGTGCGACGTGCTCACCCCGGACGGCGAGCCCGCGGCCAGCGATCCCCGTCGTGTCCTGCGGGATGCGCTGGGACGCGCTGAGGAGAAGGGGCTGGAGTTCTTCACCCATCCCGAGATCGAGTTCTATCTCTTCGACGAGCCCTATCGACAGGGTGAGCCGCTGCGGCCGATCGACAGCGCCGGCTACTTCGACCATGTCCACCGCGGCCAGGGCCAGGACTTCCGCCGCACCGCCATCCAGCACCTGGAGGCGATGAACATCCAGGTCGAGTTCTCCCACCACGAGAACGGGCCCGGCCAGAACGAGATCGACCTGCGCTACGCCGATGCGCTGACCACCGCCGACAACATCCTCACCCTGCGCACCGTCGTCAAGGAGGTCGCTCTGTCGATGGGGCAGGTGGCCACCTTCATGCCCAAGCCGATGATCGACCAGCCCGGCTCGGGATGCATACCCACCTCTCCCTGTTCCAGGGCGGGAAGAATGCCTTCCACGCCCCGGGCGCCGAGTTCGGGCTCTCCCGGATGGGCCGGCAGTTCATCGCCGGTCTGCTGCGGCACGCCCCGGAATACAGCGCGGTGACCAACCAGTGGGTGAACTCCTACAAGCGGCTCTGGGGGCGCAGGAGGCGCCGAGCTACATCTGCTGGGGCCACAACAACCGCTCCGCACTGGTGCGCGTGCCGTTCCACAAACCGACCAAGGGCACCAGCTCCCGAGTCGAGTTCCGCGGGCTGGACTCCTCCGCCAACCCCTATCTCGCCTTCTCCGCGCTGCTGGCCGCCGGGATGGCGGGCATCGAGGGGGAGTACGAGCTGCCCGAGGGCTCCGAGGACGCGGTCTGGGAGCTCACCGAGCGAGAGCGCCGAGCCATGGGCATCGAACCGCTGCCCACCGATCTCTTCCGCGCGCTCGAGGTCTTCGAGGGCTCGGAGCTGATGGCGAGCACCCTGGGCGAGCAGGTCTTCGAGTTCTTCCTGCGGGACAAGCGGCAGGAGTGGCAGCGCTACCGCGAGCAGGTGACCGATCACGAGCTGCGCTCGACCTTCAGCCGCGTCTGAGGACGCCGCGTCAGCGAGAGGAGAGCCGTGAGCACCGAACCGCCCACCACCACCGGAGTCCTCGCCCGTCTTGGATTCAGCAGCACCGACCGGGTGCGCCGCTTCCTGGAGGAGCCCGCCCTGGCCGGCCTCGGCGGCGGCGCCGCCGCCGCGCTGGGACGGACCGCCGACGGCGACGACGCCGTGCTCGGACTGCTGCGCCTGGCCGAGGCGGCGCAGGAGGCCGGCCAGCATGCGCTGCTCAAAGAATTCCTCGACGGCATCGGGCAGGAGGGAACCTCCGGTCAGCGTCTGATCACGCTGCTGGGCACCTCGGTCGCGCTCGGCGACTTCCTCACCCGTCATCCCGAACTGCTCACGCTGCTGCGCGAGGGGGACGACGAGCTCGCGGCCCCGGCAGATGCGGTGCGGCGGGACCTGCTCGAGGCCGTCGGCGCCGATCCGGACGCAGAGGTGCCGGTGGCCGGTGAGAGCGGCCGGGAGGTGCGCGACGCGCTGCGCATCGCCTACCACGGCCGGCTGACGCAGATCGCGGCGGCCGACGTCTGCTCCGCAGATCCCACGGCCCTTCAGCCCCGCGTCTCCCGGGCCATCAGCGACCTCGCCGATGCGGCGCTCGAAGCGGCGTCCGCGATCGCCCGAGCCACCGTGGAGGACCATGAGTCGGTGCGCTGGGCGGTGATCGCGCTGGGCAAGACCGGTGCCCGTGAGCTCAACTACGTCTCCGACGTCGATGTGATGCATGTCGTCGCCCCCGCCGCGCGGCCGGAGGAGGAGGCCGGCGAGCTCGGCTCCGGGGCGGACGAGGATGCCGCCACCATCGGCGCCGCCCTGGCCCGCGAACTCGCCCGCGCCTGCTCCGAGCGGACCGGGGAGGGCTCGCTGTGGCAGGTCGACGCCAATCTCCGACCCGAGGGCAAGGACGGACCGCTGGTGCGCACCCTGGGCTCGTACCGCCGGTACTACACGGAGTGGGCGAAGTCCTGGGAGTTCCAGGCACTGCTGAAGGCGCGCGCCGCGGCCGGGGATCGGGAGCTCGGCCTCGGCTTCGAGACCATGGTCGAGCCCTGGGTCTGGCAGGCCTCCACTCGGGAGGGCTTCGTCGAGGACGCTCGGGCGATGCGCCGCAGGGTGGTCGCCCATATCCCGCGTGCCGAGGTGGAGCGCAACCTCAAGCTGGGCCCGGGAGGGCTGCGGGATGTGGAGTTCACCGTGCAGCTGCTGCAGATGGTGCATGGCCGTGCCGACGAGGTGCTGCAGGGCCGTTCGACTCTCGACTCCCTGGCCCGGCTCGGCGAGGGCGGGTACATCTCGCGCGACCACGTGGTCGAGATGGATGTGGCCTACCGATTCCTGCGCTGCGTCGAGCACCGACTCCAGCTGCACCGCCTGCGTCGCACCCAGGTGCTGCCCACCGCCGCCTCGGACCTGCGCCGCCTCGCCCGCAGCGTGCGGCTGACCCCGGACGAGTTCCATCAGCGGTACCAGCGCACCCGGCGCCGGGTGCGCCAGCTGCACGAGGAGATCTTCTACCGGCCGCTGCTGCTGACCGCCTCTCAGCTCAGCGACGGCCAGATCCGGCTGAGCGAGGAGGATGCCGCCGCCCGCCTGGCGGCGATCGGCTATCGGGATCCTGCCCGGGCGCTCAGCCATATCTCGGCCCTCACCGAGGGCATCTCCCGACGTGCGAAGATCCAGCGCCAGCTGCTGCCGGCCATGCTCGAATGGTTCGCCGACGGCGTCGACCCGGATCTGGGGCTGCTCGCGTTCCGACGGCTCTCGGACACCATCGGCTCGGCCCACTGGTACCTGGGCCTGCTGCGCGACTCCGGGCTCGCCGCCAAACGCCTCACCCGGGTGCTCGCCGCCGGCCGCTACGTCGGCGAGCAGCTCGAGCAGATCCCGGAAGGGGTGCGCTGGCTGGCCCGCGACGCCCAGCTGCGCCCCCTGGCCCGTGACGTGCTGGGACGCGAGTTCCTCGCCGTCATCTCCCGGGTCGATGACGCCGAGGTGGCCCGCGACGTGCTGCGCCGCACCCGCAATCGGGAGCTGCTGCGCATCGGGCTGGCCCACCTCACGGCGGTGGCGAGTCCGACCGAGATCGCCCGGGCCCTGACCGATCTGGCCGAAGCGGTGCTCGAGGCGGGGATGCTGGTGGCCCTGCACGTGGTGGCCCGCGAACGGAAAGCAGTGGGCGAGAACGCTGAGACGCTCGACAGCGAGCCCGAGGTCGACGTCGACACGGCGCTGCGACTGCGGGAGAAGCGCTCCGACCCCGCCCGGGCTCTCGGCATCGAGATGGCGATCATCGCGATGGGCAGCTTCGGCGCCCGGGAGATGGGATACGCCTCGGATGCCGATGTCCAGTTCGTCGTCATCGACCGCGGCGCGGGGAAGGACGCGGTGGAGATCGCCGGGGCGGTCGCCACCCAGATCCAGAAGATCCTCAACGCCCCTACCGCCCGCTCCGACATGCGGGTCAGCGCGGACCTGCGCCCCGAGGGGAAGGTCGGGCCGCTGGCGCGGAGCCTGGAGTCCTGGACCGCGTACTACCGGCGCGACGCCGAGACCTGGGAGAAGCAGGCCCTGCTGCGGGCACGACCGGTGGTCGCCTCCGAAGCGCTCGCCGAGCAGCTGCGCGAGGAGATGGACCGGCATCGGTATCCCGAGGGTGGTCTGAGTGTCTCGGCACGGCGCAGGATCACCCGGATGAAGGCGCGGGTCGAATCCGAGCGTCTGCCTCGCAATGCGGATCCCTTCCGTCATGTGAAGCTCGGCCGCGGCGGCATGACGGACGTGGAATGGACCGCTCAGATCCTGGCGCTCGAGCACGGCCACGAGGTGGAGGGGCTGCGCACTGCGCAGACCCTCGATCAGCTCGCGGCGGCGGCACAGGCGGAGCTCCTGCCCGCGCGGGAGGTCCAGGAGCTCGCCGAGGCGTGGACGCTGGGCTGGCTGATCCGGCGCGTGCTGTTCCTGTGGAAGGGGAAGGAGGGCGATGCCCTGCCCACCGACCGCCATGACCTGCGTGCGCTGGCGCTGCTGATCGACGGCGACGACGGCTCCGCCGCCGAGCTCGAGGAGCGCTACCTGCGCGTGACCCGGCGGGCGCGGAGCATCGCCGAGGACGTCATCTTCGGTCCGCAGGACTGAGGATGGATCCGACGTCGCCGCGCGATGTGATCCGCGGTCCCGTCCCGGCGCGTCCAGGTGGGATCCCGCCCCGGCCGGGCGCTGCGCGGCGTACGGTGATCGTCGATCGTCCCGACGCCGACCCGGCGTCGCCTGCCACCGTGAGGACCCATGACCACGCCCTCCCTCAGCGCCGACACCCCGCGCGGCCGCATGTACCGACTCGAGCCCGACGGCCCGCTGATGTATCCCTCGATCACCACCGTCTCCGGGATGCGGGCCAAGGACTTCCTGCAGGGCTGGTACGCGACCATGGCCTCCAAGCGGGCACTGGAGATGTACTCCTGGCTGGACCGCAACCCGCACCGGGCCGCCGCCGAGATCTCCCGCGTCACCCGGGACCGCTGGGGCAGCCAGAAGCGCATCGCCGCCGCCGCCCCGGAGTACACCCGCACCGCCGCGGACTTCGGCACGCTCGTGCACGCCGTGTGCGAGGAGTGGGGGACCAGCGGCACCCGTCCCGATGCCGACGGGATCGGTGCGATCCTCGAGCAGATGCGCACCGAGCAGGGGAGCTTCGCGGGCGAGAAGGACCCGCAGGCACTGCTGGCCCGGGTCGACGTGCGCCTGGACGGCTATGCCCGCTTCCTGGACGATTTCCAGCCCGAGTTCCTCGAGATCGAGCAGACCGTCGTCAACCACACCGTCGGCTATGCGGGCACCACCGACGCGATCGTGAAGATCGGCAACACCGTGCTCAGCGCCGACATCAAGACCTCGAAGAAGGTGCGTGGGGACTACGCGCTGCAGGGGGTGGCGGTCTGCCGGGCGGAACTGCTGCTGGACGACGACGGCACCACCCGCGAGATGCCGGAGCTGACCGGTGCTTTCGTGATCCACCTGCCCGAGGCCGGCGGCTATCAGGCGGTGCCGCTGCGCACCGGTGACGCCGAGTTCGAGGTGTTCCGCTCGCTGCGGGCCAGCTGGTCCTTCGATCCCGACGAATGCGCGCTGGAGCCCGCCGCGGATCCCAAGGATCTGCTGCTGTCTCTGCTGAAGGCCAAGGGCGGGATGGACGCGCTGGGCTGAGCGCGGCCCCACCGGCAGGCGGCGGCGCGGGCCCCCTTGCCGCGTATTGAACGCGCGTATAGGCTGGTGAACACCAGTTCAATCCGTGTGAAGAGGCTGCCGTGGAACCTGCCCCGCCCGCAGATGAGCGCATCCTGCGCGCCGCGCTGCAGCGTTTCGCGGTCGACGGGCTCTCGGCGCCGCTGCGGGCCGTCGCCCAGGATGCCGGGGTCAGCGCAGGCCTGATCATCCATCATTTCGGCTCCCGCGAGCAGCTGCTCACGGCGTGCGACCGCAGGGCGCTGGCAATCACACGGGAGACCAAGGCCGAGGTCATGACCGGCGGTGCCGGGGTGATGCTCGCCCGGCTGGCCGACGTCGACCGCCAGGCGCCGGTGGTCGGCTACGTGCTGCGCCGCCTGCAGGCAGGAGGACCGATGGCGACGCAGCTCATCGACGGCTTCGTCGCCGATGCCACCGTCTACTTCGCCGAGGGCGAGGAGGCCGGGATGCTCACCCCCAGCCGAGATCCGGAGGCCCGCGCCCGAGTGCTGACGGAGATGGCGCTCGGCGCGCTGCTGCTCCAGCTGCCCGCTCAGCGCGATCCCCTCGACCTCGACGATCTCCCGGCCTGGCTGCGCTCCCACTACGAATCCCTGATGCTGCCGATGCTGGAGCTCTTCACCAGGCCTCTGCTCGCGGACAGCTCCCTGCTGGACGCCTATCTCGCCGCCGATCCGAACAGCACCAGCCCTCCGATGACTCAGGGGAACGCCTCATGACCACCACGCGGACCACCGCCGACGAGCCCGCCACGACCGACGCCGCGATCGTGGCCAGGGATCTCACCAAGACCTTCGGTACCACCCGTGCCCTGGACGGCTTCGACCTCACCGTGCCCCGCGGCGAGGTCACCGGCTTCCTGGGACCGAACGGAGCCGGGAAGTCCACCGCCATCCGAGTGCTGCTGGGGATGCTGCGCGCCGGCGCGGGTCGTGCCGAGGTGCTCGGCATGGACCCGTGGACCCATGCGGTGCAGATCCATCATCGCCTCGCCTACGTCCCCGGGGACACGAACCTGTGGCCGAACCTGACCGGGGGAGAGGCGATCGACGTGCTCACCCGCGGCGAGCGCGGCACCGCGCACCGACGCCGTCGCAGCGAGCTCATCGAACGCTTCGAGCTGGACCCCACCAAGCGCGCCCGCACCTACTCCAAGGGCAACCGACAGAAGGTCGCTCTGGTGGCCGCCCTGTCACGGGACGTGGACCTCTACGTCATGGACGAGCCCACCTCGGGACTGGACCCGCTGATGGAGGCGATCTTCACCGACGAGGTCTCGCGGCTGCGGGCCGATGGCCGCACGGTGCTGCTGTCCAGCCACATCCTCGCCGAGGTCGAGAAGCTCTGCGACACGGTGACGATCATCCGGGCGGGCAGGGACGTCGAATCCGGCACCCTCGCCCAGCTGCGCCACCTCACCCGCTCCACCGTCGCCGCCACCACCGACGCAGATCCCGAGCGCCTGACGTCGATGGACGGCGTGCACGACCTGGTGGCGGACCAGGGCCGGATCCGCTTCGACGTCGACGATGCGGCGGTGCACGACATGCTGCCGATCCTGGCGGAGATGGAGGCCACCGGCCTCACCATCACCCCGCCCTCCCTCGAGGACCTCTTCCTGCGCCACTACGGCGACGAGCTGGATCCCTCCGAGGACGCTGAGGGCGAGGTCCCGAGATGACCGCGACGGACCGGGCACCCGAGCGCCGCACGCACCGCCTCGATGTGCGACCGGCCTCCGCGCTGACGGGTCTCGGGGCGCTCGTTCGGCTCTTCGCCCGGATCTCCCGCCGCCAGATCCTGATCTGGGCCGTAGCGATGGTCGTCACCGTGGCCGCCTCGGTCCTCGCGCTGAAGGAGGCCTATCCGGACCAGCAGGCCCTCGACGCGCGAGCCGCGCTGCTGGGGAACCCCTCGGCCGTGCTGATGACCGGCCCGGCCTTCGGCCGCGGCCACTACACGCTGTGGGCCGCCGTCGCCAACGAGCTGTTCCTGTACATCCTGCTGGCGGGCGCGATCATGAGCATCCTGCTGATGGTCCGCCACACCCGCGCCGAGGAGGAGGCCGGGCGGCTGGAGATGCTGCATGCCCTGCCCACCGGGCGCCTCGCCCCGGCCGCTGCAGCACTGGTCGTCGTGGCGATCGCGAACCTCGCGCTCGGTGCCGCGGTGAGCCTCGGGGTGCTGGTCACCGGGTCACCGGTGCAGGACGGCATCGCGCTGGGCGCGGCGACCGCCCTGACCGGTCTGCTGTTCGCTGCGATCGCTGCGGTGATGGCCCAGCTGACCGAGCATGGCGGCACAGCCTCCGGCCTGTCCCTCGGCACCCTTGCCGTCGCTTTCCTGGTGCGCGGGGTCGGTGACGTGATCTCGGCCGAGGGCTCCTGGCTCTCCTGGTTCTCGCCGCTGGCCTGGTCGCAGCAGATCAGGGTGTTCGTCGAGCTGCGATGGTGGCCGCTGGGGCTGTCGCTGGCCGCGATCGTGCTGCTGCTGGCACTGGCCGCTCAGCTCTCGCGCCGCCGCGATCTCGGAGCGGGGCTGCGCCCGGCGGCGCCCGGCCCCGCGACGGCCTCGGCGGCGCTGCGGGCACCGGGCGGGTTGGCCCGGCGCCTGGTGACCCCGATGGTGCTCACCTGGACGATCGGTCTGTTCCTGTTCGCGATCGCCTTCGGTGCGCTCGCCTCCTCCCTCGATGACCTGGTCGACCAGATCCCCACCATCAGCGAGTTCGCGCCGATCGAGGTCGATGATCTGACGGCTTCCTTCACCGCGTACATCCTGCTGATGCTCGCGCTGGGACCGGTGGGCCTGTTCGTCTCCGCGATCCTGCGCCTGCGCACGGAGGAGCAGGCGGGCCGTCTGGCCGGCGTGCTGGTCGCGGGGGCACCGCAGCTCGCCTTCACCCTGCGCTGGCTCGCGGTGGTGGCGGTGGAGGTCTTCGCGGCGCAGGCGCTCCTCGGTCTCGGCACCGGGATCGGGGTCTGGCAGGCGACCGGGGAGTCCTCCTGGGTCGGGGAGACGATCTTGGCCTCCCTCGCCTACCTGCCCGCGATCGCCGTCACCGGCGCGCTCACCCTGGCGCTGTACGGCCTGCGGCTGCGCCTGGCGGGGCTGGCCTGGCTGGTGGTGGTCTGGGCGGCGCTGGACACCTTCCTCGGTGACCTGCTCCAACTGCCGGACTGGGCGCGCAGCCTCTCGGTGCTGCACCACGTGCCCTTCCTGCCCAGCGCCGAGGTCGACGCGACGCCGCTGGTGGTCATGGGCGTGCTCGCCGTGGCGCTGACGATCCTCGGCCTGTTCGCCCTGCGCCGTCGGGACCTGGCGGCGGGCTAGCGCCTCGCACGCCGGAGGAGGAGAATCTCCGCCACCAGGCACCGATCCCAGGGCTGCAGAGTCACGGGAACGAGGAGAGGCGGATCCGATGGCGAAGTACCTCATCTCGTTCCCCAGCAGTGCGATGACCGTGACGGGCACAGAGCTCGAGGCCGCTGTCGAGGACTCCCACGCCGTGGTGGCCGCGGCCAGGGCGGCCGGGGTGTGGGTGTTCGGAGGTGGGATCGAGGCGAGCGTGCCCCCGGTGATGGTCGACGGCACGGGCGATGTGTTCGAGAGCACCTATGCCCGGACCCGTCACCTCGACGGCGGTCTCGCGGTCCTCGAGGTCGCCACGCGTCAGGAGGCGCTGGAGTGGGCACGGAAGCTCGCTGTCGCCTGCCGCTGCGCGCAGGAGGTGCGGAGGTTCGGCGAGGACCCCGAGAGCTGAGTGAAGGCGGCGGCGATCGCTCGGGATCAGAAGGGACCGATCCTGACCACGGCGCCCTCGAGGTCCTCGTCCCAGGGGATCTGGCAGGTCAGCCGTGAGGTGGGCTCGCGCTCGTCCTCGGTGAGGCTGTCCAGCACGTCGGCCTCGTCCTCGTCGATGTCGCCGGCCCTTTCGAAGGAGATCTCGTCCAGATAGGAATGGCACGTGGAGCAGGAGGCGTTCCCGCCGCAGGTGGCGAGGATCGGATAGCTGTTGCGGACGAGGCACTCCATGAGGGACTCGTCCTCCTCCCAGTCGACGCCGGGGGTCTTGACGCCTTCGCGGTCGATGACGGTGATGGTGATGGTGCTCATGGCTCTATTCCATACCTTCGATGCGATTTGGGCCAATCGTCTCCGCGCATCGGTACGCCACGCCTCCGGACGCCCGGCTGAGGGCGGCGGGCCGAGGCGCGGCGCTCGTGCCGTCCCTCCGCCCCGGCCCGACTGCGTGGAATACCGTTCGGGTATGCAGAGAACAGTCATCTCCCAAGTCAGGCCCTGGGGTGGGGAGCCCGTCGACATCGAGATCGTCGGGGAGACCATCTCCCGGATAACCCCCGCCGGTCACGACCATCCCGAGGCTCTCGTCATCGATGGCCACGAGCACCTCGCCCTGCCCGGGTTCATCAACGCCCATGCCCACGTCGACAAGAGCTGGTGGGGGCAGCCGTGGGTGTCCTACGGCGGTGAGGCATCCACCCAGGGCCGCATCGCGCATGAGCGCGAAGAACGCGAGAAGCACGGCATCCCGGCAGCCGGGGCGACCGAGAGGGTGCTGCGCGAGTTCCTGCGCCACGGCACCACCGCGACCCGGACCCACGTCGACGTCGACCTCGGCATCGGCCTGGACGGCATCGCGGCCGTCCGCGAGGCGGAGGCACGCCTGGAGGGTGCCATCGAGGTGGAGCTCGTCGCGTTCCCGCAGGACGGGGTCATCCGCCGGGACGGGGTCCTGGATCTCCTGGACCGGGCAGCGGCCGAGGGCGTGGAGAATATCGGCGGGCTGGACCCATGCGCGATCGATCGCGATCCGGTCGCCCAGCTCGACGGGCTGTTCCGGATCGCCGAGAAGCACGGCTGCGGGATCGACATCCACCTCCATGCCGGCGGTGAGCTGGGCGCCTTCGAGTACGAGCTGATCATCGACCGCACCCGCCGGAGCGGCCTGCACGGCAAGGTCAATGTCGCTCACGGCTTCGCCCTGGGCCAGCTGCCCGAGGCGCGTCGTGCAGAGCTGCTGGCCCAGTTCAGCGAGCTGGGTATCAGCTGGACGACGGTGGCGCCGATCGGATCGGCGCCGCTGCCCTGGACCCAGATGCGCGAGAGCGGGATGGGCCTGGGTTTGGGCACGGACGGCATCCGGGATCTGTGGTCGCCCTACGGGGACGGGGATCTGCTGCGCGTCGCGCTCGACTTCGCACGGCTGCACCGCGCCCGCTATGACGAGGATTTCCTGCACGTCGCGCAGCTGTCCACCACGGGCGGTGCCGAATTCATGCACCGGGTGACCCACGATCTGGTCGAGGGCGCCCGCGCCGATATCGTGCTGCTCGATGCCCAGAACGCCGCCGACGCGATCGTTCGGGCACCCGCACGCGAGCTCGTGGTCGCCGCGGGACGCATCGTCGCCGAGCGCGGTCAGCTCGTGATCTGAAGCCTGTTCGCCGTGCAGCAGCGGCCCCCGACCCCGGTGAGGGATCGGGGGCCGCTGCGTGCCGGCTCACGCCGGGACGGTGCTGAGAGCTGGAGGCGCCGGCAGGTCAGGAGCAGAGTCTGGGCGCGTCACAGCGGAGGCGTCTCAAATGTCGTAGTACAGCTCGAACTCGTGCGGGTGCGGGCGGAAGCGGAACGGATCGATCTCCGTGGTGCGCTTGAGCTCGATCCAGGTCGAGATCATGTCGGCGGGGAACACATCGCCCTCGGTGAGGTACTCGTGATCCGCCTCGAGGGCGTCCAGCGCCGCGCCGAGGGATTCCGGCAGCTGCTTGATCGCCTTGTGCTCCTCCGGCGGGAGCTCGTACAGGTCCTTGTCGATCGGCTCGGGCGGCTCGATGCGATTGCGGATGCCGTCGATGCCGGCCATCAGCTGCGCGGCGAAGGCCAGGTACGGGTTCGCCGAGGGGTCCGGTGCACGGAACTCGACCCGCTTGGCCTTGGCGGAGGCGCCGGTGACCGGGATGCGGATCGCGGCCGAGCGGTTGCGGGCCGAGTAGACCATGTTCACCGGGGCCTCGAAGCCCGGCACCAGGCGCTTGAAGGAGTTCACCGTGGGGTTGGTGAAGGCCGTCAGCGAGGGGGAGTGCTCGATGATGCCGCCGATGTACCAGCGGGCGATGTCGGACAGGCCGCCGTAGCCGCGCTCGTCGAAGAACAGCGGCTCGCCGTCCTTCCACAGCGACTGGTGGGTGTGCATGCCGGAGCCGTTGTCGCCGAACAGCGGCTTGGGCATGAAGGTCGCGGTCTTGCCGGCGTCCCACACGGTGTTCTTCACGACGTACTTGAACTTCATCACGTCGTCGGCCGCCTGCAGCAGCGTGTTGAAGCGGTAGTTGATCTCCTGCTGACCCGCGGTGCCGACCTCGTGGTGGGCGCGCTCGACCTGCAGCCCGGTCTCCTCCAGCACGGCGCAGATCTCGTCACGCAGATCCGCCATCTGGTCATTCGGCGGCACCGGGAAATATCCACCCTTCAGGCGAGTCTTGTAGCCCTGGTTGCCGCCGAACTCCGATTCGTCACGGTCGGTGTTCCAGACCGCCTCATCCGAGTCGATGCTGTAGAAGCCGGAGTTCACCCCGGTCTTGAAGCGGACGTCGTCGAAGATGTAGAACTCGGCCTCGGCGGCGAAGAGCGCGGTGTCGGCGATCCCGGTGGACTTCAGGTACTCCTCCGCCTTGGACGCGACGGTGCGGGGGTCACGGGAGTAGGGCTCGTCCGTGAACGGGTCCACGATCGAGAAGTTGATGATGAGTGTCTTGCGCTCGCGGAACGGGTCCAGATAGGACGTCTCCAGGTCCGGGATCAGCTTCATGTCGGACTCATGGATCGCCTGGAACCCGCGGATCGAGGAACCGTCGAAGAGCTGACCGGTGGCGATCGCCTCCTCGTCGAAGGTGCTCGCGGGGATGTTGAAGTGCTGCATCACGCCGGGAAGATCGCAGAAACGGATGTCGATGAACTCGACATCCTCTTCCTCGATGTACTTCACGACCTCGCTGGGACTGTTGAACACGTCTCCTCCATCCGCGCCGTACGGCGCGTGTTGTGCTGTCTGACTCCGAGGGGCATCACTGAGCGAGCTCCGGCGACCCGCACGGGGCCCGAACTCGGGTGCCCCCAGCTTATGCGCTGTGGCGTGCGGCACCTCCCGCTGCCACACCCAACATCCAGGCTCGGGAACTATGGTGCTGGGCGTGATCGATCGCAAGGACCTCGGCTCCTGGATGGACGGCGCCCCCGTGGAGGAGGGCTACGTCAAGGGCTCTTCCCTCGGCCTGCCCGCGCAGGGCGCCGGCGCTGTTGCGCCCTTCTGGCGGCGACCGCTGTCCCTGGTGGTCGACTGGGGGCTGTGCCTGCTGGTCTCCGCCCTGGTCTTCTCCGGTGACCCGCTGGCGAACCTGGTCCTGTTCTTCATGGTGAACGTGCTGTTCCTGAGCCTTTTCGGGGCGACCCCGGGGCAGTTCGTGCTGAGGCTGCGAGTGCTGCCGGTGACCGGACGCTCCCCGATGGTCCTGCGTGCGCTGGTGCGCACCGTGCTGATGCTCCTGCTGCTGCCGGCGGTGGTCTGGAACCGGGATACCCAGCCGCTGCATGATGTGGCCGCGGGTACCGCGGTCGTCACCGTCTGACCTCCTGACGGGTGGCCCGAGGCGGGCGCTCTCGGCGTTGAGCGGACGATCCGATGCCCCCTCGGACCCCGCATCGCCTCTCTGCGATACCGCCCTGACCTGCACAAATTTCGAACATCACGAAGTGGTCACGAAGGTTACGGGGAGATCACGGCGGCGCGGGAGCCCCAGCAGACGGGGGCGGGGTCACGGCCTGCGGCGGGCCGGACGCCGTGCAGCCCCCTCCCGCCACGGCGGGAGAGGGCTGCAGGTGGAGGGCGGACCGGCTCAGCGGCCGCGCATCGCCTTGCGATTCGGTCGAGCGCGCATCGGGTCCACGCCCTTGGGGATCGACTGACGCAGCGAGCGTCGCAGCGCGTTCAGTCGCTTGGTCACCTGAGCGGCCTCGTCCTTGGTCAGCTGCTTCTTCATGCGCTGCATGTGATTGGGCAGCTTGTGCAGCGGGACCTCGCCGTCACCGTCACCGACGACGATCTGGTGAACCGGGACGTTGTCGTGCTGGAGCACCCGACGGATGCTGCGGCGCTCCTTCTCCAGCAGCTTCATGGAGACCGCGGAGGAGTCCTCGGCGACGATGGCGATGCCCGCTCGGCCCGAGGCGCGGAACAGCATCTTCTGGCTGCGGGCATCGATCTGCACCGGCTCCTCATCCACGTTCCAGCCACGGCGGATGGACTGCATCGCCGCCAGCGCAGCCCCCGGCTGGCCCTTGATGCGGCCGAAGGCGGCGCGCTCGGCCTTGCGGGCCAGGACCATCATGGCGATCAGGATGCCGATGGCCAGTCCCATGAAGATGCCGTACCACGGGCTGCCCAGCACGAGCCAGCTCAGCAGGACGCCCAGCACGATCGCGCCGAGGATCGCACCGATCATCCACGGCAGAGTGGTGCGGTCGACCTCCTGGGTGTATTTGAACACCTCGATGATCTGCTTGATCCGGCCCTTTTTCTTGGTGCCGTCAGCGTTCAGCTTCTGCTTCTTCTTCGAGCCCTTCTCGGGCTTGGTCTCGGGCGTGCGAGCCATGGGCGGTGGGTCCTCTCGGGGCCGGGCGGGCGTCAGCTCGCGGCGACCTGCTGGGTGCGGGCGACGACGCTCGCAGCTTCCTGACGGGCGGGCTGGTTCGAATCGAGGTGGCGGAGGTTGTCCGGGATCTCCCGGCCGAGCTTGCGCATCGCCTGGGCCCAGAGCTTGCCCGCGCGGTACGAGGAGCGCACCATCGGCCCGGCCATCACCGCGAGGAATCCCATCTCCTCGGCGGCCACGGACAGTGCCACGAACTGCTGGGGCTTCACCCAGCGGTCGATCGGGTGATGCAGCTTGGAGGGGCGCATGTACTGCGTGATCGTGATGATGTCGCAGCCGGCCTCGCGCAGCCGCTGCAGCGACTCGAGGATCTCGTCGTCGGTCTCACCCATGCCGAGGATGAGGTTGGACTTGGTGATCATGCCGGCGGCCTTGCCCATCGAGATCACGTCGAGCGAGCGCTCGTAGCGGAAGGCGGGCCGGATCTGCTTGAAGATCCGCGGCACCGTCTCCAGGTTGTGGGCGAATACCTGGGGCTCGGCGTCGAAGACCTGCTGGAGGTGCTCGCCGCTGCCCTTGATGTCGTCGATCAGGAGCTCGACCCCGGTCCCGGGGTTCATCGCGTGGATCTGCTCGCAGGTGCGGGCGAAGAGACCGGCCGCACCGTCCTCGAGGTCGTCGCGGGCCACGCCCGTGATGGTCGAATAGCGCAGGCCCATCTCCTTGACGGACTGCGCGACCTTGAACGGCTCCATCGGGTCCACCGCCATCGGCTTGCCGGTGGCGATGTTGCAGAAGTCACAGCGTCGGGTGCAGGTGTCGCCACCGATGAGGAAGGTCGCCTCGCGATCCTCCCAGCACTCGAAGATGTTGGGGCAGCCGGCTTCCTCGCACACCGTGTGCAGGCCCTGCCCGTGCACCCGCTTCTTCATCGCGGTGTACTCCGGGCCCATCACGGCGCGGGTCTTGATCCATTCAGGCTTGCGCTCGATCGGGACTGCGGCATTGCGTGCTTCGATGCGCAGCAAGCGCCGGCCTTCGGGGGCGGTTGTCACCCTGATGCCTCCTCATCTCGACGTTCCATGGAGTCTATCGACCTGCCGTGCCCGCCGTTCGCGTCATACCGGGTGGCTCCGGTGCGGTGCGCCACGAGTTCGCTCATCGCCTCGGCGGCGAGGTCGACGACGTCAGCCACGGCGATTCGGCGACCGGCCTCCCGGCTGAGGCTGGTCACCCCCGCGTCATCGATGCCGCAGGGGATCACGTTCTGCGCCCAGGACAGGTCATTCGCGCAGTTGAGCGCGAACCCATGCATCGTCGCACGTTTCGACACCCGCATCCCGATGGCACACACCTTGCGGGCGGCCTCGTCCTGCGGGGTCACCCACACCCCGCTGCGACCCTTGACGGGGACGGTCCTGACGCCCACCGCGTCGCAGACGGCCATGATGGTGCGTTCGAGGTCGCGTACGAAGCCGACGACATCGATCGGGATCGGCAGCTTCACCAGTGGATACCCGACCAGCTGCTGCGGACCGTGCCAGGTGATCTTGCCGCCCCGATCGATGTCGACCACTTCGGCACCGTCCCGGGGTCGCTCCTGGTCGCGAGTGAGCTTCCCGGCGGTGTAGACCGGCTGATGCTCCAGCAGCAGCAGCGTGTCCGGGCGGGTCCCGGCGACGACCTCGGCGTGCAGCTCTCGCTGCAGCGACCAGGCGGCGCGATAGTCGACCGGCCCCGGAGGCAGGCCGAACTCCCGGTGCCGGTCTCCGCCGGGAAGGGGTTCGCTGAATCCGAGTCGTATCACGTCGAGCACGCGGCCAGGTTACTCCGCCCCTCACCAGGACGTTGTGGATGACGACGGGGTTGATCCGGCCCGATGGAGTTCACTGCCGGTATGGACGACTTCGATGACGAGAGGTTCTCGCGGCAGGGCCTGCTCTCCGCATCGGCGCCGCGGCATGCGGGAAGGCCCGCCGCAGGCCGCGAGGCGACCGGGCGCCGACAGATCGAGGGGAGCCGTGAGGAGCAGCGGCTGGGAGCTGACCTGTCCCTGCAGGGAGTGCGGGTCCGCGGCCTGGATGAGCAGGAGCGGGGCAGGATCCAGCTGGAGCTGCAGCTGTTGGCGACGCTCGAGGTCGCCGGGATCAGCGCTGCACCGGCCGTGCTGGAGCTGGAGGATGACGGGTATGTCCGGGAGGTGGCACCGGTGCTGAGCTGCCGGCGTGGCCGACGGGCGGCCGGGACCACAACTCCGCCGACGGGGGAGCGCCGCGCCCTCGCGGGCGCCCGGGAGGCGCTGGATGAGCTGATCGGAGCGCTGCACGAGCGCTCCTGGGTGCTCGGCGCCGCTCACGGCGGCGGTCTGGGTCTGCGGGCCGACGGCTCGGTGGTGGCGCTGGACCTGCGCGGCCTCCGCCGCGACGACAGCCTCTCCGCCCGCCAGGAGGATCGTCGCTGGGTGGATTCCGTGCTCCAGGACCAGGACCGCACCCTGCGCCGGCGCGTGCACCTGGACCGACCGCGGGTCGAGGGTGACGCGCTGCCGACCCCGCGTGGACGGTGCAGGGCTGCGACGACGGGACCACTGGACCGCTTCGACGAACCCAGGGCGGATCCCGGGCCGAGCCGTGTGAAGAATCTCGCACCGCTCGGGGCCGCTGCCGCGGTGCTGTCCTCGATCCGGGAGGTGCTGCGCCAGCCCCGGCTGCGCCGCACCGCCGCGCTCAGCGCAGTGCTGGTGCTGCTGCTGGGAGGAGCCCTGACGGGACTGGGGGCCTGGTGGGCGCAGGGCGGGGGAGCCACGGGCACGCAGGGGGATCCTCCCGTGGCTGCAGAGCCCGCACAGAGCGTTCCCGGACCGGCGCCCCGCATCGAGGAACCGCAGATGCTCGTCGCACAGCTCGCCGGGTCCCGCCACGCCTACGTCACCGGCCTCTCCGCCTCCCCGGCCTCAGCCCCGGGGAGCACCGCACTCAAGGAGGACCAGCGGCTCCGGGTCGCCTACACGGAGGTCACGGTGCGGGCGGGCGGTCCGGTGGTGCACTCTGCGGAGGTCCTCGAGCAGCCGGGCCCCGAGGGAACGGCGGTGGTACATGCCCTCACGTCCATGGAGGAGCTCCTCCTCGAGGACGCCGCGGGCACCACTCGGGTGCCTGCCACGGAACCGTCGATGATCCGGCTCGTCCTGCACTGGGACGGGGAGCAGTGGCGCATCGTCAGCGCCGACCCGCTGCCGGGGACCGCCGAGGCCGATGCGCCCTGAGCACCCGGTCGACAGCGGGGAGGGCCCCGACACCAGCTGGTGTCGGGGCCCTCCCCGGACGGGCTCCGCCGCGGCGGCTCCTGTCGCTCTTCGTCAGTGGCTCACCGGGTCACAGACCCAGCTCCGCCTCGAAAGCACCCTCCTCGAGCCGCTTCTTCATGGAGGTGAGGAAGCGGGCGGCGTCAGCGCCGTCGACCACACGGTGGTCGTAGGAGAGGAACAGGTACATCATCGAGCGGATGGCGATGGAATCATCGCCCTCGGCGTTCTGGACGACCGCCGGGCGCTTGGTGATGGTGCCGGTGCCGAGGATGCCGACCTGCGGCGCGGGCACGATGGGGGTATCCCACAGCGCCCCGCCGGAACCGGTGTTGGTGATCGTGAACGTGGCACCTGCCAGATCATCGGGGACGAGCTTGTTGCCCTTGGCCCGGGCGCCGAGGTCGCCGATCTGTCGGGCCAGGCCCGCCAGGTTCAGGTCACCGGCATCCCGGATCACCGGGACGACGAGACCACGCTCGGTGTCCGCGGCCATACCGATGTTCTCCGCGCCGTGGTAGACGATCTTGTCACCGTCGATGCTGGAGTTCAGCTGCGGGTAGGTCTTCAGACCCTCGATCGCAGCCATCATCAGGAACGGCAGGTACGTGAGCTTCGCACCCTCACGAGCGGCGAAGTCCTCCTTGGCACGCGCACGCAGCTTGGCGATACGGGTCAGATCGACCTCGACCGCGGTGGTCAGCTGCGCCATCTCGTGCAGGGACTCCATCATCCGCTGGCCGATGACCTTGCGGATGCGCGGCATCTTCTCCTCGGTGCCGCGCTTCGAGGAGACCTCGACCTTCGGCGCGGCCGTAGCTGCGGCGGGGGCGGCAGCGGCAGGGGCCGAGGCAGCGGACTTCTGCGCCTCGATCGCCTGCTGGACGTCCTGCTTGCGGATGCGACCGCCCAGGCCGGAGCCCTTCACGGAGGAGAGGTCGACGCCGGCCTCGGAGGCCATCTTCCGCACCAGCGGAGTGACGTAGCCGGAGGACTCTGCACCGGAGACCGCATCGGCAGCCTTCGGCGCGGGAGCTGCCGGAGCCTCAGCCTTCTTCTCCTCAGCCTTGGGCGCCTCGGCCTTCTTCTCCTCAGCCTTGGGCGCCTCGGTCTTCGGCTCTTCCTTAGCGGGGGCCTCCTCGGCCTTCGGCGCCGGAGTGTCGGACTTCTCAGCCGGAGCCGCTGCGGCATCGCCGGAGCCGATCACGGCCAGCACGGCACCGACCTCGGCGTCCTCGTCCTCCGACACCTTGATCTCGAGCACGGTGCCGGCGACGGGGGAGGGGATCTCGGTATCGACCTTGTCGGTGGAGACCTCGAGCAGCGGCTCGTCGACCTCGACGGTGTCTCCGACGGCCTTGAGCCAGCGGGTGACAGTGCCCTCGGTGACGGACTCACCGAGCGCCGGCATGGTGATCTCCTCGCCGTCGGCGGCGCCGCCGGAGGCACCGGAGGCACCGGAGGCACCGGAGCCGGTCTCGTCCGAGGTGTCGGCCGGCTTCTCGGACTCGCCGGAGGGGGCCTCCTCATCGGTCGACGGGGCGGCGGTGTCGTCCGAGGCGAGATCCTCGCCCTCGGAGGCCTCCTCCTCCGCCGGGGCCTCGGCACCGGAGTCGTCGGAGCCGGAGGCGTCGGAGCCGGAGCCATCGCCGATGACGACGAGATCGGCGCCGACCTCGGCGTCCTCGTCCTCCTCGACCAGGATCTTCTCGACGGTCCCCGTGATGGGGGAGGGGATCTCGGTATCGACCTTGTCGGTGGAGACCTCGAGCAGCGGCTCGTCGACCTCGACGGTGTCTCCGACGGCCTTGAGCCAGCGGGTGACAGTGCCCTCGGTGACGGATTCACCGAGTGCCGGCATCTTCACGGTTTCAGACATTGGGGTTCTCTCCTCCTGGGAAGATGGACTCAGGCGTGGGCGTGCAGCGGCTTGCCGGCGAGAGCGAGCGCCGCTTCGCCCAGGGCCTCGTGCTGCGAGGGATGGCCGTGGACGAGGGAGGCGACGTCCTCGGGGTAAGCCTCCCAGTTGACGATGAGCAGTGCCTCGCCCATCAGCTCCGAGGTGCGCGAGCCGATCATGTGGACGCCGATGATCGGGCCGTCCTTCTCACGGACCAGCTTGATGAAGCCGGTGGTGCCGAGGATCTGGGACTTGCCGTTGCCGCCGAGGTTGTACTCGTAGACCTCGACCGCATCCTCGCCCAACTGCTCCTTGGCCTGCTTCTCGGACAGGCCCACCGAGCCGAGCTCAGGCTCGCAATAGGTGATGCGCTCGATGCCGGACTCGACGATCGGGGCGGGGTTCAGCCCCGCGATCCGCTCGGCGACGAAGATGCCCTGCGCGAAACCGCGATGTGCGAGCTGCAGGCCGGGGACGATGTCGCCGACGGCGTAGACGCCGGGGACGTTGGTCTCCAGGGTCTCCTTGTTCGCGAGCACGAAGCCGCGATCCATCTCGATGCCCTGCTCCTCGTAGCCCACGCCGGAGGTCGCCGGGCCGCGGCCCACGGCGACCAGCAGGTAATCGCCCTCGAAGACCTTGCCGTCGGCGAGGGTGACCTTCACCCCGTTCTCGGTCTGCTCGGCCTTCTCGGTGAAGACTCCGAGCGAGTAGGTGATGCCGCGCTTCTTGTACGCGCGCTCGAGCGCCTTGGACAGCGCTTCGTCCTCGTTGGCGACCAGGTGGGGAAGGCCCTCGACGATGGTCACGGACTCCGCGCCGAGCGACTTCCAGATCGAGGCGAACTCGACGCCGATGACCCCGCCACCGAGGATGATCGGGTTCTTCGGGATCTCCGGCAGCTGCAGCGCCGCCTCGGAGTCCAGGAAGCGCCCGCCCAGATCGATGCCCGGAAGCGTCTTCGAGTAGGAGCCGGAGGCCAGGATGATGTTCTTGCCGGTGAGGGTGCGGGTGCCGGACCCGGTCTCGACCGAGATGGTGTTCGGGCCGGTGAGCGTGCCGAAGCCCTCGACGTACTCGACCTTGCGGGATTTCACCAGGCCCTGCAGACCCTTGTGGAGCCTGCCGATGATCTTGTCCTTGAACCCCAGCACCTTCGTGGCATCGATGCCGTTGAGGGTGAGGTCCACGCCCGCGGCAGCCGCCTCGGACGGTGCGTCGGCGAGCTCGCCGACATGCAGCATCGCCTTGGTCGGGACGCAACCGCGGTGCAGGCAGGTGCCACCGAGCTGATCCTTCTCCACGAGCGCGATCTTCTGGCCGAGCTGGGCTCCGCGCAGCGCGGCCGCATAGCCGCCGCTGCCACCGCCCAGGATCACGACGTCGAACTGGTCAGTGCTTGTCTCCGCCACCTGTGAGCTCCTCGGTGTCTACGTGTACTCCGCGACCCGCTCTGACCAGAATGGCCGGCGGCGCCGCCTGCGTGGCCCATGTTAGGCCACCAGGCGGCACCGAGAAGACCTCCGGACCGGATCAGGCGGCGTGAAACGCGGCGAGGATCACGCTGCGGGGCCGGCGGCGAGGTCCTCGAGGACTTGCAGCACAGTGCGGGTGCTCATCCCGGTCGCTCCCTTGCCCATGTAACCCAGGGGCGAGGAGGCATAGCCGGGCCCGGCGATGTCCAGGTGCGCCCAGGGGGTCTCGCCCACGAACTCGGCGAGGAAGATCCCGGCGGAGAGCGCCCCGCCCGGCCGTTCGCCGATGTTGCGCAGATCCGCGACCTGTCCGGTGAGGTCTGCGCGCAGCTCAGCGGGGAAGGGAAGCGCCCAGAACGGCTCCCCGGCGGTGCCGGCGGCTGTGAGCACCAGCTCGCGGGCGTCCTCCGTACCCATCACCCCTGCGGTGCGCTTGCCCAGCGCGACGACGGCTGCACCGGTCAGGGTGGCGACGTCCATCACCAGGTCGGGGGCGTCGGCGACGGCGTCGACGAGCGCGTCGGCCATCACCATCCGGCCCTCGGCATCGGTGTTGAGGACCTCGACAGTCTTGCCGTTGCGCATCGTGACCACATCACCGGGGCGCTGGGCGCCTCCGCCGGGCATGTTCTCGGCCAGCGCCAGGTAGGTGGTGACCTTGACGTCCAGGCCCAGGCGGGCGGCGCCGATGGTCGCGCCGAGCACCGTGGCGGCACCGGTCATGTCCGAGGTCATGTCATCCATGCCGGGGGCGGGCTTGAGCGAGATGCCGCCGGTGTCGAAGGTGATGCCCTTGCCCACCAGTGCGACCGAACGCTCCGCAGCCGAGGGGGCGTACTCCAGGCGGACCAGGCGGGGCGGCCGGGTCGAGCCCTGGCCCACGCCGACGATTCCCCCATAGCCGCCCTCGGCGAGCTGCTTCTCATCGAGCACCGTGACGGTGATCGGCAGATCGGCGACGAGCTCCTCGGCGCGCTGCGCGAAGGAGACGGGGTGGAGGAGGTTCGGCGGGGTGTTGACCAGGTCGCGGACGATGTCCACTACCTCGGAGAGCAGGGTGGAGCGCTCCACCGCGGTGCGGGCGGCGTCGGCCCCACCCTCGGCGACCAGGGTCAGGGAGCCCAGCGCGGCCTTGGGCGCGGAGGAGCCGGTGCCGGACTTGTGGCCGACGAAGGCGTAGGCGCCCAGTGCGGCACCCTCCAGGGCGGCGGCACGCTGGACGGCGGTGCCCGTGGGCAGTGCGACGGCGGCGTGCCCGACCCCGTTCAGCGAGCGGGTGGCTGCACCGAAGGCGAGGCGGAGGTCCTCGGAGTCGATCTCGGGGAGAGCTTCGTCACCCACACCGACCAGCAGCAGCGACGTCGCTGCGGCCAGCCCGTAGGACGGGATGCGGTGCAGATCGCCGCGGGCGGCGGAGGCGTCGAGACCGGCGATGGCCTCGGAGATCTCGGGGGACCCGGGGACGGTCGCCGGCGCGTCGTCGGCGCCGGCGAGGAGGGGGAGGATGAGGACGTCGGCCTCGACGTCGCGCACTGATGCTTCGGTGATGGTGATGGTGGGCATGCCTCTATCGTAGGGGCGGGCCGGGCATCGTGTCCGCACCCTGTGGAGGAGGACCGAGGACCCATGGCGGCGTTGAGCATCGTGGTGGCCGGGCTGTGCGGGCTCACCGCTCTGTTGGGCCTGTATTACGCGCTGCGCGAGCTGACCGCGGATCTGGTACTGCTCGGTGCCTGCGCGCTGTTGGCGCTCAGCTGGGTGGTGCTCGGGGCGGCGCTGACGCTGCGCGACATCGGCGGTGGGACCCCCGAGGACCCGATCACGCTGTACGGCTACCTGCTCACCGCAGTGGTGCTCGTGGTGGGCGGGGGCTGGATCGGCCTGTTCGAACGCAGCCGCTGGGGCAGCCTGGTGGCCGGGGTCGGAGCCCTGGTCAGTGCCGTGCTGCTGATGAGACTGCACCAGATCTGGCCGGGAGGCTTCGCATGACTGCCGAGCACACCACCGCTGCCGCCCGCGGCAGTCGCGGGTTCGAGATCGTCCTGATCGCCGTGTACGGGATCTTCGCGATCTCGGCGACCGCCCGCAGCCTGGTGCAGATCCTGCGGGATCTCTCCTTCGCTCCCGTCGCCTACGTGCTCTCGCTGCTGGCCGCCGTCACCTACATCGCAGTGACCGTCGCACTGGTCCGCCGCGGTCGACGCTCGGTGCTCGCTCGCAGGCTGTGCCTCGCCGAGCTGGCCGGGGTGCTGATCGTCGGAACGCTCACCCTGGTCGATCCGGCGCTCTTCCCCGACGCGACGGTGTGGAGCCACTTCGGGCAGGGGTATGGTTTCGTCCCCCTGCTGCTGCCCGTGATCGCTCTGCTCTATCTGGGGCGCAGCAGGAAGCGCGATAGGGCCTCGGGACCTGTGGCCTGAAGCACAGGGCGCCGACCGCGTAGCGTAGTGCCTGTGACCCCGACGACCCCTCGCGAACCGGGCCCTACGGCGCCCTCTTCCGCCACGTCCTCAGCCGGCTCGATCCAGAGCAGGCGCACCGCCTGACGGTGCGCGCGCTGGCGACGGCCCATGCGTTGCCGGGAGGCCCGGCGCTGCTGCGGACGGTGTTCTCGATCCCCGATCCGATGCGCGACCCCCGCCCTGTGCGCAGCGTCCTCGGCGTTGAGCACCGCAGCCCGTTCGGGCTGGCGGCCGGCTTCGACAAGGACGGCGAGGTGCCGCTGGCGCTGCTGGACCTCGGCTTCGGCCATGTCGAGGTGGGCACAGTGACCGCGAAGGCGCAGCCGGGCAACCCGCGACCGCGCTCCTTCCGCCTGGTGGAGGACAGGTCGTTGATCAACCGCATGGGCTTCAACAACCACGGCGCCCAGGCCCTTGCGAAGCGGCTGGCCCGGGCCCGCCGCTCCGAGCGCGGCCAGCGCGCCGTGATCGGTGTGAACATCGGCAAGTCCAAGGTCACGGCCCTGGAGGACGCGGCGGAGGACTACCGCTTCTCCGCCCGGCTGCTCGCCCCCTACGCCGACTACCTCGCGATCAACGTCTCCAGCCCGAACACACCCGGACTCCGTGACCTGCAGAGCGTCGAGATGCTCCGGCCGATCCTGGAGGCCGTGGAAGAGGAAGCCGGCAGGGCCCGGATCCGACTGCGCCGCAAGGTGCCGGTGCTGGTGAAGATCGCCCCCGACCTGCATGACGAGGACGTGGTGGCGGTGGCCCGCCTCGCCACCGAGGTGGGACTGGCCGGCGTGATCGCGGCGAACACCACCATCTCCCGCCCCGACTCGCTGGCCACCGATCGGGCTCGGGTCGAGCGGATCGGTGCAGGTGGGCTCTCCGGCCCGGTGCTCGCGGACCGCTCGCGCCAGGTGCTGGGGCTGCTGCGCGCGACGCTCCCGGCCGATTCCGTGATCATCAGCTGCGGGGGAGTCAGCACCGCCGAGGACGTGCAGGAGCGGCTCGACGCCGGTGCCGATCTCGTCCAGGGATATACCGCGATGATCTACGAGGGGCCGTCCTGGCCCGGCCGGATCGCGCGAGAGCTCGCCGACTGACTCGAGCTGGTGGGCTGACGGTGGGGCTCTCGGTGTCGCATCGGGCCTGGCCGAGGATGTCCGAGAGCGCGTCTGCACACGCACGCGGAAGCTCGGGAGCTGGCGAGGGTGCAGAGCTGTTCTGGATACTCACCCAAGAACCTCCGGCTCGGTGAACCGGCGGCGGGCGGCTCTCTGTGTGCGTGGCCGCGCCCCGCACCCCTATCTTTCCGCCGCGACCTGTGCATTGTGGATAACCATTCTGTGTGGAGGAAAGAACGTCTCTGAGGCCTCGTCGAGAGCCTTTGTGCATGGCGCGGTCCGGTTATCCACAATCGATACGGTCCCTGTTATCCACAATCGGCGCCATCTCTTTCGACTGTCGGGGTATCTCGCTAAAATCGGGGTATCGGACGGGCGGAGGAGCCCGTCGTCCATGGTCCGTTCGGACGGTGTGCCCGTGAGTGGTTGTCGGGAGGTGACGGGGCGTGAGCGCGATCGAGGAGCAGCCGCCGCCGTTCGACGCGGGCGATCGCGACGAGGCTGCCGAGGCGGCGTTTCTCGCTTCCCTGCCCTCGCACCTGCGGGACGTCACCGCGCGCCGGGAGCTCACCCGCAGCAGCCTTCCCCTGCGCGTCCACAGTATGGACGATCCCCAGCTCAGCGCCGCGACCCAGCGTGTGTGGGATGTGGAGAAGCAGGAGGCCCGTTGCTTGGCCGAGAAGCATCGTGCCCTGGCCGAACTCTACGACCATGACGGGGAGTACGAGGAAGCCGCGGAGGTCGAAGCCGTCGATGCCACGCGCGCCGGTCTCGCCCTGCGGGTCACCACCGGTGCCGCCCGCTGGCATCTTCGTGATGCCTATCAGGCCGTGCATCTGTTTCCGCGTTGCCTCGCTGCTCTGGAGTCCGGGGCCCTGCCGTCCAGCTGGTTCCAGAAGATGCTGAAATCCTCGCGATCGCTGCGGGACAGTTCTCGCAAGGATCTGGATATCGCCGTTGCCGCGTGGTCCCCGGATATCAGTCCGGAACGTTTCTTCACTCTGTTGAAGAAGCTCATCACCCTGCTCCAGCAGCGTGAGGATCGCCCTGATCCCCTCGATAGTCTCACCCGCAGCGTCGAGCTGTTGCCGAGTATCGAGCCCGGGATGGGGACCATGCAGATCAGCGGTCCGATCCCCGTCATCCTCGCGCAGTGGAAGCAGGTGGACGAGTCCGCCCGAGCGGTCCAGACCGCCCAGCGCACCGCACTGCGCGAGGGCACCCCGATTCCGCGCGATCCGGACGGGCTCGTCCTGGCCTCGGGGAAGGCCACGCCTCTGACCGAGCTGCGCTTCGCGCTGATGAGCTCGGCGGCGCTGGACCTCGATGGGGTCTCCGTCCCTGCCGGAAGGTTCCGGCTGAACATCACGGTCCCCGCCCTCACCCTCCTCGGTGCCTCTGATGAACCGGGCAGTCTCGAGGGCACCATCCCGTTGCCACCGTCGATGGCGCGCTCCCTCGCCGGCAGCAGCGAGGCCTGGTATCGCGTGCTGACCGATCCCACCAGTGGTGCTTTCCTGCCGCTGCCTGCCCAGAAGTACCAGCCCTCCGCGGCGATGCTCGAACATCTCCGGCTGCGCAACAGCATGTGCGCGGTGCCGGGATGCACCCGGCTCACCTCTTGGGCCTCTGAGTGCGATCACATCGAGGAATGCCGGCGCGGCAGCGCCGATGCGGGAGCCCTCACCGAGATCGAGAACCTCCACCTGCTGTGCTGGCAGCACCATCTGGACAAGACAGCCGGCCTGCTGGATCCCACCCGGCTCCCCACCGCCGTCACCGAGCCCGGCCGCACCCGCTGGGCCGTCGGCCGTGACGGCGACATCGTCACCGTGATCGACGACCTCGACACCGCGAGCCTCCAGATCGTCGAGGACCTCGAACACGCCTGGACCTGCTACCTCCGCGGCACCCACGCCGGGGATCCGGTCACATTGCCAGTCACAGAACCGGTCACCGAGCCGGTGCCGGCAGAACCCGAAACAGCAGAGCCCGAATCAGCCGGACCCGAACCCCCTGGCCCCAGCGACCCAGGTCAGGTGCCCACTCCCGAAGAACCGACGGAGCTCACAGAGAAGCCGCTGCCCGAGTACTTCTGCTGGGAACCTCCCTTGCTGCGACGGGGATGCCCTCGCCCACCGAAGGAGCCCGAGAATCCCCCGGAACCCTGGAAAGATCTGGGCCCGCCACCCTTCTGACGGGTGATGGGCTCTCCGGGGCAGCCCCCTTGCCTCGGGGCCGTTGCCGGCCGCACGCAGCGGGTGCGTCGGGGTCGCGACGCGGGCCGTCAGGGAACCCGCCTACCCTGAGGGGATGGACGAGGATCTCTTCTCCCTCAGCGGTGACGCGCCGGCGCCGCGCACCCTGTCGGACCGCAACCGGGACCACCGGGCCCCGCTCGCGGTGCGGATGCGCCCGCGCACGCTCGAGGAGGTCGTGGGGCAGCACTCCGCCCTCGAACCGGGCAGCCCCCTGCGGCGGCTCGTTTCCACCGACGACTCCCGCACCGCGCCCGCCTCCGTCATCCTGTGGGGCCCGCCCGGCACCGGGAAGACCACTTTGGCCTACGTGGTGGCGCAGTCCGGCGATCGCGAGTTCGTGGAGGTCTCCGCGGTGCTCGCCGGGGTCAAGGACATCCGCGAGGTCGTGGACCAGGCGCGCTCCCGCCTGCGGACCATCGGACGCGAGACCGTCCTGTTCGTCGACGAGGTGCACAGATTCTCGAAGTCCCAGCAGGATGCCCTGCTGCCCAGCGTCGAGAACCGCTGGGTCACCCTCATCGCCGCGACGACCGAGAACCCCTCGTTCTCCGTGATCTCCCCGCTGCTGTCGCGCTCGATCATGGTGACCCTCGACCCGCTGGAACGGGAGGACCTCGATGCGCTCGTGGATCGGGCGCTGAGCGATGAACGAGGCCTGCAGGACTCTGTGGCTCTCACCGACGACGCCCGCGAGGCGCTGCTGCGGTTGGGCGGCGGGGATGCCCGCAAGATCCTCACCTCCCTCGAGGCCGCCGCCGCCGCAGCGCTGATGAAGGACTCCGCGGAGATCGATGCCGCCACCCTCGCCCAGGCCGTCAACCGTGCCGCCGTGCGCTATGACCGGGCCGGCGACCAGCACTACGACGTCACCAGCGCGTTCATCAAATCGATGCGGGGCAGCGACGTGGATGCTGCCCTGCACTACCTGGCCCGCATGATCGAGGCGGGGGAGGATCCTCGCTTCATCGCACGCCGGGTGGTGATCGCCGCCGGCGAGGAGGTGGGCATGGCAGATCCCTCTGCCCTGCAGGTCGCGGTCGCCGCGATGCAGGCCGTGCAGATGCTGGGCATGCCCGAGGGCAGGATCCCCCTGGCCCAGGCCGTCGTCCACATCGCCACCGCACCCAAGTCCAACGCCTCCTACAAGGCACTGGATGCCGCGATCGCCGATGTGCGCGCCGGCAAGGGGCAGGGGGTGCCCGCCCACCTGCGCGATGCCCATTACGCCGGGGCGAAGAAGCTGGGTCACGGGGTCGAGTACCAGTACGCTCACGATGCGCCGCATGCCGTTGCCGCCCAGCAGTACGCTCCCGACGACCTGGTCGGGGTGGACTACTACCGGCCCACCACCCACGGCCACGAGGAGCGCACCGCCCGCCGGGTCGAGGTGCTGCGGGGGATCCTGCGACCGCGGCCTCCGGGCACGACGACGGGCTGAGTTCTGTGCGGCGTGAGCGACCGCACAGGAGGTTCCGTGTGACCAGCGCCGTCGGTCGTGGACCGCAGGGGTCGGCTGCGGTAAGGTGGGCCGCTGAATCCGCGGCTGCAAGACTGGATTCACCACACGCGAACAAGAGGTATACCTCGTGACCAACGTCACCCGTGCGCGCCGTCAGGCGCGTCTCTCCCGAGCCCTCGGGCTCCCGCTGACCCCGAAGTCCGTCAAGTACTTCGAGAAGCGCCCGTACCCCCCGGGCGAGCACGGCCGTGCCCGCCGCCGCACCGAGTCCGACTACGCCGTGCGGCTGAAGGAGAAGCAGCGCCTGCGCGCTCAGTACGGCATCCGCGAGAAGCAGATGCACCGTGCGTACCTCGACGCCAAGAAGGAGCCGGGCCTGACCGGTGAGAGCATGGTCGAGCTGCTGGAGATGCGTCTGGACGCGCTCGTCCTCCGCTCCGGCTTCGCCCGCACCACCCTGCAGGCCCGCCAGGCCGTCGTGCACCGCCATGTCCTGGTCGACGGCAAGCTGGTGGATCGTCCCTCCTTCCGCGTGAAGCCGGGCCAGACCATCCAGATCAAGCCCAAGTCCCAGGCGATGGAGCCCTTCCAGATCGCTGCCGAGGGCGGCAACTCGGATGTGCTCGCCTCCGTCCCCTCGTACCTCTCGGTCGAGCTGTCCGAGCTGAAGGCCCAGCTCGTCGCACGCCCGAAGCGCGCCGAGGTCCCCGTGACCGTCGACGTGCAGATGGTCGTGGAGTACTACGCGCGCTGATCGTGTAGCACCGCGGCTCGACAGGCCCCGGCGGGTGTACTCCGGTACCCTGACCGGGGCCTTCTTGTCCGCACAGACGGCCCTTCGACCTCCGTCCCTCTCGCACTCCGCCGCTGCTGCACCATCTGCAGCCCCAGGAAGGACACCTCTCCCATGCGCACCTCCGAGATCCACCGCCGCTGGCTCGACTTCTTCGCGAAGAAGGATCATGAGATCGTGCCCAGCGCCTCGCTGGTGTCCTCCGATCCCTCGATCCTGTTCACGATCGCCGGGATGGTGCCCTTCATCCCGTACATCGTCGGCACCGAGAAGGCCCCGTACCCCCGGGCGGTGAGCGTCCAGAAGTGCATCCGGACCAACGACATCGAGAACGTCGGCCGCACCACGCGCCACGGCACCTTCTTCCAGATGGCCGGGAACTTCTCCTTCGGGGACTACTTCAAGACCGGTGCGATCGACTACTCCTGGGAGTTCCTCACGACGGCTCAGGACCAGGGCGGTCTCGGCTTCGACCCCGAACGGCTGTGGTTCACCGTGTGGGAGCACGACGAGGAGTCCTACCGCCACATCACCGAGGTCGTCGGGCTGGACCCGCTCCGGGTGGTGCGACTTCCGCGCGAGGAGATCTTCTGGGACACCGGTCAGCCCGGCCCGGCGGGGCCGTGCGGTGAGTGGCACTACGACCGGGGCGCGGAGTACGGCCCCGATGCCGTGACCGGCACCGTCCCCGAATGGCCGGGTGACGAGAAGGCAGAAGACCGCTACATCGAGATCTGGAACCTGGTCTTCGACCAGTACCTGCGCGGTGAGGGCAAGGGCAAGGACTACCCCCTGCTCGGGGAGCTCGACCAGAAGTCGATCGACACCGGCCTCGGAGTGGAGCGCGTCGCCTATCTGCTCCAGGGCGTGGACAACATGTACGAGATCGACCAGATCTTCCCGGTCATCGAGAAGGCTCAGGAGCTCTCCGGTCGTGTCTACGGCGCCGATGGCGAGGATGACGTGCACCTGCGCATCATCGGCGACCACGTGCGCAGCGCCCTGATGCTGGTGGCCGACGGGGTCCGTCCCGGCAATGAGGGCCGCGGCTATGTGCTGCGACGCCTGATCCGTCGTGCCGTGCGCTCGATGCGGCTGCTGGGCTACGCGGAGCGTTCCATGCCTGCGCTGCTGCCGATCTCGAAGTCCCAGATGGTGGAGTCCTATCCGGAGCTCGCCGACGACTTCGGCCGTATCAGCGAGATCGTCTACGCCGAGGAGGAGGCCTTCCGCCGCACCCTCGAGACCGGCACCACGATCTTCGACGGCGTCGTCGGCGCGGTGAAGCAGGAGGGCGGCCGTGTGCTGCCCGGTGAGGATGCCTTCCGTCTCCACGACACCTATGGCTTCCCCATCGACCTCACGATGGAGATGGCCAGCGAGGTCGGGCTCCAGGTGGATGCCGATGCCTTCCGCAGCGCCATGCAGGAGCAGCGGGAGCGGGCGCGGGCCGATGCCGCGGCGAAGAAGGCCGGGCACACGGATACCGCGATCTACAACCGCCTGCTCAGCCAGCGCGGAGGCGAGGTGCCCTTCCTCGGCTATACCGAGGCGACCGTCGCCACCACTGTCGAGTCCGTCCTGGTGGATGGCGCACTGGTCGACTCCGTCCAGGCGCCCGCCCAGGTGGAGGTGGTGCTGGCCTCGACCCCGTTCTATGCCGAAGCCGGTGGTCAGCTCGCTGACCAGGGCCAGATCTCCCTCACCGGCGGCGGCCTGATCGAGGTCGACGACGTGCAGAAGCCCGTGCGCGGCCTGATCGTGCACCGCGGCCGCCTGGTCGAGGGCGACCTGACCCGCGGCACCGCCGCGATCGCGACCATCGACGCGGAGCGCCGCGGGGCGATCGCCCGGGCGCACACCGCGACCCACATGGTCCACGAGTCCCTGCGCGAGGAGCTCGGCACCCACGCCACCCAGGCCGGCTCCGAGAACTCCCCGGGCCGGATGCGCTTCGACTTCCGCTACGGCCAGGCGGTGCCGAAATCGGTGCTCGAGCAGATCGAGGGCCGGGTGAACACGCTGCTGCAGGACGAGCTGGCCGTCACCGACCAGCAGATGCCGATCGACGAGGCCCGGGCGCTCGGCGCGCAGGCCCTGTTCGGCGAGAAGTACGGCGATATCGTCCGGGTGGTCTCGATCGGTGGGGACTGGTCGCGCGAGCTGTGCGGCGGGACCCATGTCGACAGCACCGGCGCGATCGGCACCGTCCAGCTGATGGGCGAGGCCTCGATCGGCAGCGGTGTGCGGCGCGTGGACGCGCTGGTCGGGCTGTCGGCCTATCGCCATCAGGCCAAGGAGCATGCGCTGGTCTCGCAGCTGTCGGAGCTGCTGAAGGTCGGTGCGGCCGAGGATCTGCCCGAGCGGGTCCGCTCCCTCACCCAGAAGATGAAGGACATGGAGAAGCAGCTGGCCGCGATGCGCGGGCAACAGCTCCAGGCCGAGGCCGGCACGCTGGTGGAGACCGCGAGCGACGTCGACGGCGTGCGTCTGCTCGCCCATGATGCCGGTGAGGGCGTCGCCGCCGGTGACCTGCGCACCCTCGCTCTGGACCTGCGCAGCAGGCTCGGCGAGGACAGGCCGGTCACCGTCGCGGTCGCCGGCCACGAAGGCGGCCGTGCCGCGCTCGTGATCGCCACCAATGCGGCGGCCCGCGAGCGGGGCCTGGCAGCGGGCACGATCCTCCGCGGGGCCGCCGAGGCCATGGGAGGCCGCGGCGGCGGCAAGCCCGACCTGGCCCAGGGCGGCGGCGGCGAGCCCGCTCGCATTCCCTCGGCGCTCTCCGCGGTGCGCGAGGCGATCGAGACGGCTCGGACTGCATGAGCCAGTACAGCGGCGAGCCGGCTGAGGACTCCCCGGGCCTGCCCCGGGGAGTCCGGCTCGGGGTCGATGTGGGCGATGTCCGCGTCGGCCTCGCGCGCAGTGATCTGGACGGGATGATCGCGACCCCCGTCGAAACGCTCGAGCGTGACACCGCCGTCGGGCGTGTCGTGCAGGAGGCGCGCGGGGCGGAGGCCCGTGTCATCATGGTGGGGCTTCCGAGGTCCCTGAACGGCTCCGAGGGCGCTGCCGCCCAGAAGGCACGGGACTTCTCCCAGGAGCTCACCGAATCGCTCGCCGGTGACTCACCGAGCATCGAGGTCAGGCTCATCGATGAGCGACTGACCACCGTCTCGGCGCACAAGGCGCTGCACAGCTCGGGCCGCAAGGGCCGCAAGCACCGCCAGGTCGTGGATCAGGTCGCCGCCGTGATGATCCTCCAGCAGGCGCTGGATACCGAGCGGTCCACCGGCACCCGCGCCGGCGAGAGGGTCGAGGTCGCACCGGCCGAGCCCGCGCCGGCCCAGGACCCGACACAGGAGGACGCCTGATGGACGACGAGGACCTCTCCTTCGACGAGCTCGCGCAGACGCAGAGCGAGACCAAGCCGTCCACCCGGCATGGTCGGCGCAGAGCTCCGCGACGGGGTGGGATCCTACGGCGTGCGCTGCCGGCGCTGCTGGTGCTGCTGGTCCTGGGAGGTCTCGCCTACGGAGGGTTCGAGGGATATCGCTGGGTCACCTCCAACGTCAGCGTCGAGGACGAGGCATCCGAGTTCGAAGGACCCGGCCACGGCGACGCCGCAGTCGAGGTCGCCGAGGGCGATACCGGGGCAGACATCGCGAGCACGCTGGTGGAGGAGGGGGTCATCAAGTCCACCGGGCCGTTCGTGAGCCTCTTCAGCAGCACGCCCGACGCCGCCCAGATCGAACCCGGCATCTACTCGCTCCAGCTCGAGATGACCTCGGCCGAAGCGCTCAACGCGCTGATGGATCCCGCGAACCTGGCCGGCCACCGGGTCATCATCCCCGAGGGGAGACGGCTCACCCAGATCTGGGAGCAGCTCTCCGCCGCGACCGACATCCCCGTGGAGGACTTCGAGACCGCGGCGGAGGACTACACCTCCTACGGCATCCCCGAGAACGAGGCCGGCACTCTGGAGGGATACCTCTGGCCGGGCCGCTACGACATCTACGAGGACCAGACCGCCGAGGACATCATCGCGATGATGTGGGGGCGGATGGAGGAGCAGCTCACCGCGCGGGAGATCCCCGAGGACCAGTGGCACCGGACCCTGACCATCGCCTCGCTCGCGGAGATGGAGGTGCGCCGGACCGAGGACTACGGGAAGGTCGTGCGCACCATCGAGAACCGGCTCGAAGGCGCGGGGGAGGCAGACGGCACCCCGATGAAGCTGCAGTTCGACTCCACCGTCCATTACGCGGCCGGGAAGTCCGGGAGCGTCGCGACCTCTGATGAGGAGCGCGCCTCCGACAACCCGTACAACACCTACCGCCACACGGGACTGCCGCCCGGTCCGATCGCCGCCCCGGGAGCGAACGCGCTGGATGCCGCCGTCGACCCGCCGGCGGGCGACTGGCTGTACTTCGTCAGCGTGAACACGGACTCCGGGGAGACGAAGTTCGCGGCCACCTGGGCGGAGCACGAGGAGAACGTCAAGGAATGGCAGGCCTGGGAGGCGGCGAACTGATGGGGGCACGACGCTTCGCCGTGGTCGGTTCCCCGGTCGGCCACTCGCTCTCACCCGTGCTGCACCGCACGGCATACGCGGTCCTGGGCATCACCGATGTCGACTACGTCCGGCACGAGGTGCGCGCCGGGTCGCTCGAGGACTTCCTGGCACGGGGACCCGGCAAGGAGCTGTCCGGGCTCAGCGTGACAATGCCCGGCAAACCGGAGGCCTTCGCCCTGGCCGCAGAGGTCGACGCCACCTCCCGTGCGCTCGAGGTGGCCAATACCCTGCTGCGTCGCGAGGACGGCACCTGGCGGGCTGAGAATCATGACGTGCACGGCATCGTGGCCGCCCTCGGCGACCACGGCGCCCGCCCCGGCGGCACCGGTGCGGTGCTCGGCTCCGGAGCGACGGCCCTCAGCGCCGTCGCCGCCCTGCTCGAGCTCGGCGTGGACACGGTGCTGCTCTCCGCCCGCTCGGCGGAGAAGCTGTCCGTCCTGGAGGAGTTCGCGGTGCGAGGCGGAGCAGAGGTCCAGCGCGTCCCCTGGGATCGGCACCACGAGGTGCTCGAGGCCGACTGCGTGATCAGCGCCCTCGCGATCGCGGGTGCGCGCGCCGTGGCCGGGCAGTGGCATGCTCGATCCTCGCTCCCACGGGCCGGGGTGCTGCTGGATGTGCTCTACGACCCCTGGCCCGCCCCGCTGGCGGCCGTGGTCTCCGAGGCCGGGGGAGAGGTCGCCGATGGGCTGGAGATGCTCACCCATCAGGCCGATATGCAGCTGCGCTCGATGCTGGGCGTGCCTGAGGCTCCGGTTGTCCAGATGCTCGCCGCTGCCCGGCGGGAGCTTGCTCGCGGCGCGGCGGATCGGTGGGCCTGAGGGGACTTCAGGCCTTGCCCGCATCGGTAAAGTTTGAGTAAAGTGATCTGCGTCGCACGGTCTCCGGGGGAGTCCGGTCACGAAGAGGAGAGGTCATCCATGGAGCCGTCGCACGAGGCGCAGAACGAGATCGGGACCGCGACCCTCGAGGTCGCGGAAACGGGCTCCGACACAGAGGATGCGGTCGCCGAGGATCTCCCCGACGCTCTCGATTCCGAGACCTCCACGATGATGCTGCGCCGGTGCACCGCTCTGGCCGCGCGTGCTCGAGTGGATCTGCTCTCCCCGAGCCGGTGCGGCGCTGCGGATGAGCTCGTGGACCTGCTGGCCCGGATGGAGTCCTGGGACCCGGCGGCCCTCGAGGCGCCCGACCCGACGATGACGGTGCTCGCGGCTGCCGCGCTCCAGGATCTCACCGAGCGCCTGCGCGTCGCCGAGCTGCAGCAGGAATCGCACTGGTCAATGCTCATCACCAGCACCGATGCTGTGCTCGCGGTGCTGCGCGGCATCATGGCGGGCGGCGCACTGCGCGTCCCGGCGTGATTGTCTTCACGTTCCTGCTGGCAGCGCCGCTTTCGGTGTCAGGGAGCGGCGGATGCCGTGCTAATCTGCTCTCGTCGCTGCGGCGAACACCCGTCCGGGTGGCGGAATTGGTAGACGCGCTAGCTTGAGGTGCTAGTGCCCGTTTTAGGGCGTGGGGGTTCAATTCCCCCCTCGGACACTCTGTGGTGTCTCAGGACATCGTTCGCGGATGTCTTGGGACATCGTTCGCGAGGAGAAGGCTCCGGTGAGTGTTCACCGGGGTCTTTTTCGTTGTGGTTGGTACCCGCGGTCGGGGTCGATGGTGTGTTCGGCGAGTAGTTCTCCGGTGGCGAGGTCGATGACCATCGTGTCGGGGCCCTCGCGGATGATGCGGACTCTCAGTCCGGCGTGGGCGCGGCCGATGCCGAGGTGGCGCATCGTGCCGGCGTAGCGCAGGGAGACTTTGCCGTGGGTGTCGACTCTGTCGGTGCGCACGGAGTAGTCCCTCTGGCGGGTTCCTCCCACGGAGGCCTTCGGCGTGAGCCGGGGTCGAGGGCCTCGACGCCACCTTTGCGGTAGCGGGCCACGAGGATCTGTACCCAGCGCGGGGAGACGTGGAACTTCTGTGCGGCTTCGTTGGTGCTCATGCCCGCCTCGATGACGCTGAGCACTATCGCTGTGTTCTTCGACATGCTCCATCGTGCGAATGATGACGCGAGACACCAGCCCTCTACTACGGCCGATCATGACGACGCCGAGGTGCGAACGATGACGCGAGACAGGGGCGAACTATGTCTTGAGATCACACACCCCCTCGGACACTCGATACGAACCCCGATCCACTGCTGTGGTTCGGGGTTCTTCGTCAATCCGCACGCTCGGCCGCTGCCGCCTGCGTGGGAGAATCTGCGTCATGGTCCACGTCTTCCTCCACGAACCGGTCATCGCCGGGAACACCGGCAACGCGATCCGGCTCTCCGCCGTCACCGGTGCCCACCTCCACCTGATCGAGCCGCTCGGCTTCGACCTCGAGGACGCGAAGCTCCGCCGGGCCGGGCTGGACTATCACGACCTCGCCGACGTGAGCATCCACGCCGACGCCGAGCGGGCGCTGGCGACGCTGCCCCAGGCCAGGGTCTTCGCCTTCTCAGCGCACACCGACATCACCTTCGACAGCATCGAGTACTCCCGCGAGGACATCCTGCTGTTCGGGACCGAACCGAGCGGCCTGCCCGAGGAGGTCCTGGCCCACCCGCGGATCACCTCCCGGGTGCGGATCCCGATGCTGCCCGCACGCCGCTCGCTCAACCTCGCCAACGCTGTCTCGATCGCGGTCTACGAGGCCTGGCGACAGCTCGGCTACGACGAGGCCGGAGCATGAGCCACCGGCGCTCCGCAGCGCGCGAGCACCGCTCGTCCCTGCCGGCGCGGCTGGAGCGTCGCAACGCCCTGTTCCAGCAATGGCAGGCCCTGCTGACCAACCGCACCAAACGCGCCCGCAGCGGCGAGATGATCATCCAGGGAGTCCGACCGATCACCCAGGCGATCGCTCACGGGGTGGAGATCCGGGCGCTGCTGTCAGACGGTCGCGATCAGGCCTCCCGCTGGGCGCGGGAGCTGCTCGAGGACCCTCCCGGCCCGGTCGTGGAGCTGGCGCCCGAGCTGATGGCCGAGCTGGGGGAGCGGGAGGGCGGAGCGCCGGAGCTGCTGGCTCTGGCCGCGGTGCCCTCTGACACTCTTGACCGGCTCACCCCCACGGACGCCTCGGTGGTGGTGGTCTTCGATCGACCCTCCGGTCCGGGGAACATCGGCTCGCTGGCCCGTTCGGCCGACGCGTTCGGCGCCGAAGCACTGCTGATCACAGGCCACAGCGCCGATGCCTGGGATCCCGCGGCCATCCGCGCCAGCACGGGGTCGCTCTTCGCGCTGCCCGTGCTCCGCATCCCCTCCCACAGGGAGGTGCTGGAGTGGATCGGTGCGCGCAGAGCACTGGGGGAGCAGTGGACGGTGCTCGGGCTCGACGAGACGGGCGGGCACGAGCTGTCCCTCGAGGACCTCGCCGGGCCGACCCTGGTGGTCATCGGCAACGAGACCGTCGGCATGAGCGCCGGCTGGCGGGAGGCCTGTGATGTCATCGCCGAGATCCCGATCGGCGGCTCCGCGTCGTCGCTGAACGCCGCAGTGGCCGGCTCCGTCGCGCTCTACGAGATCCAGCGGCAGCGCCGTCCCACCCGGCGCGGCTGAACGGTTCCGGCCCCGACCCCCTGCCTCCTCAGGAGCCGCCGAGAGCGGCACGGACCAACGGGGCACCGAGCAGCCCCAGGAACGGTCCGGACAGCAGCACCGGACCGAACGCGAAACGCACCCCGGCCCGACGGGTCGCAGCCATCACCGCGATCCCCAGCATCCCGCCGAGCAGCGCGATGCCCAGCAGGCCCGCGATCAGCACCTCGCCGCCGAGCGAGGCCGCCATCAGCACCACCACCGGGAGCGTCTTCGCATCCCCCATCCCCAGCAGCGTCGGAGCGACCAGCGCCACCAGGATCGCCCCGAGACCCAGCACCAGGGCGAGCACCACCGCCGTGCGCAGGTCCCCGCGCAGCGCGGGCTGCAGCAGTCCGACCACCAGCAGCGTCGCCCCCACCGCCACGGTCAGCAGTGCCACCCAGCGGTTCGGCAGCCGATGCTCCCTCCCGTCCACCCAGGACAGCACTGCCGCGGGCGGCAGGTACACCACCAGCAGCACACCGATCAGGGACGCGGAGATCTCGGGCACCAGGCCATTGCATCAGAACCGGGCGAGCAGCGGGGAGATCGGCGTGCGGGTGTGGAGGACGGACCGGACGACGCCGTGGCAGCGCGGCTAGAGCGTGGAGCGCACCCGAAGAATGCGCCGCCGCATCCAGACCTTCCGGCCTCCGCCGACGTACAGGCGCGTGCGGGCGTGCTCCCAGCGCCCGTACTCCGCCTGCTCGGCGAGCTCGGCCCGCACCTGCCCGATCGAGGTGCCGCGCGGCACGGTGAGGATCTGGAACTCGTAGTCCTCCGAGCGGCGTCCGCGCTCGACGGGCAGATCCCGCCACTGACGTGGATCGCTGACATGTTGGACACCGGCGACGAGGGCAGTGCGGGGTCGGATCAACGGGGTCCTCCTGTGCTCGATGACCTGCGGCATGACCAGCGGAAGCCGCTAGCGCACCGCGCTCGGGGGCTGCCGTGGGGACGAGTCCCGCACCGTGAGGGGTCTGCTGGTCACGAGATGCCCGTCCCACTGTCCATTGTGCCGCCGGACGATGTACCGTCCAAGCATGAACTCGGATCCTCGCTCTGCTCTTGCTGCGCTGATCGCTGCCTTCGAACGTCACTACGAGGCGGCTGCCGCCTCGCGTGGCGATGACGACCCCGCTCTCGACGCGGCCACGGAGCAGCTCGCCACGGCCTTCGACGCCTATGACGACGCCCTCTTCGACGCCTACGAGATCGCCACCCCGCTCATCGTCTTCGACGATGACGATGACGACGATGATGACGACGACGACTTCGATGACCTCGACGACTTCGAGGACGAGGACGATGAGGACGCCGACGACGGGTACGACGACGAGGACGATTCCGGCCGCTGAGCGCGGGCCTCCGCCGGGCGCCTCCCCGGCACCTCCACGTACTCTTCACCACTGCTCCGCTGCGCGGTGCCGGGCTGACCGCCCGGCGCCGCGTACTCTGTCCGGGGCCCGCGGTCGCCGCACCGCGGCGCCGTCAGAGCCCTGAGTCGATCGAGGAGAGTTCATGTCGTTCATCGAGGCGGTCATCCTGGGGCTGGTCCAGGGATTGTCCGAGTTCCTTCCGATCTCCTCGAGCGCCCACGTGCGCGTGGTCGGAGAGCTGATGGCCCCCGGTCAGGATGCTGGTGCGGCATTCACCGCGATCATCCAGCTCGGCACCGAGACGGCGGTGCTGATCTACTTCTGGAACGACATCAGCCGCATCATCGGCAAGTGGTTCCGCGCCCTGGCGGGAAAGATTCCGCATTCCGACCCGGATGTCCGGATGGGATGGCTGGTGATCCTCGGCTCCATCCCGATCGGTGTGCTGGGGCTGCTGCTCGAGGAGCAGATCGACTACAACCTGCGCAACCTCTACATCACCGCCGCGATGCTGATCTTCTTCGGCATCCTGCTCGGCTTCGCCGACCGGATCGCCCCGCAGCGCAAGGAGCTCACTCAGCTCACCGTGCGCGACGGCATCATCTTCGGCTTCGCCCAGGCGCTCGCGCTGATCCCCGGCGTCTCCCGCTCCGGCGGCACCATCACCGCGGGGCTCCTGCTGGGCTATAAGCGCGAGGCCGCCGCTCGCTACGCCTTCCTGCTCGCCGTCCCGGCGGTGTTCGCCTCCGGCCTCTACAAGGCGGCCAAGGAGATCCCGGTGCTGCTCACGGCCGACGGCCGGGCCGCGGCGGCGGCGGCGGGGGAGCCGTCCCTGATGGCGATGGTGGTCGCCACCGTGGTGGCCTTCGGCGTGGGCTACATCGTGATCGTCTGGTTCATGCGGATCATCGAGAACCACTCCTACCTGATGTTCGTCGCCTACCGCATCGTCGCAGGGCTGCTGCTGCTGGGCCTGCTCTGGTTCGGCGCGGTCGACCCGCTGGGAGGGTCCTGAGCCGGGCACGGACCGCAGATCGTATGATCGCAGGGTGCATTCCTGGACCTCCCCCGCTCTTGACCCCCTTCCCGCCTCCGGCGTGCCGCTGAGGCTGTACGACACCCGTGCCGCGAGGGTCTCGCCCATCCTCCCGCTCACCCCGGGGAAGGCCCGGCTGTACGTCTGCGGGATCACCCCGTACGACTCCACTCACCTGGGCCACGCTGCGACCTACCACGCCGCCGACCTGATGCGACGGGCGCTGCACGACACCGGGTACGAGGTCGAGATGGCGCAGAACATCACCGACGTCGACGATCCGCTGCTCGAGCGCGCCGCCCGTGACGGAGTGGACTGGCGGGAGCTCGCCGCCTCGCAGGTCGAGCTGTTCACGCAGGACATGGAGTCACTGCGGATCATCGCCCCGGAGACCTATCGCTCCGTGAGCGAGGCGATGGATCAGATCATCACCGTGGTCCGCACCCTGCACGAGCGTGGCCGCGCCTACCCGGTGGAGGCGAGCGACGCCGCCGGGCCCGACTGGTACCTCGACCTCTCCGTCGATGGTGCCCTCGGGGATGTCTCGGGATGGTCCGAGGAGCGGATGCTCGAGGTCTTCGCGGATCGGGGCGGCGATCCGGACCGCGCCGGCAAGCGTGGGCCCTTCGATCCGCTGCTGTGGCGAGCAGAGCGCGAGGGCGAGCCCGCCTGGGACGCGGCCGAGCTCGGCCGGGGCCGACCCGGATGGCATGTGGAGTGCGTCTGCATCGCGGAGGAGGGGATCGGGCTGCCCTTCGACATCCAGGCCGGCGGGAGCGATCTGATCTTCCCGCACCACGACCTCAGCGCCGCGCACTCGGCGGCGCTGGGACGTCCCTTCGCCGCCGCCTATGCGCACAGCGGCATGGTCGCCCACCAGGGCGAGAAGATGAGCAAGTCGCTGGGCAACCTGGTGTTCGTGCACCGCCTGGTGCACGAGGGCGTGGATCCGATGGCGATCCGCCTGGTGCTGATGGCACATCACTACCGCAGCGACTGGGAATGGTCGGAGCAGGAGCTCGAGCAGGCCACCGCCCGGCTCGAGCGCTACCGCGTCGCCGCCCGCCGCGGCGGCCGCTATCCCGCCACGGTCCAGGAGATGCGGGCCGCGCTGCGCGATGACCTCGACTCCGCTCGCGCGCTGGAGGCCCTGGATGCGTGGGCCGAGGGCGGGATCTCTGCCCGCTCGGACGACATGACCCCGGGCCCGGGGATGTCTCCGCCGCGGCCGATGCCCTGTTCGGGATCACGCTCGAGAGCTGATCGCAGGGCCGTCGGCTCCGAGCGCCCCGACGCATTGCGCGCGCGGAGCGTGAGCTCACTCGGACTCGCGGCGCCGGCGCAGGAACTGCTCGAACTCCCTGGCGATCGCGTCGCCGCTGGCCTCCGGCAGGCCGGCCGCATCCTGGGCCCGCTCCAGCCGGGCGACGTACTCGGCCACGTCCTCATCGGTGCGCGCCAGCTCGTCGACCCCGCGCTCCCAGGCCTCCGCATCCTCGACCAGCTCTTCGAGCGGGATCGAGGCGCTGACAAGGTCCTGCACCTCCCGCATCAGCCCCAGCACCGCCTTCGGGGAGGAGTTCTGCGAGACGTAGTGGGGGACCTGCACCCAGATGCTGGTGGTGCGCAGCCCGGCGCTGGCGGTGCGACGGGCCAGGATCATGGGCACACCGATCGGGCCGGTGTACAGCTCGGAACCCTCCACGGGCTGGGCGGGCACCGGCTCCACCTGGGCGGACACCGGCAGCGGCCGGGAGTGGGGCGAATCGGCGAGCAGGGCCCCGAGAGCGATCACGGAGCTGACGTCCAGCACCTGCAGCTGCTCGAGCACCTCGTCGCAGAAGCGCTTCCAGCGCAGCGAGGGCTCGGGGCCCATCACCGTCACGATCTCGGGGCCGCGCGGCGGGGTGACCAGGTGGATCCGGGTGTCCGGCCAATCGATGACCCGCAGGCCGTCCTCGCTCGTGTGGATCTCGGGGCGGTTCACCTGGAAATCGATGAACTCCTCCGCATCGACCGCGCCCGCCGGTCGGGTGGGCCAGACCTCATGCAGATGCTCGATCACCCCGGTGGCTGCCTCGCCGGCATCGTTCCATCCGTGGAAAGCCGTGATGGCAATTCGACTCATCACCCCATCATAGGCTCAGGAACACGGGTTATCCTCGGCCTGCCCGGGGGCCCCGCCCCGGCTGCGGAGGAGACGGAACATGACCAGCCCCACGGTGCGCCTCGGGTCGCTGCCGGCGCTGCGCATCAGCCCCGGCACCCTGCTCACCGTGCTGCTGTTCGCCGCGCTGATGTATCCCTCGCTCGCCCGCGGCGGTGTCGCCCCGACCACAGCGGTGCTCCTCGCGCTCGGCATCGGGGTGTTCATGATCGTCTCGGTGCTCGTGCACGAGGTCGCTCACGCAGTGGTGGCCCGGGGCTTCGGCGCCAGCGTCGATCACATCGCCCTGACCCTGTGGGGCGGTCACACCCAGTACCGCTCCCGGCAGATGTCGACCCTCGGCTCCCTGCTGGTCTCGTTGTCCGGCCCGGCCGCGAACCTGCTGCTGGCCGGGGTGTCCACCGGGATCGGGCAGCTGTCCGAGCCCGGCACCGGGGCGGCGGTGTTCTTCACCGTCAGCTCCTGGCTGAACCTCGTGCTGGCGGTGTTCAACCTGCTGCCCGGACTGCCCATGGACGGTGGGCGCGCCCTGGAGACCCTGCTGGGTGCACTGCTGAGCAGCCCCGAGGCCGGTACCCGGATCACAGCCTGGCTCGGTCGGGCGATCGCGGTGGCGGTGGTGGCCTACCCCCTGTGGTGGATCGTGCGCGCCGGCGGTGCCGGCGGCTTCTCCCTGCTCAGCCTGGTCTGGGCGCTGCTGATCGCCGGGATGCTCTGGCAGGGCGCCACGCATGCTCTGTCCGGAGCCGCTCTCCAGGGCCGTATCCGCACCCTGGACGCCGCCTCCCTCGCCCGAGCGGTGCACGTGGTCCGGCCGCAGTCGCCGCTGGCGGACCTCGACCCCTCCGCGGACCTCTCCACCGTGCTGATCCTGGACCGCGCCGGTGCCCCGTCGGGCATCATCGGGCGCGCCTCGCGCATCGACCCGGCGGCAGCCGCCGCGGTTCCCGCCGCGCAGCGGGCAGCGACTCCCGTCCTCGCCGTCGCCGGGACGATCGGCGAGCTCGCAGCCCTGCCCGTCGCGCTGCGCGGGGACGCCCTGATCGATGCGATGCTCGCCCGTCCCGCCCCTGCCTACCTGCTCCTGGAGGAGGACGGCACCGCCCGCGGTGTGATCATGAGCGCGGACGTCAACGCGATACTGCGCGCACGGTGAACATCATCGTTGGTGCCGCTGCCCGGGCCATATGCTGGAACGTATGACAGATCAGCCGCAGCCCGCTGCCGACACCGGGGCGCCGGGGCCCGCGCCCCGCGCACCCCGCCGCGGCCTGGATCGCACCGGCCCCTTCGCCCTCGGCGACAAGGTCCAGCTCGCCGACGCCAAGAACCGCCTGCACACCATCACCCTCAAGCCCGGCGGCGAGTTCCACTCGCACCGCGGGGTGCTGCGCCACGACCAGCTGATCGGTGCCGAGGACGGCGTGGTGGTCGAGAACTCCCACGGCATCGTCTACCAGGCGCTGCGCCCGCTCTACGCCGACTACATGCTGTCGATGCCGCGCGGCGCGGCGATCATCTATCCCAAGGACTCCGCACAGATCCTGATGTGGGGCGATATCTTCCCCGGGGCCCGGGTGCTCGAGGCCGGCGTCGGCTCCGGCGGCCTGACCACCGCGCTGCTGCGCGCCGTCGGCCCCGAGGGTGCGGTGCACTCCATCGAGCGGCGCGAGGACTTCGCCGAGGTGGCCCGGGAGAACGTCGAGACCTTCTTCGGCGGTCCGCACCCCTCCTGGGAGCTGTCCGTCGGCGACTTCCAGGAGCTCGCACCCACGCTCTCGCCCGGGGAGCCCGCCGTGGACCGCGTGGTGCTGGACATGCTCGCCCCCTGGGAGTGCGTGGATGCCGCTGCGGAGGTGCTGGTCTCCGGCGGGGTGTACCTGGCGTATGTCGCGACCGTCACCCAGCTCTCGCGGACGGCTGAGGCGCTGCGCGATCATGGTGAGTTCACCGAGCCCTACGCCTGGGAGTCCTTCGTGCGTCCCTGGCATCTCGAGGGCCTCGCCGTCCGTCCCGAGCACCGCATGAACGCGCACACGGGATTCCTGCTCACCGCCCGCCGCACCGCCCATGGCACCCCGGCGCTGCGCCGTGCCACGAGGCCGGCGCCCGGCTCACGCCTGGAGGAGGAGCTGAACCATCCCGACAACGAGGGATTCGGTGGCTCCGAGGGAGAGTGGGGCGCGCAGGATCTGGGGGAGCGGGGAGTCGCGCCGCGCAAGCTCAAGCGCGCGCTGCGCGACCTCCGACAGGGCCGCGATCGCTGATCTCTCCCAGGAAGGAGACCGCAGGAGAATGAAGACCTACGCCGAGATGACCGCGGAGCTCGAGCAGCTCGCGGGCCACAACGACCGCCTGACGGCAGGGCTGCGCTCCGCCCGGGCGCAGATCGTCGAGCTCAAGAACGACCTCGAGCGGGTCGGTGACCCGCCGAACTCGTACGCGACCTTCCTGCGCCGCTGCGAGGGCACCACCATCGACGTGCTCCACCACGGCCGCCGGCTGCGGGTGTCGACCGCCGCGTCCCTGGACCTGGAGGCGCTGGCCCCGGGCGCCGAGCTGCGCCTGAACGAGGCCCTGGCCGCCGTGGAGGCTGTGGCCCCGAGCGACGCCGGCAACGTGGTGCCGGTGGTCGAGGAGCTGGCCGACTCGCGACTGCTGGTGGCCGTCGCCCCCGACGACACCCGCGTGCTGCGCCGGGCGGGCACCCTCACCGACGAGGAGCTCCACGCCGGCGACCACGTGCTGGTGGATCTGAAGTCCCAGCTGGTGCTCGAGCGCATCGACCGCGCCGAGATCACCGATCTCGTCCTCGAACAGGTCCCGGAGGTCTCCTTCGACCAGATCGGGGGGCTGGGCGAGCAGATCGAGGCGATCCGCGACGCCGTCGAGCTGCCGTTCCTGCAGCAGGATCTCTACCGCACCTACGGCCTGCGCCCGCCGCAGGGCGTGCTGCTGTATGGGCCGCCCGGCTGCGGCAAGACCATGATCGCCAAAGCTGTTGCCCATGAGCTCGTCCTGCGCAGCGCCGAGGTGCGCGGGGTGAGCGTGGCCGAGGCGCTGGAGAACTCCGCCTTCCTCAACGTCAAGGGCCCCGAGCTGCTGAACAAGTACGTCGGCGAGACCGAGCGGTCGATCCGCCTGGTGTTCGAGCGTGCCCGGGAGAAGGCCGCGGCCGACCACCCGGTGGTGATCTTCTTCGACGAGATGGAGGCGCTGTTCCGTACCCGCGGCACCGGTATGTCCAGCGACGTCGAGACCACGATCGTGCCCCAGCTGCTGGCCGAGATCGACGGTGTCGAAGGGCTGGACAACGTCATCGTCATCGGTGCCTCCAACCGTGAGGACATGATCGACCCCGCGATCCTGCGGCCGGGCCGGCTCGACGTGAAGATCCGGGTGCGCCGCCCCAACGCCCGGGCCGGACGGGAGATCCTCGGCCTGTACCTCGATGACTCCGTCCCGATGCGCGAGGACCGGGAGCAGCTGCTGGACCTCGCCGCCCGCGAGATCTACGACGAGGGCCCGGCCTCGGCCTTCGTGCGGGTCGAGTACTCCGACGGCGGGCAGGACACCCTCCACTTCCGTGATTTCGTCTCCGGCGCCACCCTGCGCAACATTGTGGACCGGGCGAAGAAGATGGCGGTGAAGGATCAGCTGGCCACCGGTGAGGTCGGCGTGGCCTCCCGGCACCTGCGCGAGGCGATCACCGCGGAGTTCGTCGAGAACGAGGACATGCCCTCGGCCGCGCATCCCGAGGACTGGGCCCGGGTGACCGGACTGCCCGGTGGCGGCAGGCGCCGCGTCGAGGCGATCGTGCCGCTGCAGGGACGCACCCGGACCACCGCTGCCGAGGAGGAGGTCTCCGCATGACCCACCAGCCCCAGGACGCCGCAACCGCTCTGACCACCGAGCGGGTGATGGGTATCGAGACGGAGTTCGGGGTGGTCCACGCCGATCTCGAGGACCGTGCCCGTTCCGGCGCGGGCAGCTCGATCCTGCTCTCCCACCTGGTGGTGGGCGCCTACGCCCTGCTCGATCCGCTCGAGGGGGAGCGCGGCCGGCGCGTGCGCTGGGACTACGGAGACGAGACCCCGCTGCGGGACGCGCGCGGCTTCGAGCTGCAGCGCGCCGCCGCCCATCCCAGCCAGCTCACCGATGAGGTGCGCGATGCGCATGTGCCCAGCGTCGAGATGGACACCCCGTTGGCCGGGCCGGAGGTCGCCCCCGACGGGGATGATGCCGAGGTGCTCGCCTGGGCCACCCAGCGCTCGATCGGCAACGCGGTGCTCCGCAACGGCGCCCGCTGGTACGTGGATCATGCGCACCCGGAGTATTCGGCGCCCGAGGTGCTGCGGGCCCGCGAAGCAGTGGTCACCGACCGTGCAGGCGAGGAGATCGCCCGGCGCGCGATGGCGATCCTCGCCGCGGCCGACGGCATCCCGGACGTCGCCCTGTACAAGAACAACACCGACGGCAAGGGCGCCTCCTACGGCACCCATGAGAACTATCTCGTGGACCGTGCAGTGCCCTTCGAGCGTGTGGTCACGGCGCTGCTGCCGTTCCTGGCGTCCCGGCAGGTGCTGGTCGGTGCGGGTCGGGTGGGGCTCGGCACCCGGGGTGAGCGGCCCGGTTTCCAGCTCTCCTCCCGCGCCGACTTCATGGAGGCCGAGGTGGGCCTGGAGACGACCCTGAACCGGCCGATCGTCAACACCCGCGACGAACCGCACTCCGACCCCACGCGGTTCCGTCGCCTGCACCTGATCATCGGTGACGCGAACCTGCTCGAGGAGTCGACCTTCCTCAAGCTGGGCACCACCTCGCTGGTGCTCGCCGCGCTCGAGGCCGAGCATCGCACCGGCACCGCGATCCTCCCGGACCTGCGGCTCGCCGACCCGGTCGCCGCGGTCCGCACCATCAGCCACGATCCGAGCCTGCGGGCCACGGTGCCGCTGGTCGATGGCCGGGAGCTCACGGCGCTGCAGATCCAGCGCACCCTGCTCGAGACCCTCACCGCGGTCGCCGACCGCGCGGACAAGGAGACGGCGCAGGTGCTGCGCAGCTGGGAGGAGATCCTCGATCTGCTCCAGGAGGATCCGATGCGCGCCGCCGACAGGGTGGAATGGGTCGCCAAGCTCCAGCTGCTGAACCGCTACCGGGAACGCCACGGCCTGGACTGGGGGGACCCGCGGCTGCAGATGGTGGACCTGCAGTACTCCGATCTGCGGCCCGGCCGCGGCCTGTTCGACAAGCTGCGCACCGCCGGCGCCGTACCCACCCTGGTGGGACAGGACGAGGTCGAACAGGCCGTGCGGACGGCGCCCACCAGCACCCGTGCTCATCTGCGCGGCGGGCTGATCGCCGCGCACCGGGCCCAGGTCCCCGCAGCCGGCTGGGACGCGATCACCCTGGCAGGCCCCACCGGTGGGCACCGGCTGCGCCTGGCCGATCCGCGCCTGGGCTCGGCAGCCTGGTGCGACCAGCACGGCATCGACCCGGCCGACGATCCCGAGACGATCCTGGACGCCCTGCGCAGGGCCGTCAGCGACAGTTGACCCACCACGACACAAGGAGGACGCCATGTCCCAGCAGTCCCTGAACGCCCCCGGCTCCGAGGGTGAGGAGCCCGTCGAGGGCGCCGACCAGGTGGCCGGCGGGCAGGTCTTCGCCTCCGCCCAGGCGGCGGACGACCTGCTCGACGAGATCGACTCGGTGCTCGAGTCCAACGCCGAGACCTTCGTGCGCTCCTTCGTGCAGAAGGGCGGCCAGTGACCCGATGAAGCGTCGCGTGGGAGGTCTGGAGACGGAGTACGGGCTGGTGTGTGTGCGGGCCGACGGCTCGCGGGCACTCGAGCCGGAGGCCGCGGCCCGGGAGCTGTTCCGCCCGGTGGTGGCGATGGGCCGCAGCTCGAACGTATTCCTGCGCAACGCCGCGCGCCTCTACCTCGACGTCGGCTCGCACCCGGAGTACGCCAGCGCCGAGTGCGACGACTGGTGGGAGCTGGTCGCCCAGGACCGTGCCGGGGACCGGATCTTCGCAGATCTCGCCGCCCAGGCCAACCAGCGGCTCGCCGCCGACGGGCAGGATGCCCGCATCCATCTGTTGAAGAACAACGTCGATTCCGCGGGCAACGCCTTCGGCTCCCACGAGAACTACCTGGTGGACCGGCGCGGGGAGTTCACCCGCCTGCCCCGCTACCTGCTGCCCTTCCTGGTCACCCGCCAGATCGTCACCGGAGCCGGAGGAGTGGTGCGCTCCGCTCCGGAGGACGGCAGCTTCCCCCATCGCGTCGTGAACGGCCCTGACGCCGGCGCCGAGGACGCTGACGCCCAGTTCGTCTTCTCGCGCCGCAGCGACCACATGTGGGAGGCGGTCTCCTCGGCCACCACCCGCACCCGCCCAATCATCAACACCCGCGACGAGCCGCATGGAGATCCCACCCGGTTCCGCCGCCTGCACGTGATCGTCGGGGACTCCACGATGAGCGAGGTCTCCACGCACCTGCGCTTCGCGACCACCGATCTGGTGCTGCGCGCGATCGAGTCCGGTCGCGCCCTGCCCGAACTGGCGTTGGCAGATGACATCGCCGCGATCCGGGTCGTGGCCCGTGATCTCACCGGCACCACCGCGATCCGCACCGCCGGCGGCGGCACCACCACCGCGATCGAGATCCAGCAGCGGTGGCTGGACCATGTCACCGGCTTCGCCGACGACTCCGAGCGGGAGGTGCTGGAGAACTGGCAGCGAGCGATCGACGCGGTCCGCACCGGCGACCGCTCCTGGGCCGCGCAGAACCTGGACTGGGCGATCAAGGAGCGTCTGTTCGGCCAGGTCGCGGAACGTCGCGGAGTGGGCCTGGAGGACCCGGCGATCGAGCGCCTCGACCTCGCCTATCACGACATCGACCCCACCCAGGGCGTGTTCCACGCCCTGCAGCGCCGTGGCCTCGCGCCGCAGATGCTGGAAGAGGCACGGATCGAGGCGGCCCGGACCACGGCTCCCACGACCACCCGCGCCCATCTGCGCGGCCAGGTGGTCACCGCGGCCCAGAAGCACGGGGTGGATCACGTCGTGGACTGGACCACCCTGCGCCTGACCCGGCCCGGGGCCATGCCGGTGCAGGTCCTGGACCCCTTCGTCACCGAGCTCCCGGCGGTCGACGACCTGCTCGCGGAGATCCGCTCCCAGGGCACCGCGGCGCCGGTGGATCCGATGCCCTTCGCCTGAGGCACTCTGCGGTGAGCGCTCGGCCACACTCCGCGAATGCTCATCCTCCGCCCCGTACCCTGGTTCCGTGTCCCGCCCCGGGCCCACCGATCCGAAAGGCCCCCACTTGATCCGCCGTCGCACGCTGCTGACCACCGCTCTCGCCGCCACCGCCGCTATCGGCCTCGCCGCCTGCACTGACGACGCCAGCGAGGGCAGCGGAGCTTCCGATGCGGGAGGCGCTTCCGACGGTGGCGGCGGCGACCCGCTGGCCGGCGTCACGGTCAGCGAGGATCTCGGTGCGGAGCCGACGGTCGAGTTCACCGCGCCGCTCGAGGTCTCCGCGGCCGCCGCGGAGATCGTCGTCCCCGGGGACGGGGAGACCATCGCCGAGGGCGACACCATCATCTGGCGCGACCTGTATGTCGACGCCTCCACCGGGAAGACCCTGCAGTCCTGGTGGCAGGGAGCACCGGCCGGAGGCGTCCAGGTCACCGCCGAGGGCATCGGTCAGGCCGCGTTCGACGTGTTCACCACCATGGCCGTGGGCTCCCGCTTCGTGATGGCCGGGTGGCAGCAGTCCGCGGACGGTCAGGCCTACTCGCTGCTGCAGGTCGCCGACGTCGACCGCATCGTCTCCCCGCTGCGCGCCGAGGGCGAACCCGCGGAGCCCTCCGGCGCGCTCCCGTCCGTCACCCTCGCGGACGACGGTGCGCCGGCGCTGGACGCCCCGCCGGAGGGTGAGGCACCCACCTCCACCGAGCGCGAGGACCTGATCGTCGGCACCGGTGACACCACCCGCGCCGGCGACTACCTCACCATGCACTACACCGGCTGGAAATGGTCCGACGGCTCCCAGTTCGACTCCTCCTGGGAGCGCGGGGCCCCGTTCTCCTTCGTGCAGGGCGAGGGCCGTGTCATCCAGGGCTGGGACGAGAATCTGCTGGACCTGCCCGTCGGCTCCCAGGTGATGCTGGTGATCCCGGCCGCCGAGGCCTACGGTGAGGACCCCGACGCCCATGAGCTCGGCGGCGAGACCCTGGTCTTCGTGATCGACGTGCTCGACGCCGCACACACCGAAGCCTGATCCATCCCCCACACCACACAGGAGGACCGCATGACCGATCGCACCAAGCCCGAGGTCGACTTCCCCGAGGGCGATGCCCCCACCGAGCTGGCCAGCACCGACGAGATCGTCGGCGATGGGGAGGAGGCCGGCCGCGGCGACGTCGTCGACGTGCACTACGTCGGCGTCTCCCACTCCACCGGCGAGCAGTTCGACGCCTCCTGGGACCGCGGCGAGCCGCTGCGCTTCCAGCTCGGCGTGGGCCAGGTCATCTCCGGCTGGGACCAGGGCGTGCAGGGCATGAAGGTCGGCGGCCGTCGCCGCCTCGACATCCCGGCCTCCCTCGGCTACGGCGCCCAGGGCGCTCCGCCGGTGATCGCCCCGAACGAGTCGCTCATCTTCGTGTGCGACCTGGTGGCGGTGCACAAGCGCTGAGCAGGTCCGCCGAGGGGACGGCGGGGGAGCACGCAGGAGGCCTGGCCGACGGTCAGGAATTCCTCTTCGCGGCCCCCGCCGTTCCTGTTCCCGTCCCCTCCCCGTCGGCCGAGCCGCCGAGCGACCCGGGCCGTCCCGCCGCGGCCCGGGGCTCCGGCCTGCGCACGACCGCCGGCTTCGAGGTGGTCGAGGAGCTGCCCGTGGCGAGCGTGCGCCTGGTCGGTGTGCTGCCCCACCTGGATCGCCCCTTCGAGTACGCGGTGACCCCCGCGACCGCGACCGCCGGTGCCGGGATGCGGGTGCGGGTGCGGTTCTCGGGCAAGGACACCGAGGGCATCGTGCTGGGCCGCCATGCCGCGCCGACGACGGACCGGGCGCTGGCCCCGCTGCACCGCCTGGTCTCCGAGGACGTGGTGGTCCCGCCCGCGATGATGCGGGTGTGCGAGGAGGTCGCGGAGCGCAGCGCCGGCACCGTCGGCGATGTGCTGCGCCTCGCCCTGCCGCCGCGCCACGCCCGCGCCGAGAAGGCCGACCGCGCCGCGGAGGCAAAAGAGGCGGATGCGATGGACGCGATCGAACCGGCGGAGGAAGCGGAGGCAGAGGCGGGGCCGGACGCCGACGCCTCGTCCACCACCGGCCGTCCCGGGGACCGCTACCCGGGGCTCGCCGCCCTGCTGTCCCGTGCCGGCAGCCCGGAGGGCCCGGTGCCCCGCGCGAGCCTCACCCTGGACGCCGTGGACACCTGGACCGAGGTCGCCGCCGACGCGATCTGCGACCTCGGCGAGGAGCAGGGCGCGCTCGTCGTGGCCCCTGACCGGCGGGACGTCATGCGTCTGTCCCGGGTGCTGACCGCACGCGGCATCGCGCACGAGATCCTGGCCGGGTCCGAGGGTCCGGAGAAGCGCTACCGCACCTTCCGTCGGATCCTGCGCGGCGCCACCCGGGTGGTGCTCGGCAACCGTTCCGCCGCCTTCGCCCCCGTGGCGAACCTCGCCCTGGCGATCTGCTGGGATGAGGCGGACGACCTGCTCGAGGAGCCGCGCGCCCCGTACCCCCACACCCGCACCGTGCTGCAGTGCCGCTCCGCCGAAGAACGCTGCGCCCTGCTGTTCCTCGCCGCGAGCGAGTCGGTGACCCTCCGCGCCCTGGCCGATCACGGTTACCTCGCCCGGCTGGAGCCGGTGCCGGGACCGGTCACCGCGGTGCGCCCCCGGATCGTCGCGATGGACGAGTACCTGCGCGAGCGCGAAGGTCCCTCGGGCCGCTCCCGCCTCCCGCAGGAGGCGATGCGGGTGATCCGGCGCGGCCTCGAGCGCGGACCGGTGCTGGTCCAGGTGCCCCGCTCCGGCTATGTGCCCGCGATCGCCTGCACCTTCTGCCACACCCGCGCCCAGTGCCCGCACTGCTCCGCGCCCCTGTCCCTGAGCGGACGGAACGGTCCGTTGCACTGCCGGGTCTGCGGGCGACGGGAGGACGGCTACCGCTGCCCCGAGTGTGATCGCACCCAGGTGCGGGCCATGGTCGTCGGCTCCACCCGCACTGCCGAGGAGCTGCACCGAGCCTTCCCCGACACGCCGCTGAAGGTCGCCGGCGGCGCACACGGCGCCCTCGAGGACGACGCGATCCCGGAGCGCGCGATCATCGTCGCCACCCCCGGCGCCGAGCCCGCACCGCCCGGCCGCTACGCCGCCTGCCTGCTGCTGGACGCCGATGCGCTGTTGGGCCGTGCCGCTTTCGACGCAGACGTCGAGGCGGTGCGGCGCTGGCGCGGCGCCATCTCCCTGGTGCGCAGCGCCGACGACGGGGGAGAGGTGCTGGTGGTGGGCACCTCCACCCTGCCCGCGATCCGGGATCTGGTCGCCCACCGCTCCTCGTTCTTCCTCGACCGGGTGCTCGCGGACCGACAGGAGCTGGACCTGCCGCCGTTCTCCCGGGTCGCGGAGATCGTGGGGGAGCGGGAGGCGTGCCGCAGCTTCCTGGAGACCGCCGAGCTGCCCGACGGCGTCGACGTCTTCGGGCCGGTGGACCTGGAGGGCCCGGAGCTGATCGACCGGTCCCGCGCCGTGGTGCGCCTGGAGCCCTCCCGCTCCCGGGAGCTGGCCGATGCGCTGCGCGCCGGCGTCGCCGCCCGCAGCGCCCGCAAGGCCAAGGGCTCCCTGCGGGTGCGGCTGGATCCGCCCGACGTCTTCTGAGGCGGCGGCCCCGTAGACTCGGGCATCATGCGACTGCTCTTCGCCGGCACCCCTGAGGCCGCCCTTCCCTCCCTGCGCACCCTGCTCGACTCGCACCACGAAGTGGTCGGCGTGCTCACGCAGCCCGACGCCCCCACCGGGCGCGGCCGCAAGCTCGCCCCCTCCCCGGTCAAGGCGCTCGCCCTCGAGGCCGGGGTGCCGGTGCTGACCCCCGCCACTCTCCGCGACCAGGCGGTCCAGCAGCAGCTGCGGGACCTCGCGCCCGACGTCGCCCCGGTGGTCGCCTACGGGAACCTGATCCCGCAGGCCGCGCTCGACATCCCCCGACACGGCTGGATCAACCTGCACTTCTCTCGGCTGCCGGCCTGGCGCGGAGCCGCCCCGGCCCAGCGGGCCGTGCTCGCCGGGCAGCGCGAGACCGGGATGAGCGTGTTCCGGATCGAGCAGGGCCTGGATACCGGCGACATCCTCACCTCTGCCCCCACCACCATCGGCGAGTTCGAGACCGCCGGCGAGCTGCTGGAGCGGATGGCCGAGGACGGCGCGAGCGTGCTGCTGGAGACGCTCGATGCCCTCGCCGCCGGCACGGCCACCGCGACGCCGCAGGACCATGCCCTGGCCACCCGCGCCGCGAAGCTGTCCACCGCCGAGGCCCGCATCGACTGGACCCGGCCGGCCGCACAGGTCGCCGCCCATATCCGCGGGATGAGCCCGCAGCCCGGCGCCTGGACACTGCTGGACGGCGCCCGGACCAAGCTCCTCGGCGTCGAGCAGTCCCCCGAGCACGCACCGCTTCCGCCCGGCCGCATCGAGGCCACCAAACACCAGGTGCTGGTGGGCACCGGCACCGAGGTCATCGCCCTGTCCACCCTCGCCCCGGCCGGCAAGCGGCCGATGCGCGCGGCGGACTGGGCCCGCGGCGCGGCCCTGGCCGAGGGCGCCCGCTTCACCACCGACCAGCAGGACGGAGACCCCGCATGAGCGAGGAACGACGAGGCGGCCATTCCGGCGGCCGACGCGGCGACCAGGGAGCCTCCCGCGACCAGCAGGGCCGCACCCGCTCCGGTGCCCGCGGCCAGGGCGGCCCCCGCCGCGGCTATTCGGACTCCCGCCCCTCCGAGCGCTCGCGCCGTTCCACCCCCTCCCGCCAGGTCGCCTTCGAGGGTCTGCGTCTGGTGCGTGAGGAGGACTCCTACGCGAACCTGGTGCTGCCCCGCCTGCTGCGCACCCATCGGGTCTCCGGTCGCGACGCCGCCTTCACCACCGAGCTGTTCTACGGCGCGCTGCGCGCCCAGGGCCGGCTGGACGCGATCCTCGCCGCCTGCGTGGATCGCCCGCTGGAGAAGATCGACCCGCCGCTGCTGGATGTGCTGCGCCTGGGCGCCTATCAGCTGTTGGACATGAGCGTCGCCCGGCACGCCGCGACCTCTGAGACCGTGGCGCTGGCGCGCTCCGTGGTGGGTGCCGGAGCGGCCGGTTTCGCCAACGCAGTGCTGCGCCGGGTGGGGGAGAAGGACCGCGAGCAATGGATCGGCGAGGTCGCTCCGGACCGGGCGCAGGACCCCACCGGCCATCTCGCCGTCGTCCATTCCCATCCGCGCTGGGTGGTGCGCGCGCTCAGCGACGCCCTGGCCGGCCACGGCCGCTCCCGGGACGAGATCGATGAGCTGCTGGCCGCCCAGAACGAGGCCCCTGCGGTCTCGCTGGTGATGCGCCCGGGCCTGACCGATCTCGACGAGCTGATCGACCACGGCGCGAGCCAGGGCCGCCTGTCCGTCTTCGCGGCCTCCTGGCCCTCGGGCGATCCCGGCGGCATCGACCCGGTCAAGCAGGGCCGGGTCGCCGTGCAGGACGAGGGCAGCCAGCTCGCCGCCCTCGCCCTCGCCCTCGGGGCCGACGATCTGGTCCTCGCCGAGGACCGCCACTGGCTCGACCTCTGCGCCGGCCCGGGCGGGAAGGCCGCGCTGCTGGGCGGGCTCACGATCGACCACGACGCCGACCTGCTGGCCGTCGAGCTCCAGGCGCATCGCACGGAGCTGGTCGACCGAGCCGTCGCCACCCTGCAGGAGGCCGGCTGCGAGATCACCACCCGCACCGCCGACGGCACCGCGATCGGCGCCGAGCTGCCCGGCCGCTTCTCCCGCGTCCTTGCCGACGTCCCCTGCTCGGGCCTGGGCGCGCTGCGCCGTCGCCCCGAGGCCCGCTGGCGCCGCACCCCGGGCGACATCGGCCACCTCACCACGCTCCAGCGCAGCCTGCTCACCTCGGCCCTGGATGCCGCCGCGTCCGGGGGAGTGGTCGCCTACGTGACCTGCTCCCCGCACCTGGCCGAGACTCGCCTGATCGTCGCCGATGTGCTGAAGACCCGCCAGGACGTGGAGGAGCTCGACGCGCGCGACGCCGTGCGCGCCGGGGTGCTGCCCGCCGAGCGCTCGAGCATCGATCTGGGCGCGGGCCCCGCCGTCCAGCTGTGGCCCCACATCCACGGCACCGACGCGATGTACATCCACCTGCTGCGCAAGCTGCCCGCCCCCACCGAGGAAGGAACCCCCAGGACATGAACACCCCGTACTCGACCGACGGCCACTTCATCCACCCCAGCATCCTCAACGCCGATTTCATGTGCATCGGCACCGAGCTGGACAAGATCTCCACCGCCGACAGCGTCCACGTGGACGTCATGGACAACCACTTCGTGCCGAACCTGACCTTCGGCCCCTCGATGGTCGAGCAGATCGTCGAACGCAGCGCCCTGCCCATCGACGCGCACCTGATGATCGCCGACGCCGACACCGAGGCCCCGGCCTACGCCGAGGTCGGGGCCTCCTCGGTCACCTTCCACCTCGAAGCGGCTCGCGCCCCGGTCAAGCTCGCCCGCGACCTGCGGCGCAAGAACGTCCAGGCCGGCATCGCACTGCGACCGGCGACCCCGGTCGAGCCGCTGCTGGACATCATCGGCGAGTTCGACATGCTGCTGATCATGACTGTCGAGCCGGGGTTCGGCGGGCAGAGCTTCCTGGAGACCATGCTCCCGAAGATCCGCCGCGCCCGCGCGGCGATCAGCGAGTCGAACCTGGAGGTGTCGATCCAGGTCGACGGCGGGGTCAGCCGCGAGACCATCGAACGCTGCGCGGAGGCCGGGGCGAACGTCTTCGTCGCCGGATCGGCGATCTACCGTGCCCAGGACGCCGCGGACGAGATCTCCGCCCTGCGCGAGCTCGCCCAGCGCCACCCCACCCACTGACCCCCACGGGACGGCGACATGCATCTTCTGCAGTGGCTCTTCGACGCACGGATCGAATTCGACGGGGGCCAGTTCCTGCTCCTGCGAGAGGTGCTGGGCAATGTCTTCGGGCTGCTCAGCGCGCTCGGGGGATGCGACGGAAGGTCTGGGCATGGCCCATCGGGATCGCCGGGAACGCCCTGCTGCTGACCGTGTTCCTGGGCACCGTGTTCGGCAGCCCGAACCCGGTGGACCTCTACGGGCAGGCCGGACGCCAGGTGATGTTCATCGCCACCGCCGTCTACGGCTGGGTCCGCTGGCGACAGGCCCGGGTCGCGGGCGGCACCGCGGTCGAGCCCCGCTGGGCCTCCTGGGGCACCCGCGCCCTGCTCCTCGTCCTGCTGGTCGGCGGCACCGCCGCCCTCACCCCGCTCTTCCGCGTGCTGGGATCCTACGAGCCGGTCTGGGCCGACGCCTGGATCTTCATGGGCAGCCTGCTGGCCACCTTCGGGATGGCCAAGGGCTGGGTCGAGTTCTGGTTGATCTGGGTGGCGGTGGACATCGTCGGCGTCCCGCTGCTGCTGAGCGCCGGCTACTACGCCAGCGCGTTCATGTATCTCTTCTACGGCGCCTTCACCCTGATGGGCTTCTTCATCTGGTGGGGCGTGCGCAACCGCCACGATCTGGAGCAGGCCCGGGTCACGGTCGAGACCGCTCACCTGGACCCCACGGTGCGCCGGGACTGAGCTGCTGGTGTCCGGCGAGCGGGCGGCGGTGCGCGCGCCCGGCCGGGACGCGTACCCTGGGGGCGTGAAGGATTTCGAGGCGCTGTTCGCCGAACTGACCGACAAGGCCCGCACCCGACCCGAGGGGTCGGGCACCGTCCGCGAACTCGACGGCGGCGTCCATCAGATCGGCAAGAAGATCGTCGAGGAGGCCGCCGAGGTGTGGATGGCCTGCGAGTACGAGTCCAAGGACGATGCCGCGATGGAGATCAGCCAGCTGCTCTACCACCTGCAGGTGATGATGATCGCGAAGGACATCTCCCTCGAGGACGTCTACCGGCAGCTCTGAGCCGTCGGCCGCGCGCCGCCATCGATCCTTTCGCTCTCTTCGCCACGTTCGCCCCATCTCGTCCCATGGCCGCCGCAGCGGCCGAGGAGGATCCGTGCTCCGCATCGCCGTCCCCAACAAGGGTGCTCTCTCCGAGCCCGCCGCCGACCTGCTGCAGGAGGCCGGATACCAGCGCCGCGGCACAGCGAAGGAGCTCGTCGTGGTCGACGAGGACAACGGCGTCGAGCTGTTCCATCTGCGCCCGCGCGACATCGCGGTGTACGTCGGTTCCGGCACCGTCGATGTCGGCATCACCGGCCAGGACATGCTGCTGGACTCCCGCACCCCGGCGGACGAGATCCTGCCGCTGGGCTTCGCCGGCTCGACCTTCCGCTTCGCGGCCCCCGCCGGCAGCCGCAGCGACGTCTCCGAGCTGCACGGCGCTCGCATCGCCACCAGCTACGAGAACCTCGTCGAGGACTATCTCGCCGAGCGCGGCATCAGCGCCGAGGTGGTCCACCTCGACGGTGCCGTCGAGTCCTCGATCAGGCTCGGCGTGGCGGACGTCATCGCGGACGTGGTGGAGACCGGGACCACCCTGCGCGCAGCAGGCCTCGAACCCTTCGGCGAATCGATCATGACCAGCCAGGCCGTCCTGTTCTCCCGCCCCGAGCTGGAGCTCGGGGCCGAGGCCGCGCACTCCCTGGAGGTGCTCACCCGGCGCATTCGGGGCGTCCTGGTCGCCCGGGAGTACGTGATGCTCGACTACGACATCCCCTCCGCCCTCCTCGAGCGCGCGGTGGAGATCACCCCGGGCCTGCAGTCGCCGACGGTCTCGCCGCTGCACGGCGGTGAATGGTCCGCGGTGCGGGCGATGGTGGACAGCGGCTCCGCCCACCGCATGATGGACGAGCTCTACGAGGCCGGCGCGCGCGCCATCCTGGTCACCGCGATCCAGGCCTGCCGCATCTGAGACGGCTATGAGCACCCCCGGATCCGACGCCGTCAGCGGGGAGCGGCGCGCCACGATCGTGCTGCGCCCCCGCGCAGTGCGGGTGGCCGCCTATTTCAGTGCGGTCGTCGTGATGGCGGGCATGATCGGTGGGGCCGTGATGCTCACCAGCTTCCAGTGGGGCGGTCGGCTCGGGCTGCTCGCCATGGGCGTGCTGGTCTTCCTCTTCTGCCATCTCGAGGCCTCGGTGAAGGTCGTCGCCCGCCCCTACGAGATCGAGGTGCGCAACCTGATGCGCACCCGCACCCTGGAATGGCCGGAGGTGCTGGGCATCAGCTTTCCGATGGGCGACCCCTGGGCCCACCTGGATCTGGCCGACGGCAGGACCTACCCGCTGCATGCCATCCAGCGCTATGACGGGAAGCGGGCCATCGCTGCCGCGCATCAGCTGCAGGCGCTGATCCGCGAGCGCGGGGAAGCTCCGCCGCTCTGAGCCGTCCTGCCCTCAGTCCCGCGGGGTGAGCATCGCGGCGCAGCGTCCGGCCAGAGCGGCGTACAGGAAGGGGGAGGGGTCCTCGGCGAGGGTCCTGCCCATGGTGGTCATCCGCACCGGCATCTCCTCGAGCGCATCGCGCAGGCCCTTCGCATCGACCTCGGTGAGCTGATGCAGAACACCGCGCTTCCTCGCCGGCTTCAAGATCGTGGATTTCACCTGTTTGCGCACTGACTCATGGAAACCGTTGTATCTCGAATCATGGCGCGCCATCACCGGCAGCTGCACCGGAGTCAGCAGGGCCCGGCCGTACACGGTCGAGGAGTGATGGGACAGTCCTCGATGACGTTCGCGCTCGTCGGCCTCGGAGACACGCAGGGTGGCCACGCCCTGACCACCGAGCACCGTCGCCGCATGCAGGGCTTCCGCCGCCTGCACCCCGGAGAAGCCCCAGCCGGTCCCGGTGCCCAGGTTCCCCGGTCCCTGGATGACGATCGCGACATCGGCGCCGACCACATGCCTGGCCCCCAGCAGGGCGGAGTGCACGGAGACGGCCTCGAGATCCCCGCCGAAGGACTGACCCGCGCTGATCACCGCCGAGAGCAGATCCGCCTCCCGCAGCCGTGCGGCGCTGCGGGAGTAGACCGCGGGCAGCGCCGCGGCGTCGGTGTGCACGTAGGCGATGCGCAGGGTGCGGCGCTGAGCGCGGATCCCGGCGATGATCGCAGGGAGGGAGGAGTGCAGATCCGCGACGATCACGGGCATCCCGTCGATGCGCTTGGCGGTGCGGAGGGTCTCATAGTGCTCGCCCGCGGGATCATCGATCGCATCGACCATCGTCTGCATCGGGGTGTACCGGGCCTTGACCATGTGCCCGTCGGTCGGCGCCGCCTCCGGCAGCACCTCGGGTCGTGCAACGACCATGGCATCGCCGCCGGTGCCCAGCTCACGGCGCACGGCATTGGTGTTCAGCAGCACCGTCTCACCCGGTTGCGGGCACCCGGTCAGCTCCCGGTAGGCGATCGCGGTGAGCGTCCCCGCATCGTCCTCGAGCTCGACCTCGACCCGATCCACACCGGGCCAGGACCCCAGAGCGGCCTTCACGGTCCCCCGTTCCCATCGCAGCATGACCCCAGCCTAGGCCGCGACGGCATATGGTCCTCCATCGCGACCGCGGGGCATTACCCTGGCGAGGTGGCTTCGAAGAGTGTGGAGAGACTGCTCAACGTCATCATGACGATCGGATCGCGCCGTCGGATCGACCGCGCGAAGCTGTTCAGAGTGATCCCCGACTACGCCGACGCGGTCTCCGACCAGGCCGCGGAGCGGATGTTCGAGCGCGACAAGGCTTCGATCATCGAGCTCGGCCTGCCGCTGGTGGCCGAGCGGGACCTGCTGGACGAGAACACCGTGTACTACCGCATCGACGCCGCCCGCTCCGGGGCAGTGCTCGAACTCACCACCGAGGAGTACACCGTCCTGCTGGCGGCGAGTCGTGCCTGGGACACCGCCGCGGCGGGCGGAGCGGCGCGCCGCGTGCGCGCGAAGCTCCTCAGCCTGGGCCATGACGCGGACCCCGATCTGCTGCGCCGCACACCGCGCGGGGCCGTCGAGTCCCTGCCCGTGCTGACCCCGCTGCTGCAGGCCGTGGTCTCGGGGAACGGGGTCCGCTTCATGTACCGGGGCACCCACGGCGCACCTTCCGAGCGGCGGGTGGAGCCCTGGGTGGTCGGCGTCCATGACGGCCACTGGTATCTCCACGGCTGGGACCGGGACCGCGAGGCGCCCCGCGTGTTCCGGGCCTCCCGGATCGAATCGTTCCCCGCCGAGGCGGGCAGCGCCGACCAGCCGCGCCCCGAGCAGATCGACCTCACCGAGGTGCTCGAGCGGATGCTGGACAGCGACGACCGGGATTCGGCAGTGCTGCGCGCCGCCCCCTTCAAAGCGCTGTCGCTGCGCGATCGCGCGGGTGCCTCCCTGGAAGCGCAGACCTTCCGTCTTCCCGACCTGCCCCGCCCGGCGGTGCGTCGGCTGCTGCTGTCCGATATCCGCTGGCTCGAGCTGCTGGAGCCGACCGGCTGGCGCGAGGAGCTCGCCGAGGTGCTCACCACGATCGCCGCGATGCATGAGGGGGAAGCGGATCTGTCCTCCCGCGACCGCGCGGAGACCCGCCCCCGCGCCCGGATCCGGGTCACTCCGCAGAGCGGGGACCACCTCTCCCGGTTGATCTCCGTGGCGTCCTACGTCATGTCCCGCGACGAGGTGCAGCTGGCGGAGCTCTCCGAGGCGCTGGGCGTCTCCGAGAAGCAGCTCATCTCCGATCTGCAGGTGCTCTTCGTCTGCGGCGATATGGGCACCGGCTGGGAGGACCTCATCGAGGCGGAGTGGGAGCACGGCACGGTCCGCGTGCGCAACGCCGAACCCCTGCGCCGGGCCCTGAACCTGAGCTCCGTCGAGAGCACCGCGCTGCTGGCCGGCCTGGCCGCGCTCGAGCCAGCCGCCGGGCAGGCGGCCGACGTGGTCGAGTCCGCCCGCACCAAGCTGCTGGCCGTGGTGGAGGGCACTGCGGAGCGTCCTGAGCCGCCCGCTGCCCCCACCAGGACCGAGATCACGGCGGCGACGACGGCCGACGAGAGGGCGGCCCGGACCGCGGACCGCGCCGAGCAGGTGCTCACCGCGGTGCATGCGGCGCTGCGCGCCGAGCCCGGCTCCGCAGAGGCCCGGCTGACGATCCGCTACTCCTCCGTGGATCGCCCCGGCACCAGCGTGCGACGGATCAGGCCCCTGCGCATCGAGACCGTGGGAGCGCGGTCGTACCTGCTCGCGCACTGCGAGCTGGCAGAGGGGGAGCGCCGCTTCCGTCTGGACCGCATCGTGGAGCTGCTGCCCGCCGGGACCTCCATGAGCCGGCCGGAGCCCGGTGACCAGCCGGTGCTGGCAGGCCGCGTCGAGGGAGAGGTCTGGCTGCGACTGGCTCCGGCCGCGCACTGGATCGCCGAGTCCTTCGACGCCGTGGAGCTGCGGGACGCCGTCGAGGACGGGGCCGGAGCGACCTACGCCCGGCTGGTCCACCCGGTTCTGGCCCCGATGGTGGACGCGGTGCTGGAATCAGCCGGAGCCGCCGAGGTGCTCACCCCGGAGACGTTGAGAAACACGATCGTGACCGTCGCGCACGGCGGGGCTGTGCGTCACGCCCAGTAACTGCCGTTACTCTGGGACCACCCGCCGTGCGGTGGGCCGAGTCGCCACCGGGGCGGCCCGTTCGGTGCCCGGTCCGCTGTGGGATAATAGGTGCGCCCGCGCTGTGTCATGGCGCTTTTGAAAGGTACTTCCATGAACTTCTTCCGCAACCCCTGGGCGATCGTCCTGCTGATCGTGCTGGTCATCCTGCTGTTCGGGGCCAACAAGCTCCCGGGCCTCGCCCGCAACATGGGCAAGTCGATGCGCATCTTCAAGAGCGAGGTCGAAGAGCTCCGCGGTGAAGACAAGGCCTCCGACGAGGACGATGAGCACGACCGTCCGGCCCGTTCCTCGCGTCCCCGTGAGGATCGTCGCGACCGTGACGAGCGCGATGTCCGCCGCGACGATCGTCATGACCGTGATGACCGTGATGACCGTGAGTACGATCCCCGCGATGACAGCGATCGCGAGCCGATCCGTGCCCGCGACGACGACGACTCCTACCGTCGCGACTGAGCACCCTGACGCGGACCGCGTCATCGACAGCGGGTTCGGCCGAGTGATCGATCGGACCCGAAGCGCTGGGAGGAAGCAGATCCGTGGCGAGTGATACGCAGGGCCGCCGGCCGGGCGAGGCCAAGTCCGCGAAGCGGCCGGGCAGGGATCCCGAGGGACGCATGTCCCTGGGCGAGCACCTGGTCGAGCTGCGCAACAGACTGGTGATCAGTGCGATAACCGTGCTGCTGCTCTCGATCGTCGGCTGGTTCCTGTTCCCCTGGGTCTTCGAGGCCGTGAAGGCACCGATCGAGACCGCCGGGGAGGACAACGACCTCCAGTCGCTGATCAACTTCCAGGGCGTGGGCCAGGGCCTGAACGTCAAGCTCCAGATGGCCGCCTACATCGGCCTGATCCTCTCCTCGCCGATGCTCATCCTGCAGATCTGGCTGTTCGTGATGCCCGGTCTGCACCGCAACGAGCGCAAGTATGCGATCGGGTTCTTCGGCTCCGCGATCCCGCTGTTCTTCATCGGCTGCGTCGCCGGGTACTGGGCCGTGAGCCAGCTGGTGCCGGTGCTGATGAGCTTCACCCCCACCGAGGGGTCGGTCTCGCAGATCATCCCCTACGACCAGTACCTGGCGCTGCTGATCAAGACCATGCTCGCCTTCGGCGTCGCCTTCGTGGTGCCGGTGGTGATGGTGCTGCTGAACTTCATGGGTCTGATCAGCGGCCGTTCCATGCTCAAGGCCTGGCGCTGGATCATCTTCCTCAGCTTCGCCTTCACCGCGGTGATGGTCCCCACCCCGGAGCCGATCACCCTGATCGCGATGTCGGCCGCGATCGCCAGCCTCTTCTTCGGCGCGATCGTCATCGCGCTGCTCCACGACCGCCGGGTGGGACGTCGCTCCGGCGATGAGGACCTCGGGGACGATGAGGCCAGCCGGATCGACGACGAGGTGGAGAAGATCGAGGGACCGTCGGGTCTGGACGACACCGACGAGGACCGGCGGTGAGCAGGCTCCGCGTGGGCCTGCTCGCCAACCCGACAGCGGCACAGGGCACCGCACATCGCATGGGGCGACAGGTGGGCCACCTCCTTCGCCTGGCCGGGATCTCCGTGGTCGATGTCTCCGGCCCCACGGCCGCCGTGGCCCGAGCCCGTGCCGAGGAGGTCCGGGACTCGCTGACCGCCCTGGTCGTGGTGGGCGGTGACGGCACCGTCTCGCTCGGGGCCGAGATCGTCGCCGGCACCCCGGTCCGGCTGGGCATCGTCGCGGCCGGCGGCGGCAACGACTTCGCCCGCTCCCTCGGGCTCGCGATCAACGATCCGGAGAGCTCCACGCGCGCGCTGCTGCACGCGCTGTCCCGCCCGGTGGTGACGGTGGACGCCATCGAGATCACCGCCGCCGGCCACGGAGCGGGCCACCGCTCCCTCGCCCTGGGGAACGTGAATCTCGGCTTCGACGCCCTGGTCAACGCGCGGGCCAACGGGGCCCGGGCCGGGCACACGATCCGGTACACCAGCGCCGTGCTGCGAGAGCTGCGTGCGTTCACCCCGCTGCCGTTCTGGTTGGAGATCGACGGCGGCGAACGGATCGAGGTGGATGCGACGGTGCTGGCCCTGTGCAACTCGGGGATGTTCGGCAGGGGGATGCGGATGGTGCCCGATGCCCGCATCGATGACGGCAAGCTCGAGCTCGCCATCGTCTCCGGTGTCGGGCGTGCACAGCTGCTGCGCCTGCTCCCCAGGGTCTTCGCCGGCACCCACACCTCGCTGGCCGCCGTCGACATCCGCCCCGTGGAGCAGCTGACCATCGGCCTCCGCCACGGCCGGGGGCTGCGCGCCTATGCCGACGGAGAGGCCCGGGCGCTGCTGCCGCTGACCGCACGGGTGCTGCCGGGCGCCGTCCGGCTGCTCGCGGAGCCCGCGCCCGACGCCGCCGTCGTTCTCGAGGACGCCCGATGACCTCACCCGCAGAGCGCTACGCCCAGTGGAGAGCACAGACGGAGCGCGAACGCTCCTCGCCCGAGCTGACCGCCTTCACCGGCCGCTATCCCTTCGCGCTGGATGATTTCCAGCTCGCCGCCGCTCGCGTCCTCGAGGACGGCAGCTCGGTCCTGGTCGCCGCGCCCACCGGCGCCGGCAAGACCGTCGTCGGCGAGTTCGCCGTGCACCTGGCCCTGGCCCGCGGGCACAAGGTCTTCTACACCGCGCCGATCAAGGCCCTGTCGAACCAGAAGTTCGGCGAGCTGGTGGAGTGGCTGGGAGCGGACCGGGTGGGACTGCTGACCGGCGACACCTCGATCCGTCCCGATGCCGACGTGGTCGTGATGACCACCGAGGTACTGCGCAACATGCTGTACGCCGACTCCGACCTGCTCATCGGGCTGGGCTTCGTGGTGATGGACGAGGTGCACTACCTCGCCGATCGACTGCGCGGACCGGTGTGGGAGGAAGTCATCATCCATCTGCACGGTTCGGTGCAGCTGGTCTCGCTGTCCGCCACCGTCTCCAACGCCGAGGAGTTCGGGGCCTGGTTGCAGGAGGTCCGCGGCAGCACCGAGATCATCGTCTCCGAGACCCGCCCGGTGCCGCTGTGGCAGCACGTCGTGGTCGGGGACGAGCTGCTGGACCTGTTCGTCGACGCCGACGGGGAGGCCGTGGTCTCCCAGGGTCCCGGAGCGCGCGGTGACCGCCAGGTCAATCCCGAGATCGAACGCCTCACCGCCTTCTCCCTCCCGGTCGACGAACGCACCGGTGGGTCCCGGGGCCCCGGCTACCGCGGGCGCAAGGGCACCAGCGGCCGCCACCGTCCGCGCGGATCCGGCCAGTACCGCCCGCCGCACCTGCGTAAAGGTCGAGGTGGCGGTTCCCGGGCCGGTGGTGGAGGCCATCCGGGCTCCGGACCGCACCGTCATGACGGCAGGCACCCCGGCTCCCTGCGCCCTGCGCGACGACCGGACGTAGTGGAGCTGCTGGACGATGCCGAACTGCTGCCTGCCATCATGTTCATCTTCTCCCGCGCCGGCTGCGATGGGGCGGTGCAGCAGTGCGCTCGCGCCCGGCTGCGCCTGACCGATGACGCCGAGCGCCGGGAGATCCGCGCGGTGCTGGACGAGCAGCTCGCCGACATCGGAGTCGAGGACGAGGAGGTGCTCTCGCTGGCCACCTTCCGCCGGGCCGCGCTGGACGGCTTCGCCGCCCACCACGCCGGTATGCTCCCGCTGCTGAAGACCGTCGTCGAGGCGCTGTTCGCGCGGGGCCTGATCAAGGTCGTCTTCGCCACCGAGACGCTGGCGCTGGGCATCAACATGCCCGCTCGTTCGGTGGTGCTCGAGAAGCTCGTGAAGTTCAACGGCGTCGACCATGCGGATCTGACCCCGGGGGAGTTCACCCAGCTCACCGGGCGGGCGGGGCGTCGCGGCATCGACACCGAGGGGCATGCGGTGGTGCTCGCCGGTCCCCGCTTCGATGCCCCGGCCGTGGCGTCCCTCGCCTCGAAACGCACCTACCCGCTGCGCTCCGCCTTCCGGCCCACGCCGAACATGGCGGTGAACCTGCTGGACCGCTTCGATCTCTCCCGAGCCCGGGAGACCCTCGAGACCAGCTTCGCCCAGTTCCAGGCGGACCGCTCCGTGGTGGGCCTCGCCCGCCGCGCCCGGGAGCTGGAGGACACGGCCGCGGACTACCGCGCGGCAGTCACCTGCGAGCGCGGGGACCTGCTGGAGCACGCGCAGCTCCAGGAAGCGATCACCGAGCGGGAGAAGACCCTCTCCCGCGCCCGCGCCGATCAGGACCGGGACCGCACCCGCAGCGTGCTCGGCGACCTCCGTCGCGGGGAGGTGATCGCCCTGCCCGGCGGCAAGCGTCGCGGCTATGCGGTGGTGCTGGAGGTCGACCGTGCGGTGCTCGGCGGGCCGCAGGTGGACCTGCTGGACACCGAGGGACGCCGGCGCAGCCTCCGCCCCGGGGACGTCCCCTCGCCGCCCGCCGTCATCGACCGGCTGCGCCTGCCGCACCAGGACTCCCTGGGCAGCAGCAAGGTGCGCAAGGACACCGCCGCCGCCCTGCGTCAGCGTCTGGCCGGGCAGGACGACGATGCGCGCCGAGAGGTGCGCCGACGCACCGCGCGCAGTCCGTCGACCGCTGCGACGGACGAGCAGCTCCTCGCGCTGCGCGAGGAGCTGGAGGCCCACCCCTGCTCCGCCTGCCCCGACCTCGAATCGCATCTGCGCTGGGTGGGGCGCTGGCGGAAGTCCCGCAGCGAGCTGGAGGGCGTCCAGCGGCGCATCCGCGGCCGCACCAGCTCCCTGGCCCGCCAGTTCGACCACCTCACCGATCTGCTGGTCGAGCTCGGCTATCTCGCCCCCGACGGGGAGGAGCTGCGTCCCACCGCGAGCGGGATGCGGCTGCGCCGGCTGTTCAGCGACCGCGACCTGCTGATCGCGCAGTGCCTCGAGCAGGGTGCCTGGGCCGGCCTGGACCCGGCCGGGCTCGCCGCCGTGGTCTCCGCCGCGGTCCATGAGACCCGTCGCGACGACCGGGCTCCCGAGGTGATCCCCGACCCCGTGGTCGAGACCGCACTCGTGGCCTCGGCCAGAGTGGCCGCGGCGCTGCAGGCCGCCGAGAGCAGGCACCGCGTGCCCCCCACCGCCGTGCCGGACCCGGCGATCGCCGGGATCGTGCACCGTTGGGCGCGCGGCGCGCACCTGGCCGCTGCGCTCGAGGGGAACGACCTGCCGCCGGGCGACTTCGTGCGCCACTGCCGGCAGGTCATCGACCTGCTCGATCAGCTCACCGCCGACGAGGAGCTCGGGGCGGTGGCCCGCCGTTCGATCCGTGCCATGCGCCGAGGACTGGTGGCGCAGGAGATCGACCGATGAGCTTTCTCCCAGGAGAACGCGAGAGGCTGGGGACCGTGAGCCAGAACGACACTTCCGAGAACGCCCTCCGCGACGACACCGACGCGGCCGGCACCCGCGACGCCCCGGACCAGGTCGCACCGCCGATGCTCTACACCGGCATCGTGCTGTACAGCGCCGAGGACCCCGAGGCCTCCGCGATGCTGGTCGCCGACGGGCTGATCGCCTGGACAGGCCCGGAGGACACCGGCCGCCTGCTCCACGGGGACGCCGTCCCGGTCGACGCCACCGGGTGCCTGGTCACGCCGGGCTTCGTCGATGCCGCCGCCACGGCGGACGGCGAGGATCCGGATCCGGCCACTGCGGCGGAGGCCGCCGCCCGCGGCATCGTGCTGCGTCTGCCCGGCCCCACCGGGCAGCGGGAGGGCGTGCGCATCGTGGCCCCCGTCACCGAGACCGCGGACTATCTCGATCTGCTCGGCGAGGGCACCCCGCTCGCCTTCGGGTCCGCGGGAGCGCCGGAGGCCGCGGACCCCTGGGACTGGGTGCGCGGAGCCGCCCGCACCAGCCCCGCGCAGCAGCGGATCAGCGATCGCGCCGCCTTCCTCGCCGCCACGCGCGGTGGGCAGCGGGTCGCGGGCAGCCGTCATCCCGGCAGTCTGCAGATCGGCCTGCCCGCGACCTTCGTCGTCTGGGAGCCCTGGGACCTGACCGTGCAGTCCCGGGCGCAGCGGGTGGACAGCTGGTCCACCGATCCGCGCTCGCGCACCCCTCTGCTGCCGGACCTCGACCAGGGCACCCCCCGCGTGCTGCGCACGGTCGTGGAGGGTCGGATCCTCCATGACCGCCTCGCACCGGGCCGTCCCGGGGCCGAACCGCACGGGCAGGCGGGGGAGTGACGGCGACCACCGCAGCGACCGGGAGCCGGCGGCGCACCGCCCGTCGCCGTGACGAGTTCGATCCCACCCCGTGGCCGGTCGCGCTGCTGTGCGGAGCCGGCGGCGGGTTCTGCGCCCTGCTGGCCTTCCCTCCCTACGACCTGTGGATGCTGCTGCCGGTCGCGATCGCGCTGCTCTGCGCGGGTCTGCTGGTGCGCTCGGCCTGGCTCGCGGGGCTGGTCTCGCTGCTGTGGGGGCTGGGACTGTTCATCCCGCTCACCGCCTGGGCCAGCACCTATGCCGGCACCACGCCGTGGATCGCACTCGGGGTGTTCGAAGCGCTGTACATCGTGGTCTTCGGTCTGCTGGCCCGCACCGTGATGGTGCGGCGGGGACTGTGCTTCTCCAGCGCGATCATCGTCTCCGCGCTGTGGGTCGCCATCGAGACGCTGCGCAGCAGCGCCCCCTGGGGAGGGCTGCCGTGGGGGGCGAGCGCCTTCGCCCTGGCGAAGTCGCCCCTGCTGCACCTCAGTCCCTGGATCGGGATCGCCGGCCTCGCCTTCGTCGTGGCCCTGCTGGGCCAGCTGCTCCTGTTCGGGGCCCTGGCCGTGCTGGGGCGTCGGCGCCGCGGATTCACCGGGTTCTCGGGGGTGTGGCCGTTCGCGATCGCGGTGGCGGCGGTGCTGGTGACCGTCGTGGTCCCGCATCCGGTCAATCGGGCGCCGGTGGATCGTCCCACCATGACCATCGCCGCGATCCAGGGCTCGATGAGCGAGATCGATCCGGTCTCCTACACCATGCCGGACGATGTCTTCAGCAACCACCTCGCCGTCACCGAGGACGTGCTCGATCGGACCGAGCAGAACACGACCGCTCTGGACCTGATCGTCTGGCCCGAGGACTCCACCGGCTGGGATCCCCGACAGGATCCGCAGCTCGCCCAGCAGCTCACCACCGCCGCCCAGCGGGCCGATGCCCCGATCCTGGTCGGCACCCAGGTGCGGGTGGGCGAGGACGAACGGCTGAACCAGTCGGTGCTGTTCACGCCCGAGCACACCACTCCGTATGCATACTCCAAGCGCCATCCGGTGCCCTTCGGCGAATACATCCCGATGCGGGGACTGTTCAGCCGGCTCTCCGACAAGGTCGATCTGGTCTCCCTGGACATGATCCCCGGGAGGAGGTCGGGGTGATGGACCTCGACTCCCTGGAGCAGGGCCACGGCCGGGTCGGGATCCTGATCTGCTTCGAGATCGCCTACGACTCCCTGGTCCACGACGTGACCGACGGAGGTGCTGAGGTGATCGTGGTGCAGTCCAACAACGCGCTGTTCGGGGACTCCCACGAAGCCATCCAGCAGCTCGCCCAGGCCAAGGTCATGGCGGTGATGTCAGGCCGGAGCGTGGTCCACATCTCGACCGTCGGCCATTCAGCGATCTTCAGCCCCACCGGCCGACGGATCGATTTCGTCGATCACTGGCAGCAGGGAGCGCTGCTGGCCGACGTCCCGCTGCGCACCGGCATCACGCCCGCCATCGCCGCCGGGCCCTGGATCGCGATCGGCCTGAGCGCCCTCGGCGCCGTCGGCCTGCTCTCCGCCCTGAGCGGCGGGCACCGGGCCCTCGCCCGCACCACCACCCGCCGCCGCCGAGGAGACTGACGTGCATCCGTCCAACGCCGCCCTGCCGCCCACCCTCGTGGTGATCCCCACCTACGACGAGCGTGAGGCCCTGCCCGGGACGCTCGCGCGCCTGCGCGCCGCTGTGCCGGCGGCCGACGTCCTGGTGGTCGATGACTCCTCGCCCGACGGGACCGGTGCCTGGGCCGAATCGGTTGCGGCGAAGGACCCGGCGGTGCACGTGCTGCACCGCGCCGGGAAGCAGGGCCTGGGGCCGGCCTATCTCGCGGGTTTCGCCTGGGGCCTCGAGTGCGGTTACCGGCAGCTGGCGGAGATGGATGCCGATGCCTCCCATCGCCCGGAGCAGCTGCCCCGGCTGCTCGAGGCGGTGCGGCGCGGTGCCGATCTCGCGATCGGTTCGCGCTGGGTGCCGCGCGGGGCGGTGCACAACTGGCCGCTGCATCGCCTGCTGCTCTCGCGCGGTGCGAACCTGTATGTGCGCGCACTGCTCGGACTCGGCGTCTCCGATGCGACCGCCGGATATCGCGTATTCCGGGCCGAGCTGCTCGAGCAGCTGATCGCCACGGACATCGCCTCCCAGGGCTACTGCTTCCAGATCGATATGACTCGCCGGGCACGGGATCTGGGCGCCGCGATCGCCGAGGTCCCGATCGACTTCGACGAGCGGACGGCGGGCGCGAGCAAGATGTCCGGGCACATCGTGCGTGAGGCGCTGATGAAGGTGACGTCCTGGGGACTGTCACGTCGCGTCCAGGGCCTTCGCAAGGCCCTGCGCTAGTCTGAACAGATCGGAAGCCTCAGGAAGGGAGCCCCCGTGGCCGCACAGCAGCCCTCCAGCCAGGGCCCATCCGCACGCCCCGCCGCATCGGGTGCTCCATCGCCGCGCGGCGGCTCGCGCCGGGGGTCGTGGGTGCCTGTCCTGATCGTCGTGCTGGGCCTGGTCGAGCTCGCGATCCTCGTGCTGATCGGGATCAACACCAGCCTGTGGTGGGCGGTGCTGGCCGTCGCGATCGGATGGGTGGTCGGCATCGCGCTGCTGGTCGCCGCGGGCCAGCAGTCCTTCGTGCGACTGCGCTCCCTGCTGCGCGCGGTGAGCGGTCGCGGCGATGTCCAGGACCATCTCTCCCGCCCCGCGTTCACCCTGCTGGCCGCGCTGTTCTTCTTCTTCCCCGGCATCCTCACCGATCTCATCGGGATCGTGCTGCTGCTGACCCCGGTCCAGCGCCGCTCCGTGAAGGCGATGGGGCTCGGCAGCGGTTCCGCAGGTGCGCGCACCGTGCTCTACCGCCGCTCCGGCCGCGGGGTGATCGACGGTGAGATCATCCTGGAGAACACCTCGCGCGATCGTGGTGAGGACGGCACCCCGCCCACCCTGATCCAGGACTGATCGGACGCCACCGACGACAGCGCCCCCGCTCCGCCATGAGGCGGACGCGGGGGCGCTGTGGTGAGGGGGCCGGTCAGAGGTTCCGGCGCTGGTGGAGCTTGCCGGCGCGCAGCAGCTCCAGGCGCTGGTCGAGGAGCACCTGGAGGTCCTCCTCGCTGCGACGCTCGAGCAGCATGTCCCAGTGGGTGCGCACGGGCTTGCCCGGCTTCTCCTCGGGCCGCTCGTGGTCGCGCAGCAGCGCGGAGGCGCTGCAGCGGCACACCCAGACGGCCGGGACGTCGGCCTCGACCGAGAAGGGGAGGACGATGGTGTGGCCATTGGGGCAGTCGTAGACGGCCTCCTGGCGCGGTGCGGCGAGGACGCCCTCGTCGGTCTCCATGGAGAGGGAGCCCAGTCGGGTGCCTCGCAGGCTGCGGCTGTTCATGCGGTTCTCGCTTCCTGCCGGGGATGGGGGTCGGACGGCGCGCCGTCCGATGAGGTCTGGTGGTCCAGTGCTGTCAACGCCGGCGGAGCCGGTTCTGTTCCCGGGACCGGTCGAACCCTCGCGGCTCACGGGCCGTCGAGCAGCTCCGAGAGCAGATCGACACGGTTCGTGATGATACCATCTACGCCCTTGACCAGCAGATCCTGCATGGTCAGCGGGTCATCGACGGTCCACACATGCACCTCGCAGCCGGCTCGGTGAGCGGCGGCGATGTTGGCCGTGGTGACGATCTGCACACCTCGGTAGGCCGGGGGAACCTGGAGCGCACCGAAGGGCGCGAGCAGCCGGGAGATGACGGGCTGCGGGGCTTCGACCGCACGCGCGGCGAGGAACCGGCCGATCGCGCCGCGGGAGGGGCTGCGCACGGCGGTGACCCCGGTGGCGGCATAGAGTGTCGCGATGGTCTTGCGGACCACGTCCCCGTCGAAGCCGGCCACGCACACCCGATCGGCGCTGCGGGTGCGGCTGATCGCCGCGACCGCGGGTCCGATCGCCGAGGGCGACTTGATGTCGATGTTGATCGGCACGTCACGGAAGGTCCCCAGGACGTCCTCGAGCATCGCCAGCGGCTCGTCACCGGCCAGCCGCACGGAACCGGCCTCGTGCGCGGTCAGCTCGTCGATGCGGCGCGGATCCCCGGCGACGCGCCGCAGATCCTCGTCATGGACCGCGAGCGCGAGCCCGTCCCGGGTGGCGCGGGTGTCGGTCTCCAGCATGTCGGCGCCGGCCCGCAGGGCGTGCTCGAAAGCGCGCAGGGTGTTCTCGGCCCCATCGGGCGCCAGGCCCCGGTGGGCGATGCGGCGGGGTCGGGGGCCGGGCAGGAACCGGGAGCGGCGCGGCCGGCCCTGTTCAGGGCCGCTGCTGGTCGATGAGAGCATCTTCTTCCTCCTCGTCCTGGCCCCGGCGGCGCGCATGGACCGTGCGTCGGGGGCGGTGATCGGTGGTGCGGCCGATGGTCCGGGCGGTGGTGCCGGCCTGGTGATCGGGGTCGGATTCGACGGCGCCGTCCTGCGCGGTGGCCTCGGCCTGTTCGTGCTGCTCCTCGGCAGCGGCGTCCCGGAGCTTCCGGCGGGTGGTGTAGACCAGGGCGGCGGGGAAGAACAGCGCGAAGAGCCACCACTGGAACGCATAGGACAGGTGCGGGCCCAGAGAGGTGTCGGGATACGGCAGCGCGACGGGTCTGTCGGCGGCAGGCTCCTCGGTGGCCAGTTCCCCGTACGCGCCGGTGACCAGATCGGTGGTGTCCAGACCCATCAGCCCTGCGGACTGTCGGGGATTGACGGAGTGGGTCTGCCCCGGTGGCGGCTCACGATCCAGCACCTCCTCCGCGGGGCGCAGGCGCACGGTGACGGTGATCTCGCCGTCGGGCACCGGGGCCGGATCCTCCGGCTGCGAGGAGCCGCTGTCCGAGGGCACCCAGCCGCGCACCACCAGGAGGGTCTCCCCGTCGTCGGTGCGGAAGGGAGCCAGCTGCCAGAACCCCACCCGGCCCGAGAGCTGTCGGTTGCGCACGTACAGGACGTAGTCCTCGGTGGCGCAGTAGCTGCCGTGCAGGGTGACCGGGGTCCATTCGTCCGCCACGGGCAGCGCCGCGGTGAGATCGGGCAGCGCCTGGCCGAGGCTCACAGGGGCGGCTTCGTAGTTGGCCCTGATCACCGCGGCCTGCTCCACGCGGCCCTCGTAGCGGCCGAACTGCCACAGGCCCAGCATCACGCAGACCGCCGCGAGCACCAGCACGCCGACCAGACCCAGCAGGGTCTCACGGCTCAGCAGGATCTCTCGTCGGGAGGAGGTCGTCCTCATCCGTGAACCGGTGAGATCGTCCCGGTCCCGGGAGCGCCGGTCGCGGCGTGCAGGTGCCCCGCAGCTCCGCCGAGCACCCTGGTGAGGTCCTCGGTCCCGAAGTCCACGATCATCACGAACATGATCGCGGTGGCTGCGGCGAGCAGGAAGCCCAGTGCTGTCACCGTGATGGTCACGCCGAGGCGCAGCCGGGGCCGGTCCCTGCGGGGCGTGGCGGGCGGGAATCCGTAGTCCTCGCTCTCGAGGTGGTTATCGGCCCACATGCCGGGATTGAGGACGGCCACGGGGTATTGGTCGACCCGGCGGCGCGGGCGGGCTCCGCTGGCAGGCACATCTTCCGAGGACTGCAGCGGTGCTTCGCCGTCGCCCGCCGCCGTTGCCCAGAGCCTCCACCCGGCCGGGACCGGGCCCCAGGAGTGCCCGGGGCTGAAGTCCGCCGGCGGGATCCACCCGTCATGCGGCGGCTCCGGCCAGTTCGGTGGCGGGTTGAAGCGTTGGCCCTGGGTCACTCAGGGACGTCCCAGGTGTAGTTGTCGGTGTAGGTGTTGAAGTTCAGGGTGTTCCCGCCGGCACGCGCCACCTCGAAGAGCATCTGGACGGTGTACTCGTCCCCGGCTTCGAACTCGCTGGGTGCGTTTCCGCCGATCCCGGAACCGACCAGGCTGTAGCTCTCGGAGGAGGGGTCCACGGCGCCGCCGTAGGGGGTCTTGACCGAGAACTGGAAGGGGTTGAGGCTGACCTCGCCCTCGGTGACCGTGAGCTTGGCGGTGACCACGAGGTACCCGCCGTACTCGCTCTCCTCGACGGTGCCGCCCCAGGAGCTCTCGAGATCTTCCGCCTTTGCGTAGGTCATGTGCACGGCCATGGTGCCGGTGCCGTCGGTGCCGACGAAGTCGACCGGTTCGGCCGAGGGATCGATGGTGACGAGATCGGTCGGTGTGACGGCCTCCGGAGTGGCGTCCTCCTCCTCCTCCTCGGTGGTCGCCTCCTCGGACGGATCCTCGGACGGCTCCTCCGATGCGGACTCGTTCCCGTCGGTGGTCTCCTCCTGGCTGGTGGTCGCCCCGCCACCGCCGCCGGCCTCGTTGCCGCTGTCTCGGCTGAACAGCCAGATGCCGCCGCCGATGAGCAGGATCAGCACGAGCAGCAGGATGAACAGGCAGCCCAGCCACCAGAAGCGCTTGAGGAAGCTCTTCCGCGGCGGCTCTCCCGCGCCGGTCGACGCCGTCCAGGCTGCGCCGTCATCGACACCGGGGGAGCCCTGGCCGTAGCCCGGTACAGGGGAGCCCTGGCCGTAGCCCTGGGCGGGATAGTCCGAGGCCGAGCCCTGCCCGGGGTAGTCGGGTGCGGAGCCCTGGCCATAGCCGGGTGCGGGGGAGCCCTGGCCATAGCCGGGAGCGGGCGATGCCTGGCCGTAGCCCGCAGCAGCAGCGCCTGCCGCCGCGCCTCCGGCGGCGATCCCACCGGCCGCTGCGGCGGTCCCGTAGCCGGCGCCGGAGGCCTCGTCGGGCTGCCCGTCCTGCGGCGTGTGAGCGTCATGGCCCTGATCGGACACCGGCCCGGTGGATTCGTAGGGGGTCTGCTGGGCGAGATCGGCCTCGAGATCCGGTCCCTGATACTCGGCGGTCTGCGAGGCTCCGCCGCTCTGCGCGTCCGCATCGTCTGTCGATCCCTGCGGCGCATCGGCCGCGGGCGCGAGCGGGGCAGCCTGCTGGTCCGGTGCTTCGGCAGCTGCAGTGCGCTGCGACGAGTCGGCGACGTGGGTGGCATCGTCCTCCGGGCCGACGGCATGGCGGCCGTGGACGTCCTCGGCGGCCGCTGCCTCGGCCTGCGACGGTGCGGCGCCGTAGGGGTTCATCGCTCCGTACTGGGCGACGGGTTCCGCTGCCGGCGTCGATTCCTGCACCGTGCCGTCCTGCGCAGTCGCAGGCTGCTCGGTGGCGCGGGGCTCGTCCATCCCCTGCTCACCGGTGGAGACCACCCGGGTGGCGTCATCTTCGGCGTCGGCCTGGGCCTGAGCGTCGGCCGGGGCCTGGCCCTCGGGCTGTGGCGGGGCGGCGGGCGGCTGCTCCTGTGCGATCCAGAAGTTCCAACCCTCAGGGGCCGGCCCCCAGGCGGGATCGGGCTGCCAGCCGGGAGGCGGGCTCCAGCTGGCATCCTCGATCGGCCAGTTCGGCGGAGGGTTGAAGCGGTAAGCCATCGGGTAGCACCTTCCGGAGCAATGTGGGTGGACGGGCTCCCCCTCGGATCCCGACACTCTCTCGCCCCGTATCGTAGAGCACAGGGATGCGTCGAGGCATCTGCCCTCGCGCTCCGACCCCGTCCGTCGGCGCCGACCACGGCACCACGGATCCCATACCCAGATCACTCACCCAGGAGTTCGCATGACCGACGCCATCACCGAGCCGCGCAGTGTCCTGATCACCGGAGGGAACCGGGGGATCGGCCGTTCGATCGCCGAGGAGTTCCTCCGCCGCGGGGACAGGGTGGCTGTCACCAGCAGGTCCGGCCAGGGCGGTCCGGAGGGTGCGCTCACCGTGGCCGCGGACGTCACCGACGGCGACAGCCTGGACACGGCGCTCAAGGCGGTCGAGGAGGCGCACGGCCCGATCGAGGTGCTGGTCGCCAATGCCGGGATCACCGATGACCAGCTGCTGCTGCGGATGAGCGACGACTCCTTCGAGAAGGTGCTCGACACCAACCTCACCGGCGCCTTCCGCACCGTGAAGCGGGTCATCAAGTCGATGATGCGCAAGAAGAAGGGCCGGATCGTCCTCATCAGCTCTGTGGTCGGGCTGTACGGCTCGCCCGGGCAGGTCAACTACGCCGCCTCCAAGTCGGGGCTGATCGGCATCGCCCGCGCGCTCACCCGTGAGCTGGGCTCGCGCGGCATCACGGCGAACGTGGTCGCGCCCGGCTATATCGACACCGAGATGACCCAGGCCCTGCCCGAGGATCTGCAGGCCACCTATCGCAAGGCGATCCCGGCCGGCCGCTTCGCCGATCCGGCCGAGGTCGCGAAGGCGGTCAGCTTCCTCGCGAGCGACGACGCGGCCTACATCTCAGGCGCCGTGATCCCGGTCGACGGCGGACTGGGCATGGGACACTGACCCAGTCCTCGCACCCTCCTCGACGTAAGGCGTGAATCCACCCCGATGTCTTCTTCCGACCCCGACAGTCGCCTGCTGCTCCTGATGCGTCATGGCAAGGCGGAGAGCGGGTCCGGCCGACCGGACCACGAACGCGCATTGGCCGATCGAGGGGTGACGCAGGCCCAGCTGGTGGGGGAGTACCTCGACGCCCAGAACGTGCAGGTCTCCCGGGTGCTGGTCTCCGACGCCGTGCGCACCACTCAGACCTGGGAGGCTGTCGCCGCGGCGATGCCGGGATTCGACGGCGAGGTCTCCTTCCATGAGGAGATCTATTCCGGCGGAGCGGCCGACGTGCTGGCGCTGGTGCACGGCGTGGATGCCCGCCACCCGGTGGTGATGGTGGTCGGCCATGAGCCGACGATCTCCACCCTCACCTCCCTGCTGGCGACGGAGGACTCCGAGGCGGGTGCGGCCGCGCAGGCCAGGATCGGGATGCCCACCGGTGCGACCGCGGTGCTCTCGGGGCCGCTGCAGGGGTGGGGCAGCCTCGCCGAGGCGTCGCTGACGCTGCACACGATCGTCCGCCCCTGAGCGCGCACAGCGTCAGGACGACTCAGCGCCGACCTGCCACCTCCAGGTGCGGCCAGGCCTCCAGCAGCGACGGCCCCTCGAGCACCGCATCGGCGATCTCCCGCAGTGCGGGCTTGGCCCGGAAGGCGATCCCGGTCCCGGCGGCGAGCAGCATCTCGCGATCGTTGGCCCCGTCGCCCATCGCGACGATCTTCGCGGGTGGGATCTCGTAGCGCCGGGCGAGCTCCTCGAGGGTGCGACGCTTCGCGGCACCGTCGATGATCGGCCCCTCCACCTTGCCGGTGAAGCGGCCCTCGGCGATCTGGAAGCGGTTGGCGCGCACGTGGTCGATCCCCGAGCGGGCGGCGAGCTCGTCGATCACCTCATGGAACCCGCCGGAGACCAGGGCGGTCACCCAGCCGGCAGACTTCGCGCGACGCACCAGCTCGAGCGCGCCCGGTGTCGGCACGAGCACCGCCCGCACCTCGGCCAGCACGGACTCGTCCAAGCCCTCCAGCAGCGCCACCCGGGCGCGCAGCGACTGGGCGAAGTCGAGCTCCCCGCGCATTGCCGCGGTGGTGATCTCCTCGACCTGATCACGCACCCCGGCATGCTCGGCGACCAGCTCGATCACCTCCTGGGTGAGGAAGGTGGAGTCCACGTCGGAGACCAGCAGCCCGGTCACCGAGCCGGAATGGTGCACTGTCACGGGGTGATGACCGTGCCCTTGCCGAGCACGGTGATGCCGGATTCGGTGACCACCCAGCCACGGGCGAGGTCCTTCTCCGCATCCAGGCCGATCTGGGTGCGCGGCGGCACCACTACGCCCTTGTCGATGATCGCCCGATGGATCTGGCAGTGACGCCCGACGATCACGTCGTCCATCAGCACCGAGTCCGACACGTTCGACCATGAGTTGATGCGCACGCCCGGGGAGAGCACGGAGCTGGAGACCTGAGCGCCGGAGACCACCACCCCGGGGGAGATCACCGAATCGACCGCGGAGCCGACGCGGCCCGGACCCGCGTGCACGAACTTCGCCGGCGGGGCGTTGCGGTGCCCGGTGAAGGTGGGCCACTCGTGGTTGTACAGATTGAACACGGGATGGATCGAGATCAGATCCATGTGGGCGTCGTAGAACGCGTCGAGGGTGCCGACATCGCGCCAGTAGTCCCGGTCGCGGTCGGTGGAGCCGGGCACGTCGTTGTGGATGAAGTCGTAGACCGCGGCGTCACCCTCCGCGACGAAGGAGGGGACGATGTCCCCGCCCATGTCGTGCTTGGAGGAGTCGTCCTGCGCGTCCCGGGTCACGGCCTCGACCAGTGCATCCGCGGTGAAGATGTAGTTGCCCATGGAGGCGAGGATCGAGCCGGGATCGTCGGCCAGCCCCTCGGTCTCGCTCGGCTTCTCCACGAAGGCCTTGATCGTGGTGGGGTCCGCCGGATCGGTCTCGATCACGCCGAACTGGTCCGACATCTCGATCGGTTGCCGGATCGCGGCGACGGTGCAGGACTTCCCGGACTCGATGTGTGCATCCAGCATCTGAGAGAAGTCCATGCGGTAGATGTTGTCCGCACCGACCACCATGACGTACTCGGGCTTCTCGTCGTAGATCAGGTTCAGGGACTGGGCGATCGCGTCGGCACTGCCGCGGAACCAGTGCTTGCCCATGCGCTGCTGCGCCGGGACCGGGGCGACATAGTTGCCCAGCAGCGAGCTCATGCGCCAGGTCTGGGCCACGTGCTTGTCCAGAGAATGCGACTTGTACTGGGTCAGGACGACCACGCGGAGGTAGCCGGAGTTGACGATGTTGGACAGGGCGAAATCGATGAGGCGGTAGATGCCGCCGAACGGTACTGCGGGCTTGGCCCGATCGAGGGTCAGCGGCATCAGCCGCTTCCCCTCACCGCCGGCGAGGACGATGGCGAGAACCTTTTTGGACGACATAATGGGAGGATAGTCCAGACGTGGCACTCGTCACGCGCCGTCCGTCCCATTCGGACGACAGCTCGATCTGGGACGCTGGCCGAACAGCCCCCGCAGAAGGAGGAGGAGCCGGACATGCGTGTCGATCTGCTCACCAAGGAGTACCCGCCCGAGGTCTACGGCGGCGCCGGAGTGCACGTGGCCGAGCTGACGAAGGTGCTGCGAGGGCACATCGACGTGCGGGTGCGCGCCTTCGGTGCCGAGCGCGAGGAGGAGGGCACCTCCTCGTACACCACGCCCGTCGAGCTCGAGGGTGCCAATGCGGCGCTGTCCACCCTGGGCACGGATCTGCTGATCGCCGCGGACTGCGCCGGCGCGGACCTGTTGCACTCCCACACCTGGTACGCGAACTTCGCCGGCCACCTGGGCTCGCTGCTGCACGGTGTGCCGCATGTGCTCTCCGCCCACTCCCTCGAGCCGCTGCGGCCGTGGAAGGCCGAGCAGCTCGGCGGCGGCTACGCCGTCAGCTCCTTCGCCGAGCGCACCGCCTACGAGGGCGCCGCGGGTGTCATCGCGGTCTCCGCCGGGATGCGCGAGGACATCCTGCGGGCCTACCCGTCGGTCGACCCGGACAAGGTCCACGTGGTCCACAACGGCATCGACATCGAGCAGTGGTCACCGAATCCGGAGACCTCGGCGCTGACCTCCCGGGGCATCGATCCCGAGGCGCCCACGATCGTGTTCGTCGGCCGCATCACCCGGCAGAAGGGGCTGCCGTACTTCCTGCGAGCAGTGCGCGAGCTGCCCGCCGAGTACCAGGTGGTGCTGTGCGCCGGGGCCCCGGACACCCCGGAGATCGCACAGGAGGTGAACACGCTGGTGGAAGAGCTCTCGAAGAACCGGGGCAACGTGCATCTGATCACCGAGATGCTGCCCCGCCACGAGCTCACCCAGATCCTCACCCACGCCACCGCCTTCGCGTGCCCGAGCATCTACGAGCCGCTGGGGATCGTGAACCTCGAGGCCATGGCCTGCGGCACCCCCGTCGTCGCCTCCGCCACCGGCGGCATCCCCGAGGTGGTCGTCGACGGGGAGACCGGCTACCTGGTCCAGCTCGAGCAGCTCACCGACGGCACCGGCATCCCCGTGGATCCCGAGAAGTTCATCGCGGACACGCGCGATGCGCTGGTGCGGATGGTCTCCGACCCGGCGAGGGCGAAGGAGATGGGCGAGGCCTCGCGCCGCCGCGCGGCCGAGCACTTCTCCTGGACCTCGATCGCCGAGCGCACCCTGGAGGTCTACCGCACGGTGATCGCCCAGAGCTCCTGAGAGCCGCTCGGCCCGCAGCTCTCAGCCGGTCTCTGTCGCCACGATCCGCTCGACGGTCTCGATGAGAGCACCGCGGGCCGCCTCGTGCAGCTCATCCAGCAGCCCCCGCCGGGTAAGCGCCTCGGCCAGGTGCACGGTGTGGCCGTGGCCCTCCTCGATCTCCGCCCGGGTCAGCAGCAGGGTGCGTGAGGCGAGCACCAGCAGATGCGCTGCGGACCGATCGAGGTGCCGGGGGAGCGCGGTCGAGATCCAGGTCTCCGGGATGCGGGCGGGCTCGACGGGCTCCTCGGGCACCAGATCGAGATCCACACTCCCTCCGGCGGTGCGGTGCAGGGCGTGCAGCAGCTCCTCCCGCGCGCTGCCGGAGCTCGCCGTCGGCGGGACCTGTGCTCCGACCGGAGCGGGCACCTTCACCCAGGTGACGGCGCTGACCGACCGCTCCTCGTGCAGGACCGGGGTGATCTCCGGGAGCAGGGTGTGGTCGGCGATCCCGGCGGCGGTGACCACGATCGCCTGCTCCGCCTCCAGAGCAGGACCGATCGCCGCGGGCGGGCCCACCAGCCCGGCCAGCCGCCCGGGTATCGGCAGCGCCAGGCGCAGCTGGGCCAGCGGCAGCCGGCGCAGCGAGGTCATCCACTCGAACAGGTCCTCGCCCTGCCCGCTGGGACCGGAGCGTCCCACCCCGTAGCTCATCTGCGCAGCATCGTCGGGCCCGATGTCGCCGCGCAGATAGGCGGCGCTCCACAGCATCAGCACCGCCGCGCGGGGGAGGGGTACCAGATCGCGGCCGGCGGCCGCCTCGCTCACGCCCCGCCCCCGTCGGCCGCGACGAACTCCGCCCGACGGGCCGACGGGTCGACGGATTCCAGCCGCACCCGGACCACCTCGCCGACCGCCGCGTCCATCGGCACCCACGCGGTGACCGGCGGATCGCTCAGCTGCACCTCGACGCGAGTGGGGGCTCCGTCCCCGTTCTCGGTCTCGGTCGCTTCGCGCCGCTCGATGACCGAGGCCTCGAAGACCTCGCCCTTCCAGGCGGCGAGGGCCATGGTCTCGACCAGTTCGAGCGCCGCCCGCTCGAGGTTCCCGGCCCGTGCCCCGGTGGCCTGCATCGCCTCCGGGATCTCGGCGAGGGCATCGAGCAGCTCGGGGGCGGGCTCGATCCCGCGGACGTGCGCATGGCAGATGAGCAGCACGAAGCGGTCCACCAGGCGGCGCAGCGGCGCGGTGGTGTGGGCGTAGGGCGCGGCGATCGCGGACTGCTCCGGATCCTCGGGCACCTCGTCCGCTGTGGTGAACGCTGCATAGGAAGCGCCTCGGAACAGTGAGGTGGCCTGGTTCAGCAGGGCCAGGTGCACCGGGTCGTGCCAGTCCAGGGACCGCAGGAACGCGCCGTAGCTCTGCTCCGGGGGCCAGGGGTTGCCGAGCGCTTCGGACTGGCGGCGGAAGCGGTCCACCGCCGCCTGCTCCGCCGGAGGCATGGTGCGCAGGATCCCGGCACCGTGCTCGAGCATCAGCTGCGCCGCGGCCATCCCGGTCAACAGGGAGATCTGGGCGTTGGCGTCCTCGATCGGGTTGGGCCGGCGCCACTGCAGGTGCACCTGGCCGTTGTCGGCGACCACCTCCTGCTCGGGCACGTTCAGGCTCGCCCCTCCGCGCCGTGCCTCCAGCGCGATGCGCAGCCCTCCGATCTCCTGCAGCAGCAGCATCGTCGGATGCCCCTCGCCCCGGTCGAGCTCCGCCTGCACCCGGTCGTAGGCGAGCTTCTCGACCGAACGCACCTGGGCGCGCTCCAGATCGATGCCGATCAGCTCCCCGGCCGCATCGAGGTCGAGCACCCACACGAACGCCGGGCTCGACTGGTCCGGCAGCAGCGAGGCGACCCCTTCGGAGAGCACCTCGGGATGCAGCGGGATGCGACGGTCGGGGAGGTAGAGGGTCTCGCCGCGACGACGCGCCTCCTGGTCGATCGGGCCGTCGAGATCGACGAACCACGGCACGTCCGCGATCGCGTACAGCACCCGGTACCCGCTCTCGGAGCGCTCCAGGTGCATCGCCTGGTCGAGGTCGGTGGAGGTCTCGGGGTCCAGGGTCACGAAGGGGATCCCGGTGCGGTCGATGCGCTCGCCCGGCGAGCTCGCGCGGTCGGCGGCGCTCTCTGCGGCTGCGAGCACCTCCGGCGGGAACTCCAGCGGCACCTCTCCGTCATGGTCCGCGAGCAGCGCGTCGATGCCGGTGCGCAGCTCATCGGCCGCGACCGAGCCTCGCGGGGCGTGCAGGGAGACGGGACGACGCAGCACAGGGACCTCCTGAGGGCGGTGCTTCGGGCCCGGCCAGTCTATGGGGGACACCACGGCTCGGCTCGGCGTCCCGGTGGCCCGGGTCGGAGCCGGGAAGCAGATAGGCTCAGGGCCATGTCCGTCGCAGCAGCAGCCCTGAATGATGTCACCGTCCGCCGCAGCGGGACCGCGATCCTCGACGCGGTCTCCCTCGAGGTGGGAGAGGGGGAGCGCTGGGCGGTCCTCGGCCCCAACGGCGCCGGGAAGTCGACCCTGGTGCGCCTGCTCTCGGCCCGTATGCATCCCACCACCGGCACGGTGCACATCCTCGGTGAGCAGCTCGGCAAGGTCGACATCTTCGAGCTGCGTCCGCTGATCGGCCTGGCCAGCCAAGAGCTCGCCGACACCGTCCCGGCCGAGGAGACCGCGGAGAACGTCGTGGTCACCGCCGGGTACGGCGTGGTGGGGCGCTGGCGCGAGGAGTACGACGAGCTGGACCTGGACCGTGCCCGCACCCTGCTGGCCGCCTTCGGGGTCGGTGATCTCGCAGGCCGCATGTTCGGCACCCTGTCCACCGGCGAGCGCAAGCGCGTGCTCGCCGCCCGCGCCCTGATGACCGACCCCGAGCTGCTGCTGCTGGACGAGCCCGCCGCCGGCCTGGACCTGGGCGGGCGCGAATCGCTGGTGCGCACCCTGGGCCGGCTCGCGAAGGACCCCGCTACCCCGGTCACCGTGCTGGTCACCCACCACGTCGAGGAGATCCCGCCCGGCTACACCCATGTCGCGCTGCTGCGCGAGGGCGCCGTGGTCGCCGCGGGCCCCATCGGCGAGACCCTCACCTCCCAGAACCTCACCCGCACCTTCGGGCTGCCGCTGGTGGTCGAGCAGCGCGGGGAGCGCTTCACCGCCCGCTCGCTCTCCCTGAACTGACCCTGCGGTGGAGACTCCGCAGCTGCGGCAGATCACCGAGGTCACCGACCTCTCGGACTCGGCGCTGGACGACTACCTGCGCATGACCGATGTACGCCTGCGCTCCCGCGTCGAGGTCGAGCGCGGGCTGTTCATGGCCGAGAGCTATGAGGTCATCTCCCGGGCGATCGACGCCGGCATGGCACCGCGCTCCTTCCTCATGAGCGAGAAGTGGCTGGCGAAGTTCGCGCCGCTGTACGAGCAGTTCCCCGAGGTGCCGGTGTTCGTCGGCGCGGAGCCGCTGCTCGAGCAGCTCACCGGCTTCCACCTGCACCGCGGCGCGCTCGCGGCGATGCAGCGGCCCCAGCTCCCCGCAGTGCCCGACGTGCTGCGCACCGCCCGCACCGTCGCGGTGATCGAGGACATCGTGGACCACACCAACGTCGGTGCCATGTTCCGCTCGGCCGCGGCTCTCGGGGTCGACGCGGTCCTGGTGACCCCGCAGTGCGCGGACCCGCTGTACCGTCGCTCGATCCGGGTCTCGATGGGCACGGTGTTCCAGGTGCCGTGGACGCGGCTGGAGGCCTGGCCGGCGGCCGGAGTGGATCTGCTGCACGAGGCGGGTTTCGACGTGCTCGCGCTGGCGCTGAGCGAGGGCGCCTCGTCGCTGGATCAGGTGGACCTCGGGCCGGACCGCAAGGTCGCCCTCGTGCTCGGCGCCGAGGGCCACGGGCTGAAGCCGGCGACGCTGCGCGCGGTCGACGAGCACGTGGTGATCCCGATGGCCGGGGAGTGGACTCCCTGAACGTGGCCGCGGCGAGCGCCGTGGTGTTCTGGCAGCGACGGGCGGCGCTCGGCTCGCAGTGAGCGCTCGCGCCCTCACTCTGCCTCGCGTCCTCACCCTGTGGGGGATGCCTCCAGCAGCGTGCGGCGCAGCCACTCGTGCGCCCGCCCCATGAGCGCCCGCGCGGGACCGGAGCCCCGGGCCCAGCTCTCGAAGCCGTGCGGGGCACCGGGCACGAGGTCCAGGACCACGGGCACACCGGCCCGTTCGAGCCTCATCGCGTAGATCTCGTCCTCGGTGCGGAAGAGCTCGATGTCGCCGACGGCGATGAAGGTCGGTGGCAGGCCGGAGAGGTCCTCCCGCCGCGCGGCCGCGGCGTAGGGCGCGATGGTGTCCGCGCCGGGATCCGTCCCCAGGTAGGCGGTCCATCCCACCCGGTTGGCGCGGTTGTTCCATACCCAGTGGTCGGTCCCGTCCAGCGACTCGTCCGCGGCCGTGCGATCGTCGATCATCGGGGCGAACAGCCATTGGGCGAGGGGCTGGACGCCCCCTTCGTCGTGGAGGCGCTGCGCGAGCGAGGCGGCGAGGCCACCGCCGGCGCTCTGTCCGCCGATGACTATCCGCGCCGCATCGATGCCGAGCTCCTCCGCGTGCTCATGCATCCATCCCCACACCGCATGGACGTCGTCCAGCGCGGCGGGGAAGGGGTGCTCGGGAGCGAAGCGGTAGTTGGCCGAGACCACCGGGATCCCCAGGTCCAGCGAGGTCTCCGCGCAGAGCGCCTCGTCCTGCCGGGCATCGCCGAAGAGCAGACCCCCGCCATGGATCCAGAGCAGTGCCGCGTCCCCGGTGCGGTGCCGCGGCTGGTACACCCGCATCCGGAGCGCTCCGGACCTCTGGGCCCTGACCGTGACCTTCGCGACCTGCGGGACCCGCATCATCCGGGTGGCCAGGCGCAGCACCGTGCGCATCCATGCCCGCGACGGATCAGGCACGGGGAGCTTCTGCGTCGCCTCCCGGAGCGCCGGGTCGACCTCCTCGATGTCCATCACCGATCGCTTCTAGGTCCCGGGCGTCGCCTCACAGCGCGATCTGGATCTTCACATCCGTCGGCCTGCCCTCGAGGAAGCGCTCGAAGGCGCCGACGGAGTCGTCGAAGGCGAAGGTCTCCGAGACGAAGCGGCTGAGGTCGATCGCATCGGTCGCGGCGAGGTCGATCGCCTTCTGGTAGACGTTCGCGTAGCGGAACACCGTCTCCAGCGAGATGCCGCGGCTCTGCGCGGTGGCGATGTCGAAGGGCACCGGATCCACCGGCATGCCCACCAGCACGATGCGGCCACCCGGGGCGGGCAGCTCCCACAGCTTCGCGTAGGCGGGAGCGGCGCCGGTGGCCTCGAACACCACCTGCGGTCCCCAGCCTCCGGTCTCCGCACGCACCCGCTCGCCCAGGTCCTCCTGGGTGGCGTCCACGGTGACGATGCCCTCGAGCCCGTCGAGCAGGGCGAGCTTCTGCGGCAGCACGTCGGAGATGAAGACGGTGCTGGCACCGCCGGCGCGCGCGGCGAGCGCGGTCATGATCCCGATGGTCCCGGCGCCGACGACGGCCGCGACATCGCCGGGTGCGATCCCGGCCTTCGTCGCCGCGAACATGCCGACGGAGAACGGCTCGATCAGCGCCCCCTCGGCGAAGCTGAGGCTGTCGGGAAGCAGATAGGTGAAGGCGGCGGGATGGATGACCTCGTCGACGAGGCAGCCGTGCACGGGCGGGGTGGCCCAAAACTGCACGCCGGGATCCACGTTGTAGTTGCCCTCCCGCACCGCGCGGGAGCTGGGATCGGGGACCCCGGGCTCCATCGCGACGCGATCGCCGACGGCCAGATGGGTCACGCCCTCGCCGATCTCGGCGACGGTGCCGGCGCCCTCGTGCCCGAGGATCATCGGCGCCTCGACCACGAACGGGCCGATCTTGCCGTCGGTCCAGTAGTGCACATCCGAGGCGCAGATGCCGACGGTGTGCATAGCGATCCGCACCTCGCCGGGGCCGGGGGAGCCGACGGGCCCGACCTCCGCGATCGACATCCGGTTCTTCTCGTGCAGCATCAGCGCGCGCATCCAGTACTCCTCCGCTCGGGCGTGACAGGCCGTCCAGGGCCCTGCGATGAACTCTGCCACACCGTTCCGCGGTGGTTCGTGCCGGTTCACCGGACGGTCCGCTCTCCATCGCTCACTGCGCGGATCAGCAGCGCCAGCAGCACCGTCGCCACCGCCAGCCCCCACCATCCCCACCCGTCACCGAGCGCGATCGCCGCACCGAGGACGGCCGGCGCGGCGGAGGACATCACGCCGTTGCTGATCCCGTAGAACGCCCCGTACTGCCCCTGCTGCCGCGCCGGCGCCAGACGGAACAGCAGCTCCATCGTGCCGGCGCTGTACAGCACCTCCCCGGCGGTATGCGCGAGCAGGAAGACGCCCAGCGCGAGCACCAGGACCGCCGGCGAGGCCGACCAGCCGGAGAGGAAGAAGAGGTAGGACATCGCCAGGCAGACGGCGCCGATCACCAGGCGCCGACTCGCCGTGCGGATGCTGGTGATCCCGGCACTGGCCGGCACCTGGAAGGTGGCGGTGAGCAGGGCATTGAGCGCGACCAGGAGGCCGACGACCCAGGTCAGCTCCGGATGATGGAGCACCGTCCACAGGGGGAGCGCGAAGGACAGCACGTGCAGGTAGAGGCCGATCGCGCCGTTGGCGAGGGAGAACACGGCGAACCGCCGATCGGGGAACACCGGCCGCGGACGCCCGGCTGCGCCCTCCGGCGCCGGTGGCACCGCGATACGCAGCAGCAGCCCGGCAGCGATCACGAAGGTGACCGCATCGCCGAGGATCGCGCTCCGGAACGCCGTCGCGCTGCCGCTGGCCAGCACCAGCCCGGCCAGCAGGGCACCGGCGGAGATGCCGAGGGTGAGCAGGGATCTCAGCGAGGCGCGGGCGAGCGCCGGATCCTCTCGCGCCACGCGCCGGATCAGGGTGGTGTTCGAGGACATGCACATCCCCTGCCCGAGGCTGATCAGGCACAGCACGAGGACGAAGCTCACCTGGTCCCGGACCACCAGCAGCAGGGCGGTGGCCACGGCGGAGAGGACGAGCCCGGCCAGGAGCACGGGCTTCGGACTCGAGGCATCGGAGAACCTGCCGCTGAGCAGATCTCCGCCGATCGCGAGCACGGTCGCCGCGACGAGCACCCCGGAGACGAAGCCGATGGAGAAGCCGAGGTGCTGGGTGAAGAACAGCACGCTGATCGTGGCGAAGAGCCCGTTGCCGAGCGCATTGACGGTGGTGAGCAGCGCGAGCAGGCGCATCGCGGGGGATGCGGACATCGTCGCCGCGGCGGTGACGTAGGGGGCGGCGAACAGCTTCCCGAGCGAGGGTCGGCGTCGGCTGCGCGCATTCTTCGGCATGGCCCGACAATAGCGTTTCCGGCGCTGTGATCCCCTTCTCGGCGTTGATTATCGGGCGGCCTCGGGCTGTGTTACCGTCCCCGCGTCACCGGCGACGACATGGGTGCGTTCCACATTCGTCGACACCTCTCGGAAATTCTTCGTAAATGAGTTTCTCAGCGCCCGCCAGAATCATTCTTCGGCGTCCCGGTGATCGGCGTGCACGAGGCGCGTTCTCGCGGTGCTGCATCGCTCGCCCGCAGAGCCCACCTGCTTGCGACACCCGGGGGCGACCGCTCCTCCGCAGTGGGTGCCCGTCCACCGTGAGCAGGCCGACCGTTCCTCCACCGAGGTCACTTATACAGAATCCCCTGGAGAATCTTTCCTCCACACCACCCGTTTATCCACATTATCCACAGATTCTCCGTGGGGTCTTGCGCCGACTCGACGTCTCGATAGAGTTGCGGGAAGACAATTTGTCATATTCAGCTCGCAGGACTTCACTGTCGTTCTCACAAGGATTCGCCGACCAGGGCCGGGAGGAGGTGTGCACAATGGGTGATCTTCGCGATGGCGCGAACGTACCGTTCGACGAGGACGCGACCGGTGAGGTCTCCTCCCGGGCGGAGCTCTCGGTCGACGCACTCTCGGAGCCGACCCCCGCCGCTCCTGTCCTCCCGCCGCATCTGCGGCCCGTCCATGCCGCCTCGATCCAGGAGAGCCGGCGCCTCGCGGCGCGCTTCACCGCGCTCGCCCCGTCGTTCCACGACCCGGAGAGCGAGGACTACGACGCGGATGCCGCCGAGGCGGAGATCCTCTCGGCGGCGCTCGCCCTGCGCTGCACCCGCGCCGTCGCGGACCGCATCCTCCGCGATGCCCACATCGCGCTCACCCAACTGCCTCTCACCCTGGCCCGGCTGGAGTGTGGGGAGTTCCCCGCCGCCTGGTTCGACCGCATCCTGCGCCGCACCCGGCATCTCACCGCGCGCCAGATGGCCTTCGTGGATGCCGCCGCCTCGTGCTGGCCGGCCACGTCGACCACAGAGCAGTTCCATCACCGCCTCTCCCGGCTGCTCGGCCGCCTGGAGTCCCAGCAGGAGACCCCTGCCCACCTGACCCCTGAGGGCCGGCGCCGCGTGGAGCTGCTGCCCACCCGCGACGACGGGATCGGCTGTCTGCGGGTGGTCGGCCCGGCACCGGAGATCCTCGCCCTCGCCCAGCGGCTGGACTCCGCCGCCCGCGCGATCCAGGCCGCCCAGCGTCGCGCCTTCGAAGCGGGGGAGACGCCACCGCTGGATCCGCGGGGCACCGTCGCCGGGACGGCGACCCCCGCCTCCCTCGCTCTCCTCCAGTACGACCTGCTGGGCGGTGCGGCCTTCGGCACCGACGGGGTCCAGGTGCCGCAGCCCCGTTTCCGCCTCAATGTCACCGTGCCCGTCCTGACGCTGCTCGGCGGCTCCCAGGAGCCCGGCATGCTGGAGGGCACGACCCCGATCCCTGCCTCGATGGCGCGTGAGCTCGCCGGAGCGAGCGAGACCTGGCACCGCGTGCTCACCGATCCGTGCAGCGGCGCCTTCCTGGCGCTGCCCGCGACGCGCTACACCCCGACCCGCGCCATGCTCGAGCACCTGCGCCTGCGCAACACCACCTGCGCGGTCCCCGGATGCACCCGCCCCACCTCCTGGGCCTCCGAGGCGGACCACATCGAGGAGTACGACCACGGGGATCCGGAGCACGGCGGTCTCACCGAGATCGAGAACCTGCACCTGCTGTGCTGGCAGCACCACCGGGCGAAGACCGCCGGCCTGCTCGACCCGACCCGCCTGCCGAGCACTCCCGGACTGCCGGGGCGGACCACCTGGTCGATCCGGGATCGGGCGAGCGTGATCGTCCACGACAACGAGGACCTCGCCACCCCGCACACGACCGAGGCGCTCATGGACTCCTGGACCCGCTACCAGGCACGACTCGAATCGCGACGGCGCGCCCTCGAGCGGCGGAAGAACCCGCCCCCACCGCCGTACTGAGGCCACGACGGATCCCCGTGAGGGGACGCGACGTAACCTGGCACGCCCGACCCGTCAGGAGGCACAATGCGACTCTTCGACCCCAGAGCCCGTCAGGTCACCGCGCAGCAGGCTCGTCGCTACGCGATGTTCGAGATCCTGCACACGATCGCCGACGTCCTCGCCGCGCTCCTGTTCGTCGTCGGGAGCATCCTGTTCTTCTCCGAGCAGACGCAGTTCGCGGGAACTGTCTGCTTCCTGGTCGGCTCGTTCTTCTTCGCCGCGAAGCCCAGCATCCGGATCGTCCGAGAGCTCTGGCTCGCCCGATCGCACAAGGTGGACCGACTGGCAGGGAGGGCCCCGGAGGGCCCGCCGATGACCGACGGCTGACCGGTCGGCGCCGCCCCGCTCCTGCCCCCTCGTGACCGTCGCCTGTCACACCCCTCCCACAGGCTTCGCATGCATGTTCGAATGTGCGACCCGACCCGCTTGAGGTGCGCCCCGCGGAGGCGTACAGTTCGAACTCCTGTTCGAACATCTGTGCGAAGAGGACTGGCTGAGGAGCGGGAGGAGGACGCGTGATGAGCACAGCCGTGCAGGCGACGGAGGAGCGCGAGCAGCGCCTGTCCCGGGCCCGGGCCGCCCTGGGCGCGGCCGAGCGCTCCGCCGCCCGCTGGGGCGGCCGGATCGACCGCACCGCCCTGCGGTCCTCGCCGCAGTCCGTCGACGATGCCGCCGACGACGGGCTCGGCACCCGCCTGCCGGTGCCGGGACCGCTGGCGACGCTGTTCCCGCGCGGCAGCCTGCGGGCCGGCAGCTCGGTGGCGCTCGAGGGTGCGGCGAGCACCTCCCTGCTGCTCTCCCTCGCGGTCGCCGCGGCGGGGGAGGACTCCTGGTGCGCGATCGCCGGGATGCCCGATCTGGGGCTGCGCTCCGCCCTGGACGCCGGGCTGGACCCCTGCCGGCTCGCCCTCGCTCCGGCGGGCGGTGACCAGCGCCCCCAGGTGCTCTCCGCCCTGGCCGACGGGGTGGGAGTGCTCGTGCTCGGCCCCGAGCTGGACCTCGCCCCCGCGCTCTGGCGCAGCCTGCTGGGTCGGGCCCGCACCGCCGACACCCTGGTCCTCGCCGCTATCCCGCCCGGCCGCGCCGATCTCACGCTGCGGGCCACCACCCAGGGGTGGACCGGGCTCGGGCAGGGCTCGGGACGGCTGCGCCGGCGCCGTCTCGAGATCACCGCCGAGGGGCGGGGGATCGCCGGGCACCGCACGGCCCGGGTCGTGCTGCCGCAGGTGGACGGCATGATCGCGCAGGCGCCCCGGAGCGCTGCGGAGGATCGTGCCGGTGAGGGCCCGATGCGCCTGCTGCCGCCGGTGCGGAGGGCGGGCTGATGAACACGGCTGTCGCCCCCGCTGCGACCGCTGCCGCGACCCGCACCGTCGCCGTGACCGTCCCGGACTGGCCGCTGCTCGCGGCGTTGGACCGCCACCAGCGCCGCGACGAGGACGCCCCCGCCCTCGACCTCGACCTCGAGCCCGTGGTCCTGCTCGATCAGCACCGGGTCACCCATGCCGGGCCGCGGCCCGGGAGGCCGGGGTGCTGCCGGGGATGAAGCGCCGCGCCGCCCGTGCCGCCTGTCCCGAGGCGCTGGTGCTGGAGGCGGACCGGGAGCACGAATCCTCCCTGTTCGAGCTGGTCGCCGCCGCGGTGGACACGATCGCCGCCGGGGTGGACGTGCTGCGGCCCGGGGTGCTGCTGATGTCGGCCCGCGGCCCCGCCCGCCATCGGGGCGGCGAGGGGTCCCTGGCCGAGCGGATCCTCGACGCGGTCGCCGAGCTCACCGGCTGGGACTGCGCCGTCGGGATCGCCGACGGCCCCTTCGCCGCGCTGCTGGCCTCCCCGCCGGGTCGGATCGTGCGCGAGGGACGCAGCGCGGAGTACCTCGCCCCGCACCCGATCACCACCCTGCGCAGTGCTCCCGTCGGTCCGGGCTGGGGTCATCGCGGCCAGCCCTCGGCCACCCGCCCGGAACGACGGCTGGACCTCGCCGAGACCGTCGATCTGCTGCAGCGGCTCGGCATCACCACGCTCGGCGACCTCGCCGCGCTCCCCTCGGCCGCGGTCGCCGACCGCTTCGGACCCGACGTCGCGACCCTGCACCTGCTGACCCGCGGCCAGGAACCCGCGCCGCCCGCCGCGCACCATCCCACTCAGCCGATCCTCGCCGAGACCACGCTGGAGACCCCGTTGGTGCGCACCGACCAGGCGGCCTTCATCGCCCGCCCGCTCGCCGAGCAGCTGCACACCATGCTGGTGGAGCGGGGGCTGGTGTGCACCCGGCTGCGGATCGTGGCCCGCACCGAGGGCGGCGAGGAGATGGAGCGCACCTGGCGGCATGACGGGGCGCTGAGCGTCGCCGACATCGTGGACCGCCTCCGCTGGCAGTGCGACGGCTGGATCACCCGCGCCCGCCTGGGCGGCCCCGCGACCGGGGCGATCACCCGGCTCGGCCTGCACCCGCTGCAGCTGGCCCCGGCGGGGGAGAACGCTCCCGCCCTGTGGGGCAGCGCCGGGGAGGCGGCCCAGCGCGCCTCCCGTGCCCTGGCCCGGGCCCAGGGGCTGGCGGGGGAGGATGCGGTCCAGGTCCCCGTCCCCGTCGGCGGCCGGCTGCTCGCCGAGGAGGTGACGCTCGTGCCCTGGCGCAGCGAGAGGCCCGCCCGGCGCGAGGGGCCCTGGCCGGGCTCCCTGCCGCGCCCGGTGCCCGCCACCGTGTTCCGGCAGCCGCCGTCGGTGCGGCTCGAGGACGCCGCGGGCCGGCCCGTCGTGGTCACCGCCCGCGGGCTGCTGAGCGCTGCGCCGACCCGGCTCCTCGTCGCCGCACCGGGCCTGCCCGCCCTGCAGCGCGCGGGACTGCGCGCCGGCTCCGCCTGCCCGGTGCTCGGCCACGGCGCCCCCACCGTGATCGACGAGCGCTGGTGGGCGCGGGACGGCCACCGCGCCGCCCGTCTGCAGCTGGTGGTGCGCGGCGCGAACGCCGAGGAGACCGCGGTGCTGGCGCTGTCACGCACGGGGGAGTGGTCGTTGGAGGGGCTCTATGACTGAGGTGGTGCTCTGATGGCCCGCTGGTTCCTGGGCCCGCCCGCCTGGAAGGATCTCGAGGCGATCCTCTCGGACCGCCCCGCCGAGGTGGTCTCCCCGCCGGTCATCGTCGAGCACACCGGTCAGGTCACCGATGACATCTACCGGCCCGCCCGCACCGTCGACTATGCGGAGCTGCACGCCCACTCCCATTTCAGCTTCCTCGACGGCGCCTCGAGCCCCGAGGACATGGTCACCCAGGCCGCCCGGCTGGGGCTGGGGGCCATCACTCTGGTCGACCACGACGGACTGCCCGGGGCGGTGCGCTTCGCCAAGGCCGCGGGGGAGGCGGGGATCGCCACCGTGTTCGGGGCGGAGCTGACCCTGGGCCTCGAGCCCGGCGCGGAGGCCGCGAGCTCCACCCCGATCGTCTCCGCGCCCCGCACCGGGGTCCCGGATCCGGACGGGGAGCACCTGCTGGTGCTGGTGCGCGACACGGCCGGATACCGGCAGCTCTCGGCCGCGATCGCCCGCGCCCACCTCGACAGCGGGCAGAAGGCCGCCCCGCGCTACCGGCTGGCGGAGCTGTCGCGCCTGGCCCGGGAGGGGCACTGGCTGATCCTCACCGGCTGCCGGAAGGGAGCAGTGGCCCGGGCCGCGGCCCCGCACCTGGAGAGCGGGGACCTGGAGGCGGCGGCCCGCGCCGCGGCGGGCGCGATCACCCGCCTGGTGGAGCTGTTCGGCACCGGGAACGTCGCCGTGGAGCTGATCGCGGGCGGCGGGGGAGAGGCGGACGAGCTGCACGACGCCCTCGCCCAGGGCGCGCGCCTGGTGCGGGAGGACCACGGCCTCGACGAGATCTCGCTGCCGCTGGTGGCCACCACCAACGCCCACTACGCCCGCCCCTCGGACAAGCGCCTGGCCGACACCCACGCCGCTCTGCGGGCCGGGGTGCCGCTGGCCCAGGCCGATCCCCACCTCTCCTCCCGCCCCGCCCACCTGCGCAGCGGGGAGGAGATGGCCCAGCTGCTGCCCCGCTACCCGGAAGCCATCGCACAGGCGGCGCGGCTGGGCCGGGACTGCGCCCTGGACCTGCGTCTGCTGGCCCCGGACCTGCCGCCCTTCCCGGTGCCCTCCGGGCACGACGAGGCCAGCTGGCTGGTGGAACTGGTGGAGATCGAGGGCCGCGAGCGCTACGGTCCCCGGCCGACGGCGGAGCGTCCCGAGCAGATCCCCGGAGCCTGGGCGCAGATCGACCACGAGCTGAAGGTCATCATCGACCTGCACTTCCCCGGCTACTTCCTCATCGTCCACGAGATCGTCGACTTCTGCGCCGGGGAGGGGATCCTCGCCCAGGGGCGAGGCTCGGCCGCGAACAGCGCCGTCTGCTATGCGCTGGGGATCACCGCGGTCGAACCCGTCGGCCACCACCTGCTGTTCGAGCGGTTCCTCGCGCCGGAGCGGGACGGACCGCCGGACATCGACATCGACATCGCCTCCGACCGCCGCGAGGAGGTGATCCAGCACGTCTACGACCGCTACGGACGGGAGAACGCCGCCCAGGTCGCCAACGTCATCACCTACCGCGCGAAGCTCGCGGTGCGCGACGCCGCCCGAGCGCTCGGCTACGACCCCGGTGCGCAGGACGCCTTCGCCAAGCGGATCGAGCGCTCCTTCTCCTCGCTCGCCGACGCCGACGTCCCTGCCGATGTGGTCGAGCTCGCCCATCAGCTGCGGGATGCTCCGCGCCACCTCGGCATCCACTCCGGCGGGATGGTGCTCGCGGACCGCCCGGTGATCGAGGTGTGCCCGGTGCAGTGGGCCGCGATGGAGAACCGCTCCGTGCTGCAGTGGGACAAGGACGACTGCGCCGACGCGGGACTGGTGAAGTTCGACCTGCTGGGCCTGGGGATGCTCACGGCGCTGGACCATGCACTGGCGATCATCGCCGAGCACCACGGCCAGCACTTCGAGCTGCGCACCCTGCCCCAGGAGGACGAAGCGGTCTACGACATGCTATGCGCGGGCGACAGCGTGGGCGTGTTCCAGGTGGAGTCCCGCGCGCAGATCTCCACCCTGCCCCGGCTGCGGCCCCGGGTGTTCTACGACCTGGTGGTGGAGGTGGCGCTGATCCGTCCCGGCCCCATCCAGGGCGGCTCCGTGCACCCCTACATCCGGCGCCGGAACAAGGAGGAGGCGGTCACCTTCCTCCACCCGCGGCTGGAGAAGTCGCTCGGGCGCACGCTCGGGATCCCGCTGTTCCAGGAGCAGCTGATGCAGATGGTGGTCGACGTCGCCGACTTCACCCCCGCCCAGGCCGATCAGCTGCGCCGGGCGATGGGCTCCAAGCGCTCCACCCAGAAGATGCTCGAGCTCTCCGACGCCCTGTTCACGGGGATGGCCAGGCACGGCATCGTGGGGGAGGACGCCGAGGCGGTCCACCGCAAGCTGCTCGCCTTCGCCAACTACGGCTTCCCCGAGTCCCACGCCTACTCCTTCGCGTACCTGGTCTACGCGAGCTCGTACCTGAAGTGCCACTATCCGGCCGCGTTCACCGCAGCGCTGCTGCGCTCCCAGCCGATGGGCTTCTACTCCCCGCAGTCGCTGGTGGCCGATGCCCGCCGTCATGGCGTGCTCACCCGCGGACCGGACGTGCTCAGGAGCCGGGCCCGCACGGATCTGGAGACCGACGAGGACCATCACGGATACCGGGTGGATCCGCCGCGGGAGCAGGTCCAGGGGGAGGCTGCAGCGCGCGGCCCGGCGATCCGGCTGGGCCTGGACCAGGTGCGGGGGATCAGCACCGGGACCGCCGAGGAGATCGTGGGGGAGCGGCAGCGGGGCGGGGCGTTCGGCTCCGTCCCGGAGCTCGCCCGACGGGTGCGGCTGACCGCACGTCAGCTCGAGGCGCTGGCCACCGCCGGGGCGCTGGACACGCTGGCGAGCACGCGCCGGCAGGCGCTGTGGGCTGCGGGCGCCGCCGCCCAGGAGTCCCCGGGCACCCTGCCCCATCTCGCCGTCGGCGCGCAGGCGCCGATGCTGCCGGGGATGAGCGATGCCGAGCTCGCCACCGCCGACGCCTGGGCCACCGGCATCACCCTGGACGAGCACCCGATGGCGCTGGTGCGGGAGCAGCTGGCGGCCGACGGGGTGCTCTCGATCGCCGGCACCCGGGAGGTGGAGGACTCCACCCGGATCCGGGTGGCCGGGGTGATCACCCATCGCCAGCGCCCGGCCACGGCCGGGAACGTCACCTTCCTCAGCCTCGAGGACGAGACCGGGATCCTCAACGTCGTCTGCTCCCAGGGGTTCTGGGTGCGGCACCGGGCCGTGCTGCGCACCGCCCGAGCGATCGTGCTGCGCGGCATCGTGGAGAACCGCAGCGGGGCGGTGAACCTGGTCGCCGACGAGGTGGGGTCCCTGGACCTGGCCGCGGCGGGCCGGTCCAGGGACTTCCAGTGACCAGCCCGCTCAGGCCAGCGCCGGGAGCGGTCGGGCGCCCACGTGCTCGGAGCGATCGGCCAGCCGCGCCCGGCGGGAGGCCACCAGGGTCAGCAGCAGCGAGACCGCCGTCCAGGCGAGGATCGCCAGCAGGGTGCTGGTGGTGCTGACCAGGGTGCCGCCGAGCGAGGCATGCACCAGACCCTGCGTCACGATCGACAGCGGCATCAGGGAGCTGAGCGACTGCAGCAGCTCCGGCGCGGTCTCCACCGGCAGGATCCCCACCAGCGTCACCACCTGCAGCACCATCAGCACGATCGAGGAGATCCGCCCGATGCGCGCGCCGAGCACCGTCAGCAGTCCCTGGTGCAGGGCCGCGAACATCACCGCCCCGGCCAGGGTCACCACGCCCACGGCGAGCGGGGAGACCGGGGCGATGCCGATGGCGGTCAGCACCGCGAGCACAGCGACGGACTGCACCACCGCGATCAGCAGTGCGGGGGCCAGGGAGCGCAGCACCACCTGCCACATCGGCATTGCCCGGTCCAGCAGCCGGCGCCGCAGCCCCGGCAGCAGCAGGAAGGTCCCGAAGGCGCCCAGCCACAGCGCGAGCCCGGTGACGAAGGGGAAGGTGGCGGTGTCCGCGCCGTCGGCCTCGTTCTCCCGCTCCACCTCGGTCCCGACAGGGGAGGCGGCCATCTCGCCCATCCGGGAGCGCTCCGACTCGGTGTAGGTCGGCACGGAGTCGGCGCCCTCGCGCAGACCCTCGGCCAGCTCGTCGCTGCCCTCGGCGAGCTGATCGGTGCCCTCGGCGAGGTCATCGGTGCCGTCGGCCAGGTCCCCGGTGCCCTCGGCGAGCTCCTCGGTGCCGTCGGCCAGCTGGTCCGCGCCGGTGCCGAGATCATCCGCTCCTTCGGCCAGCTCACCGGTGCCGTCGGCGAGGTCTCCCGCGCCCTCGGCACTGGCGCGAGCACCCTCGGCCAGCTGGTCGGCGCCCTCGGCGAGCTGATCCACGCCGTCGGCGTACTGCACCAGGCCGTCGCGCAGCCCGGTCACCCCGGTCACCAGCTCTCCCGCGCCGTCGGCGCTGGAGCGGGCACCCGTGGCGAGCTGCTCGGCGGAGGCGGTGAGGCCGGGGTTCGCCGCGGTGCCGTCGCCGGCGAAGGCGGACTCGATGCCCTCGGAGTAGGTGACCAGGCCCTGGGTCCCCTGGACCAGGCCGGGCTGCTGATCGGTGCCGTTGATGCCGTCGGCGAGCTGCTGGACGCCGTCCGCAGCGTCGCTCGCGCCCTGTCCCACACCCTGCGCGGTGGCGGTGAGGCCGGGGTTCTGGGCGGTGCCGTCGCCGCTGACGATCGTGTCGAGACCCTCCGCGTATCCATCCATGCCGTCGACGTACCCGGACATCCCCTGGGACTGCTGGCACAGACCCTGAGCCTGGGGATCATCGGGGTAGCGCTCGGCAAGATCGCAGGCCGACTGCTCCATGCTCCCGGCCAGCGCGGTCATGCCGGGATCCTCCGCCGTGCCGCTGCCCTCGAGCAGGGCGTTCATCCCAGGGTTCTCGGCAGTGCCGTCGCCCTCCAGGACAGTGGAGATCCCCTCGGAGTATCCGACCACGCCCTCGGCGCCCTGGGCGAGGCCGGGCTGCTCGGGGGTGCCGGCCAGTCCGTCGGCGGCCTGCTGAGCGCCCTGGCCGAGCTCGGCGGTGCCGCCTGCGACGCTCTGCGCGGTGGGGACCAGACCGGGGTTCTCGGCGCTGCCGTCACCGGAGACGGCGGCGTCGGTCTGAGCGACCCCGCCGGAGAACTGCTCGAGACCGGTGGCGAGCTGATCGGCGCCGGCGGCCAGCCCCGGGTTCTCGGCGGTGCCGTCACCCTCCACGCCCGCGGCGAGCTGCCGGGCACCGTCGAGCAGGCCCGGCTGTCCGTCGGTGCCGCGCATTCCCTGCTGGAGCCCGCTGGCGCCGTCGGCGAGGTCCTCGCTGCCGGTGGCCAGGTCGTCCAGGCCCTCGGCGAGCGTGCGGGACCCGTCGGCGACCTGCCAGGTGCCGTCGGCGAAGGTCCAGACCCCGCCCGAGAACTGCCGGGCCCCCTCGGCCGCGTCATTCGTGCCCTTGGCGAGGGAGCGGCTGCCGTCGGCGAGATCGCCCACCCCGTCGTCGAGGTCCGCGGTGCCGTCGGCGAGCTCGCGCGCACCGTCCGCGGAGTCCGAGAAGCCGTCCTGGAGGTCGTTGAAGCCGAGGTAGAGGCCGTTGAGGTACTGCTCAGCCATCTGCCCGCCCATGGTGGAGGCAGAGGCCTCGGCGACCGCCGTGCCCACCAGGGTGTTGATCTGGCCGCTGGCGTCGTTGGTGGTGACCTCGAGGATCGCCTGGGAGGCCTCCGGAGTGCCGATCGTGGCCAGATGCTCGGAGAAGTCCTCCGGGATCACCACGATCGCGGAGTAGCTGCCGTCCTGCAGGCCCTGCTCGGCGTCGTCCAGGCTGGTCAGCTGCCAGTCGAAGCCGGTGGTCTCCGGGGTGTCCTGGCCCTCGACGGTGCCGGGCTGGGTGAGCGATCCGGCCAGCAACCGGCCGAAGGGCACGGTCTGAGCCTCGCCGTCGGCGTTCTCGATCTCGGCGCCCTCATCGAGGTTCACCACGGCTGCGGGCACGGTGTCCAGGCGGTCCACACGCCCGCTGAGGGCCCACATGCCGAGCCCGACCACCAGCAGCGGCAGCACCAGGACGACGAGGAGAGTGCGGGGATGCGACAGGCGGTTCATGCGTGGGCTCCTTCGAGGGTCGCGGCGGTGGAGCGCTGGACGGACAGGGCGAGCAGGCGGTCAGGGGAGCGCAGCGCGCCGTGCAGGCGGCGTTCGGCATCGATGGGGTGGTCCTTGCGGGAGCCGACGATCACCGTCGCGCCGGCCCCGAGCAGCGCGTCGAGCCGCTCGACGAGCATGTCGTCGGTGGCGGCGGCATGGGCGAGGTCCCCGATCTGCTCGATGATGACGACGGCGCGATCCAGGCCGCGGCCGCTGATCGCGGCCAGGCGCTGGGAGACCTTCTCGCCGGCGCCGATCCAGTACGTGCGGCCCTGGATCGTGGCGATGTCGTCGGGAGCGAGACGGTCGTGGACGGCGAGCACGCCGGAGGTGGGGCGGTGGCGTCCTGCGGCGAGCGCGAGGAAGGTCGCCCGAGCGGCGTCGTCGGGGGCGCGCACCACCAGCAGGGTGCCGGGGGCGATGGCGCCGGTGAGCGGGCCCAGGGTGCCGGGCTCGTCCAGCAGCGGGGCGACCGTCTCCTCGAGACGGAGCGCATGCGGCCCGTGCGCCTCGGTCCAGCGGCGGTGCTCGAGCACGGCGGCCAGGCCCTCGCCCTCGACATCGACCGTGGGCAGTGCCCGGGACAGCCATCCCGGCAGCCACCAGGCGTGCCGGCCCAGCAGGGCGAGCACGGCGGGCACGAAGGTCATCCGCACCACGAAGGCATCGACCAGCACGCCCACGGCGAGCGCGACGGCGATCGGCTGCAGCATGAACCAGCCGGAGGTGACGAAGCCGGCGAAGACCGAGACCATGATCAGTGCGGCGGCGGTGACCACCGGGGCGTTCGCGGTGAAGCCCCGCTCGATCGCGCCGCGGGCATCGCCGGTGTGAACGAACTCCTCGCGCATCCGGGAGACCAGGAACACCTCGTAGTCCATCGCCAGGCCGAACAGCACCCCCATCACCATGATCGGCATGAAGGAGACCACCGGGCCGTTGACGTCCACGAACAGCGGTCCGTTGAACCAGCCGTACTCGAACACCATCGCGGTCACGCCGAAGGCCGCTGCGACCGAGAACAGGTAGCCGACGGAGGCCTTGAGCGGCACCCAGATGGAGCGGAACACCAGGGCGAGCAGGATCAGGGAGAGCCCGACGACGAACAGTGCGAAAGGCAGCAGGGCGGAGGAGAGCTTGTCGGTGACGTCGATGCCGACGGCGGTGGCGCCGGTGACGGTGACGTCGGAGATCGACAGATCCCGCTCCCAGCCGTCGGCGCTGTCCCGCAGGGCGGCGACCAGGTCCTTGGTGGACTGGTCGGTGGGGCCGCCCTCGGGGATCACCACCACCACGGCCATGTCCGCGCCCTGGTTCGGGGTCGCGAGCTGGATCTCCTTGACGCGGTCGAGGGCGGCGATGTCGCTCTCGAGCTCGTCGACGACGCCGAGGGGGTCGGTGGTGTTGATGATGTCGGCCGTCACCAGCAGCGGGCCGTTGTAGCCGGGGCCGAACTCCTCGGCGACCAGGTCGTAGGTGTCGCGGGCGGCGGTGCCCGTGGGCTCGGTGCCGAGGTCGGGCAGGGCGAGCTCGAGGTCCTTGATCGGCAGTGCGAGGGCGCCGACGCCGACGATCACCACCAGGATCGTCAGTGCGGGGACCTTGGTCACCAGGCGCACCCAGCTGCGGCCGAGATTGCGGCGGGGTCGCGACTGCGGGTCGGGGGCGGGCAGGGTGCCGCCGTTCTCAGCCATCTGGCGGCGGATGCGGCGCGGGCGCAGCCGCTCGCCGAAGATCCCCAGCAGGGCCGGGAGCATGGTCAGGGCGACCACCACGGACAGCGCCACGGTCGCGGCCGCGGCCACGCCCATCACGGTGAGGAAGGGGATGCCGGTGATGAACAGGCCGACCAGGGCGACGATCACGGTCATGCCGGCGAAGATCACGGCGCTGCCGGAGGTGGCCAGGGCCTTGCCGATCGATTCGTGGACGTCATCGCCGTGGCTGAGCTGATCCCGGTGGCGGGAGAGGATGAACAGGGCGTAGTCGATGCCGACGGCGAGGCCGAGCATCGCGCCGAGCGCGGTGGTGACGGAGGGGATGTCGATCCCGGCGGAGAGGGCGACCAGTGCGAGCATCGAGACCCCGACGCCGACGATCGCGGTGATGATCGGGATGACCGCGGGCACCAGGGAGCGGAACACGATCGCGAGGATGAGCAGGGCGACGATCACGCCCGCGATCTCGCCGGCGCCGAAGGGGATCTCCGAGCTCTGCAGCACCTGGCCGCCGAGGTTGGCGTCCAGCTCCGCGGTGTCGGCTTCCTCGACCAGCTGCTTGATCTCCTCGACCGATGCTTCGGGGTACACGCTCGTGGGGAAGTCCATCTGGAACTGGCCGATGACGGCGCTGTCGTCCTCGTTCAGGGTCCCGGGGGAGAGGTCGTCGAAGGGGGAGGGGGCGACCGAGACGTACTCGACCTCGCCGATCTCCTCCATCACCGCGTCGATCTCGTCCTGGTGCTCCTGCACCGTCGAGCCGTCCTCGGTCACGAACACCACCTGCCCGGAGGTGCCGCCCATCTCCGGGAAGCGCTGGGCGAGGGCGTCGATGCCGCGCTGCCCCTCGGTGCCGGGGATCTCGATGTCGGAGGCGAAGGTGCCGCCGAGGCCGACGGCGAGGCCGCCCACGATCAGCAGCAGGACGACCCATGCGCCGACGATCTTCCAGCGCAGCGAGGCCATCAGTCGGCCGAGGCGGTACAGGGACGAGGACACAGGACCTCCAGGACGGGCACGAGCAGGGGAGACGCCGGATCGCCTGTTCGAGACGCCCACGCATTCGATACACGAATGTATCGGTGGGATACTATCGGCACAACACCCCGGCGAGAACGGATGGCGGGGGAGTGAGCGTCGACACATCCACGAGGAGCCATGAGCGAACTGTTCGAGCCGCTGCCGGAGTCCGCCGGCACCCGGCGGCGGGAGAACACCCGCACCAAGCTCGTCCGGGCCTCCCTCGAGGTCTTCGTCGAGAAGGGGATCGACGGGGTGACGGTCGACGACCTGGTCACGGCCGCCGGGTTCACCCGCGGCGCCTTCTACTCGAACTTCTCCACCAAGGAGGAGGTCTTCACCGCGCTGTTCGACGAGGTCACCGCGGAGTTCATCGCGATCGCGAACGCCTCGGTCGAGTCCGCGATCTCCGAGGCCTCCTCGTCGGACGCGCAGCAGCTGAGCGATTTCGACGACGCCGGCGTCATGCTCGCCGTCTTCGAGGGGATCCGGCCGTTCGGGCGCCAGTGGTACCTGCTCTACTCCGATGCGATCGCCCGCTCCCTGCGCGACGAGCAGATGCGGGCCGAGCTCGCCGTCCAGCGCGAACGGCTCAGGGACCAGATCGGCGCGATGCTCACGGTGCGGCTGGAGGCCTCCGGAGCCCGGGCGCTGCTGGCCCCGGAGGATCTCGCGCAGCTGCTGATCGGCATCTTCATCGACCTCATGCTGCGCGAGCAGATGGAGGACCGGGACGTCACGGAGCTCGCCGCCACCACGATCCTGGGGACCTTCCACGCCTTCATCGCGGACACCTCGCCGTCCACGGACTGATCTGCACCCGGCGACGCTGCGGTCCCACCCGATCCGCCCGTTTCGCCGGGACACGCCGAGTTGGGGCACCACGGATCCCCCGGGGAATCGGGAGCACGTACGGTGAACCCGGTGTGACGACCGTCGCACCGCGCTTTCCCGCAGTCCCGTCCCGTTCCCCTGCTTCCCCCAGGAGACGCCATGTCGTCCTACCGTCCCCGCCATCTCACCCCTCCTCCCGCCGCCCCCGAGCTGGTCGCCCCCTCCCGCCGCTCCCTGCTGCGAGGCGGCGCGCTCGGCGCGGCCGCCCTCGGCGCCGGCACCGCAGCGCTGACCTCACCGGCAGCCCAGGCCGCCGGCATCTTCGGTCAGGACGTCTCCGGCTGGCAGGGCGAGGTCGACTGGGCCGCCCAGGCCGGCCTCGGCTCCCGCTTCGCCTACGTCAAGGCCACCGAGGGCCGTTCGTATCGCAGTCCCGCCTTCGACCATCAGTACCTCGGGGCCGGGAACGCGGGTCTCGTGCGTGGCGGCTACCACTTCGCTCGCCCCGACTCCGGCGGTCCCGAGGAGCAGGTCGACTTCTTCCTCAACAACGGCGGCGGCTGGTCCGAGGACGGCATCACGCTGCCGGGCATGCTCGACCTCGAGGGCTACTCCGGGCTCCCGCGCGACTACGGGCTCTCCCGGCAGGAGATGCGCGACTGGATCATGGGCTTCTCGAACCGCTACCGCGAGCAGACCGGGCGCCGCCCTGCCCTCTACACGAACCTGCACTGGTGGAACGATGTGGTGGGGGACTGGACCCCGGTGAACTCCCCGCTGTTCCTCGCCGCCTATCGTGAGGACCCTCCCACGACCCTGCCGGGACGCTGGTGGGGCTGGGAGATGTGGCAGTACTCGACCACCGGTCCCTTCGCCGGCGACTCCAACCTCTGGTACGGCGGCGAGGAGCAGTTCGAGCGCTTCGTCGGCGAGTACGACTACGGCGCCGCCGGGATCTGAGCACGAGCATCTGAGCTCCGATCGTCCGGGCGGGCCGTGGCCTCATGGTCGCGGCCCGCCCTGCTGTGTACCCTTCCCCGGTGACCACAGACAAGAACTCCTCACCGCCACCTGAACAGTCTGGACGCCCGGCCGGTGCCGTCTACGCCGACCGGGGCAGCTCTCACTTCGACATCCTCCTGGCCGCCATGGTCACCGTGGTCGTGCTCTCGGGGATCGGCGCCGCCAAGGGCGTCAGCTTCGGGACCATCCCGGGCACCGGCTTCGAGATCCTGACCGACGGCGGCTTCTTCCTCTTCCCCCTCGCCTACGTGCTGGGCGACATCATCACCGAGCTCTACGGAGCTCGCAGCGCCCGCCGCGCGATCCTCACCTCCTTCGCCGTCAGCATCCTCGCCTCGCTCAGCTACCAGGTGATTATCGCCCTGCCCCCGTTCCCCGGCGAATTCGGGCAGGCCAAGCAGGAGGCCCTCGAACTCGCCCTCGGCCCGGTCTGGATCATCGTCCTCGCCGGGCTCGCCGCCTTCCTGGTGGGCCAGAGCCTGAACTCCTTCGTCGTCACCCGCATGAAGCGCCGGATGGGGGAGCGGGGACTGATCCCGCGACTGTTCACCTCTTCCGGGCTCGGCGAGCTGGTGGACACCATCATCTTCTGCTCGATCGCCTCGGTCGCCATCGGCATCACCACCTTCGAGCAATGGGCCGAATACACGCTCCTGGGGTTCGTGTACAAGGTCCTCGTCCAATACGCGATGATTCCTGTGACCTCCGCCGTGATCCGTTGGCTGAAGCGCACCGATACGAGCTATCAGCAACGCCTGGCCGCTGCCCGGCAGTCCGCCGCCTGACCCGGCCTGCACCACGTCTGCCCGCCCTGAAAGGACTTCCGTGGCCTCCGCCGCCGACGACACCCCGCGCGAGGACCCTCGCGAGGAGCCGACCACCTCCACCGGCTCCCTCCCGACCATCACCGGCGCGATACCCACCATCACCGGTGCGATCCCCGTGCTCGAGGACCTGGCGGATCACGAGTTCGCCCATCTGCCCGACGAGGAGGAGCTCGGCCGCACCCGCGGCAAGGTGACCGCGCTGGTGATCGTCGTGCTCACGACGCTCAGCGCGATCGGACCGCTGGCCACCGACATGTACATCCCAGCCTTCCCAGAGGTCGCGGGCGAGCTGTCGACCAGTGCCTCGCGGATGCAGCTGACCATCACCGCCTTCTTCCTCGGCACCGCGAGCGGTCAGGTCGTCGCCGGCCCGCTCTCGGACCGGATGGGACGTCGTGCACCGCTGCTGATCGGCATCGTCCTGTGCCTGCTGGCCTCGATCGGCTGCGCCTTCGCGCCGAGCGTGGAGATCCTGCTGGTGCTGCGCGTGCTGCAGGGGATCGGCGGCGGTTTCGGGATGGTGCTGGGCCGAGCGGTGCTGATCGACATGACCGACGGCCCGGAGCTGTTCCGGAGCATGAACATCATGCAGGGCGTGGGCGGTGTGGCCCCGATCGTCGCCCCGCTGCTGGGCGGCATCATCCTGGTGTTCGGCCAGTGGCGCGAGATCTTCCTGGTCATCGCCGCGATGTCGCTGATCTCGCTGCTCGGGGTGCTCTTCCTGATCCCGGAGTCCCTGCCCGTCTCCCGTCGGCACTCCGGCGGCTTCCGCACCTTCCTGCGGAACGTGCGCACCTTGCTGCGGCGACGGATCTTCGTCGCGTACATGCTGGTCAATGCGTTCTCTGCGTTCGCGCTGATGGCTTATGTTTCGGCCTCCTCCTTCGTGGTCCAGGAGATGCTCGGCTTCACCTCGAGCGAGTACTCGGTGAGCTTCGCGATCAACTCGATGGGGATGATGACGATGTCGCTGCTCTCGGCGCGGCTGACCCGCACCATCCATCCGCGCGCGCTCATCCGGGTGGGACTGATCGTGGTGTCGCTGGCGAGCTTCGCGCTGCTGATCGGGAGCCTCTTCCTGCACACGCCGGCGTGGATCGTTCTCCCGGCGTTCTTCTTCACCGTCGCGCCGCAGGGCATGATCTTCGGCAACGGCGGGGCGCTCGCCTCGAACCAGGCGAGAGAGTTCGCGGGCACCGGGTCGGCCATGCTGGGCCTGGGCTTCTCCTTCTCGGCCTCGCTCGCCGCGCCGCTGGTGGGCATCGCCGGCACGCACTCCTCGCTGCCGATGGCGATCGCGATGGTCGTGGGCTGCCTGATCTCGGGAACGTTCTTCGTGCTGGCGGGCCGGGGGAGCAGCACCGATACCGGGCGCTTGCCGGGAGCCGTCTGAGTTCCGATCCACCGAAGTCAAGGGGCACGCTGGCGCAGAACGAGTCTTTCACCTGGGGTGATGTGTCGGCATCCGTCACACGCCGTCTCTCGCAGTCGACGGTTGGTCAGTATTCGCCACCACGGAGTCACACATCGTTGACGACAGCTACCGACTGTGACACACTTCACATCTTTACGCCATAGGCGCATATTTGCGCGGCGGGCTCATTCGGAGGGATCAATTCGATGCGTCATCGTTGGAAGTATCCTGTTATCGGCGCGATAGTCGCCGCGCTCGGGCTCTTGGGTGGATCCGCCTCCGCCGACGGACCAGAAGGGCCCGGATCTGTTACCGACGGCCATGGGAGAGTCTATTACGACGACGCCCCCTATCTTCCCGAGTTTGACGGGGAGGTATAAGCTGAAAACGCTAGGGCAATCGATCACAGGGACCCTGACTCGTTAGAACCTCTGGCGCGTGGTTGTGGAAGTGCCAGCATGCTGATGGTCCATGCAACGGTCGGATGGGGTAATGCTCAGAGAGGGCCGTGCTATGTCCTAGGCTCAAAGGGCAGCAGAGCGGGCTATAGCTGGAATGTTTACTCAGTTATAGGTAGGCCCATGGCCTGCGTGCAAGGTGTGGGCTTCAACTCAGCGAAGAAGAGAACCTGGTACGGCGCTGGCTGCGGTCGATCCGGTAGCGTATCTGCCCCGTGGGGTGAAGTCGCCGCCAGCAAGACAATGCGAGGCAAAGCGGGCGCCACAGCAGGAACGTCTGTGATGGTTGTTTGGCGTTAGGGGCCACATGCGCAAGCTCGTCGGATTACGGCTACTCTCTTGCACGCTTGTAGCGCTCAGCATGATGGTCGCTTCATGCGTTCCTTCAACTCAAGATGACCCGCAGTCGGGCAATTCAGGCGGACCGGCGACTGAATCGCGAATACCGGAACTCGAGCTTCCTGCAGCAGCCAGTGATTCCATGCCGGAGACATCAGAGCTCACTGATTCGCTCGGCTGCGCCGCGGTTCTTCCCATTCATTTTGATGTCCAGTCCGCAGTCTCGGGGTCTGGTTCGATTTGCATTGTCGACTTGACGGGAGGGCCGCAATTGTATCTGATGAGGTACGAATCCTTTCCCACGTCGGTGCTGGACGAGAGGATCTGGGCATCCGGAGATCCTGTCATTCTTTCGATCCTATACTCCGACGGCTATATTGTGGGCTCCCGTGAATATGTCGAGGGCATTCCGGGCGGCGCTCATATTGAGCCATCCGAATGGAAAGATCTATCCATGACGATTTCGCCGGATCGCCTCGTTCCAGACACGGTATTTGAGTGCAGAAGTATTCTGTCAACGGCGCTCGCCTCTGATTTCAGGTTCAAGGCCGGAGCAGACGCGAATGGATGGGTCGAGAGCTCGGTTTTCGATTATGGAGGCGGCGCTGGGACCCAAGTGATAGAAGATGCCCGTTCATCTCTGGAGGGCGGGCGTGAGTCCGAGCTGCTGGACCTAGCGACACAACATCCCGAAATCATCGACTATGTCGTCGAGTCGTATGTCTCGGAGTACGGCACCGATGTTGTCAGCGCCTGTTCGGAACAGCGTGCCTAAGGAGGAAGAGATGAGCAGAAAAAAGCACATGATCCCTGTAATTCCGTCTCTTCCGGAGCTCTACCCAGGAGAGAAGTCCGTCGAGTCGATCGAGGTCACTCGGACCACAGCGGGGACCAGTCACGTGGAGCCGTATGAAGAGCCATCATTCCTGACGAGCGGTCGCATGACGATCAGCGGCGGGGCCGAGGACCACGGGAGATCTTACGGCCCGACGTCACCAGGTTCACCGGAAGATGCCGCGGGCTGAGTGGGTCCGGCAGGCGCACTCAGGACGATCCATGGCGATCTCATAACGCTGCGACGATGCCACGGCCGACAACGATCACGGCGTCGGAGCGCCTTGAGAGAGGCAGGCCTGACTCTTGGCAGTACGCCGATAATGTACGTTATGTAAAGTCGAACGAGCGAACCGCTCAGATCGCGGCGAGGATTCCCTCTCCCCCTGACCACCGGGCGTGCAGCCGGACGGTCCCGTCCAGATCACCGACGGTGCGGGCGATGGTGAACGGCGCCCCGTCCAGGAGCTCGTCCCCGGTGGGTAGCTCCTCGCCCTCGTCGACCTCGAGGCTCAGCGTGACGGTCTGCGGACGGGTCTCGATCAGCTCGCCCTCGTCCGAGTAGATCCCGAGCTCGGCCTGCGCCTGCTCGCCGCAGAGCGCCCGGCGGAAACAGTCCAGCGCGACTTCGTCGCCGAGGCCGTCGTAGACGTAGCGCTCCCCGAGCACCGAGTGCTGCATCGTGGCCAGCAGCTGCTCCTCGGCGCCGTCGAGCCGTTCGGGTCGGTAGGCCAACGGCAGGTGGTAGATCGTCTCACCCACTCGCACCAGATGGCATTCCACGCCGACCACGCCGTCCGGGTCATCGAAGCGGTACGCACCGAGCAGCTCGAGCTCCCCGGCCTCGCCCCAGGAGCGTCCGGACAGGAAGTCGCGCAGGATCTCGGTCTTGGAGGGGCTGAGCTCTGCCTGGTAGATGATCGCCATGCCCCTACGGTAGTCGCCCGCAGCCCGGGCGGCCCTCAGCTCGGCAGCAGATCGAGCAGCTCGCGCAGGGACCGGACCCGTTCTGCGTCGGTGACCTCGAGCGGGACTCCCGGAGTCTCCAGGAGCACGGCCCGCACCCCTGCCGCCGCTGCGGCCTCGACATCGCCGGCGCGATCGCCGACGGCGAGGCACTCCTCGGGGGCGAGCGCATGCCGCTCCAGCAGGGCGAGCGCCATCGCCGGATCCGGTTTGCGGGGGTAGCCGTCGGGTGCGCAGACCATGTCGTCGACCGGCAGGTCGAGGGACTCCAGCAGTGCCTGGGCGCTGGGGCGGTCGCGATGGGTGGCCACCAGGTTCAGCCCGCCCGGCTCCCCCACCGCGGCGAGCAGCTCGCGGGCGCCGTCCATCGCCGGTGGCGGAGTCGTCCGCCAGTGCTGCTTCGTGGCCTCGTAGGCGGTGCGCAGGCGACGCTCGGACACCTCGTGACGGGCTGCCAGGGCGCTGATCGCGTAGGAGCTGGAGAGGCGGGTCAGCAGCGCCACCTCGTGCAGCAGCTGCTGACCGGGCCTCGGCACGATGGCCGAGGCGAGGGCCCGGTCCACATCGGGATAGGTATCCGCCAAGGTGCCGCCGAGGTCCCAGATCACTGCTCGCATCTCGGCAGTCTGCCAGGTCGCGGACCGATTCGTCATCCACGTCGGGCCGGTGTTGACTGCCCTGTGTGCCCCTGCTCGACCAGCTGCTCCAGCTCTCCGCCCTGACCCTCGTGCTGCTGATCGGCGCCGCCTTTCTGGCGGGATGGGTCGATGCGGTCGTCGGCGGCGGCGGACTGATCCAGCTGCCGGCGCTGCTGACCGCTCTGCCGGCCGACGCGCCCACCGGCGCGGTGCTCGGCACCAACAAGCTCGCCGCCGCGGCGGGAACCGCGGTGTCCACCGGAACCTATATCCGCCGGATCATGCCGGTCGCGGCGACCGCTGTGCCGCTGATGGTCTGCGCGCTCCTCGGCAGCTCTGCGGGAGCCTCCCTCGCCTCCTTCATCCCCCGACCGTGGCTCTCCCCCATCGTGCTGCTCGCCCTGCTGGCCATCGGCACGTACACGTTGCTGCGCCCCTCGATGGGGCTCGAGCACGCACCCCGCCACCGCGGGCGCGCCCATCTGCTGCGCTCCGGCGGGATCGGTGGCGTGATCGGCGTGTACGACGGGATCCTCGGCCCCGGCACCGGCAGCTTCTTCATCATCGCGATGGTCGCTCTGCTGGGCTACGGATTCCTCGAGGCGAGCGTCCATGCGAAGCTCGCGAACCTCACCACCAACGTCGGCGCACTGCTGGTGTTCGGGCTGCAGGGCGAGGTGTGGTGGATCCTGGGTGCGGTGATGGCGGCCGCGAACCTGCTGGGCGGCTATCTCGGGGCGCGGCTCGCGCTGAAGCTCGGCTCAGGATTCGTCCGCGGAGTGTTCCTGGTGGTCACCGGGGCGCTCGCGCTCCGGCTCGCCGTCGATTCGGTGGCGCTGCTCACGTGAACCCTGCGCTGGGACGGGAATAGCTCCTCCCGCAGCCTCGTTGCACTGGACGTCACCTGTTGCCGCTTCCCGCGGCCCGTCGCCCTGGAGGTCATGATGGATCCGACGACCCTGTTCAGCTACGAGCGCCACGTCGACTCGCGCTCCCTGCACGGGCGGACCCTGCTGGTCACCCTCGGGGCGTACAGCGATGCCGGCGACGCCCAGCAGCTGATCGATGACCAGCTGCTGAACTCCCTGTCCAGCCGCGTCGTCGGACGACTGGACATGGACCAGGTCTACGACTACGCCGGGCGGCGCCCGGAGGTGACCCTCCAGCTCGATCACTTCTCGGACTACGAGAAGCCGGAGATCCTGCTGCACGAGGTCACCGCCGCCGACGGTGAGACGTTCTTCCTGCTCACCGGTCCCGAGCCCTCGTTCCAATGGGAGCGGGTCGCCAGCGCGCTGCAGATCGTGGTCGAGCAGCTCGGCATCGAGCGCACCCTGCTGCTGCAGGGCTTCCCGGCACCGGTCCCCCACACCCGTGAGCTGCCCGTGACCCGCTTCGCCGGTGATCCGGACTCCATCACCGTGCGCCGCACCATGCCCGGCACCTTCCGACTGCGCGCCCCGTTCACCGCGCTGCTGACGATGCGCCTGGCCGAGAGCAGCCACGAGGTGGTGGGGCTGACGGTGCATGTCCCCCAGTACCTGCACGAGATGACCTATCCCGATGCCGCGATCGCGCTGCTGGGAGCGATCACCGAGGAGCAGGGCCCGCAACTGCCGGTCGAGTCGCTCGAGGCACAGGCCGGGCCGGTGCGCGAGGCCATCGCCGCCCAGATCGACTCCCAGCCGGCGCTGCAGGAGATGGTCGACGGCCTAGAGGCCCGCTTCGACCGGATGATCACCTCCGGCGCCGGCACGGAGGTCCCCACCGCCGACGCGATCGCCGCCGAGGTCGAGGAGTATCTCGCGAGCTTCGATCAGGAGGACGGCGGGACGGACGAGACCAAGGACACCGATCACCCGGACGGGCCAGCTCCCGAGCAGCCCACGGGCTGACGCCCCGCCGGGCGCCGCTCAGCGCAGCGCGAGCCGTTCGTGGGGGACCTCGTCCGGCAGCGCCGGGTCCACCACGGCGGTGATCTGGATACCGGTGAGGGTCACGTTCCCGGCCAGGGTGGTCATGAAGGCCGTGTCGGCCGCATCCTGGCCGGTCGCGATCCGCATCATGGCGGCGCGCGGGGCCAGGTGGGTCGCATCGACCACCAGCCACTCCCCCTCGATCAGAGCCTCGACCACCAGATGGAAGTCCATCGGGTACAGGCCCGGGGCGTACACCGAGGAGCAGCGCGCCGGGATCCCGCCGGCGCGCAGCAGCGTCGCGGTGAGATGGGCATAGTCCCGGCACACCCCCTGACGGGAGACATAGGTGGACCGGGCGGAGTCGGTGACCGTGCTCGAGCCCGGCACGTAATCCAGATGATCGTGGACCCAGTCGACCACGGCATCGAGCGCCTCGACCCCCTCCCGCTCGGCGATCACCTCGGCCGCGATCCTCTCGAACTCGTCGACCTCGCAGTAGCGCGAGGGACGCAGATGCAGCACCGCATCGGCCTCCTGGGTCGTCGGCACCGGTGCGGCGGCCGCGCCGCGCGCCTCATAGCTGATCTCGACCGTCCCCTCGGGCAGGCCCTGCACCAGGTGCACACGGCTGCCGAAGCGGTCCCGGGTCTCGGAGACCGGATGATCGACCCCCTCGGCCAGCACCGACAGCCGCTCCTCGGCGATCGGCGCGGCGGAGGCCGCCACCAGCAGGGCGACGTCGGTCCCGGCCGTCACTTCGGCCCTCATCCACGCGTGCACATGTCGTTCCACCCCTGCAGTGTCCCGCATCGCACCCCGGGAGCGCACCTCTGCCGCAGAGTCCCAGGGTGCGGGGACATTGCCGCCGGATGCGGGCGGACATAGGGTTGTGAACAGGACATCATTCCTCGCCCGAAGGAGCTCTCAGTGCCGCAGAGGTCTCGCCGCCCGCTCGGTATCGCCATGATCGGGTACGCCTTCATGGGCCGTGCCCATTCCCAGGCCTGGCGCACCGTCGCCGCCGCCTTCGACGTGCTGCCGCTCGCCCGTCGCGTGATCGTGGGCCGTGACGACGCCGCGGTCGCGCAGGCCGCGGAGCGCCTGGGCTGGCAGGAGCATGCGACCGACTGGCACGAGGTGATCGCGCGCGAGGACATCGACATCGTGGACATCTGCACCCCCGGCTTCCTCCACGCCGAGATCGCGATCGCCGCGCTCGAGGCCGGCAAGCATGTGCTGTGCGAGAAGCCTCTGGCGAACGACACCGCCGAGGCGGAGGCGATGGCTCGGGCCGCCGCAGCGGCGACCGCCCGCGGCCAGGTCGCGGCACTGGGCTTCACCTACCGTCGCGTGCCTGCGCTCGCCCTGGCTCGGCAGTTCGTGCAGGCCGGCCGCCTGGGCACCATCTGCCAGGCGAAGGTGGCCTACCTCCAGGACTGGCTGGTCGACGCCGACGCACCGATGAGCTGGCGGCTGCGGAAGGAGACCGCCGGCTCCGGCGCGCTCGGCGACATCGGCTCCCATGCGATCGATCAGGTCCAGCACCTCACCGGCCAGCGGGTCACCGCGGTGCGCGGGCGCCTGGCGACCATGGTGCCGCAGCGCCCCGGCCCCGATGGCCCCGAGCCGGTGACCGTGGATGATGCGGCCTGGGCGACCCTCGAGCTCGACGGCGGCGCGATCGCCTCGGTGGAGGTCTCCCGGATGGCGACCGGGGCGAAGAACCGCCTCACCGTGGAGCTGTACGGGACCGCTGGCGCCCTGCGCTTCGACCTGGAGAACCCCAATGAGCTGTGGTTCCTGGACGCGACGCTCCCGATCGCGGAGCAGGGGTTCGCCCGGGTGCTGGTCACCGAGCCCGAACATCCCTACCTCGAGGGCTGGTGGCCGCAGGGCCATGTGCTGGGCTGGGAGAACGCCTTCAGCAATCAGGCTCGGGACCTGCTGCTCGCCATCGCCGCGATGCCCTCGGCCGACGAGCCTGCGGCGCGCTTCTCCCCCGACTTCGCCGACGGCCTCGCCCTGCAGCGGGTGCTGGACGCGATCATCGCCTCCGATGCCGCCGATGGCGCGGCCATCGCCCTCTGAACCGACCTCCACCGCTCACCGAGAAGGAGCATGCCGATCATGGCGCATCCGCACACCTTGTTCACCGGCCAATGGGCCGACCTGACCCTCGAGGAGGTCGCCGAGCTGGCGGCCGGCTGGGGCTACGACGGCTTGGAGATTGCGGTCTCCGGGGAGCACCTGGACGCCTCTCGCTGGGACGACGACGACTACGTCGCCGAGCGCCTGGGGATCCTGGAGAAGCATGGGTTGAGCTGCTGGGCGATCTCCAACCACCTCAAGGGCCAGGCCATCTGCGATGACCCGATCGACTTCCGCCACGAGGCGATCGTCGGCTCGGCCGTGTGGGGCGACGGCGACCCCGAGGGTGTCCGGCGGCGCGCCGCCGAGGACATGAAGAACACCGCCCGCCTGGCGCAGAAGCTGGGGGTGAAGACCGTCATCGGGTTCACCGGATCGAAGATCTGGAAGTACGTGGCGATGTTCCCGCCGGTCCCCCAGTCGGTCATCGATGAGGGCTACCAGGACTTCGCCGACCGCTGGAACCCGATCCTGGACGTGTTCGACGAGTGCGGGGTGCGCTTCGCCCACGAGGTCCATCCCTCCGAGATCGCCTACGACTACTGGACCACGCAGCGCACCCTGGAGGCGATCGGCCATCGCGAGGCGTTCGGCCTGAACTGGGATCCCTCGCACTTCATGTGGCAGGGGATCGACCCGGTCACCTTCATCACCGACTTCGCCGAGCGGATCTATCACGTGGACTGCAAGGACATCCGGGTCCGGATCACCGGGCGCAACACCCGCCTCGGCTCGCACCTGGCCTGGGGCGATCCGCGGCGCGGCTGGGACTTCGTCTCCTTCGGCCGCGGGGACGTGCCATGGGACGCCGCCTTCCGCACCCTGCGCTCCATCGGCTATGACGGGCCGATCTCGATCGAGTGGGAGGATGCCGGCATGGACCGCCTCCACGGGGCCAAGGAGGCCCTGGAACTGCTGCGCAGCCTCGACTATCCCGTCTCCGAGGTGTCCTTCGATGCCGCGTTCAGCAACCAGGGCTGAGGCGATCATGCACGAGCGCCGACATGACGAGCGCGAGGCCTTCGCCCGCACGTTCCTCACCCATGGCCCGGAGGCGCCGACGATCCTGCCGGGCTGGGATGCCGCCGAGCTGCTCGAGCATCTGCTGCTGCGCGAGGGCGCACCGCACCTGCGAGTGGGATCGCATCTGCCCGGTGCGCTCGGCGCCCGTGCCCAGCGGGCGCTGGACGCGCTGCGTGCGAGCTCCTGGCAGGAGCGGGTGGAGCGGTTCCGGCAGGGTCCGGGCCGCCTCTCCCCCATCGGCCGCATCGATGCGCTGAGCGGACAGGGTGAACTGCTGATCCATCATGAGGACCTCCGTCGCGCGCAGCTCGGCTGGGAGCCGCGCCAGCTCCCCGCCGAGGCTGCGGCTGATGCCTGGAGAGCCGTCGGGCTGATGGCACCGCTGGCGATGCGGGTGCGGGCGGAGGTCACGCTGGTCTCGCCGCTGGGCGGCCGACAGCTCCGCTCCCGCCGCGCGGTGGGGAGCCTGCGGGTCCACGGGGATCCGCTCGAGCTGCTGCTGTGGGTCAGCGGCCGCGACGAGGTCGCCCGGGTCAGGGTCCACGGCGACCAGGTCGCACTGCAGGCGCTGCGCGAGGGCCGACGGGGACTGTGATCCCGCCGCGGTGAGCGCAGCGGTGAGGCTCAGCCGCGCTCGAGTAGGAAGAGCCGCGGATGATGGCCCTTCTGGAAGAAGCGGTGCTCGCGCACCGGTCGCCAGCCGGAAGGTGCCGTCTCCAGCACCCTCTGCATGCGGGTGATCTCATGGGTGAGCACGCCCAGGCGGGCACGCGGTGCGGCCAGCTCGGCGGCACGGGCCAGCAGCTCCTCCAGCAGCGCTTCGTTGGTCTCGTGCTCGCCGTGCAGGGTGCCCCAAGGCGGGTTCGTCACGAACCTGGTGAATCCCGGCTCGAGATCGACCGTGCGCACATCCCCCTCGACCCAGTCGATGCGGCCCTTGCGTCGGGCCGCGCGCTGATGAGTCCGCGCCGCCTCGATCGCGGCGGGGTCCAGGTCCACGCCCACCGCGCGGGCGGGGACCGTCTCGTGCAGCTGCTCCACCAGGAAGGTGCCGGAGCCGCAGGTCATGTCCAGCACGGAGTCCTCAGCGCCCACCTGCAACAGGTCCAGCACGGTGGCGGCGATGGTGGCGTTGACCGCACCGGGATAGTTCACAGTGCGCCAGGCCCGGGTGGCCAGCGGTCTCGGGGTGGTGCGCAGCAGCACCTGCCAGGTCACCGGGGTCGCTCCCTTGCGCACCCGCACCACCAGATCGCCGTCCCCGTCCACCGGCAGCCCCGCCAGCTCGGCGAGGGCGCTCGCGAGACGGCGCATGTCCGGAGTGCCGGCGCCGGCGGCCTCCAGCCGCAGGCTGTGGAACTTCTGTCGCGGGCGCTGGCGACGGATCTCCCCCAGCAGCTCTGCGAGCTCCTGCTGGACCGAGGTCTCCAGCAGCTCCCGGGGCCGACGGGCAGGGACGGTCAGGCTCGTCGAGGCCGCGACCACGCGACGCAGCGAGCGCACCGCGTCGAGGTCCGCAGTGCGCAGGGCCAGCTCAGTGGGCCCGATGAGGCGGACCGCACCGAGCTCGCGCGCCTCCTGCAGGGCGCTCTGCCCGCAGCCGTCGAGCACCTCGAGCACGAGATCGTGCGTGATCTGCGACATCCGCTCTCCCCTGTCTGCCTGTTCCTGGTCGATTCTCGCAGGCTACCGCCCGTCGCAGTGCCGGTGTGCAGGCTCGGGTCGGTAGACTGGCGGATGTGTTCATCGTCAGTGTGTGTTCCCTCAAGGGCGGCGTCGGCAAGACGTCCGTGACCCTCGGCCTGGCCTCTGCCGCCCTCCATCAGGGGGTGAACACGCTCGTGATCGACTTCGATCCCCAGGGCGACTCCACCCTCGGCCTGCTCGGCGAGCCGGCCAGCAGCCTGGACATCGCAGAGGTGATCAGTTCACCGCGCACCGAGACCATCGACCGGGCGATCATCCCGACACCGTGGGCCGCCGATGCCGCCTCGCACCTGGACATCATCCCGGGATCGAGCCGTTCCGCGATCATGGACTCCCCCGCCCAGAGCGCGAAGGACGTCCGGCGCCTCCACCAGGCACTGGACAAGCGCACTCACCAGTACGACCTGGTGCTCATCGATTGCCCGCCCTCGCTCAACGGCCTCACGCAGATGGCGCTGGCCGCCTCGGATCGTGCACTGGTCGTCGCCGAGCCGGGTTTCTTCGCCGTGACCGCGGCGGATCGTGCGCTCAAGCTCGCCACCGAGATGCACGAGGACGGCATCGCTCCGCGCCTGCAGCCGCTGGGCCTGGCAGTGAACCGTTACCGGCCGCGCTCTGTCGAGCACCAGTACCGCCTGGCGGAGCTGCGGGAGCTGTTCGGGGACGTGGTGCTCGAGCCCGTGATCGAGGAGCGGGTGGGCCTGCAGCAGGCGCAGGGCGGTGCGGTGCCGCTGCACAAGTACGAAGGCGCCTCCGGGAAGCGGCTCACCGAGGACTTCGACGCCCTGCTGCGCACCGTGATGGATTCCCGGCAGAACTCCTGAACCACCGCCGCGCGGCGGCGCGTCCCGGCCCTGCACCCGGACCCGCATGACACAGAACGGCGAGCCCCTTCCCAGGGCTCGCCGTTCTGTGTGACGTGGGGTGGGGTGGTCAGCCCGCCTGGCGGGACCGACGACGAGCAGCCAGCTCGTCCTGCAGCGCGAGAGCCGCATCGTCGGCCGGATTGACGCCGGGCAGCACGGAGAGATCGTTCTCGACCTCGCGCCAGACCCTTCCCACGGCGATGCCGAACACGCCCTGCCCGCCCTGGACCAGGTCGAAGACATCCTCGGCGGAGGTGCACTCGTACACCGAGGCACCATCGCTCATCAGGGTGATGCCGGCCAGGTCGTCGATGCCGCGCTCGCGCAGAGCGCTGACGGCGACACGGATCTGCTGGAGGGAGACACCGGTGTCGAGCAGTCGCTTGACGACCTTCAGCACCAGGATGTCGCGGAAGCCGTAGAGGCGCTGGCTGCCGGAGCCGTGTGCGGCACGCACCCCGGGCTCGACGAGGCCGGTGCGTGCCCAGTAGTCGAGCTGGCGGTACGTGATCCCGGCGGCCTTGCAGGCGGCCGGGCCCCGGTAACCGAGTTCACCCGGGGTGTCCACCACATCGTCGAAGAGCACGCCCTGGGCAGGCTCTGCGGGGATGGTGGACTGTTCAGTGCGATCATCGCCTGGCGTGGCGTTCACAGCTACCTCCGGGTTCCGGCTCTCCGAGGGGGAAGGATGAGAGCACCTGACCAGGGTAGCGCGAAGAGTCCGCCGACCGACAGCAACGCGCCGCCTGAAGGTCACGGACAGGTGACGGCCCGGCGGGCCTCAGCTCTCCCGGAGCTTGGTCCTCAGCACCGCCCCGTGCAGGGCGATCATCGACTCCCCCAGGTCACGTGCGAAATCCTCGGCCTCGCCGCGTGCAGCGGAGTCACCGGAACGGGAACGGGGACGCGCCACGGAGCGGATCATGTGCGCTTCCCGCTCAGCGGCCGTGCGGAGCATCACCAGGTGCCGGGGGTGCAGGCCCTCGTCCGCCAGATCCCGGGCGGCGGTGACGATCTCGAGCTCGGTGGCACCGTAGAACAGCGGCCCTTCCGACAGCATCCCGAACTGCTCCAGCTCGACGAGGAACTCCTCCTCGACGCCGGCCTCGCGGGCCAGGCCCCGCCGGTCCAGCCGGACCGCCTGCAGGGTCGAGGTGGGGCCGGGCCGGGAGGCGATGGAGGTGACCTCGGAGTCGACCCCGTGCTCGAGCAGATGCTCCTTGATGACCTTGAGCGGCCAGAACCGATCACGCTGGGCCCGCAGCACGAAGCGGAGCCGGTCCACGTCCTCGCGACAGTACTTGCGGTACCCCGCTGCGGTGCGCTCGGGCGCGATCAGACCCTCGGACTCGAGATAGTGGAGCTTGGAATGCGCGAGCTCCGGGAACTCGTCGCGCAGGATCTCGAGCACCTGGCCGATGCTGAGCCGAGAGGCTGTGGACGAGCTCAGCCTGCGCGAGGCAGAAGCCGGCATCGAGTCAGACCGTCCCGTTGAACGCGTAGTAGGTCAGCCGATACTTCCCGATCTGCACGTCCTGACCGGATTGCAGGCGTGCTTCGTCCACGCGGTCCTTGCCGACATAGGTGCCGTTGAGTGATCCCAGATCTCTCACCAGGAATCCCTCCCCGTCACGGACGAAGGCCGCGTGCTTGCGCGAGACCGTCACATCGTCGAGGAAGATCTCGCACTTGGGGTGACGGCCCGCGACGGTGGTCTCGGAGTCGAGCAGGAAGCGCGCCCCGAGGTTCGGGCCCTTCCGCACTATGAGCAGCGCGCTGCGCGGGGGCAGGTTCTCGATCGCCCGGCGATCCTGCGACGAGAGACCGGGCTCGGCATCGTCCACGGGATCGTTGGGCGAGATCGCGCTCAACTTCGACGTGTGGTCGAGATTCTCGTCGTTCCACTCGGTGTTCCCTGACACCGCGCACCCCTTCCTGGCCTGCTGCGGATCCTGTGCGATGAGCGCAGAGGATTCGGCACCGTCATCTTCGCATGCCCGAGGCGGTCGGCGGGGACTTCCGAGCCACGTGGGGACAAGAATTGACGATCATTTGACCACCCGAGAATGCTCCGGGGTGCTGAGCTCCACCGTGGCCTCGATCCGCACGTCGTCATCGGCGTTCGCCGCGAGGCTCCCGCCGTCGCCGGCGACCGAGTCGGCGGCCCCGCCGGGGATCTGCAGCGCGGGCTCCATCACCGAGGGGTCCCCGATCGCCCGCACCACATAGGGCGCATCGACAGCGGTCCCGTCCACCTGCAGCCGACCGTCGGCACCCGTGGTGATGGAGGTCGAGGCGACCACCCGCACGTCGCCGATCTGGATCACCTCCGCCCCCGCGTTGCGCAGCTCCTGGACCACGCCCAGCAGAGTCGAGGCGCGCACGCCCTGAGCGGGATCGGCGATCGAGATGACGATGCCGCGGCCGTGGGCCGGCACGGTCCCGGCGAGGATCTCGAGGTCCGCCAGACGCTCCTCGGCGGCGTTCTGGGCCGCGACGTCGTCCTCCTGGCCGGATCGCAGCGTCTCCAGCGTGCGTTCGAGCTCCGCATTCTCGACCTCGAGATCGGCGGTGTGCCGACCGGACTCGTCCAGCAGCCGCACCAGCTCCTGCTGGCTGGCGCCCTCGAGGGAATCCTCGCTCTCGCGCACCTGAGCGGCGATCGACAGGCCCAGCAGCAGGCACAGCAGACCCACGATCACCTGGGCGAGGGACGCCTGCGGGCGCAGGGTGTCGCCCAGGCGCCGCCACACCAGCCTCTGCTGGTGCGTGGTCGTCGGCGTGCGGGTGCCGTCGCTCATGAGCGGAACAGAAGACGCCGGATCGCGGCGGCATTGGAGAAGATGCGGATGCCCAGCACCACGATGACCGCGGTGGAGAGCTGCGAGCCGACCCCGAGCTGATCACCGAGGAAGACGAGGAACGCGGCGATCAGCACGTTGAACAGGAACGAGGTGATGAAGACGTGTGAGTCGAAGGCACCGTCGAGGCTGGCTCTGAGGCCACCGGCCAGGGTGTCCAGCGCGGCGACCACGGCGATGGGCAGGTAGGGCTGCAGGACGACGGGCACGTCCGGCTGGACGACGACGCCCAGCACGATGCCCAGCACCAGTCCGATGATGGCGATCACGGGGAGTCCTCCTCGGGGCCGCGCGTCGCGGCAGTCGTTGGGGTGGTCGACGGCTGCTGGGAAGGGACCGTCTCGGAAGCCGCGTCCCCGCCCGCCTCCAGGATCGAGGCCTCCCGCAGGGTGCCGCTGGACCGCGCGGGGACCGTGAGCTCCTCCGCGTCCTCCCACGACCTGCGGACGCCATAGCGGGTGGAGATCTGCTGGAGGTACTCCCCCGCCTCCGATTCCTCGAACTCGGTGCGCAGCTGCTGGGGATCACCGAGAGCGGTGATGCGGTACGGAGGCGACAGGGGGCTGAAGTCGACCAGCACCGCAGAGCCGGCGGTGCGGATCGCCGTGGTGGGACCGACCCGCTGCCCGTTCACGGCGATCGCCTCGGCGCCGGCCGCCCACAGCCCGTTCACGGCGATCTGCAGGTCCCCATCGGTGACCCGGTTGACGGTGCCGGTGCTCACACCCGGGCTCGCGGGCAGCGGGACGGAGTCCTCGATCTCGAGCACCAGGCCCGGGCCGGACAGCGCCACGCCGGTGCCTGCGGTCTCGAACGCCTCCAGACGTTCTGCGGCACCGGCATCCCCCTTCTCCAGCACGGAGGCCTGCGCGTCGGTGATCTGCCCCTCGAGCTCCGCGCGGCGCTGCTCGAGCTGCTCCGTCTCGGTGCGGGTCTCGCGGACCTCCGTCTCGAGCAGGGTTCGGGGGCTGTCCTCCGCGGCGGCCTCGTGGCGCAGGTCCACCACGGAGACGGCGACCGCGAAGCCGAGGAGCAGGGCCAGCAGCAGCGTGACGACCCTGGTGTACCGGTTATCCGGCGGTGCCGCCTCGGCGGCCGGGTGCTGATGCGGGCGCAATGGGGCCACGCTGTACGGATTCGCGGTCAGGGCGCGCAGCAGCGAGGTCGGCGAGTACGGGGTCTCGCCGTGGGGAGTCTGATGCCCGGCCTCTTGCATGACAGCAGTGTAGGAGCGGGGCCTGCACAGATCCGGCAGACCCGCAGGGCCCAGGCCCCGTGGGTCTGCCGCGCCCCTGCCGGGCGGGCCGGAGTTCGGTGGCCCCGTCATAGGTGCCGCAGGTCACGCACCTGTCGATTCGCCCTTCGGGCCGAAGTCGGGGTACTGTATTCCTCGGTCCTCCGGTCACGGAGGGCTCCGCATTATTGCGGGCTGTGGCGCAGCTTGGTAGCGCACCTGACTGGGGGTCAGGGGGTCGCAGGTTCAAATCCTGTCAGCCCGACCATCGGCCTGGGCCGTGTCATCGTTTCCGGACGATGGCGCGGCTCAGGTCTTTTTTCGTCGCCGTGCGGTCGCGGGCCCCGGCACCGCGGGGATGTCGCTCTTCTCCCAGCCCGGGCGCGGCTTCCGCTCGGAGTCGTCCCGGGACCGGTACAGGATGTACGGGCGGTTCAGGTAGCCGAACGGGATGGTGAATGCGTGGACCAGGCGGGAGAACGGCCAGATCGCGAACAGCACCAGCGCCATCAGCACGTGCAGCTGGAAGAACAGCGGCGCCGCCGCCATCAGGGACGGATCCGGGTTCAGGGTCCAGAAGTTCCGGAACCAGATCGACAGTCCCTCCCGATAGTTGTACGAATTCTCGAGGTTGAACAGGGTCGCTGTGATCCCCAGCAGGATGGAGAGCCCCAGCAGGCCGAACATGATCTTGTCGCCGACCGGGGTCACGGTCTTGACGCGGTCGTTGGTGGTGCGTCGCCAGGCGAGGATCATGATGCCGCCGGCGGTGACCGCCGAGGCGACGATCCCCATCCCGAAGGCCCCCAGTGGTACATCGACTCGGTGATGCCGACCGCGTCGGTCCATCGCTGCGGGATCAGCAGTCCCATCAGATGGCCGAAGAAGACGGCGATGATGCCGTAGTGGAACAGGGGCGAGCCGAACCGGAGCAGCTTGGATTCGTAGAGCTGGCTGGACCGGCTGGTGACCGTGTACTGGTCCGTTCGGAAGCGCCACACGTGGCCGAGGATGAAGATCGCCAGCACAAAATAGGGCAGAACCGTCCAGAGCAGGATGTCCAGCGTCGTGTCATCACTCATCGTCGGGGGCCTTTCGTCAGTTCGATCGGGACGGCACCCGCGGTGGCGTCGTGATCGCAGGAGGACGGGGCGGCCATGGTGTGGGCGGCGACCGCTGCGGCGTCCTCTTCCTGCCCGTAGCCGTCCAGCCCCACGGTCTCGTCGTCGGGGCCCTCGGCCGCCAGACGCATCACGGCCTCGCGGTCCTCCATATCCAGCGGTGGCAGCGTCTCCGAGATCGCCTCGAGGACGCCGTGCCACGGTGAGTCGATCTCCTGCAGGTGGATCCGCAGCAGCTCCAGGCCGGGACGGTTGGTGCGCAGGATCTTCGCGCCCCGCTCCGCGTCGTACGCGGCGGCGAACTCGAGCACGGTGGGCAGGTGGTCGGGCAGCTCGTTGTTGCCGACCTCGGCCCCCGCGGCGCGGAAGTCCTGCTTGATCCGGACCAGGGCCATGCCGCGGCGGCGGGTATCCCCCTGGCTGAAGTAGGTCAGGTACAGGCATCCGCGGCGGCGGGTGTCGAAGGTGTCGACATAGCGGGACTGCAGCTCGGTCAGCGGGAGTGCTCCGATCGCCTCGAGACCGGCGAGCAGGCCGGATCCCGTCTGCTCGGGCAGATCCTCGGCGAGCCGGCGGATCACGTCGGCCTGTCCGAGCAGGGCGGCATCGGGGTACCCGAGCAGCCAGGAGGCGCAGATCCAGGTGGCCCGCAGCTCGGCGTCGGACAGACCGGAGGCGTGCAGGGGATCTCGCTTCTGCGCCAGGGGCACCTCGGCCCCGCGGCGCTCGAGCACACGGGAGAGCAGTCCCATCAGGCACCCCCGGCGGTCGGTTCGGGGAACAGCCCCTGTGGAAGTCCCTTGCCGTCCCAGTTCAGCAGGTTGACCCGGCCCTCGCCCGGGCTCGGCACGTTGCCCTCCTCGCGCTTGCTCGCATATCCGGGACCCGCCATGCCCGCGCCCTCGGCCTCCGCCGCCATCCCGGGCCCTCCCTCACTGTTCAGCGGGCAGTCGGTGCCGATGCCCTCCAGGTTGTGGGCGGACTCGCCGTGGCCTCGCGGGATGACGTAGCGCTCGTCGTACTTGGCGATCGCGAGCAGCCGATACATGTCCCGCATCGTCTGGCCCGTCATGGCGACCGCATTGGCGATGCCCTCCTTGGGTTCCCGGCCCAGGTCCACATCGCGCATGTAGGAGCGCATCGCGGCCATGCGGTACAGCACGCGCTCCACGGTCGGGACATCGCCGGCGGTGAACAGGTTCGCCAGATATTCGACCGGGATCCGCAGGGTGTCGATCGCTGCGAACAGGTTGTCGGCGTCCTCGGCATCGAAGCCGCTGTCGGCCACGGAGTCCACCACCGGCGACAGCGGCGGGATGTACCAGACCATCGGCAGGGTGCGGTATTCCGGGTGCAGGGGCAGTGCGACCTCGTACTCCTTGATCAGCTTATAGATCGGCGAGTTCTGCGCAGCCAGGATCCAGTCGTAGGAGATGCCGCCCTTCTCGGCCGCCGCCATCACCTCCGGGTCGTACGGGTCCAGGATCAGGTCCTTCTGCGCTTCGTAGAGGTCCTTCTCGTCGGGCGTCGAGGCCGCGTCGGTGACGCGATCGGCGTCGTACAGGACGAGGCCGATGTAGCGCAGGCGCCCGACGCAGGTCTCGGCGCAGATGGTCGGCTCCCCGAGCTCGAGCCGGGGATAGCAGAAGGTGCACTTCTCGGCCTTGCCGGTCTTGTGGTTGAAGTAGACCTTCTTGTACGGGCAGCCGGAGACGCACATGCGCCATCCACGGCAGTCGTCCTGATCGACCAGCACGACGCCGTCCTCGCTGCGCTTGTAGATGGCGCCCGACGGGCAGGCGGCCACACAGGTGGGGTTCATGCAGTGCTCGCAGATCCGCGGCAGATAGAACATGAAGGTCTGGTCGAACTCGAGCTGGACCTTCTCCTCGATCCCCCGGATCATCGGGTCCTTGTCCTTGTTGGCGTAGGTCCCGCCGAGGTCGTCGTCCCAATTGCCCGACCACTGGATATCGATCGGCTTGCCGCTGATCTGGGATTTCGGCGGTGCCGTGGGGATGTTCTGCTGCGCCGGGGCGTTCAGCAGGTTGTCGTACTCGTAGGTCCAGGGCTCGTAGTAGTCGTCGATGCCGGGCAGCAGCGGGTTCGCGAACAGGGTCAGCAGCTTCTTCAGCCGGCCGCCGCCCTTCTGGCGCAGCTTGCCGCGCTTGTCCAGCTCCCAGCCGCCCTTCCATTTCTCCTGGTCCTCGTAGCCACGGGGATATCCCTGCCCGGGCCGCGTCTCGACGTTGTTGAACCACATGTACTCGGTGCCATCACGGTTGGTCCATGCCTGCTTGCAGGTCACGGAACAGGTGTGGCAGCCGATGCACTTGTCCAGGTTCATCACCATGGACATCTGGGCCATGACGCGCATGCCGCTCCTCCTCCTGTTCTCCGGTGCTCAGTACTCGACGGGGACGGTGCGTCTGCGGATCACGGTGACCTCGTCACGCTGCGTCCCGGACGGTCCGATGTAGTTGAAGCCGTAGGAGAGCTGGGCGTACCCACCGATCAGGTGCGACGGCTTCAGCATGAGCCGGGTCAGCGAGTTGTGGATGCCGCCGCGCTTCCCGTCCCGCTCGGTCAGCGGCACGCCGATGATCCGCTCCGGGGCGTGGTACATGAATGCGGTGCCCTGCGGCATCCGATGGCTGACGATCGCACGGGCCGCGACGACGCCGTTGCGGTTGACCGCTTCGATCCAGTCGTTGTCGGCGATGCCCACGGCCTCGGCGTCCTCGACGCTCATCCAGATGGTTTGCCCGCCGCGGGACAGGTTCGTCATCGGCGAGGTCTCGACATAGGTCGTGTGGATCGACCACTTGCTGTGCGGGGTCAGGAACCGCACGCTGATCCCGGGCGAGGCGCCGTCGTGCGTGGTCTCCCCGATGCCCACCTCCCCGAACAGGGCCGTCATGCTCAGCGGCGGGCGGAACACGGGCATCGCCTCCCCGGTCTCCAGCATCCAGTCGTGATCGAGGTAGAAGTGCTGCCGCCCGGTCAGGGTGTGCCAGGGCTTCATCCGCTCGACGTTGATGGTGAACGGGCTGTAGCGGCGCCCTCCCGATTCCGAGCCGGACCACTCCGGGCTGGTGATCACCGGTTGCGGAGAGGCCTGGGTGTCCGAGAACTCGATGGTCCTGCCCTCGGCCTCGGCCGAGAGGTCGTGCAGCTGGGTCCCGGTGCGCTCCTCCAGGGTCTTGAACCCCTCGGTCGCCATCTTCCCGTTCGTGGTGCCGGACAGCGCGAGGATGAACTCTGCGGCCTGCCGGTCGGTGCGCAGCAGCGGCTGCCCTGCCCCGACGCCGGAGCGTGCCGTCCCGTTGAGCCCGCGCAGGCGCTCGACATGCTCGGTGACGTCGAAGGTCAGTCCCTTGGTGGTCATCCCCAGGGTCTCCAGCAGCGGGCCGGCGGAGGTGAACTTCTCGTGGATCGCCGTATAGTCGCGCTCCACCTCCATGAAGTTCGGCATGGTCCTGCCCGGCACGGCTTCGCACTCGCCCGCCTTCCAGTCCCGTACGCGACCGTGAGGGTTCGCGAGCTCGCCGCGCGAATCGTGCTGCATCGGGTGGGCGACCACGTCGGTCCGGGTCCCCAGGTGCTCCACCGCGAGTTCGCTGAACTTCTTCGCGATCGTCTCCCAGGCCTGCCAGTCGGTGCGCGCCTCCCAGGGGTTCTCGATCGCCGGGCTGAAGGAGTTCACGTAGGGGTGCATGTCCGTGGTGGACAGGTCATGCTTCTCGTACCAGGTCGATGCCGGCAGGATCACGTCGGAGTGCAGGGTGTGCGTGGTCATCCGGAAATCCAGGGTCAGCATCAGATCGATCTTGCCGGTGGGCGACTCCTCCCGCCATCGCACGTCCCGGGGCCGGAACTCCTCCGGGGTCTCCTCGACGTCGAGGGCGTCCTCCGTGCCGATCACGTGCCGGAAGAAGTACTGCTCCCCCTTCGCCGAGGAGCCGAGGGTGTTCGCGCGCCAGACCGACCAGATGCGCGGATAGTTGTTCGGCGCATCCGGATCCTCGGCCGCGAAGTTGATCTCTCCCTGTTTGAGCGCGTCCACCAGGTACGGGACGGTCTCCTGACCCGCTGCGGCGGCACGGCCGGCGACATCGAGGGAGTTGATGTCGAACTGGGGATAGAACGGCTGCCAGCCGAGCCGCTGGCTGAGCGCGATCGTGTCGGCGATCGAGGTGCCCGCGAAGCGTCCGGTGCCCGTCGTCGCGGCAAAGGTGTCGGTCCCGAACTGGTCGTAGCGCCACTGGCCGGAGTGGATGTACCAGTAGGGGGTCTGCGTCGCCTGACGCGGCGGGCGCGACCAGTCCAGGGCCATCGCCAGATGCGTGAATCCGGTGAGCGGGCGCACCTTCTCCTGACCGACGTAATGGGCCCAGCCGCCGCCGTTGACGCCCTGGGTGCCGCACAGCATCGTCAGCGTCAGGAAGGTGCGGTAGATGGTGTCGGAGTGGAACCAATGATTGGTGCCCGAGCCCATGATGATCATGGAGCGGCCGCCGGAGTCGAGCGCGTTCTGGGCGAACTCGCGCCCGATCTTCGCCGCCGTCCCGGCGGGGACACCGGTGACGGTCTCCTGCCAGGCGGGGGTGCACAGGGCCTCGGCATCGTCGTAGCCCGACGCCCACTGGCCCGGCAGGCCGTCGCGGCCGACGTTGTACTGCGCCAGCATCAGGTCGTAGACGGTGGTGATCAGACGGTCCCCGTAGCGGCGCACCGGGACACCGCGCACCGCGTCGCCGCGGCCCTCGACGCCCGTGGTGTCGAAGCGCGGCACGAGGATCTCGACCACGTCCTCATGCCGTCCCAGCATCGTCAGCGCCGGCTCGATGTCGCCGAGCTCGAGGTTCCACGCTCCGAGTCCCTCGTCGTTGTAGCGATGGCCGACGGTGCCGTTGGGGACCACCGGCACCTCGGTGACGGTGTCGAACATCATCGGTTTGAAATCGGCATCCGCGCTGTTGCGCACGGAGCCCGCGTCGATGTCGTCATCCGCGGCGACGACGAACTTGCCGGGCACCAGTGAACCGTCCTCGCGGCGATCCAGCGCCACCAGGAACGGAAGGTCCGTGTAGTGCTTGACATAGTTGTCGAAGTACGGCGTGGTCCGCTCCACGAAGAATTCGCGCAGGATCGTGTGGCCCATCCCGATCGCGAGTGCGGCATCGGTGCCCGGGTGCGGAGCCAGCCACTGGTCGGCGAACTTGACCGACTCGGCGTAGTCCGGTGCGACCGAGATGACCTTCTGGCCGTGATACCGGGCCTCGATCATGTAGTGCGCGTCCGGGGTGCGGGTCTGCGGGACGTTGGAGCCCCACATGATCAGGTAGGAGGAGTTCCACCAGTCCCCCGACTCCGGCACATCGGTCTGGTCTCCCATCACCTGCGGCGAGGCCAGGGGCATATCGGCGTACCAGTCGTAGAAGCTCAGCATCGGGGCGCCGATGAGCTGATGGAACCGGGAACCGGAGGCGAAGGACCCCTGGCTCATCGCCGGGATCGGGGAGAACCCGGCGATCCGGTCCGGCCCGTACTCCTTGATGGTGTGGACGTGGGCTGCAGCGATCAGCTCGACGGCCTCGTCCCACGAGGCCCGCACCAGACCGCCCTTGCCCCGCTGTGACTTAAAGCGGAGTGCCTTCTCCGGGTCGTCCACGATCGACTGCCAGGCCAGCACCGGGTCACGGCCCGGGACCGTGTCCTTGGCCTCGCGGAACAGCTGCATCAGCTCGGCGCGCACATACGGATAGCGCACACGGGTCGGTGAGTACGTGTACCAGCTGAACGAGGCGCCTCTCGGGCAGCCGCGCGGCTCGTACTCCGGCATGTCGGTGCCCACCGAGGGGTAGTCCGTCGCCTGAGCCTCCCAGGTGATCACACCGTCCTTGACGAACACCCGCCAGGAACAGGACCCGGTGCAGTTCACGCCATGAGTCGACCGCACCACCTTGTCGTGGGACCAGCGCTCCCGATAGAACGAATCGGCGGTGCGTCCCCCCTGCTTGTGGAGCTCGCGGTTGTCCTCGGTCATCCTCCCACTGGGGGTGACGAGCCTGCGGCTCCCGATCAGGGCGTCGATCAGGGAGTCGTCGATCTTCCCGCCTCGCGGTCGATCTCGAGATGCGTCCTGGGCATTCATACGGCTCCCTTCGTCGCGAATCCCGAGACGACGGGAGCAGTGCCCTGGACCGGCGGCACCGTCCCCACGCTGCGCTGCGCATCCGCGCCGAGCACTGCACGATGACCTGATGCAAGCCCGACACTCGGGAGACTACGTTAGATTCATCACTGCTTCGAGGTTACAGCGGGAAACGCTCGGATGGGGTGGTTCACAGACGTCGTGTCGGAGCCGCTGCTGAGAACGCGGTGGATCCATAACGGGTTCGCAGGCCCCGGCACCGGTCAGGAGTAGTGGCCGCGGGAGAGCGCACCGAGCACATCGGAGCTGGTCTGCGAGATCATGTCCAGCGGGATGCCCGCGGGGCACACCGCCGTGCACTCCCCGATCTGGGTGCAGCCGCCGAAGCCCTCGGCATCATGCTGCTCGCTCATCGCCACGGCGCGGGAGTCCCGTTCGGGCTGGCCCTGCGGCAGGGAGCCGAGGTGCGTGATCTTCGCCCCCAGGAACAGCGACGCCGAGCCGTTGGGGCAGGCGGCCACGCAGGCGCCGCAGCTGATGCAGGCCGCGGCATCGAAGGCGCGGTCGGCATCCTCACGCGCCACGGGAGTGGAGTTGGCCTCGGGGGCGGATCCCGTCGGCGCCGTGATGAAGCCGCCGGAGGCGACGATCCGGTCCAGCGCACTGCGGTCGACCACGAGGTCCTTGAGCACCGGGAAGGCACCGGCGCGCCACGGTTCGATGTCGATCTCCTGCCCGTCCTCGAAGTGGCGCATATGCAGCTGGCAGGTGGTGGTCAGCGCCTCGGGACCATGGGCTATCCCGTCGATCACGACCCCGCACATCCCGCAGATGCCCTCCCGGCAGTCATGGTCGAAGGCGACGGGGTCCTCCCCCTGTGCGGTGAGCTCTTCGTTGAGCACGTCGAGCACCTCGAGGAAGGACATCTCCGGGGAGATGTCCCCGACCCGGTAGGGCACCATCCTGCCCGTCGCCTCGCTGTGCGCCTGGCGCCAGATGTTCAGCGTGAGTCTCATGTGTAGCTCCTCTGCGTCAGCTCGACATGCTCGAACTCGAGATGCTCCCGGTGCAGCTGCGGCGGCGAGCCGTCCCCGGTGAACTCCCAGGCGGCCACATAGGTGAAGTCCTCGTCGATGCGCTGGGCCTCACCGCCCTCGGTCTGACTCTCCGTGCGGAAATGGGCACCGCAGGACTCCTCGCGGTGCAGTGCGTCGATGCACATGAGCTCGGCGAGCTCGAAGAAGTCCGCGACCCGCCCGGCCCGCTCGAGCGTCTGGTTCAGCTCCTCTCCCCTGCCGGTGACCCGCACATCGCTCCAGTACGCCTCGCGCAACGCACGGATCTGGGTGATCGCCCGCTGCAGGCCCTCCGCGCTGCGCTCCATGCCGCAGTGCTCCCACAGGATCGCGCCGAGCTCACGGTGGAAGGAGTCCACCGAGCGGCTGCCCTGGACAGCGAGCAGCGCGTCGATACGAGTGTGCACGTCCTCCACGGTCCGCTGCGCCTCCGGATGCGTGGAGTCGATCTCGGCGGGCAGCGGGTGAGAGGCGAGATAGTCGGTGAGGGTGTTGGGCAGCACGAAGTAGCCGTCGGCCAGCCCCTGCATGAGGGCGCTGGCGCCGAGGCGGTTCGCGCCGTGGTCGGAGAAGTTCGCCTCCCCGATGACGAAGAGGCCCGGCAGCGAGCTCTGGAGGTCGTAGTCGACCCACAGCCCGCCCATCGTGTAGTGGATCGCCGGGTAGATGCGCATCGGCACCTGGTAGGGATCCTCGCCGGTGATCTTCTGGTACATGTCGAACAGGTTCCCGTACCTGTCCTCCACGGTGCCGCGGCCCAACCGTTCCAGCGCATCGGCGAAGTCGAGGTAGACGCCGCGACCGCCGGGCCCGACCCCATGCCCCGCATCGCACTGATTCTTCGCGGCGCGGGAGGCGACATCGCGCGGCACCAGGTTCCCGAAGGCGGGATACTGCCGCTCCAGGTAGTAATCGCGCTCCGACTCGGGGATCTCGCGCGGGTCCCGGGCATCCCCCTTCTGGACCGGGACCCAGATCCGTCCGTCATTGCGCAGGGACTCGCTCATCAGGGTCAGCTTCGACTGGTGCTCGCCGCTGACCGGGATGCAGGTGGGATGGATCTGGGTGAAGCAGGGATTGGCGAAGTAGGCGCCCTTGCGGTGTGCGCGCCAGGTCGCGGTGACGTTGCAGCCCATCGCATTGGTCGAGAGGTGGAAGACGTTGCCATAGCCTCCTGAGGCGAGCACGACCGCATCGGCCAGGTGCGTCTCGATTTCGCCGGTGACCATGTCGCGCACGACGATGCCGCGGGCTCTGCCCTCGATGACGATGACCTCGAGCATCTCGTGGCGGGTGTGCATCTGCACGGTGCCCGCATCGATCTGCCGCTCCAGCGCCTGGTAGGCGCCGAGCAGGAGCTGCTGACCCGTCTGCCCACGGGCATAGAAGGTGCGGGAGACCTGCACGCCGCCGAAGGAGCGCGTGCTCAGCAGTCCTCCGTATTCGCGGGCGAATGGCACCCCCTGTGCCACGGCCTGGTCGATGATCGCCTCGCTGACCTGGGCCAGGCGGTAGACGTTCGACTCGCGGGAACGGTAGTCCCCACCCTTGACGGTGTCGTAGAAGAGGCGGCGGATGCTGTCGCCGTCGTTGCGGTAGTCCTTCGCGGCGTTGATCCCGCCCTGGGCGGCGATGGAGTGTGCCCGCCGCGGGCTGTCCTGATAGCAGAACACCGACACCTGGTACCCGGCCTCCCCGAGGGTCGCCGCGGCGGAGCCGCCGGCCAGGCCGCTGCCCACCATGATCACCGAGCGCCGGCGGCGGTTCGCCGGGCTGATCAGGCTCGCCTCGAACCGCCGCGCGTCCCAGCGGTCCTGGATCGGCCCGTCCGGGGCCTTGGTGTCGACCACGGGATCGCCCACCGAGAACAGCGCACTCATCACGTCACCATCCCGAACTGGATCGCCAGCGGCGGGAGCAGGAACCCGAGGATGACCACCGCCGTGACCAGGTACGCCATCAGGTTCAGGTGCCGGCGCCGCCGCACGCCGGTATTGACCCCCAGGGAGGCGAAGGCGCTCCAGACCCCGTGCCGCAGATGCAGGCCGAGCGCCAGCAGGGCGATCAGGTAGGACAGGGTCACCCACCAGATCGAGAATCCACCCACCATGCGCTCGTACGGGCTGTCGGAGGCGCCGCCGGGGGCGATCACGTTCACCGTCAGGTGCAGGAGGTGGTAGACCACGAAGAGCCCGATCACGATCCCGCCCCAGCGCATGGTGAACGAGGCGTACGTCCGCTGGACCCCGCGCGGGGACTTCTTCGTCGCGTAGCGGCGGCTTCCGCGGCCGCCCGTCGCGGCACGCATGCGGTGCCAGAGCACGAACGCCGCCCCGATATGGGCGAGCACGCTGAGCAGGAGGAGGATCCGGAGGATCCACAGCGCCCCGGCATGCGGCAGGAACGGCTCACCCAGCGTGCGCAGGTGGGCGGCATAGCTGTCGAAGGCCTCCGCGCCGGAGAAGACCTTGAGGTTCCCGTACATATGCGCCAGCAGGAACAGCACCATGATGATCCCGGCCGCCGCCATGACTGCGTGCAGGAGCACAGAGCTGCCGCGTATCGAGGTCCGGCGACGTGCCGGTGCGCGGACCACCATCGGCGCCACCCCCTCAGCTCACACTGTGTCACAGATCACTCTGACAAGGTTTTCGCGTTTCAGCAAGCGTGCGGACGGAACCTAGAGCTGCTGTGCCCTCTGTGCGCATTGCGAGAGCAAGATCACGCTCAGCATGCGACGATGGCTTCATGAAGAGGAAGATCTCGATCGAGGCCCTGGCCCGCCAGCAGATCAAGGCCGCGCAGCGCGCCGGTGGGCGCCGGGCGGCCGAGACCGTCTTCGGCGGGCACGAGAAGGTGCTGCGCCAGACCGTGATGGGCCTGCTCAAGGACGCGGAGATCGGCGAGCGGGAGAACCTCGACGAAGCGACGATCTACGTGCTCGAGGGTCGGGTCCAGCTGTGGGTCGGAGACGACTGCTGGGAGGCGAGGCAGGGAAGCCTGCTGGTCCTCCCCCAGGCGCGTCACCGGCTCGTGGCGATCATGGATTCCGCGCTGCTGATCACGGTGGCGAAACTGTCGACCAGCCCCGAGGAGCTGCCGACGGACTGACGGGCGAGCCCGCGCCGTCCCGGGTCCCGGAGCGGTGCGAGCCCTGGTCCTCGACCGTCGATCAGCTGAACATCGGGTTGATCACCCGTCCCCAGGTGCTCTTGTTGCCCCAGATGTTCTGTCGCAGGCCCTCCAGCTGCAGGATCTGCGAGTGGTCGACGAAGAGGTTGACCTCATTGCCGTAGTGCTTGATGTACCACTCGAAGACGGGACCGTCGGCCGCCTCGAACATGACGTTCTCCAGACCGACGCCGTTGATGATCGACGCGACCGCCGAGGTGTTCCAGTCGGTGACGTTCTCGGTGATGCCCTCGGACTCGATCATCACGATGTCGGCGCCCGCCTCGAGCGTGCGGTTCGCGCGCTCGATCAGGTCACCGACGTCCTTGGCACCCTCGGCGGCCAGCTCGGCCTCACCGGAGTCCCCGCCGGAACCGATCTGGATGCCGAGCTCGGGCTTGGCCTTCAGACCGGCCGCCGTCACCCTCTCGACCAGCCGCAGCAGCCCGGAGGTGGGCAGCATGATGAAGCCGGTAGAGATCTCGATGGTGTCGAAGCCGACCTCCTTGGCCTCGCGCAGGTAGGCGTCCACGGCGTCCTCGCCGTAGCGCAGCACCGTCTCGATCCATCCGCCGGAGGAGACATAGGCGCCGTGCTCGTGGGCGATGTCGCTGAAAGCCCGGACCTGCTCCCTGGGGACCAGTGCGAAGGAGCCGCCCGCCCATTTGATGCCGTCGACCCACTGCCCGGCGACGTCGAAGACATCCTGCAGGTGGCGGGTGCCGAAGGTGGAGTAGTACGGGGCGCGGATCTCGGTCAGCCCGTGGGAGCGGGGCTTCAGCGGACGATGTGCGCGGGGCACGAAGTCGAAGCTGACGTCATGGGCAGAAGTGCTCTGGGTGGTCATGATGATTCCTCTCCATGGGTGGACCCGGCGCGCGAGAGCGCGTCGGTCAGGCGCCGTACAGGGTGGCGCTCGAGCTCGCGGACGATGCCCGCGATCTCCTCGGTCACCTCGGGCCCTACGACCGGCAGGGCGAGGCGGCGGTACTTGCGCAGCGCCCCGTCCCAGTCCAGCGGATCGGTGTGGAAGCCCTCGTAGGCGGTCTCGAAAGCGGTCAGCACGGTGCCGTCGGCGAGGGTCACCGTCAGATCGGCGACCATCTCGCGCGGGAAGCGGGCGGAGTAGCCGGCGTCCGGGGTGATGTGGACACGGCGCATCAGGTCCTGCACGTCGTCGGCGATGATCCGTTCGTGGTGATACTGCTCCGGCTCGACCTGGCCGTCCAGCAGCGCCACGGCGAGCAGCCACGGCAGCGAGTGGTCGGCCTCCTCCTTGGTGCGGATGGAGCGCTTGTCCCCTTCCTCACCGCCGCCGATGATGGAGTGGGCCACGTCGAAGGTCCTCAGTTCCACCCGGTCGATGGCGCGGGCGAGGAATCCGTCCTGGAGGCGCACCTCGAGGGCGGCGTCCAAGGCGGTCTGGGAGTGGATCTCGGAGTTGTGCTTCTTCACGATCGTCTCGCGCACCTTCTCGAGATCCTCGCGCGACCAGTCGATCTCGAAGGGCCCGGTGATGGTCTCCTGCAGGCCCTTGTTGCCCTCGAACACCTCTGCCGGACCGGTCAGGCCCCGCTGCGCCAGCAGCGCTGCGAAGGTCGCCTCCTTGGCCATGTTCGGGTACGCGAGGCCCTTCCAGTGGGAGAGGTCTCCCGTCCGGGTGACCCGCAGGGCGTTGTTCGCGGTGCCGGAGATCGAGATGGCCTGCTGCGTCTGGTCCAGGTCGAGCCCGAGGGCGCGGGAGACCCCCGCAGCCGCGGCATATGCTCCCTGCACCGTGTGGTCGAAGCCGCGAGCACGCACCGGGGCGACGTCGGACAGCCTGGTCTGGACCTGGTAGCAGACCGCGAGAGCGGCGAGGAGGTCCGCGCCGGAGGCATCGACGGACTCGGCGGCGGCCAGCACAGCGCCCAGGTTGTCGGAGGGGTGGTTGGTCTCCCCTGCCGCGAGATAGGAGTCCATGAAGTCGAGGTAGCGGCTCAGGGCCCCGTTGTAGAAGGCCACCCGGTCGATCGGACCGCGGCCGCCGCCGATGAAGGTCGCATCCTCCCGCCCGCCGAGGTCGGCCAGCAGGGAGCGGATCGCCCTCATCGGGGCGGCGGCCTGCGCGGCGATCGCGACGCCGATCGTATCCAGCACCCGGATCCGCAGCTGCTCCGCCGCCGCCCCGCTGAGCTGCTCATAGCTGCTCTCGTAGACGAATTCTGCCAGTTCATGGACGCGAGTCATCGCCCATCATCTCCCTACTTAGGTGAGCCTTTCCTTACTCATGACTCTACACCTAAATAGTTTGACGTCAAGATATCTCGGAGGTCAGGCTCTCACCGGCCCCACCCAGACCTGCTGGGCGTTGGTGAACTCGCGGATGCCGTGGGGGCCGAGCTCGCGGCCGTAGCCGGAGCGCTTGATCCCCCCGGAGGGCAGCCGCGGATCGGACTTCACGATCCCGTTGACCGAGACCTGTCCCGCCTCGATCCGGCGCGCCATCGCGACGCCGCGCTCGGTCTCGGTCCAGATCGCGGCGCCGAGGCCATAGGGGGTGTCGTTGGCGAGGGCGAGCGCGTGCTCGGCATCGTCGGCGGCGATCACCACCGCGATCGGCCCGAAGGTCTCCTCCGCGCAGACGGTCATCCCCGGCTGCACCCCGGTCAGCAGCGTGACGGGATAGAAGAAGCCCTCCCCCGCCGGCAGCTCGCCGCCGAGCACCAGAGTGGCGCCGGCCTCGACACTGGCGGTGACCTGTCGATGGAGGCCCTCGCGCAGCTGCTCGCGGGCGATCGGTCCCACCTTCGTGGCCGGATCGCGGGGATCACCGACCACCAGGTCCCGCAGCTGTGCGGCGAGCAGCTCCACGAACTCATCGTGCACGGAGCGCTCCACGATCATCCGCTTCGCGGCGATGCAGGACTGGCCGGCGTTGATGATGCGCGAGAGCGCCGAGACCTCCGCGGCCTTGGCGAGGTCCGCATCGGCCAGCACGATGCAGGGGTCGGAGCCGCCGAGCTCGAGCACCGCGGGCTTGATCTCGCTCGCGGCGATCGAGGCGACCGTCGCCCCTGCCCGGTCGGAGCCGGTGAAGGAGACCGCCTGGACACGGGGATCACGGATCGCCTGCTCGACATCCTCGGTCTGCGCCAGCAGGGTCTGGAACACGCCGTCGGGGGCACCGGCCTTGCGGAACACCTCCTCGAGCGCGGCGGCGCATCCCGGCACGTGGGGGTCGTGCTTCATGATGCAGGTGTTCCCGGCCATCAGCGCTGGGGCGCAGAAGCGGAATGCGACCCAGAACGGGGCGTTCCACGGCAGGATCCCCAGCACCGGCCCCAGCGGCAGGTACTGCACGTACGACGAAGTCGCATCCGAGTCCAGGTGCTCGTCGGCGAGGTATTCGGGGCCGAACTCGGCGTAGTGCTCGGCGGCCCACGCCGATTTCGCGACTTCCCCGCGCGCCTCCCCGATGGGCTTGCCCATCTCCTCGGTCATCAGGGGTGCGAGCTCCTCGGTGTGCTCGCGCAGATAGGCCGCGACCCGGCGCAGGACGTCCGCGCGCTCGGCGAGGGTGGTGTCCTTCCAGGAGGCGTAGGCGGACTGGGAACGGTCGATCAGCGCAGTGATCTCCGCCGGAGTCGCGGCGGGCACCTCGCGCACGACGCGTCCGGTGGTGGGATCGATGGCAGTCAGCATGGCCATAGGGGGCTGCTCCTCTCAGAAGCTCTCAGAAGCGCGGCGCGAAGACGGCGCCGGTGGGGACCGAGCGGGCGGAGCTCTCGTGGACGGTGAAGTCCGCCGGCAGGGTGAAGAACGATTCGCAGCCGTCCTTCGTGATGTGCACGGTGTCGGAGATGCCGACGGTCTTGTCCCCGTCCACCCCCCACATCCACGGCAGCAGATGGAAGGTCATGCCCTCCTCGAGCTCTCGTTCGTCGCCCTCCAGCAGGGAGACGATGTAGCCCTCGTCCCAGGACGGCGGGAAGGCGATCCCGATCGAGTAGCCGGCGCGAGTGACCAGCTTCGCCCCCACCTCGTTGCTCTCGATGCGGGAGCGGGTCAGCTCGGCGATCTCGGAGATGGTCACCCCCGGCTTCATCAGGGCCCGCAGCTCCGCCAGCGTCTGCTTCATCAGCTCCTGCGCGGAGTGCATCGAGTCCGAGAGCGCCCCGTTGACCACGGTGCGCATCATGGCCGTGTGGTATCTGCGGTAGCACCCGCCGACCTCGAGGAACACGTGCTCTCCGGGCCTGATCATGCGCCCTTCCCAGGTGGAGTGGCCGATCATCGACCGGGGCCCGGAGGCGACATAGGGCAGGACCGCCGGGAACTCCCCGCCGGCCCGGAACATCGCCGAGGTGATGGCGGCGGCCACATCGTTCTCGGTCGCGCCGGCCATCGCAGTGTGCAGGCCGGCCGCCATTCCCGCCTCCCCGGCGTAGGCGGCGAGCTGCATCACCTCGATCTCGGCAGGGGACTTGCGGATCCGCCCCTCCTCGACGATCCCGAAGCAGTCCACCAGGCCCTCTCCGAAGGCGTCGTGGATGCGATCCTGCTGGTAGGCGGGGAAGTAGTAGCTGTTGCGCTCATACCCCACCCGGGAGTCCCCCAGCCGCAGGTCGCGCAGGGTGCTGACCAGCTCGAGGATCGCGTCGCCGTCGTCCGGATACGGGCGGGAGTTCTCCACCCAGGTCCGGGCGATCACATTGGACTCCTCGAGCGCACGGGTGATCATCACCGAGTCGGCCTCCAGCGGCACGACCAGCGCCTGGAAGAACGAGTATCCCGTGGTCTGATAGTCCGTGAGGTACATCAGATTCTCGGGATCGGTGATGATCACCGCGTCCAGCTCCCGCTCGGCCATCCGCTCCCGCAGCTCCGCGATCCTCCGCTGGTACTCCTCGGGCGCGAAGGTCATATCGGACCGCAGGCGCATCAGGGGGCTCCCGCAGCGGCGTCGATGGCCTGTGCGAGCAGGCCGAGGCCGTCCCTCAGGTCCTCCTCCGGGATCGTCAGCGGCGGGATCAGCTTGATCACCCGCCCCCCGCTGCCGCACGGGCCGACCAGCAGGCCCCGCTCGAAGCACTCCTGCTGGATCCGCTTGGCGAACGCGCCGTCCCCCGTGTCCAGCGCCTGCATCATGCCGCGGCCGCGGACCTCCCAGCCCCGCTCCGAGTGCTTCGCAGCGATGGCCTCCAGTGCCTCGCGCATGGTCTCGCCCTTGGCGAGCACGTCGGCGAGGAACGCCTCGTCGGTGAAGTAGTCCAGCGCCACGGTGCCCGCGACGAAGGACAGCCCCTGCCCGCGGAAGGTGCCGGTGTGGGCGCCGGGCGACCAGTGGGCATCGACCTCCGGCTTGTTCAGAGTCATCGCGATCGGGGTGCCGAAGCCGCCGAGCCCCTTGGCCAGGGCGATGATGTCCGGGTCCAGATCCATCCCGTCGAACGAGAAGTACCCGCCGGTGCGGCCGACGGCGGCCTGGATGTCATCGATGATGAACAGCGCGCCCACCTCCCGCGCGAGGTCCTGGATCTCGTGCAGCCACTCGCGGCTGGCGACGTTGACCCCGCCCTCGGCCTGGACCGGCTCGACGAGGAAGGCCGCAGGAGGGGTGACCCCGCTCGAGGGGTCCTGCAGCGCGGCCCGGTAGTCGGCGATCCCGGTACTGCCTCCGGGAGCGGTCTCGAAGGGCAGGCGCACGACGTCCGTCAACGGCACCCCGGCCCACTGGCGGAAGGCCTGGTTCGCGGTCGCCGCGAGGGAACCGAGGGTCATGCCGTGGAAGCCGTGGCTGAAGGCGACGACCTCGCGCCGCCCGGTGGCCAGTCGCGCGAGCTTGAGCGCGGCCTCGATCGCGTTGGAGCCCGTCGGCCCCATGAACTGCATCTTGTGGTTCATGCCGCGCGGCGCGAGGATCACCTCGTGGAACTTCGCGATGAAGTCGCGCTTGGTGGTGGTGTAGGTGTCCAGGCTGTGCGCCACGCCGTCCGCCTGGAGGAAATCGATCATCGCCTCCTTCATCGCCGGGTTGTTGTGTCCGAAGTTCAGGACTCCGGCGCCGGCGAAGAAGTCGATGTAGCTCGTGCCCTCCTCATCGACCTGTCGCGCATTGGAGGCGGAGGCGAACACCGTGGGATACGCACGGCAGTAGCCGCGGATCTCGGACTCGTGCTGCTCGAAGATGGTGGTGTCCAAGAGGGACCTCCCGTCGCGGTGCAGGGCGACCTCGCTCGTCACGACCGGCCGCATAGCGAAGATCACCCCGTCTGGCAAGTAGGTGCCGGTGAGCTGACTCTCACCCGGGGGCGCTCACCCCGTCAAGTACCCGGTCCTGGCGATGCTCCGGGACTTCTCCCGCGCAGGTCACCGACCCGACCACTCGGTAAGGCGGCGCTCGTCAGGAACTGCCCGCGCCGCTGCCGGGAGCCTCCCAATCCACCCCTGCCACCGAGATCTGCTCGGCCATGTCCTCGAGGAAGCCGAGCACCACCTCGCGCTCGGCCGGCAGCAGGTGCCGCGCCGCCTCCACCCGGCGCGCCTGGGTCGCGCCCACGGTGCGCATCGCTGAGCTCCGGGTGGCGGGCTCGATGGTGACCACCACGGCCCGTCGGTCCCTGGGGTGCCGTTCGCGTCGGAGGTGACCGGCGGCTTCGAGCCGGTCCAGGAGCTTCGTGGTCGAGGCGCTCGAGATCCCCAGCGCCTGGGCGATCGCGCCCGGGGTGGCGAGGGTGCCGGTGTTCTCGGCGACGATGAGGACGTGCAGGGCCCGCATGTCCGTCCGCCCCAGCTGCATGTACCGCAGGGAGGCCTCGGCCAGCTCCTGCTCCGCGGCACGGAGCCGGGCCAGCGCTGCCATCAGCGCATCGATCTGCGCGATGTCCTGCTCGTCCAGGCCGCGGCGATCGATCAGCTCCTGCTGGGGATCGCTGGAGTCGATGCTGAACAGGGACGGAACAACGGTGGGGGGATCGTGATCGCCCTCGCCGCGGGGCGACGAACTCATGGCCCGCATCCTAGTGGCGCGCGATTCACCCGATCATCTCTCGCCAGGCTAACTACCTGTGTCACACTGATCTCGGAGCGCCGCGGGGCGCCCCGCCGTCGTCGAAGGAGCCCCATGACCTCTCCGGACCACCCCCCTGCCGGCGAGGGGCCGACCCATCGGCGCGCCCGCGCCTCGTTCCCGCGGGCACTGAGGGTGCTGGTGCCCGCCCTGCTGATCCTGGGATGGCTCATCGCCGCCGGGATCGGCGGGCCGTACTTCGGCCGGGTCGACGAGGTCTCCTCGAACGACCGCACCGCCTACCTGCCGGATTCCGCTGCCGCGACCGAGGTCGCCCAGCGGGCCGCCGATTTCACCGGTGCCGAGGCGATCCCGGCCATCCTCGTGATCACCTCGCCGCAGGAGATGGACGAGGAGACGCTCGCATCGCTCACCGACGTCACCGAGGCCCTCGGGGAGAGGAAGGCGGTCACCGGCGAGGTCTCCCCGCCGATCCCCTCCGAGGACGGGCTCGCGGTGCAGGTGTTCGTGCCGCTGGATCCCGATGCCGACCTCGCGGCAGCCATCGACGGTATCGATGCGGAGCTCGGCACCGATCTTCCACCGGACCTCACCGCGTACGTCACCGGCCCGGCCGGCTTCTCCGCCGACCTCGGAGCGGCCTTCGCCGGCATCGACGGGCTCCTGCTGGGGGTCGCGCTCGCCGCGGTGCTGGTCATCCTCCTGATCGTCTACCGCTCGCTGCTGCTGCCATTGATCGTGCTGTTGACGAGCCTGATCGCGCTGTGCGCAGCGCTGCTGACGATCTGGCACCTGGCCGCGGCGGACGTGCTGCTGCTGTCCGGGCAGACCCAGGGGATCCTGTTCATCCTCGTCATCGGCGCCGCGACCGACTACTCGCTGCTGTACGTCGCCCGGTACCGCGATGAGCTGCGGCACACCCGGGAGCGGGGACGCGCGACGCTCGCGGCGCTGCGCGGCACCATCGCGCCGGTGCTCGCCTCCGGTGGCACGGTGATCGCCGGCCTCCTGTGCCTGCTGCTGTCGGACCTGAAGTCCAACAGCACGCTGGGGCCGGTGGCGGCGATCGGGATCGGGTTCGCGATGGCGGCAGCCCTGACCTTCCTGCCCGCCGTCCTGTTCGCCACGGGCCGCGTCGCCTTCTGGCCGCGCCGGCCGCACTACGCGCCGAATGCTCCGGCCACCGGTGCCGATCCCGCGGCGCACGGCGTCTGGGGACGGATCGCGCTCGCCGTGCGACGCCGGCCCCGCCGACTCTGGCTGCTCACGGCGGCGGTGCTGGCCGTCGGCTGCCTGGGTGTCACCCAGCTCGAGGCCGATGGCGTGCCGCAGTCCGATCTGGTGCTGACCTCCTCCTCCGCACGCGAGGGACAGGCGGCCCTCGGCGAGCACTTCCCCGGCGGCTCCGGCTCGCCGGTACAGGTGATCACGAAGGACTCCTCTCTCCAGCAGGTCGCCGACCTGCTGTTGCGCCAGGACGGCATCGAGTCGGTGTCGGTCACCGCCGAGGACTCCCCCTCCGGCTCCGCACCCGTGACCGCGGACGGCATCCAGGCCCAGGGCCAGCCCGGCACGCCCGCCCCGGAGCCGACCGTGGTGGACGGCGACGTGCTGGTCCAGGCGACGCTGACCGATGCCGCCGATTCCGCCGCGGCCGAGGCGACGGTGCGCGAAGTGCGTGCGGACCTCTCCGCCGATGACGTCGACGCGCTGGTGGGCGGCGTGACCGCGACCTCGATCGACACCAACGACGCCTCCCTCCACGACCGCACACTGATCATCCCCGTGGTGCTGGTGGTCATCATGCTGATCCTGATGCTGCTGCTGCGCTCGCTCCTGGCGCCGGTGCTGCTGATCGCGACCACGGTGCTCTCCTTCGGCACCGCGATGGGCGTCTCAGCGCTGGTCTTCGACCACGTGTTCGCCTTCCCCGGCGCCGACCCCTCGGTCCCGCTGTTCGGCTTCGTGTTCCTGGTCGCCCTCGGGATCGACTACAACATCTTCCTGATGACCCGGGTGCGGGAGGAATCGCTGATCCACGGCACCCGGGAGGGAGTCGTGCGGGGCCTGTCGGTCACCGGCGGCGTCATCACCTCGGCGGGGATGGTGCTGGCAGCGACGTTCGCCGCGCTCGGGGTGATCCCGATACTCTTCCTCGCACAGATCGCCTTCATCGTGGCCTTCGGCGTGCTGCTGGACACCTTCGTGGTGCGCACGCTGCTGGTGCCCGCGCTGGCGCTCGATCTCGGCAAAGTCATCTGGTGGCCCTCGGCGCTCTGGCGCCGCGGTCGGGACTGAGTCGAGCCGGCAGGGGTGTGCGGGCGGCGCGCTCGTGAACAGATGGGCCCGGTCCTCCGCGTGTTCCTAGAATGGGCCCATGAACGCCACTGCACCCCTCCCCAGAACGCCGCGGACTCCTCCGGGACCGAGACGGAATACGTCCTCACCGTGGTGTGCGCCGAGGCCCCCGGCATCGTCCACGCGATCTCCGGGGCGATCCTCGAGGTCGAGGGTGACATCACCGAGAGCCGGCAGTTCGTCAGCAGCACCACCCATCGCTACTACCTGCGGATGCAGGTCCGGACCGCGTCCGCCGCCCAGGAGCTGGAGGCCGCGCTGGCCCCGGCCGTCGAGCGCTTCGGTCTCGAGCTCCGCATCGACGAGGTGGGACGCCCGGTGCGCACCCTGATCCTCGGGTCGACGACGCTGCACTGCGTGAACGATCTGCTGTTCCGGATGGAGTCCGGCCATCTGCCCATCGAAGTACCGCTGATCCTGGCGAACCATCCCACCCTGGAGAAGCTGGCCGGCTTCTACGATGTGCCCTTCGAGCACCGGTCCACCCGTGGCCCGGGGGCGAAGGCCGCCTTCGAGGACCGGGTGCGCGAGGCGGTGGCCGAGCACGACATCGAGCTGGTGGTGCTGGCCCGCTATATGCAGATCCTCTCCCCGGAGCTGTGCGCCGAGCTCGCCGGTCGCTGCATCAACATCCACCACTCCTTCCTGCCCGGCTTCAAGGGCGCCAATCCCTACCGGCAGGCGCATGCGCGCGGGGTCAAGCAGATCGGGGCGACCGCCCACTTCGTCACCACCGATCTCGACGAGGGGCCGATCATCGAGCAGGAGGTGCTGCGGGTGGACCACACCCGTTCGCCCGAGGAGCTGATGGCGATCGGCCAGGACGCGGAGATCCGGACGCTGCGCCAGGCTGTCGCGTGGTACGCCCAGTCACGGGTGCTGCTGGACGGCTCCCGCACCATCGTCTTCCGCTGACACCCGGGCCCCGACGCGTCGGTCCCCGCAGTCAGGAGAAGGGACGCGCGCGGCCCACGCGCTGCGCGCGCTCGGCATCGGCGTAGCGCATGCCGGGCGGGACCTGGGCCAGTTCGAACCAGGCCGCGGCGCGCGGCAGCAGCCGCACGTCCTGCCAGGGGATCTCGAACCCCGGATCGCGCCAGAGCGTCAGCCCGATCTCGGAGCGGCGACCACCGGCCACCAGCACCAGCCGGCGCAGCCGGGACAGCGGGTGCGGGCCCGCCCGCGCGCTGTCGGGGATCGCCACCACTCCCCCGAGCTCGAGCGGCCAGACCGTCTCCCCCCAGCACAGCGCCGCCCGCTCGCTGCTGCCCGCGATGACCGCCGGCGGTCGCAGATCCGCGGCCGTCACCGGGGTGGGGGCGATCGGCGCGCCGCGCTCGAGGACCTCCCGCTCCACCCATGCGCCCGGCAGCAGCGTCGTGCCCGCCACCGAGACGTCCACCAGCAGTGCGTCGGCGAAGGGGGCGAGGGCGGGGCTCAGCCGCCCGCCGTGGGCCAGATCCCGTCGCGGCGCGGCGATCACCCGCACCACCGCCTGATCGCCGGGGCGGTCGCTGAGAGTGATCCGGACCCGCGTTCCCGGCAGCGGTGCCTGCGCGCTCATCGCCGGAACCGGGTCTCGGCGTGATCCTCCAGGGCCAGCGACAGCTGCCTGGTGAAGCGCTCGTTCATCGGCGGTGGTGCGTCGATCGGGAACCAGCGGGCCGCGGTGTTCTCCCCGTCGGCCGGGAAGGGGGTCGCCCCGCCGTCGGCCTCGCACAGGAAGCACAGATCGAGGTACTGCGCCCGGTCCCCGTTGGGGTAGGTGATCGGAGGCAGAGTGCGCACGTCGAGCAGCCGCAGCACGCGGCAGGAGATCATCGCTTCCTCGGCGACCTCACGGACGGCGGCCCGGGCCGGCTCCTCGCCGGGATCGATGATCCCGGTGACGGGGGTCCACTCGCCGTCATCGGCGCGCCGGACGGCGAGCATCCGGGTACGAGCGCGGTTCAGCACCAGCGCGGTGACGCCGGGCATCCACAGCAGCTCGTGCCCTATGTGCTCACGCAGGGACAGGACGAAGTCCGGGGTGGCGATGGTGGTTCCTCCTGGAGCGGCTGCGGTCAGCCGCCGGTCATGAAGGGCAGCGTGAACGCCCCGAGCATGACCACGAAGAAGAGCACATAGACGATGGCGAACAGGATCAGCAGTGCCAGCATCACCCAGAAGATGATCCAGCCGACCTTGTTCATCTTCTGGGCGGTGAAGGGATCGCTGTCGAGCTGCACGAGCGAGATGATGCCGAAGATGGCCGGGATCGTGCCGCCGCACAGGAAGCCGACGACGATCAGGATGATCGCGCTCGTCTGGAGCGAGCTGCGGTCCGGGAGCGGCCCGGAGGGCTGGGAGGTCATCGCTGCTGGTGTCCTTGTCCGTGACGTGGTGAAGGGCGGGGTCAGTCGGCCAGGGGGCGGCCGTAGGCGTCCCGTTCGAAGGCCGGGGACTTGGCGAGCACCATGATCCCCTCGATCACGCCCCACCAGGCGCCGATGCCGCAGGTGACCAGGGTGACGGCGATCTGGATGATGCCGATGGTGGTGTAGCCCAGGAGGAAGCGGTGCACTCCGAAGCCACCGAGGAAGATGCCCAGCAGCCCCACCACCAGGCGGCTCTGCGGCTGTCCCTGCGGCGCCGGTCCGGCGGCGGGCTGCGCGAAGGGCTCCGAGGCCGACGGTCCGGAGCCCGGGGCGGCCGACCAGGCCTGCTGGCCCTGGCCGTAGGGATCCGAGGCCGAACCGGCGGACGGCTGCGCGAAGGGATCCTGCCCGCCCATCTGCTGGCCGTAGGGATCCGAGGCCGAGCCCGCGGACGGCTGCCCGTACGGGTTCTGCGCGTACGGGTCCTGCGGGGCGGGCGGCTGCGCCCACGGATCCTGCGGAGGCTGAGGGGTGGCGCCCTGCGCGTTGAAGTCGTTCCCCTGGGGCGTCCAGGAGCCGTGATCACCGGGATTGCTCATGATCACCACGATACGTGGTCCCGCAGCGGCACCGCACCTCGGCGCCGGCTCACGGCGCGGCGTCCGGGCCTCAGCGTCGGCGCTTCTCCCGGATCCGCACCCCGATGACGATGGGCGAGCCGGTGAAGGCGAAGTCCTCGCGCAGGCGGCGCTCGATGAAGCGGCGGTAGCCGTGCTCGAGGAAGCCGCTGGCGAAGATCACGAACCGCGGGGGCCGGGTGCGTGCCTGGGTGGCGAACAGGATCCGGGACTGCTTGCCGCCGCGCAGCGGATGCGGGTGGGCGGCCACCAGCTGTCCGAGGAAGGCGTTGAGCCGGCCGGTGGCGATGCGCCGGTCCCAGGACTCCAGCGATGTCTCGATCGCCGGGACCAGCTTCTCGGCATGCCGGCCGGTCTGGGCGGAGATGTTCACCCGCGGCGCCCAGGCGACGTGCGCGAGATCACGTTCGATCTCGTGCTCGAGCGCCTTGTGGCGCTCTTCGTCCAGCAGATCCCATTTGTTGAAGGCGAGCACGAGGGCCCGACCCGATTCCAGGACCATGTCGATGATCTTGAGATCCTGGGTCGAGATCGGCTCGGAGGCCTCGAGCAGCACCACGGCGACCTCCGCCCGGTCCAGTGCGGCCCGGGTGCGCAGCGAGGCGTAGTAGTCGGCGCCCTGGGCCTGGAGGATGCGCCGCCGGATCCCGGCGGTGTCCACGAAGGTCCATTCCTTGCCGCCCAGGGTGATCTTCTCGTCGACCGGGTCGCGGGTGGTGCCGGCGATGTCGTCGACCACGACCCGCTGCTCCTTGGCCAGCCGGTTCAGCAGGGAGGACTTCCCGACGTTCGGGCGGCCCAGGAGGGCGACCCGGCGCGGACCGTGATCCGCAGCGGCACCGCGCCCCTCCTCGGGCATGGCCGCCACCACGGCGTCCAGCAGGTCGCCGGAACCGCGACCGTGCAGGGCCGAGACTGCGTGCGGCTCACCCAGACCGAGGTTCCACAGCGCCGCGGCCTCGAGCTCGCCGCGCTGGTCATCCACCTTGTTGGCGACCAGCACGAGCGGCACCTTCGCCTTGCGCAGCACCTTGAGCAGCTGCTCGTCGGTGGTGGTGATGCCCACGTTCGCATCGACGATGAACATGACGACGTCGGCGAGGGAGACGGCGACCTCGGCCTGTTCGGCGACGCGGTAGGCCATGCCCTGGACCCGATCCTCCCAGCCGCCGGTGTCGACCAGCCAGAAGTCCTTGCCGGTCCACTCGGCTTCGTAGAACACGCGGTCGCGGGTGACTCCGGGACGGTCCTCGACGACCGCCTCGCGGCGACCCAGGATGCGGTTGACGAGCGTCGATTTGCCGACATTCGGTCGACCGACGACGGCGACGACGGGCAGGTTCCGCGGGGCGGCGGAATACGGTGCCTCGTCCTCATGCCCGGTGAGCAGTGCCAGGTCCTCATCGTCCAGCGAGTAGTCCGACAGGCCCGCCCGCAGCGCGGCCTCGACGTCCTCATCGGTGGGCCCGGTCGCACCGTCGGCGCGCGGTTCGCCGCCGGAGACGAGCACACTCTCGCGCGCCGCCGGCTCGGGGCGGCCGTGCAGCGCCTCCTCCTGGGCGGACTCGGCGGCCGCGACCAGCATCAGCACCTGCTCGACGACGTCCTCGATGCCGAGCCCAGTGGTGTCCACGGTCTCGACGCCCTCGGCGGCGGTCCGGAACTCGGAGACGGTGGCGTCGTCCCGGTCGCGGCGCAGGACCTGGTCGGCCATCCGCTCCCGGGTGTCCTCGGTGTCGTCGAGCTCGAGCTCGACGGCGCGGCGGCGCATGCGCTCCTCATCCGAGGCGGTCAGCAGCACCCGCACATGCGCGTCGGGGGCGACGACGGTGGTGATGTCCCGTCCCTCGGCGACGCAGAATCCGCGCTCCGCGGCCGCGGCGAAGAACAGCTCCCGCTGGCGCCGCTGGAGGATCGCGCGCACCAGCGTGTTGGTGGCAACGGTGCTGACCTGCTGGGAGATGCGCTCGGTGCGGATCTCGGCGGTGATGTCGGTGCCGGCGACGACGACGGTCGCACCGGAGGGATCGGTGCCCTGGACGAGGTCGATCTCCTCCGCGGCGCGGGCGACGCCCTCCCGGTCGGCGAGGTCGATGCCCTGGTCCAGGCACCACCAGGTCACGGACCGATACATCGCCCCGGTGTCGAGGATCCCGCCGTCGAGGGCATCGGCCACCAGTCGCGAGACGGTGGACTTGCCGGAGCCGGCCGGGCCATCGATCGCGATGGTGATGCCCTCGGCCGGGCGGGGGGACGCGGGGTCGGAGGGGCCGTGCGGCGCGCTGGTGTGCATCCGGCAAGGATACGGGGCGCTCAGGCGTCCGCGACCCTCCATCCCCGTTCGGCGAGCTCCCGCGTGAGCAGGTCCTCACGGGAGGCGTCGATCGCGATGTGCGCCAGGCCCACCGCGCGCTCCAGCTCGTGCTCGAGGCGGAGGTCCTCGAGGTTCACGCCGATCTGGCCGATCTCCGTGAGCAGGCGGGCCAGCTCGCCCGGACGGTCCGGGACCAGCACCACGACCGTGGCGAAGGCATCGGTCGCGCCGCCGTGCTTGCCGGGGATGCGGCGCACCCCGCGGTTGCCCGCGGAGATCAGGTCGGCCAGCGCCCGACGGGAGCCGGTGCCCGGATCGGGATCGCCCTCGAGCGTGCCCAGCGCCGTCAGCACGCCCTCGAGCCGGTCCCGGACCTCTGCCAGCACGTGCCCGACCGCGCCCGCGTTCGCGCCGAGGATCTCGACCCACAGCCGCGTATCGGAGTCGGCGATGCGGGTGGTGTCGCGCAGACCCTGGCCGGCCAGACCCAGAGCGGGCTCGCTGGGCTGCAGCAGGGTGGCGGCCATCAGGCTGGACATCACCTGCGGCACATGGGAGACCTGAGCCACGGCGATGTCGTGGGCGGCGGCATCCATCGTGGTGGGCACCGAGCCGATCTCGGTGGCCAGGCCTCGCAGGATGCTCACGGCGCGGGGAGCTGTGCCCTGGTGCGGGACGACGACGAAGGGGCGGCCCAGGAACAGATCGGCGCGGGCGGCGATCACCCCGGAGACCTCGCGACCGGCCATCGGGTGGGCGCCGATGTACCGCGGCAGGTCCCCGGGCCGGGCGCGCTGACGCACGCCGTCCAGCACCGTGGCCTTGACGCTGGCGACGTCTGCGACCAGGGCGTCCGGCCAGCTGCGCAGCGCCCGGTCCACGAGCGCCGCGGCGACGTCCGGCGGGGCCGCGACGAGCACCAGTGACGGGTCGGGGGCCTCCGCGCCGGGCAGCGCCCCCACCCCGAGCTCCACGGCCAGCGCCGCGGTGCCCGGAGAGGCATCCTCCACCTGGACCTCGACCCCGGCGCGGCGCAGCGCGAGGCCGAGGGAGCCGCCGATCAGCCCGGTGCCGATGATCCGCACCGGTGACGGCACCAGCGCCGTCACAGTCCCACCTCGGCCATCAGGGTGCCCAGCTCACGCCCGGTGAGCTCGCGGGTGGTGCCGGTGGGCAGGTCGCCCAGCACGACAGGGCCGATCCGGGTGCGCATCAGAGCTGTCAGCTCGAAGCCCTGGGAGGCGAACATGCGCCGCACGATGCGGTTGCGGCCCTCATGGAGGGTCACCTCGACCACGGCCTCGCGACCGTCCTGGGCCAGCACCCGGGCGCGATCGGCGCGGGCGGGGCCGTCGTCGAGCTCGACGCCCTCGCGCAGCACCTTGACCAGTCCGCGGGGCGGGCCGCCGGGCGCGTCGAAGCGGCATACATAGGTCTTGTCGACCTCGAAGCTGGGATGGGTGAGGCGATGGGCGAGCTCACCGTCATTGGTCAGCAGCAGCAGTCCCTCGGTCTCGTAGTCCAGACGCCCCACGTGGTAGAGCCGCTGCGAGTGGGCGGCGGTGAACTCGCTGAGGTCGCGCCGTCCCTCGGGGTCGCTCATCGCGGAGACCACGGCGCGGGGCTTGTTCAGCACCAGGGTGAGCTTGGACTCGTCGAGCTGCAGCCGTCTGCCGTCGACGTGGATCACCTGAGCGGCGGGGTCGACACGGACCCCCTGCTCCTGGACGATCTCGCCGTCCACCCGCACCCGGCCGCCGGAGATCAGCGCCTCGCAGGCTCGGCGGGAGCCGAACCCGGCCCCGGCCAGCACCTTCTGCAGCCGTTCGCCGTCCGTGCGATGAGCTTCGGTCGGTTCACCGTTCGGCTCGGCATCGGGGACGACCGGCTTCCCCTCGCCGTCGCGGAGGCGGACCTGGCGGGGCGGGGTGAAGGCGCTGCGCCGTCGGGGCGGACGGCCGCCGGTGCGCCCGGCACCGGCGCCCCGGCCGCCGGAGCCGCCGCGTCCGGAACGATCCGCGGCCATCAGGCGGCGGCGCCGCGGGAGATGAGTTCCCGGGCGAGCTGACGGTAGGCTGCCGCGCCCTTGTTCGAGGTGGCGAAGGAGATGATCGGCTCCGCGGCCACCGACGCGTCGGGGAACTTCACCGTGCGGTTGATGGTGGTGTGCAGGACCTGGTCCGGGAACGCCTCCACGACGCGCTGGCACACTTCGCGCGCATGCAGGGTGCGCGGATCGAACATGGTGATGAGGATGCCGTCGAGCTCGAGGCGCGGGTTGATGCGGTCCTGGACCTTCTCGATGGTCTCCACCAGCAGTGCCACGCCGCGCAGCGCGAAGTACTCGGCCTCCAGCGGGATGATCACGCCGTGGCTGGCGGCCAGTGCGTTCACGGTCAGGAGTCCCAGCGAGGGCTGGCAGTCGATGATGATCACGTCATAGTCGTCGGCCACCGGGCGCAGCACGCGTGCCAGCGCCATCTCCCGGGCGACCTCGTTGACGAGGGTGACCTCCGCGGCGGAGAGGTCGATGTTGGCAGGCAGCACATCGAGATTCTCGGTGTGCGTCTCCTGGATGACCTCGCGCACGTCGTGGCCGCGCTCCATCAGCAGGTTGTAGACGGTCACGTCGAGCTCGTAGGGGTTCACCCCGGTGCCGGCGCTGAGGGCGCCCTGGGGATCGAGGTCCACCAGGAGCACCTTGCGCCCGAGCTCGGCCAGAGCCGCGCCGAGATTGATGACGCTGGTCGTCTTCCCGACCCCACCCTTCTGGTTCACCATCGAGATGATCCTGGCCGGGCCGTGGCCGTCGAGCGGGGCCGGCTCCGGGAGCTCCGGCATCGGGCGGCCGGTCGGGCCGAGGTCGATGTCCAGCTGCTGGGAGGAGGTCGGGCTCACGTCGGTGTCCTGTCGTCGGCGTCGTGGTCTGAGGCGTGCATGGGGCGGCGCTCCGCACCGGGGCCGGAGGAGGTCCGATCCCAGTCCGGGGAGCGGGGGCTGCGCCATGCTGTCGCCGTCTCGCGCAGGACGTCCGCTGCCAGTGGGACCAGGCAGGGGCGCCGTGCCGGACAAGTCTAAGCCCCCCGTCGGGCACGGGGGTGGGCACCGGCATGGGTCTCCCGCAGCGAATCCACGGTGACCTGCGTGTACAGCTGTGTGGTGGTGACCGAGGCATGGCCCAGCAGCTCCTGCACGGAGCGCACATCCGCACCGCCGTGCAGCAGGTGCGTGGCGTAGGAGTGACGCAGGGTGTGCGGGCTGATCGGCTCCGGCAGGTCGGTCAGCTCGGCCGCTTCGGCGGCGCGCTGGATGAGCTGCCAGGCCGCCTGCCGGGTCAGGCGGGTCCCGCGCGAGCCGAGGAACACGGCCGGCGTGCCACGGCCGCGGGCCGCCAGGGCCGGCCGGCCCCGGGTGAGATAGGCCTCCAGCGCCTCGAGCGCGTAGCGGCCGACGGGGACGATGCGGTGCTTGTCCCCCTTGCCGCGCAGCACGGCCGCCCGCTCCTGCACCTCGACGTCGTCGATGTCGAGGCCGGTCGCCTCGGAGATGCGGGCGCCGAGCCCGTAGAGGACCTCGAGCAGTGCCCGGTCGCGCAGTGCCCGTGCGGCGCTGTCGCGCCCGGTGCCGGGTCGTCCCGCGGCCTCGATCAGCGCCTCGACCTGCTCGATGCTCAGCGGATGCGGCAGGCGCTGCGGCAGCGCCGGAGTCGGCACCAGCCGTGAGGGGTCACCGGTGGTCGAGACCCGTTCGGAGTCGAGGAAGGCGTGCAGGCCGCGCACGGCGGCCAGCGAGCGGGCGGCCGAGGCGGGAGACAGCACGCTGCCTCCGTCGGCCCCGGTGCGCAGCGCCTGCAGCCAGGTCCCCAGCTGCTGCGATTGCACCGTCGCCGGGTCGATCTCCTGCCGGGCCAGGTCACACAGATAGCGGCGCAGATCCCGCTCATAGGCCGCGAGGGTGTTCGTGGACAGTCCGCGCTCGATCCGCAGATGACTGAGGTACTGCTCGAGGATCCGGCGGTCACCGGGGCGCAGCGCCTGCTCCTGTGCAGGCCGGGAAGCGCCGCCCGGGGTCACAGGGTGACGAAGGGATCGATCGCGAGAGCGACGAACAGGACGGTCAGGTAGGTGATCGACCCGTGGAAGACCACCATCGGCCCGAGCGCCTTGCCGCTCAGGCCGCGGCGGACCCGCAGTGCGTAGCGCACCACCAGGAAGCCGAACCAGGCACCGGCTGCGACAGCGCCCACGCCGTACACCCAGCCGGTCGCACCCAGCGGGATGATGGCGAGGCTGGCGAAGACCATCAGCGCGGTGTGCATGATCATCTGCCCGGCGACCTTCCCGCGCGAGGCCACCACCGGCAGCATCGGCACCCCGGCGTCGGCATAGTCCCGCGAGAACTTCTCCGCGAGCGGCCAGTAGTGCGGCGGGGTCCAGAAGAAGATCACCAGGAACAGCAGCACCGCGGTCCAGGAGACGGTGCCGGTCACCGCAGACCAGCCGATCAGCACCGGCATGCACCCGGCAACCCCGCCCCAGACGATGTTCTGGCTGGTGCGGCGCTTGAGGAGGATCGTGTAGAACACGACGTAGAGCAGGATCGCGCCGGCCCCGAGCGCGGCGGACATCCAGTTCACCAGCAGACCCAGCCAGAGAGTGGAGACGATCGAGAGCACGATGCCGAAGATCAGCCCGGCGCGGGGAGAGATCTCCCCCGTCACCAGCGGACGGTTCTTCGTCCGCTTCATCTTCGCGTCGATGTCGCGGTCCAGGTACATGTTCAGGGCATTGGCGCCCCCGGCGGCGAGATAGCCGCCGATCATCGTGGTGAGGATCAGCCACAGCGAGGGGAAGCCCCCGGCGGCCAGGAACATGGTGGGGATGGTGGTGATCAGCAGCAGCTCGATGATCCGCGGCTTGGTCAGCGCCACGTAGCCGCGCAGCACGGAAAGCGGCGTCCGTGGCGTCCGATCACCATCTCGGCCAGAGTTCCGTACCGACGCTCCCTGGGTGGCGGTCACCGCCCACCGTCCTTCCTCCTGAGCACGACGCGGTCGTCGCGTGAACCCGGCCAGTCTAGGCCGCGGGAGCGGACCGGGGCACCCCGACACGGGGTGAGACCCGGCACCGTGGGTCGTGCACGTCGCGATGCGCGGCCCGGGGCGCTGTGCGGAGAGCGGAATCCTCGCGGCAACCTGCGGGATGGAGAAGCAGCGGCAGCGGCGCCCGGACTAAGGTGGGGCACGTCGCCTCGCGCCGGACCCCGCACGCCACCGTGTGCCCGGGTCCTCCCGGCGAGGCCTGCTGAACCGAGCGGCCCTCACGGCCGTGCTCCGCCGAAAGGAATCACCCGACATGACAGAGACCTTCAAGGCCCCCGAGGGCTGGACCGCACTCGACAAGCGAGCGGTCGATACCGCCCGCGTGCTCGCGGCAGACGCCGTCGAGAAGGTCGGCAGCGGTCACCCCGGCACCGCGGTGAGCCTCGCCCCGGCCGCGTACCTGCTCTACCAGGACCTGATGCGCCACGACCCGGCCGATCCCACCTGGCTGGGCCGCGATCGCTTCATCCTCTCGGCCGGTCACTCCAGCCTCACCCAGTACATCCAGCTGTTCCTCGGCGGCTTCGGGCTGGAGAAGCAGGACCTCGAGGAGCTGCGCACCTGGGGCTCCAAGACCCCCGGTCACCCCGAGAACTTCCTCACCAAGGGTGTGGAGATGACCACCGGCCCGCTCGGCCAGGGCATCTCCTCCGCCGTGGGCTTCGCGATGGCGCAGCGCCGCGAGCGCGGCCTGCTCGATCCGTCGGCCGCCGCCGGCACCAGCCCCTTCGATCACTTCACCTACGTGATCGCCTCCGACGGCGACCTGCAGGAGGGTGTCAGCAGCGAGGCCAGCTCGATCGCCGGCACCCAGCAGCTCGGCAACCTCATCGTCCTGTGGGATGACAACGAGATCTCCATCGAGGGTGACACCTCGATCGCCTTCACCGAGGACACCGCTGCACGCTACGAGGCCTACGGCTGGGACGTGCGCACCGTCGATTGGACGGCAGGGGGCGCTGACGGCTCCACGTACGTCGAGGACGTCGCGGCGCTGAAGGCCGAGATCCTCGAGGCCCAGAAGGTCACCGACAAGCCGACCTTCATCCGTCTGCACACCGTCATCGGTTGGCCGATCCCGGAGCTGGCCGGCAGCGCCTCCGTCCACGGCGCCAAGCTCGGCCCCGAGGGCGTCAAGGGCCTGAAGGAAGCCATCGGATTCGATCCGGAGCAGCAGTTCCAGGTCGATGAGGACGTCCTGGCCCACACCCGTGGTCTCGCCGAGCGGGCAGCCGCTGCGAAGGCCGAGTGGGAGACCGGCTACCAGGCCTGGCGCTCCGCGAACGCCGACGCCGCAGCACTGCTGGATCGTCTGCGGGCGCGTGAGCTCCCCACGGGCTTCGCCCAGGCGTTCCCGAGCTTCGAGGCCGATGAGAAGGGCATCGCCACCCGCGCCGCCTCCGGCGCGGTCCTCAATGCCCTCGCCCCGGTCATGCCCGAGCTGTGGGGCGGCTCCGCCGATCTCGCCGGCTCGAACAACACCTCGATGAAGGGCGAGCCCTCCTTCCTCCCCGCGGAGCTGAGCTCCGCCGAGTTCACGGGCGACAAGTTCGGCCGCACGATGCACTTCGGCATCCGCGAGCACGCCATGGGCGCGATCCTCTCGGGGATCTCCCTGCACGGTCTCACCCGCCCCTACGGCGGCACCTTCTTCCAGTTCGCGGACTACATGCGCGGTGCGGTCCGTCTCGCCTCGCTGATGAAGGTCCCGGCCACGTACGTGTGGACCCACGACTCCATCGGTCTGGGCGAGGACGGCCCCACTCACCAGCCGGTCGAGCACCTGGCCGCCTACCGGGCCATCCCGAACCTCTCGATCGTGCGACCGGCGGACGCCAACGAGGCCGCGCAGGCGTGGAAGGCGCTGCTGGAGCGCGACCACGGCCCGGTCGGGCTGATCCTGTCGCGCCAGGCGATGCCGACCTTCGACCGCACCGAGTACGCCGGTGCGGAGAACCTGGTCAAGGGCGGCTACATCATGAAGGAGGCCTCGGCCGAGCCGGCGGTCATCCTCATCGCCACCGGCTCCGAGGTGCAGTACGCCGCCGCGGCGCAGAAGCAGCTCGAGGCGGCCGGCACCCCGACCCGCCTGGTCTCGATGCCGTCGGTGGAGTGGTTCGACGAGCAGGACGAGGAGTACCGCGAATCCGTGCTCCCCGCCGCCGTCACCGCCCGGGTGAGCGTCGAGGCCGGGATCGCGATGCCCTGGTACCGCTTCCTGGGCACCCACGGCCGGGCGGTCTCGCTCGAGCACTACGGCGCCTCCGCCGATGCCAAGACCCTCTTCCGCGAGTTCGGCTTCACCGCCGAGGCCGTGGTCGAGGCCGCGAAGGAATCTCTCACCGCCGCCGGTGCGTGACCCCGTGCGGGGCGGGACCGCAGCGGTCCCGCCCCGCACGCCCCCGGTCCAGATCCATCGTCCGCGTCAGGGTTCCCCGAGCCACATCGTGGAAGGATCGGGAGCTCGCCGACGTTGACCCCGACGACACCAGTCCGACACAGGGCGCGCAGCGCCCGGAAGGAACGACATGGCTCAGAACACGAACACCCAGGCCCTCTCCGACGCCGGAGTCTCGATCTGGCTCGACGACCTCTCCCGCCAGCGGATGTCCTCGGGCAACCTGCAGGAGCTCATCGACACCCGCAACATCGTCGGCGTGACCACCAACCCGTCGATCTTCCAGTCCGCGATCTCCGGCCGCTCCGAGTACGACGAGGACATCAACCGCCTCACCGGCGAGGGCAAGGACGTCGAGCAGATCGTCGAGGTGCTCACCACCGACGACGTGCGTCACGCCGCCGACCTCTTCGCCGATCTCCACGCCTCCACGCACGGTTTCGACGGCCGGGTGAGCATCGAGGTCGACCCGCGCCTGGCGCATGACACCGACAAGACGATCGCGCAGGCGAAGCACCTCTTCGCCGTCGTCGACCGCGAGAACGTGTTCATCAAGATCCCTGCCACCGAGGCCGGGCTGCCCGCGATCACCGCCGCGATCGCGGAGGGCATCAGCATCAACGTGACCCTGATCTTCTCGATCGAGCGCTATCTCGCCGTGATGGATGCCTACCTCACCGGTCTCGAGCGCGCCGCGAAGGCGGGCAAGGACCTCGCGAAGATCCACTCCGTCGCCTCCTTCTTCGTCTCCCGCGTGGATACCGAGATCGACGGCCGTCTGGAGACGCTCGACACCGAGGACGCACTGGCCCTGCGCGGCCAGGCGGGCGTAGCCAACGCCCAGGTCGCCTTCGGCAAGTACCTGGAGGTCTTCGCCTCGAAGCGCTTCGAGGCGCTCCAGGCCGAGGGCGCCAACGTGCAGCGTCCGCTCTGGGCGTCGACCGGGGTGAAGAACCCGGAGTATCCCGACACCCTCTACGTGGACAGCCTGGTCGCCGATCCGAGCGTGAACACCATGCCGGAGAAGACCCTCGAGGCGGTCGCCGACCACTCCGAGCCCCAGGCGTCGCTGAACGCCGAGCTCGCCACCTCGGCCGAGTCCGTCCTCGAGCGCCTCACCGAGGCCGGCGTCGACCTCACCGATGTCTTCGCCGTGCTCGAGCGTGAGGGCGTCGAGAAGTTCGAGAAGGCCTGGAACGAGCTGCTCGACACCGTCTCCGAGTCCGTCGAGGCCGCCCGCGCCTGACCCCGCGAGGAGCACGGCCCGACCACTGCGGCGGGCCGTGCTCCTGTGCTCATGTCCGAGAAAGGACGATCGTGACCGACTCCCCCACCCGCCAGACCGGGGCGGACGCGCCGAACCCGCTGCGCGACCCCCGGGACCGCCGCCTCCCGCTCATCGCCGGGCCCAGCTCCATGGTGATGTTCGGCGTCACCGGCGACCTCGCGCGCAAGAAGCTGCTGCCCGCGATCTACGACCTCACCCACCGCGGCCTGCTCCCGCCCAGCTTCGGCCTGGTCGGCTTCGGCCGCCGTGACTGGTCCCACGACGACTTCGCCGAGTACGTCCGCAAGAGCGTCTCCGAGCACTCCCGCACCGGCTTCGACGAGAGCGTCTTCGAACAGCTGCGCGGCGGTCTCCGCTTCGTCACCGGCACCTTCGACGACACCGCCGCCTTCGAGACCCTCACCGAGGTGGTCGGTGAGCTGGACCGCACCCGCAGCACCGGCGGCAACCACGCCTTCTACCTCTCCATCCCGCCGGACGCCTTCCCCACGGTGCTCTCGCAGCTGGCGGACTCCGGGCTCAACTCCGCCGAGAACGGCTCCTGGCGCCGCGCGGTGATCGAGAAGCCCTTCGGCCACGACCTGGCCTCCGCGCGCGCTCTGAACGACGTGGTCGAGAAGGCCTTCCGCCCCGAAGAGGTCTTCCGGATCGATCACTACCTGGGCAAGGAGACGGTGCAGAACATCCTGGCGCTGCGCTTCTCGAACCAGCTGTATGAACCGCTCTGGAACGCGAACTACGTCGACCATGTGCAGATCACGATGGCCGAGGACATCGGCATCGGGTCCCGCGCCGGCTACTACGACGGCATCGGCACCGCCCGAGACGTGATCCAGAACCACCTGCTGCAGCTGCTCGCGCTGACGGCGATGGAGGAGCCGGTCACCTTCCGCGCCTCGGACCTGCGCGCCGAGAAGGAGAAGGTCCTCTCCGCGGTGGAGCTGCCCGAGGACCTCGCCTCCCACACCTCCCGCGGCCAGTACGTGGGCGGCTGGCAGGGCGGCGAGGAGGTGCGTCCCTATCTCGAGGAGGACGGCATCCCCGCCGACTCCACCACCGAGACCTTCGCCGCGATGAGGCTGGACATCGCCACCCGTCGCTGGGCGGGAGTGCCCTTCTACCTGCGGGCGGGCAAGCGTCTGGGCCGCCGGGTCACCGAGATCGCGGTGGTCTTCAAGCAGGCACCGTTCCTGCCCTTCCGCTCCACGGACACCGCCGACCTCGGCCAGAACGCGATCGTGATCCGCGTCCAGCCCGATGAGGGCGTGACGATGCGCTTCGGCTCCAAGGTCCCCGGCACCCAGATGGAGGTGCGCGACGTGACCATGGACTTCGCGTATGGCATGAACTTCACCGAGGAGTCGCCGGAGGCCTATGAGCGGCTGATCCTCGACATGCTGCTCGGCGATCCGCCGCTGTTCCCGCGGCAGAAGGAGGTCGAGCTCTCCTGGAAGATCCTCGACCCCATCACCGAGTACTGGGAGCAGAACCTGGACCCGGCACCCTACCGCCCCGGCACCTGGGGCCCCGACACCGCGCACGAGATGCTCGCCCGTGACGGGCGTACCTGGAGGCGACCGTGATCACCACCCTGACCGACACCACCGCGTCGACGATCAACAAGCAGATGATCGAGATGCGGGAGACCTTCGGCGAGAACACCATCGGCAGGGTCCTGACCCTCATCATCATCTCCACCGGAGATGTCGAGAAGCCCCTGGAGGCGGCCGTCGCGGCCAGCCATGAGCATCCCGCACGGGTGATCGTGGTCGATGCGGAGCCCGAGGTCGATGCCACCGGCCTCGACGCCGAGATCCGCGTGGGCCGCGATGCCGGGGCGGCGGAGGTCGTGATCCTCCGTGCCCGCGGCGATGTGCTGTCATCGCTGGACACGCTGGTGATGCCGCTGCTGCTGCCCGACGCCCCGATCGTGACCTGGTGGCCCGAGAGCGCTCCGTCCTCGCCGATCCATGATGTGCTGGGCTCCATGTCCCAGCGCCGCATCACGGACTCGGCGGCGTGCGCCGATCCGCTGGGCACGCTGAAGCGGCTGCGGCGCGGCTATGCCAGCGGGGACTCCGATCTGGCGTGGACCCGGCTGACCCGCTGGCGCGGGCTCGTCGCCAGCGCCTACGAGGTCCCACCCGTCGCCGTTCCCCAGCTGGTCCAGGTCAGCGGCACCATCGACAATCCCTCGGTGGCGCTGATGGCCGGCTGGCTGACGCACACGCTCGGCGTCGACGTCGAGGTGCTGCCCCCGCACGAGGACGCGCCCGATTGTCCGGGGGTGCACAGTGTGCGCCTGGTCCGCGAGGACGGCACCATCGACCTCACCAGGGTGGACGACGACTCGATCGTCATGAAGCTCCCCGGCGATGACACCGGTCAGCACGTGACGATGCCGCGCCGCATCCTGCCCGAGCTGGTCACCGAGGAGCTGCGGCGGCTGGATCCTGACGAGGTGTACGGCGAGGTGCTCGCCAGCACCTACAGCAGCATCGACGATGCCGCGACCTTCGCCACCGGCAAGCCCGAACCGCGCGATGTGGTGGGCCCTGACGGCGATGCCGTCGCCGCCGCCGCCGCCTCGGCCGCCGCCGCACAGCTCGCTGCGGCTCTCGAGGAGCGGCCGCTCGCCCATCTCGTGCTCACCGGCGGGACCGTCGGCACCAAGACCGCGGCCGCCCTGCCGGAGGCACTGCTCGCAGCGGGAGTCGACTGCAGCCGGCTGCATCTGTGGTGGGGCGACGAGCGCTACGTGGATCACGACTCCGCGGACCGCAATGAGGTCGGCGTGCGGGAGGCGCTGCTGGCCCCGCTCCAGTCCTCGGCGGGCCTGCCGGCCCGTCACATCCACGTGATGCCCTCCCCCGCAGACGGCATGTCGCTGGAGGACGCCGCCGCCTGGTACGGGCAGCAGCTCGATCAGATGGGCGGTGACGAGCCGTTCCGCACCCGGGGCCGCGCCTTCTTCGACGTGCTGCTGCTCGGGATGGGTCCCGATGGCCACATCGCCTCGCTGTTCCCGCAGCACCCCGGACAGCGAGGGGTCGGGGCCAGTGCCATCGGCGTGACCGACTCCCCCAAGCCGCCGGCGGAGCGGATCTCGCTCACCTGGCCGGTGCTGAACTCGTCTCGGCATGTGGCGCTGCTGGTCGCCGGGGCCGAGAAGGCCGATGCCGCACGTGACGGCCACGGCAAGATCGATCCCTGGCGCGTCCCGGCCTCGGCGGTGCGTGGCCTGGAGTCGACCACCTGGTATCTGGACGAGGCGGCTGCGCAGTCCCTGCGCTGAGCCTCCCCGCACAGTACGAAGGGCCGGTCACCGTTGAGGTGACCGGCCCTTCGTCAGGTATAACGAGGTCTCAGAGCAGCTTCTCGACGATGCCGAGGCCGATAGCGCACAGCCCCCAGGACACGGCGACCCCGACGGTGAGCCGGTTCAGGTTGCGCTCGGCGACACCGGAGGCGCTCGCGGACGAGGAGACGCCACCGCCGAACATATCGGACAGACCACCACCGCGACCCTTGTGCAGCAGGACGAACATGATGGTCAGCAGGCCGAGAACGGCCAGGAGGATCTGAAGGATGAGCTTCAGCAGAGGCAGATCCACGTGGACGGGCACCTTCCGATGAGACGGGCGGACCGAGCCAGCATACGCCACGGGCCGGGCCCGTTCAGGACCCGGCCCGCGTGGGACGGCTTACTCTCTGGCCGGTTCAGCCCACTGCAGTCAGCCCTGGTAGCCCGCGATCTTGGCGAACTCCTCCGCCTTCAGCGAGGCACCGCCGACGAGAGCGCCGTCGACATCGGCCTTGCCCATCAGCTCGACGACGTTGGAGGACTTCACGCTGCCGCCGTACAGGACGCGCACCGCGTCGGCGACGACGTCGCCGTGCTGCTCACGCAGCGACTCGCGGAGGGCGTGGCAGACCTCCTGCGCATCGTCCGCGCTGGCGACCTCACCGGTGCCGATCGCCCAGACGGGCTCGTAGGCGATCACGATCTGCCCCGCCTGTTCGGCGGTCAGGCCCTCGATGCCGCCGCTGAGCTGCGCGAGGGTGAACGGGACGTGGTTGCCGGCCTGGCGCTCCTCGAGCGGCTCGCCGACGCACAGGATCGGGGTCAGGCCCGCGGCGAAGGCGGCCTTCACCTTCGCATTGGTGACCTGCTCGTCCTCGCCGTGGTACTGACGACGCTCGGAGTGGCCCACCGCGACATAGGTGGCGCCGAGCGCCTTCAGCATCGAGCCCGAGACCTCACCGGTGTAGGCACCGGACTCGAAGGCGGAGATGTCCTGCGCACCGTAGGCGATCGGCAGCTTGCCGGCGTCCACGGCCACCTGGACCGTGCGGATGTCCACGAAGGGTGGCAGCACGACGGTCTCGACCTTGTCGGTGTCGAACCCCTTGAGCTGGTCCCCCAGCTCTTCGACGAGGGCGAGGCCCTGCTTCCAGTCGAGGTTCATCTTCCAGTTGCCCGCCATGAGCGGGGTGCGGGGGGTGGTCATTCGGTGTCCTCCTCGAGGATGGAGATGCCCGGCAGGGTCTTGCCCTCGATGAGCTCGAGGCTCGCGCCGCCGCCGGTGGAGATGTGCGAGAAGAGGGATTCGTCGAATCCGAGGGTGCGGACCGCGGCGGCGGAGTCGCCACCGCCGACCACGGTGAACCCGGGTGCCTGTGAGAGGGTCTCCGCGACCGAGATCGTGCCCTTCGCGAAGGACTCGAACTCGAACACGCCCATGGGGCCGTTCCAGAACACGGTAGCGGCATCGGAGATCTTCTGCCCGAACAGCTCAGCCGTCCTCGGGCCGATGTCCATGCCCTCCTGATCGGCGGGCATCTGCTCGACGGGGACCACGGTCGGGGTCGCCTCGGCGGAGAACTCGGGTGCCACGACGGTGTCCACCGGGAGCACCAGCTCGACGCCGTCGCGCTCAGCGCGCTCCATGTACTCGCGCACCACGTCGAGCTTGCTCTCGTCCAGCAGGGACTGACCCACCTCGAAGCCCTTCGCCTTCTGGAAGGTGTAGGCCATGCCTCCGCCGATGAGGATGCGGTCGGCCTTGCCCAGCAGGGAGTCGATCACGCCGAGCTTGTCGGCGATCTTCGCCCCGCCGAGGACCACCACGAAGGGACGCTCCGGCTGATCGGTGACCTTGCGCAGCGACTCGACCTCGCTGCGCACCAGCTCGCCGGCGGCCGCAGGCAGCAGCGTGGCGAGCTCGTAGACGGAGGCCTGCTTGCGGTGGACGACCCCGAAGCCGTCGGAGACGAAGGCGTCGCCGAGCGCGGCCAGCTCCGAGGCGAAGGTGAGGCGCTCGGCGTCGTCCTTCGAGGTCTCCCCCGGGTTGAAGCGCAGGTTCTCCAGGACGGCGACGCCGCCGTCGGCCAGGCCTGCCACGGCGTCCTGTGCGGCGGGGCCGACGGTGTCGGTCGCGAAAGCGACGTCCTGGCCCAGCAGCTCGCCGAGGCGGCCGACGACGGGCTGCAGGGAGTACTTCGCCTCGGGGGCCCCCTTCGGGCGGCCGAGGTGGGAGATCACGACGACGCGCGCGCCGGCCTCGACCAGCCGGGTCAGCGTGGGCAGGGCGGCGCGGATGCGGCCGTCGTCGGTGATGGTGGTCCCGTCCAGCGGGACGTTGAGGTCTGCGCGGACGAGCACGCGCGTGCCGCGCAGCTCCCCGAGCGAATCGATCGTCTTCAGCACTGTGGTGCTCCTTCGAGGTCTTGCCGTGCTGCCGCACTGCGGCGACGGCTCTGGGGACGAGCGGAGCCCGCCGGGCACCGTCCCTTCGGGGCGGCGGCCGGCGGGCTCCGGGACTGTCCTGGTCGTCAGTGCGACGACTCCGGGATCAGAGGGACTTGCCGACGAGCTGCGAGAGCTCGACGAGGCGGTTGGAGAAGCCCCACTCGTTGTCGTACCAGGAGAAGATCTTCACCAGGTTGCCGTTGACCTTGGTGAGCTGCGCATCGAAGATCGAGGAGTGCGGATCGCCCTCGATGTCCTTGGAGACGATCGGGTCCTCGGTGTAGCGCAGGATGCCCTTGAGGGGGCCCTCGGCGGCCTTCTTCACCGCGGCGTTGACCTCTTCGGCGGTGACCTCGCGGGAGGCCTCGAAGGTGAGGTCGGTGATCGATCCGGTGGGGACCGGCACGCGCAGCGAGTAGCCGTCCAGCTTGCCCTTGAGCTCCGGGAGCACCAGCGCCACGGCCTTGGCCGCACCGGTGGTGGTCGGGATGATGTTCAGGGCGGCGGCGCGGGCACGGCGCGGGTCCTTGTGCGGGCCGTCCTGCAGCACCTGGTCCGAGGTGTAGGCGTGGATGGTGGTCATCAGGCCCTTGACGATGCCGAGCTCGTCGTTCAGCACCTTCGCCACCGGCGCGAGGCTGTTGGTGGTGCAGGAGGCGTTGGAGACGATGTGGTGCTTCTCGGGGTCGTAGTCGCCCTCGTTCACACCGATCACGAAGGTCGCGTCCTCGTTCTTCGCCGGAGCGGAGATGATGACCTTCTTGGCGCCGGCTTCGAGGTGGGCCTTGGCCTTCTCGGCATCGGTGAAGATGCCGGTGGACTCGATGACGACGTCCGCGCCGATCTCGCCCCAGGGGATGTTCTTCGGATCCCGCTCGGCGTACGCCTTGAAGGTGCTGTCGCCGACGGTGATCGAGTCGTCGTCGTGGGAGACGTCGTAGGGCAGCACGCCACCGATGGAGTCGTACTTGATGAGGTTCGCGAGCGTCGCGTTATCGGTGAGGTCGTTCACACCGACGATCTGGATATCCGCCTTCTGCTCGAGAGCGGCGCGCAGGAAGTTGCGACCGATGCGGCCGAATCCGTTGATACCAACCTTGACTGTCAAGGGTTCCTCCTAGATCCACAGCGGAGCTGTGAAATTCCGGTACTGATATGGCGCGCACGCCCTCGTACGCTCGGACGGCGCCGGACTCACCCGACGACCGTCACGATCCTATCAATGACCGAGGTCCGGTGACGGGGGCAGCCGGTCCTCGTCCACCCCTTGGTCGGTCCCGGGCACGCCGAGCTCCTCCGCGCGCTTGTCCGCGGTCGCCAGCAGTCGCCGGATCCGGCCCGCGACGGCGTCCTTGGTCAGCGGCGGATCGGCCAGGCGCCCGAGCTCCTCGAGGCTCGCCTGTCGATGCTCCAGACGGAGCCGGCCCGCGGCCTGGAGGTGCTCGGGGACCTCGTCGCCGAGGACCTCCAGAGCGCGCTGCACCCGTTGGCCGGCGGCCACTGCGGCCCGGGCGGAGCGGCGCAGGTTGGCGTCGTCGAAGTTCGCCAGCCGGTGAGCGGTGGCCTTCACCTCGCGCTTGGTGCGCCGCTCCTCCCAGATCTTCACGGTCTCCGGGGCACCCATGCGGGACAGCAGCATCGAGATCGCGTCCCCGTCGCGCAGCACCACCCGATCGGCGCCGCGGGCCTCGCGGGCCTTCGAGGCGACGCCCAGACGGCGGGCCGCGCCCACCATCGCCAGCGCGACCTCGGGTCCCGGGCAGGAGAGTTCCAGCGCCGAGGAACGGCCGGGCTCGGTGAGCGTGCCCCGGGCGAGGAACGCACCCCGCCAGGCGGCCTCCGCATCGACGGTCGCGCCGCCGACCACGAAGGGCGGCATCCCGCGCACCGGGCGGCCGCGGGAATCCAGCAGGCCCGTCTGCCGCGCCAGCATCCCGCCCTCGCGCTCGACCCGGACGATGTAGCGCGTGGTGCGCCGGATCCCGGACGGCGCGAGGACGCCCAGCTCAGCACGATGGCCGTACATGTCGGCGATGATCCCGTGAAGACGGCGGGCGACGGCGGCGGAGTCCAGCTCGGCCTCGACCACCACCCGTCCCGCCACCAGGTGCAGCCCGCCGGCGAAGCGGAGGATCGCCGCCGCCTCGGCCTTGCGGGCGGAGGGGCGGCTCACCTCGAGATGGCTCAGCTCCTCCTTGGCCTCACCCGTCAGAGCCATGCGTGTCCTCCTCGGTGGTCGTCGCCGCAGGCCCCTCGGTGGGGGGCGCGGCGGCCTCGTGCTCGGGCTCCACGTCGCCGTAGGCGTCGTCGAACAGATCACGGTACGCGGCGGCGAGGCGCACCGGGTCGTGGTGGGGAGTGCCGTCCCCCACGCTCACCTGGCGCAGGAGGGTCCTGATGCCGCGGGAGCGCGCGTCCTCCGCGAGGTCCAGAGCATCCTCGAGCGTGGTCGGGTCCGCGAGCAGCGCGTGGAAGCGGCAGCCCTGCGAGGCGTTCACCAGGACCTCGAGCATGTCCTGGCTGGTCATGCCCTCCGCCTCCTGTGCCCCCACCGAGAGGTTCGTCGTGATGCAGACCCGGGCGGGGCTGGTGCGGATCGCCTCGGCGATCTCGGGGATCATCAGGTGCGGGAGCACCGAGGTGTACCAGGAGCCGGGGCCGACGATGATCCAGTCGGCGCGGCCCAGCGCGTCGATCACGTCCTGCGGAACCCGCGGACGCTCGGGGATCAGCCGCACGTCCTCGACGCGTCCCTCGGCGGTGGCCACCTGCCACTGCCCCGAGACGGTGCGCAGCTCGCCGTCGGCTCCGCGCACGTGGGCCTCGATGTCCAGGGGCTCCAGCGCCATCGGCAGCACGCGGCCGCGGGCGCCGAGCAGCTCGGCCATCTGGTCCAGGCCCTCGATGGGGTCCTCGAGGATCTGCCACAGCGCGACGATCAGCAGGTTGCCCAGGGCGTGCCCGTCCAGCTCGCCCTCGGTGGCGAAGCGGTGCTGGATGACGTCGCCCCAGATCGAGCCCCAGTCCGAGTCCTCGCACAGCGCGGCCAGCGCCATCCGCAGGTCTCCGGGCGGCAGCACCGGCATCTCGGTGCGGATCCTGCCCGAGGAGCCCCCGTTGTCGGCGACGGTGACCACGGCGGTGATGTCATCGGCCAGCAGACGCAGCGCGCGCAGGTTCGCCGCGAGGCCGTGCCCGCCGCCGAGTGCGACCACCCGCAGCGGGCGCTGGGGGTCGCCGCGTCGGCCGCGACGGGCGCTGGCGGAGCGGTCCGCGCCGCGCAGCCGGTAACCGCCGGCACGGGGCGCGATGCTCATTCCCGCCCCAGATCACGGTGGCGGATCCGCACGGCGTGCCCGGTCCTGCGCAGCTCGTCGCCGATCTTCTCCGAGACCGCGACGCTGCGGTGCTTGCCGCCGGTGCAGCCGATCGCGAGGGTCGTGAAGTGCTTGTTCTCGGCGCTGTACCCGCGCAGCACCGGGGTGATCATCTCCAGGTAGCGGCCCACGAACTCCGCTGCATTGGCATCGCCCAGGACGTACTCGGCGACTGCGGCGTCCGTGCCGCGCTGCGGTCTCAGCTCCGGGACCCAGTAGGGGTTGGGGATGAAGCGGACATCGCTGACGTGGTCGGCCTCGAGCGGGATCCCGTACTTGAACCCGAAGGACAGCATGGTGACCGTCAGCTGCTGCTCCTCGCTGGTGCCGAAGACGGTGCGCATCTTCATGGTCAGCTGATGCACGTTCAGCGGGGAGGTGTCCACGACCAGATCCGCCATCCGGCGGTACGGCGCGAGCATCTCCCGTTCCCGGCGGATGCCCTCCAGCACTCCCTCCTCCCCCTGCAGCGGATGGGGGCGGCGCACCGAGTCGAAGCGCCGCACCAGGGTCGACTCATCGGCGGTGAGGAAGAGCAGCCGCAGTCGCAGATCGGCCTTGCGCAGGTCGGCCACCACATCGGCGAGCTCGTTGAAGAACGGGCCGGATCGCGGATCGACCACCACGGCGAAGCGGTTCTCGCGGCCCACGGCGGAGGCGCGGAGCTCGTACAGCGTGGTGATCAGCTGCGGGGCGATGTTGTAGACGACATACCAGCCCATGTCCTCCAGGGCGTGGGCGGCCGTCTCGCGTCCAGCCCCGGCGAGGCCGGTGATGATGACGATATCGCCACGGGTGTCGGTGCTCGGGCCGGGTGCTCGGTCCTCGGTCACGGGCGCTCCTTCCAGGACAGGGGCAACGGGCGCAGGGATGGTCAGCGGTCGATGATCTCGCCGGTCGCCGTGTTCACGGCGATACCGAGCGCCGCATCCTCGATCACGGTGCCCGCTTCCGCGTTCCCATCCGGCTCCGCTGCGCTCCCCTCCTCGGATCGTAGCGCGAGCGCGATCTGCGCGGCCAACGCGGGCCCGATCCCGTCGACCTCGGCCAGCTGCTCCTCGCTCGAGGAGCGGATCGCGGAGACGGTCACGAAGCGGTCCAGCAGGGCCCGCCGACGCACCGGTCCCAGCCCGGCGATGCCGTCCAGCGCGCTGGCCTGCATGGCGCGGCCGCGCTTGGAGCGATGGTAGGAGATCGCGAAGCGGTGGGCCTCGTCCCGCAGCCGCTGCACCAGGAACAGCGCCTCGCTGGTGCGGGGCAGGATCACCGGATAGTCATCCCCGGGCAGCCAGATCTCCTCGAGCCGTTTCGCGATCCCGGCCAGGGCGATGTCGGTGATGCCGAGATCGTCCATGGCCTGCTGGGCGGCCGCGACCTGGGGCGGACCGCCGTCGACCAGCAGCAGGGAGGGCGGGTAAGCGAAGCGCCGCTTGTCCTCGTCGGACTTCTCCGGTGGATCCAGATGATGCTTCAGCCGGCGCGAGATGACGTCGTACATCGAGGCGGTGTCATCGCGCGCGGCCTCGCCGCTGACGGAGTAGCGGCGGTACTCGCTCTTCTTGGGCAGGCCGTCCTCGAAGACGACCTGGGAGCCGACCACGTTCGTGCCGTGGGAGTGGGAGATGTCGTAGCACTCGATCCGCAGCGGCGGCTCGGCGAGGTCCAGCGCCTGGCCGAGATCCTCGAGGGCCTTGGTGCGGGCGGTGAGGTCTCCGACGCGCTTCAGCCGGTGCAGGCGCAGCGCCTCGGTGGCGTTCTCGCCGACGGTGCGCAGCAGGTCCTTCTTCTCCCCGCGCTGGGGCACCCGCAGGTCCACCCGCGGCCCCATCAGCTCCTGGATCTGCGCCCGGTTGGTGGGCAGCACCGGGACCAGCACCTCCTTGGGCGCGGTGCCTTCGGAGTACAGGGTGGTCAGCGCACGCTCGACGAGGTCGGGCGCGGCGGAGTCGTCGAGGATCTCGGCGGTCCAGCCGCGCTGGCCGCGGATCCGGCCGCCGCGCACGTGGAAGACCTGCACGGAGGCCTCCAGCTCGTCCTGGGCGAGGGCGATGAGGTCGGCGTCGGTCGCGTCGGACAGGACGACGGAGTTCTTCTCCATCACCTTCTCCAGCGCCTGCAGGTCATCGCGCAGGCGCGCCGCGGTCTCGTAGTCCATCGCCGCGGCCGCGGCCTTCATCTGCCGCTCGATGCGACGGGTGTACGTCGAGGTGTTGCCGGCCATGAAGTCCGCGAACTGCTCGGCCAGCTTCCGATGCTCCGCCACGGAGATGTTCCCGACGCAGGGGGCGGAGCACTTGCCGATGAAGCCGAGCAGGCAGGGCCGGCCGGAGCGCTGGGCGCGGCGGTAGACGCCGTCGGTGCAGGAGCGGATCGGGAACACCCGCAGCATCAGGTCGAGGGTCTCGCGGATCGCGCCGACCTGCGGGTAGGGCCCGAAGACGCGATCTCCCTTGGCCCCCGGCCGACGGGTGATGTGCACCCGCGGCACCTCCTCCCCCATGGTGATCACGAGGTAGGGGTAGGACTTGTCGTCGCGGAACTTGACATTGAACCGCGGGTCGAACTCCTTGATCCAGGTGTACTCCAGGGTGAGCGCCTCGACCTCGGTGCCCACCACGGTCCACTCGACGCTCGCCGCGGTGGTGACCATGCGCCGGGTGCGCTCGTGCAGGACGGCGAGGTCCTGGAAGTAGTTCACCAGGCGCTGGCGGAGGTTCTTCGCCTTGCCCACGTAGATGACGCGGCCGTGCTCGTCCCGGAACCGGTACACCCCCGGGCGGGTGGGGATGGTGCCGGTGGCGGGGCGGTAGGTCGCAGGGTCGGCCATCACCGGTTCACCTCTTCCCGGACAGGCCCGCTCGTCCGGTGGTCAGCATCGGGGCGAGGAAGTGGCCGGTGTAGGAGCCGGGGGTCTCGGCCACCTGTTCGGGGGTGCCGGTGGCGACGATCCGTCCGCCGCCGGAGCCCCCGTCGGGGCCGAGGTCGATGACGTGGTCGGCCGTCTTGATGACATCGAGGTTGTGCTCGATGACGATCACCGAGTTCCCCTTGTCCACCAGGCCGCCCAGCACGTCGAGGAGCTTGCGGACGTCCTCGAAGTGCAGACCCGTGGTGGGCTCGTCCAGCACGTAGATGGTGCGGCCGTTGGAGCGCTTGTGCAGTTCGGAGGAGAGCTTGACGCGCTGCGCCTCGCCACCGGAGAGGGTGGTCGCGGACTGCCCGAGCTTCACGTAGCCGAGCCCCACATCGACCAGGGTCTGCATCTGGCGGCGGATCGCGGGGACCGCGTCGAAGAACTCGAGGGCCTCGGCGATCGACATGCCGAGCACCTCCGCGACGTTCTTGTCCTTGAACTTCACCTCGAGGGTCTCGCGGTTGTACCGCTGGCCGTGGCAGACCTCGCACTGGACGTAGACATCCGGCAGGAAGTTCATCTCGATCTTCAGCGTACCGTCGCCGGAGCAGGCCTCGCAGCGGCCGCCCTTGACGTTGAAGGAGAAGCGGCCGGCGGTGTAGCCGCGGATCTTCGCCTCGTTGGTCTGGGCGAACAGGGTGCGCACCCGGTCCCACACGCCGGTGTAGGTGGCGGGGTTCGAGCGCGGGGTGCGGCCGATGGGCGACTGGTCCACGTGCACCACCTTGTCGAGGTGCTCGAGCCCGGTGACCCGCTTGTGGCGCCCGGGCACGATGCGGGCTCGATTGAGCTCCTTGGCGAGCACCGAGTACAGGATGTCGTTGACGAGCGAGGACTTCCCTGAACCGGAGACCCCGGTGACGGCGGTCAGCACGCCGAGCGGGAACGCGACGTCCTGCCCGACGAGGTTGTTCGCACGGGGGGCGACGACCTCGAGCATCCGCGCCTTGTCGATCGGACGCCGCTGTGCGGGCAGCGGGATCTCCAGCTCGCCGGAGAGATAGCGGCCGGTGAGGCTGTCGGGGTTGCGCTTGAGCTCCTCGACCCCGCCGGAGTGCACCACCCGGCCGCCGTGCTCACCGGCCAGCGGGCCGATGTCCACCACCCAGTCGGCGGAGTTCAGGGTGTCCTCGTCGTGCTCGACGACGATCAGGGTGTTGCCGAGGTCGCGCAGCCGCTCGAGGGTGCCGATGAGGCGCGCGTTGTCCCGCTGGTGCAGACCGATCGAGGGTTCGTCCAGCACGTACAGCACGCCGACCAGGCCGGAGCCGATCTGGGTGGCGAGTCGGATCCGCTGGGCCTCGCCGCCGGAGAGGGTCCCGGCGGCGCGGGCGAGGGTGAGGTAGTCCAGGCCCACATCGAGCAGGAATCCCAGCCGGGAGCGGATCTCCCGCAGCACCTCGTCGGCGATCGCGGCTTCGCGCTCGCCCAGCTCGAGGCCGTCGTGGAAGGCATGGGCCTCGCGGATCGACATCTCGGTGACCTCGGCGATGGAGCGGCCGCCCACGGTCACCGCCAGCACCTCGGGGCGCAGCCGGGCGCCCCGGCAGGCGGGGCACGGGACCTCGCGCATGAACTGCTCGTAGCGATCCTTGGCCCAGTCCGATTCGGTGTCGGAGTGGCGGCGCTCGAGGAAGTGCATGACGCCCTCGAAGCCGGTGGAGTAGGTGCGCTCACGGCCGAAGCGGTTGCGGTACTTCACGTGGACCTTGTGGTCCTTGCCGTGCAGCAGCGCCTCCGTGGCGCGCTGCGGCAGCGCCCTCCACGGCACGTCCATGGAGAAGCTGAGCTGCTCGGCCAGTCCCGCCATCACCTCGAGGTGGCGATCGGAATGCCCCATCGCCCAGGGGGCGATCGCGCCCTCGGCGAGGGTGAGGTCCTCATCGGGGACCACCAGCTCCGGGTCGACCTCGAGACGCTGGCCGAGGCCGGTGCACTCGGGGCAGGCGCCGTAGGGCGCGTTGAAGGAGAAGGTGCGCGGTTCGATGTCATCGATCGCCAGCGGATGATCGTTGGGGCAGGCGCGCTTCTCGGAGAAGCGGCGGATGCGGCCCGGATCGTCCTCCTCCAGGTCTACGAAGTCGACCACCACGATGCCCTCGGCGAGCCGCAGAGCGGTCTCCACCGAGTCGGTGAGGCGGCGGCGCGAGTCGGGCTTCGCGGCGAGGCGGTCCACGACCACCTCGATGGTGTGCTTGAACTTCTTGTCGAGCGTGATCTCCTCATCGAGCCGACGGTTCTTCCCGTCGATCCGGGCGCGGGCATAGCCCTGCGAGCGCAGGGCGCTGAGCAGGTCCACGTGCTCGCCCTTGCGGCCCTGGACCACGGGCGCGAGCAGCTGGAAGCGGGTGCCGGGCTCCTGGCCGAGCAGGGTGTCCACGATCTGCTCCGCCGAGGAGGAGCTGACCCGCTCGCCGCAGACCGGGCAGTGCTGCTCGCCGGTGCGGGAGAACAGCAGGCGCAGGTAGTCGTAGATCTCGGTGATGGTGCCGACGGTGGACCGCGGGTTCCGGTTGGTCGACTTCTGATCGATCGAGACCGCCGGGGAGAGACCCTCGATGAGGTCGACGGAGGGCTTGTCCATCTGGCCCAGGAACTGCCGGGCGTAGGCCGACAGCGATTCGACATAGCGACGCTGCCCCTCGGCGAAGATGGTGTCGAACGCCAGGGAGCTCTTCCCGGAGCCGGACAGCCCCGAGAACACCACCAGCTTGTTGCGGGGGATGTCGATGTCGATGTTCTTGAGGTTGTGCTCGCGCGCACCACGGACGACCAGAGATTCAGTCACCGGGCCATCTTAGGGGTGGAACCCGGCCTTCGAACAGTTGTTCGGAGGAGAGGTGGGCGACATACTGTGTCCATGGCTGATCATGACTACACCGGACACGTCGAACCCGGAGGCGAGCCGATGGTGCGCGACCTCCGCCATCTGCAGATCCGCAAGCTCTCCGTCGGTCCCATGGACAACAACGCCTATCTCCTGACCTGTCGGTCGAGCCGGGCCCAGCTGCTGATCGACGCCGCGGCGGACACCGACGCGCTGCGCCGCATGGTCGCCGCGGGAGGAGAGCACAACGGGCTCGATCTCCTCGTCACCACCCACAGCCATCACGATCACGTGGGCGCGCTCGCGGAGATGATGGCGGCCACCGGCGCCCGCACCGCCGCCGGCGAGGCCGATGCCAAGGAGATCACCGAGCGGATCGACATCCCCCTCGCCCACGGCGACGTGCTCGAGTTCGGCGAGCAGCAGGTCGAGATCATCCATCTGCGCGGTCACACCCCCGGCTCGATCGCGGTGCTCCTGCGCGCCGGGGACGAGGGCGATCACCTCTTCACCGGCGACTCCCTGTTCCCGGGCGGGGTGGGCAACACCGGCCAGGATCCCGAGCGCTTCGCGCAGCTGATGGACGACGTCGAGCAGCGCGTCTTCGACCGCCTCGGGGACGACACCTGGGTGTATCCGGGCCACGGGGACGACACCACCCTCGGCGCGGAGCGGGCCTCGCTGCCGACTTGGCGCGAGCGGGGCTGGTGACCGCTCCCCCGCCGCCTGCCTCCGCCTCACCCACGTGGTGCGTCCTCGGCCGCGAGGCCGGCGGGCGGACCCGGCTGCTCGTGCTGGACGGGGACGGCCGCTCGCTGGGGACGGAGGAGGTCGCGGCCGACGGGCTGCCGGCGCTGGTCGCCCGGCGCGAGGAGGAGCACGCTCCCCGCTGGGTCTGGAGCGATGCCGCGGCCTGGTATCCACGTCTGCTCGCGGCGGGGGTGAGGCTTGAGCGCTGTCACGACCTCCGCCTGATCCATCGGATCCTGTGTCACTCGGAGCTGGTCGAGGATGCGTCCTCGCTGCGGGCGGCGACGGAGTGGGAGACCCCGCTGGATCCGCACGAGCCGGTGCGGGACCAGGGTGCCGCCCTCTTCGAGCTCGACGCCGCTGCTCCACGCTCCGGGGCCGTCCCCTCGGAGACGGAGGAGACGTGGGCCGAGTTCACCCGGCAGCGGGCGGCGATCGACGGTGCCCACGACCCGGCCCGGCTGCGCCTGCTGGTCGCCGCCGAATCGGCGGGGGCGCTGATCGCGGCCGAGCTGCAGGCGGCCGGGATCCCGTGGGATGTGGCCGAGCACGACCGGATCCTCACCGTCGCGCTCGGGCCGCGCCCCTCTCCCGGCACGCCGCCGTCGAAGATGGTGGCCGCCGGCGCCGAGGTGCGCGCCGCGCTCGGCGATCCGCTGGTGCCGCTGGAGTCCCCGCCGAAGCTGCTGCGCGCCCTGCACCGGGCTGGGATCGACGTCCCCTCCACCTCGCAGTGGGAGCTGCAGCAGCATGAGCATCCGGCGATCGAGCCGCTGCTGCGGTACAAGAAGATGTCGCGCCTGCTGACCGCGAACGGCTGGACCTGGCTGGACGAGTGGGTGCATGAGGGGCGCTACCGTCCGGTGTACGTGCCGGGCGGTGTGGTCACCGGTCGCTGGGCCTCCAGCGGCGGCGGTGCGCTGCAGATCCCGCGGCAGCTGCGGCCGGCCCTGCGCGCCGATCCGGGCTGGCGACTGATCAGCGCCGACGTCTCCCAGCTGGAGCCGCGCGTGCTCGCGGCGATGTCCGCCGACGCCGCGATGATCGCCGCCGGCGCCGGGAAGGATCTCTACTCCGGGATCGTCGAGGCACGCATCGTGCAGACCCGGCAGGAGGCGAAGATCGGGGTGCTCGGCGCGCTGTACGGCGGCACCACCGGGGACAGCGGACGGGTGGTGCCGCGGCTGCGCCGGAACTTCCCTGCCGCGATGGCGCTGGTCGACGGGGCGGCCGCGACCGGGGAGCGCGGCGGGACCGTGACCACGTGGCTGGGCCGCTCCTCCCCCGCACCCGGGGAGGACTGGACCCGCGCCCAGCGCACCGCGAATCAGCCCGACGTCGCGGCCGGGCAGCAGGAGGCGGCCCGTCGCTCCGCCCGGGAGCGGGGCCGGTTCACCCGGAACTTCGTGGTCCAGGGCACCGCGGCGGAATGGGCGCTGTCCTGGATGGCGGCGCTGCGGCTGCAGCTCGCACGCTTCGAGGAGGTGCCGGAGTCGGCCGCGGCCGCGGCGTCGGGGCCGGTGTTCTCGCTTCGCGCGCACCTGGCGTTCTTCCTCCACGACGAGGTGATCGTCCACGCTCCTGCCGAGCAGGCCGAGGCCGCGGCGACGGCGATCCGTGATTCAGCCGATGCGGCGGGGCGACTGCTGTTCCCCGGCAGCGCGATCGACTTCCCGCTGGATCTGGGGATCAGCGAGCGCTCGGCGGAGAAGTAGCCCCCGCCCCCTCCTGGGCAGGCTCGGTGCTCTCACCGCGATCCGACAGCACGTCCATCGCGAGCGAGAGCGCCCCAGAGGCGAGGCCCATCGCCACCCGAGGCGCGAGCACGCCGCGCCGTCGCAGCGAGTCCTCGATACCGCGATCGATCGCGATGCTCGCGGCGCCGGCACCAGCGGTGAGCCCTGCGACCACGATCGGGAGCGCGGCCCGGGTGACCTGTCGGCGCCTCCTGCGGCGAGGGGCCTCCGGGGCGGATCCCTCCTCCGCGGGCCGGGACGGCACCCGACGCAGGACGGCGAGGACGAATCCGGCGCCGGCGGCGGCAGGCAGCACGACGTAGACGGCCCGCGCTGCGTACGGCAGGCGATGGAGCGGGATCATCCCGAGCCCTGTTGAGAGGATGACGCGGGTGGTGCGCGGGACGATCCGGGACTGGGGGGTGTGGGACACCTGGGCGCTCCTCGAGGGGTGGTGCGACGGGCGGTCGGGGCCCACGCTATCGAGCCGCACCCCCGCCGCCCACCGACGATCGTCGCGCTCCGGGGTGACCTCTGCCGGCACCGTGCCGTGCGGTGACCGGTCATGCGGCACGATGGGCGGATGCGCCTGTGGTCACTGCATCCCCGCCACCTCGATCGCCAGGGCCTGACGGGCTGCTGGCGGGAGTCCCTGCTGGCCCAGGCGGTGCTCGCCGGGCGCACGAAGGGCTATCGCGCCCACCCCCAGCTCGAGCGCTTCCGCGCGCAGGACGATCCGCTCGACGCCGTCGGCGCCTATCTCGCCGCCCTGGCCGAAGAGGCCACGGCGCGCGGCTACCGCTTCGATCGCTCGAGGATCGACTGCTCCCCCGCCCACGGAGAGGGGACTGTGCAGATCCCTGTCACCGACGGGCAGCTCGCCCTCGAATGGAGGCATCTGCTCGCAAAGCTCGAGCACCGCAGCCCCGAGCGCTGGCAGCGCGAGCACGCCCTCGGTGGTCCCGAGCCTCATCCGCTCTTCATGGTCGTTCCCGGAAGTATCGAATCGTGGGAGCGCGAACCGGCATGAGCCGGGGCTCGAGGCCCCCGGGCGACCCGGGGCGGCACTGCAGCCGGAGCCGGGCGCCGTCACTGCGCTCACCGCAGGGTCATGACGAGGTGCCGGCAGGGGTGGTGAGTGCGAACCGGACCGGGGCGGGGTCCTCTGGGCGCAGGACACCGCGAGCAGGGCCAGAGCGATTCCAGTGCCCTGGAACGGGGTGAGGGTCTCACCGAGGACCAGCCATCCCAGCACTGCGGCGACCAGCGGGGAGATCAGGGGCAGGAATGCCACTGCGTCGAGAGCGCGGCGCACGTGCTCATCCTCGTACGAAACCCCGCCACATCACGGTTGGAGAACACTTCCGGGGAAATGCGTCGAATAATTGACTCCCCCGACCGCGCACCATAACGTCAAGAGAGCGCGCATTTCATTATCTCGCGTTTCAATGACGACTCCGGATACGAAACTGGCTCCCCAGGAAGGCTCTCCGTGAACCTGATCAAGCGATTCAAGACCATTGCCGCGGTGTCGACGACACTTCTGCTAGCAGGCACTCTGGCGGCCTGCGGCGGCTCGGCCGACGAGAGCAGCGACGGTCTGAAGGACACCTACGTCGTCGCCACCGACACCTCGTTCGTCCCGTTCGAGTTCAAGGAGGACGGTGAGTACGTCGGCTTCGACATCGATATCGTCAACGAGATCGCAGACCGGGCCGGCTTCGAGATCGATCTCGAGACCACCAACTTCGACGGGATCATCCCCGGCCTGCAGACCGGGACCTTCGACATCGCGATCGCCGGCATCACGATCACCGACGAACGTGCCGAGGTCGTGGACTTCACCAGCCCGTACTACAAGTCGGGCCTGCGCATCGGCGTCCCCGTCGATGACACCAGCATCACCAGCGTGGACGACCTCGAGGGTCTGACCATCGCCACCCGGCTCGGATCCACCAGCGCCGACTACATCGAGAACAACATCGACGGTGCGACGCCGAACACCTACGAGCAGCTCGACCAGGCATACCTGTCGGTCGAGGGCGGCGGTTCGGACGCAGTGCTGTACGACGCCCCGAACGTGGAGTACTACATCCAGACCACCGGCGGTGACAGCCTGAAGATCGTCGGTGAGCTGCTCGAGGCGCAGGACTACGGCCTCGCCGTCTCGCAGGGCAACGAGGAGCTGCTCACGGCGATGAACGAGGCGCTCGCCGACATGATCGAGGACGGCACCTACGCCGAGATCTACCAGGACTGGTTCGGCAGCGAGCCGGAATGGCTGGACCAGCTGGCCGAGTCCCAGGTCGGCTGATCCTCAACAGATGAACCTGCACATGAACGGGTGGGCCGTCCCGGCCCACCCGAAGGCAAAGGTGAGTGCCGCATGAGGACCCTGCTGAACTTCAACTGGGCCGGGGTCCTCGATTTCCTGCCCCAGCTCGGCGTGGGCATGCTGTTCACGCTGCTGATCTCGGTCGTCGGACTGGTGATCGGATTCGTGCTGGGTGCGATCTTCGGACTCGCGCGGCTCAGCCGGTTCACGCTGGTCAACTGGATCGCCACCGCCTACATCGAGGTGGTGCGCGGCACTCCCCTGCTGGTGCAGGCGATCTGGTTGTTCTTCGCACTGCCCCTGATCATCCAGTACACGCTGCCGTCCGTGCTCGCGGGCATCATCGTGATCGGCGTGAACTCCGGCGCCTACATCGCCGAGATCGTCCGCGGCGCCGTCCAGTCCATCGACAAGGGACAGATGGAGGCGGGCCGGTCCCTCGGGATGAGCCACCACGTCACCATGCGCAAGGTGATCTGGCCGCAGGCGTTCAAGCGGATGATCCCACCCCTGGGCAACCAGTTCATCATCAGCATCAAGGACACCTCCCTGCTGTCGGTGATACTCGTGCCCGAGCTGCTGTTCCAGGCCCGCACCATCGCCTCGAACCACTTCAACGCGGTGGAGATCTATACGGCCGTGGCCGTCTGCTACCTGTTGATCACACTGACCCTGTCGGGCGTGCTGCGCCTGACCGAGAAGCGGCTGGAGCTCCAGGCATGATCATCGACATCACAGACCTGCACAAGTCGTTCGGCTCGAACGAGGTCCTCACGTCCATCGACCTGTCCGTCGAGGACGGCGAGGTGGTCTGCGTGATCGGCCCGTCCGGATCGGGCAAGAGCACGCTGCTGCGCTGCATGAATCGGCTGGAGGAGATCACCAGCGGGGAGGTGGTGGTGGACGGCCACCGGCTGACCGACCCCAGGATCAAGATCGACGCCATGCGGGCCGAGATCGGCATGGTGTTCCAGCAGTTCAACCTCTTCCCGCACAAGACCGTGATCGAGAACATCATGCTCGCCCCGCAGATGGTGCGACGTCTCGGCACGGAGAAGGCGCGGGAGCGGGGCCGGGCTCTGCTGCGCAAGGTCGGCCTGTCGGACAAGGAGCTGGAGTACCCGAGCCGGCTCTCCGGCGGGCAGCAGCAGCGCGTGGCGATCGCCCGGGCGCTGGCGATGGAACCGAAGATCATGCTGTTCGACGAGCCGACCTCCGCCCTGGACCCGGAGCTGGTCGGTGAGGTGCTCGCGGTGATGAAGGACCTCGCCCTGGAGGGCATGACGATGGTGGTGGTCACCCACGAGATGGGCTTCGCCCGCGAGGTCGGCGACCGGCTGATCTTCATGGACGAGGGCAGGATCGTGGAGGAAGGGATTCCGGGAGCCGTCTTCGATAACCCGCAGGAGACGCGCACACAGGCGTTCCTGGAGAAGATCCTCTGACGCCCCTCATCTGAGTGCTGCGCGGGCCGCTGCGGCCCGCGCAGATCTCTGCGGAGCCCCGCCGCTCAGCCTGAGCGCTGCACGGCCCGCAGCTCCTTCTTCAGCTCCTGCACCTCATCGCGCAGGCGACCGGCGACCTCGAACTGGAGGGTCTCGGCGGCCTGGTGCATCTGTGCGGTCATCTCGTCGATCATGCCGGTCAGCGCGCCCACCGGGTCATCCCCGAGATCCACGCTGCGGCCCTTGACCGCGTCGACCGCGTTGGAGCGAGCACGGTCCCGGGCCACACGCTCCTTCCCCGAGCGGTACTCGGTGGCCATCAGGGTGTCGGTGTCGATGTCCTCGCGGGCGAGCATGTCGGTGACATCCGCGATCCGCTTGCGCAGCGGGGTGGGGTCGATGCCGTGCTCGGTGTTGAAGGCGATCTGCTTCTCGCGGCGACGGTTGGTCTCGTCGATCGCGGACTGCATCGAGTCGGTGATCCGGTCGGCATACATGTGCACCTGGCCGGAGACGTTGCGCGCGGCACGGCCGATGGTCTGGATCAGGGAGGTGCGCGAGCGCAGGAAGCCCTCCTTGTCCGCATCGAGGATCGCCACCAGCGACACCTCGGGCAGGTCCAGCCCCTCACGCAGCAGGTTGATGCCCACCAGCACGTCGAACTCCCCCAGCCGCAGGGACCTCAGCAGCTCGATGCGGCGCAGGGTGTCGACGTCCGAGTGCAGGTACTGCACCCGCACCCCGTTCTCCAGCAGGAAGTCGGTGAGGTCCTCGGCCATGCGTTTGGTCAGCGTGGTGACCAGCACCCGTTCATTGCGCTGGACCCGCTTCTCGATCTCCTCGCGCAGGTCGTCGATCTGGTCCTTGACGGGCTTGACGATGACCTCGGGGTCGACCAGGCCCGTCGGCCGGATGATCTGCTCGACGTACCCGTCGGACCGGCCCAGCTCGTAGTCGGCCGGGGTCGCGGAGAGGTAGACCGTCTGCCCGGTGCGCTCGGTGAACTCGGAGAAGGTCAGCGGGCGGTTGTCCAGCGCGGAGGGCAGGCGGAACCCGAAGTCCACCAGGGTGCGCTTGCGGGAGCGGTCCCCCTCGTACATCGCTCCGATCTGCGGGACGGTCACATGGGACTCGTCGATGACCAGCAGGAAGTCCTCGGGGAAGTAGTCCATGAGAGTGTTCGGCGCGGTGCCGGGATCGCGCCCGTCGAGGTGGCGGGAGTAGTTCTCGACCCCGTTGGTCGACCCCATCTGGCGCAGCATCTCCAGATCGTGCGTGGTGCGCATCCGCAGCCGCTGTGCCTCGAGCAGCTTGTTCTGGTGCTCGAGCTCCTCGAGCCGCTCGGCGAGCTCGACCTCGATGGTGCCGATCGCGCGGGCGAGGCGCTCGGGGCCGGCCACGTAATGCGAGGCCGGGAAGATGTGAATGTGCTCCTCCTGCCGGATCACCTCCCCTGTCATCGGATGCAGGGTGAAGAGCGCGTCGATCTCGTCCCCGAAGAACTCGATCCGGATCGCGAGCTCCTCGTACATCGGGATGATCTCCACGGTGTCTCCGCGCACCCGGAAGGTGCCGCGCTCGAAGGCCACGTCGTTGCGGTCGTACTGCATGTCCACGAAGCGGGTGAGCAGCTCGTCCCGGTCCAGTTCCTGGCCCACGGAGAGCTGGACCATCCGGTCCACGTACTCCTGCGGGGTGCCCAGGCCGTAGATGCAGGAGACCGAGGAGACCACGACCACGTCGCGCCGGGTCAGCAGGGAGTTGGTCGCGCTGTGGCGCAGCCGCTCCACCTCGGCGTTGATCGAGGAGTCCTTCTCGATGTAGGTGTCCGACTGCGGGACGTACGCCTCGGGCTGGTAGTAGTCGTAATAGGAGACGAAGTACTCCACCGCGTTGTGCGGCAGCAGCTCCCGGAACTCGCTGGCGAGCTGGGCGGCGAGGGTCTTGTTGTGCGCCATGATCAGGGTGGGGCGCTGCACCTGCTCGATCAGCCAGGCCGTGGTCGCGGACTTGCCGGTGCCGGTCGCGCCCAGCAGCACGACGTCCTGCTCGCCGTCGTTGATCCGCCGGGTGAGATCGGCGATCGCGCTCGGCTGATCGCCCGAGGGCGAGTACTCGGAGACGACCTTGAAGGGATGCTCGGCGCGGACCAGATCGGTGATGGGACGCATGCCCCGAGCCTACGACCCGCGGCCCACGGGCGACACAGCCGCAGGACGCCCTCAGCGCAGGGCGGAATCCTCGAGGTCGGCGAGCACCGCCTCGAGGGCCCGCAGCGCGCGGGCGGTGAGCGTCTCCCGGTCGCCGGTGTTCAGCACCAGACGGTCGGCACGGCGGATCCGCTCGAGATCGGTGACCTGCACGGCCATGATCGACTCGACATAGGCGCGATCCTTGCCACGATCCCGGATCACCCGGGTGATGCGGTCCTCGCGCCGGGCGAGCACGGCGATGACCGAGCGGTAGCCGCTCTCCTGCTCCTGCTCGAGCAGCAGCGGGCTGTCGTGGATGATCACCCGCTCCCCCGCCTGCGCCGCCGCCTCCTCCTCCCGAGCGACCGCGACGTCGACCCGGGCAAGGACGATGCGCTCGAGCGCCGCGCGGGCCGTCGCGTCCGCGAACACCAGAAGCGCCAGCGCCGCGCGGTCGATGGTGCCCTCAGGGTTGCGGAACTCCTCACCGAAGCGGGCGACCGCCTCCTCGACCCCGTCCCCAGGAACATCCAGCACCCGGCGGGAATGGGCGTCCAGATCGATCACCCGGTGCCCGGCGCGGCGCCAGATCTCGGCGACGGTGGACTTTCCCGAGCCGATGCCGCCGGTGAGACCGAGGCGCGGCGGACAGGTGAGAGCAGGCATGAGGCGATGCTACGGCCGTAAGCGCCATCACGCGACTGTTCCCGCTGGTGATGGCGGGGTCGTACCGTATTGGGGTGGGCCCTCTCGAGCTGCTGATCACCAACGACGTGCTGCGCGTCATGGACCTGCTGGGCGTGTTCGTGATGGGTGTCGCCGCCGGTGCGCTGGCCTCCCGGCTGAACTTCGACGCGGTCGGCTTCGCGGTCATCGGCATCTCCGCCGGGCTCGGCGGCGGCCTCGTGCGCGACCTCATCCTCGGTATCGGGGTGCCGGCGGCGTTCGACGGACCCTGGTACCTGGCCTGCGCCCTCGCAGGCGCCGGCTTCTCGTTCCTCGTCGCGACCGAAGGCGCCTGGTGGCGGCACCTGGTGACGGTGCTGGACATCGCCGCCATGGGCCTGTGGGCCGCGACCGGCACCGCGAAGTCCCTCGGCTACGGGCTCGATGTGCTGCCCGCGATCCTGCTCGGGGTGACCAGCGCGGTCGGCGGCGGTGTCATCCGCGACGTGCTGGTGGGCCGTATCCCCGCGATCTTCGGCGGTGGGCCGCTGTACGCCACCGGTGCGCTCCTGACCGCGGTCCTGACCTGGCTCGTCGTGGCCCTCGGACTCCCCTCGCCGCTGGTGCTGATCGCGGTGGCCGTCGGCGCCCTCCTCGCGGGCCTCGCGGCATGGCGGCGCTGGACGCTGCCCGCCCACGCAGAGTGGCAGGTGACCATGTCCGCGCCACAGCTGAAGCGGCTCGTGCGACGCACCCGCAAGCAGGAGCGCGAACGGGTCGCCCTGGAGACCGGCACGATCCCGGTGATCGATCCGACCGGCGACGATCTCGCCGACGACGCGGCGGCGGATGACCTCGACGCTGCCGGCTACGAGGACAGGATCTTCGCCGAGCCGGTGGTCGAGGAGCTGCCCAGCACCGCCGAGCACGGCCGCCGGGGTCAGGAGCCGAGGGGCTCCGACGACGAGGAGGGCACGTCGGCCGGCCACAGCTGAACCGCGGTCCGGGACCCTGGGCCGCCGAGACCCGTCCGGACCCCGGCGACCTCGGCAGGGCTCCTGCGACGACTTCAGGGGCGCAGCAGCTCCAGCATCTCCGCCACGTCCTCGGCCCTCAGCTGACCGGGGGCGGAGCCTTCACCGACCGTCGCGAAGGTCGCGGCGCTGCCGAAGGTCTCGGCGGCGACCCGGGTGCTCGCTCCCAGCGGGCCCATGCTGATCGCGATATGCGGGCCCGAGAGGTCCTCGGCGACGGTGAGGCTGGCCGAGAGCAGGGTGAGCACGTCCCGCGCACTGCGCGGTGTCACGGCGATCTTCGGGACATCAGCGCCGAGCCGACGCTGGGCGCGCAGGATCTTGACCAGCTCCGCCTCGGACGGGGTCGTCTCCATGTCGTGGAAGGACCCGACGACCACGGTGCCGTGGCGATGGGCGGCGGAGATCACCCGGGCGACGGTCCCCGCGTCGCGGGAGGTCTCGATGTCCACGAGGTCGACGGGGGACTGCGTGCCGGCCCGGCGGACGCTGATCAGGGCATCCAGCAGGATCCCCAGGTCCACATCGGCGATGGGTCGCGCACCGCCTTCGGCGACGGTGCGGAAGGTGACCAGCAGGGCACGGTCCGGGCCGAGCTGTGCACGCAGCGCCGGCAGGACGGCCAGCACCGCCTCGCGGTGCTCACCGGTGTCCCCGAGATCCGGTCGGAAGCGGTCCAGCCGCCACTCCATGATCCGGGCCCGGGTGCTCGCCGCGCTGCCGGCCTGCGCGAGCAGGTCCTCCTCATCGGCCCCGACCAGCGGGACGATGATCTCGGGCCGCGCCCGACCCAGCTCGATGCCGCGCACCGTCGCGGTGCGACGACGCACATCGGTCTCGTGCTGCCCGGTGCCCTGCTCGAGGGTGGGCTCCTCGCCCCGGGGCGTCTCGTTCTGGGGATGCTCTCTCATCAGATGTTCACTCCTCGGTGATCGCGGCGTAGGCGGACAGCAGCAGCGCCGGGTCGGGGCCCTCGATGCGCGAGACCTTCCCGATCCGGTCCAGCACCACGAAGCGCAGCAGCCCGGCGCGGGTCTTCTTGTCCCGCTTCATGGCGTCCTCGAGCTTGGGCCACTGCCGGTCCCGGTAGGTGGTGGGCAAGCCGAGCGAGACGAGGATCCGGCGGTGCCGGTCGACCTCGGCCTCGGAGAGCTTGCCGGCCAGGTGGGAGATCTCGGCGGCGAACATCATGCCGATGCTCACCGCGGCGCCGTGGCGCCACTGGTAGCGCTCGTTGCGCTCGATGGCGTGGGCGAGGGTGTGCCCGTAGTTGAGGATCTCGCGCTCCCCCGCCTCGCGCAGATCAGCCGAGACCACTCGGGCCTTGACCCGGACCGCCCGCTCGATGACCTCGCGGAACTCCCCCGTGGTCACGTCGAGGACCGCAGCCGGGCCCTGCTCGACGATCTCCAGGATCCGGGTGTCCTCGATGAAGCCGGCCTTGACCGCCTCGGCCAGGCCCGCGGCGATGTCGTGCGCGCCGAGGGTGCCCAGCACGTCGAGGTCGGCGACCACCGCCACCGGGGGGTGGAAGGCGCCGACGAGGTTCTTGCCCTCGGCGGTGTTGATGCCGGTCTTGCCGCCCACGGCCGCATCGACCATGGCGGCGACCGTGGTGGGCACCTGGAGGACATCGATGCCGCGCAGCCAGGACGCGGCGACGAAACCGGCCAGATCCGTCGCGGCACCGCCGCCGAGCCCGATCACCAGATCGCTGCGGCCGATCTCGGCCTGCCCGCACACCCCCCAGAGGAAGCCGGCGACCTGAGCGGTCTTCGCCTCCTCCCCGTCGGGGATCTCCGCGGCGAAGGCCTGCCGGCCGGTCTCGGCGATCGTGGCGCGCACCTGCTCGGCGACATCGCGCAGGCTCGGTTGGTGCACGATGACGATCCGTCGCGCCCGCTCGGGCAGGAAGCTGGTGAGGTCGGCGAGCAGGCCGCGGCCGACGTGCACGTCGTAGCCGCCGGTCGGGGTGGTCACAGGGATGACCGTCGTGCTCATGAGGTCTCCTTCTCGGGAGGGATCGTGGTGTCGTCGTGCAGGGCGCGGAGGATGGAGCGGGCCACGCGGGCGGGGGTGCCGTGGCCGGAGTCGATCCGCAGCGCCGCCAGCTCGCGATAGCAGGGGCCGCGCTGCACGGCCAGCTCGCGCCAGCGGGACATCGGATCCTCGCCCTGCAGCATCGGGCGACCCGCGCCGTGCGCGATCCGCCGGGCGGCGACGATCTCGTCCACGTCCAGCCAGATCACCGGCGCGCCCCGCAGCCGCTCCCGGGAGTCGGGATGCAGGGGGGCGCCGCCGCCGAGGGACAGCACCCCGGGATGCTCCTGCAGCGCTCGCGCCAGGGTCGTGGCCTCCAGCTCGCGGAAGGCCGCCTCGCCGTCGTCGGCGAAGATCTCGGGGATGGCACGGCCGTCGGCCTCGACGATCAGGGCGTCGAGGTCCGCGAAGGGGACCTCGAGCCGGGAGGCGAGGGCGCGACCGACGCTGGTCTTCCCCGCTGCCATCGGGCCGATCAGGATGGCGAGGGGACCGGTCATGGAGCGGGGTCCGGACGGCGGTCGGTCAGTGCCGACTGCAGAGCCTGGGTCCCCTCCAGGTGGGCTCGGATCTCGGCCACGGAATCTCCACCGGTCTTCTCCAGCAGGGCGTCGGCCAGTGTCAGTGCGACGACAGCCTCGGCGATCACGGCGGCCGGGGCGACGGCGCAGGTGTCGGAGCGCTGATGGTTGGCGGTGGTCTGCTCGCCGGTGGAGACGTCGACGGTGCGCAGTGCGCGGGGCACCGTCGAGATCGGCTTCAGAGCGCCGCGCACCCGGATCACCTGGCCATTGGTGATGCCGCCCTCGAGGCCGCCGGCACGATTGGACACGCGCGGGAAGGTCCCCGAGGTCCCGCCAGCAGATCCGTCGACGGCGAGGATCTCGTCATGGGCCGCAGAGCCGCGCCGACCGGCGGTGGCGAAGCCGTCGCCGATCTCGACCCCCTTCATCGCCTGGATCGACATGATCGCCTGGGCGAGCTGGCCGTCCAGGCGGCGATCCCACTGGATATGGGAGCCGAGCCCCACCGGTGCGCCGTAGGCCAGCACCTCGACCACGCCGCCAAGGGTGTCGCCGTCGGACTTGGCCGCATCGACCTCGTCGACCATCGCGGCGGAGGTCTCACGGTGGAAGCACCGCAGCGGATCGGCGTCGAGCGCCGCGACGTCCTCC